>JAGXIF010000008.1 GCA_024635755.1 Halothiobacillus sp.
GATCTTGCGCTTTTTCTCCGGGTCGGCCTCGCCGGCCAGCCGGGACAGGAACTGATCCTCGGCATCGACGCGGATCACGCGCACGCCCAGATGCTCGCCGAAGGTGCGCATCACCTGGTCGCCTTCGCCTTCACGGAGCAGGCCGTTGTCGACGAAGATGCAGGTGAGCTGGTCGCCGATGGCACGATGGAGCAGGGCGGCGACTACCGAGGAGTCGACGCCGCCGGACAGGCCGAGGATCACCTCGTCGTCGCCCACCTGCTCCTGAACCTGCTCGATCATGGTCTCGATGATCGCATCGGAGCGCCACAGGCCCTGGGCGCCGCAGATCTCGATAACGAACCGCTCAAGGATGCGGGCCCCCTGGCGGGTATGGGTAACCTCCGGGTGGAACTGCACGCCGTAGAACTGGCGCGCCTCGTCGGCCATGCCGGCGATCGGCGCATTGTCCGAGGAAGCCATCAGCTTGAAGCCTTCCGGCATCTCGACGACGTGATCGCCATGACTCATCCACACGTCCAGCAGCCCAAAGCCCTCTTCGGTGACTTCGTCCTCGATGTCTTTCAGCAGGTCGGTGTGACCGCGGGCGCGCACCTTGGCGAAGCCGAATTCCTGGTGGTTGGCGTTCTCCACCGTGCCGCCGAGTTGGGATGCCATGGTCTGCATGCCGTAGCAGATACCGAGCACCGGCACGCCCAGGGTGAAGACCAGTTCGGGGGCGCAGGGAGCGTTCTGCGGGTCGATGACCGATTCCGGCCCGCCGGAGAGGATGATCCCGGTGGGGTCGAAGTTCCGCACGAAGGCGTTGTCCACATCCCAGGAGTGGATCTCGCAGTAGACCTGCGTCTCGCGCACGCGGCGGGCGATCAGTTGCGTGTACTGCGAGCCGAAGTCCAGGATCAGGATGCGTTCGGCGTGGATGTCGGCGTGTGATGCGGTCGCGGAATCGGTCATCGTGGTGTCCGTGGTTGCGTTTCTCGGCCCGGAGGACCGGGTCATTGCTTCGGGCTGCGGGCGGCCCGTCAAGCAAGTTGTTTGTGTCCGTTTGCCCGTAACGATTCGACCCGGCGGTGCGGCCGGGTCGAAGGCTCGATCGGTGCACCGCCCGGCGGTGCCCGCCGGGTTCACACCCGGTAGTTGGGGCTTTCCTTGGTAATCGAGACGTCGTGGACGTGCGATTCGAGCATGCCGGCGTTGGTGATGCGCACGAACTGCGGCACCTTGCGCATGGTGTTGATGTCGCGGGCGCCGACGTAGCCCATGGCCGACCGCAGCCCGCCGATCATTTGGTGGACGATGGCGACCAGCGAGCCCTTGTACGGGACGCGCCCCTCGATGCCCTCGGGCACGAGCTTCTCGGCGGTGGTCTCGGCCTGGAAGTAGCGGTCCGAGGAGCCCTGCTGCATGGCACCCAGCGAGCCCATGCCGCGATAGGACTTGTAGGAGCGACCCTGGAAGAGCTCGACCTCGCCGGGCGCCTCCTCGGTGCCGGCCAGCATGGAGCCGACCATCACCGAGTGCGCGCCGGCGGCCATGGCCTTGGCGAAGTCCCCGGAGAAACGTACCCCGCCGTCGGCGATCACCGGCACGTCGGTGCCCTTGAGGGCCTCGGCGACGTTGGAAATGGCGGTGATCTGCGGCACGCCCACGCCGGCGACGATGCGGGTGGTGCAGATCGAACCCGGACCGATGCCGACCTTGACGGCATCCGCGCCCGCCTCGACCAGCTCGAGCGCGGCCTGACCGGTGGCGATGTTGCCGCCGACCACGTCCACCTGTGGATAGCGGCTCTTGAGCCAGGCGACGCGGTCGAGCACGCCCTTGCTGTGGCCGTGGGCGGTGTCCACCACGATCACGTCCACCCCGGCGGCCACCAGGGCCTCGATGCGCTCCTCGGTATCCCCGCCGGTGCCGACGGCCGCGCCGACCCGCAGTTGCCCGGAGGCATCCTTGCAGGCGCTGGGGTAGTCGGTGGACTTCTGGATGTCCTTGACGGTGATCAGGCCGCGCAACTCGAAGCCGCGGTTGACCACCAGCACCTTCTCGATGCGGTGCTTGTGCAGCAGGGCCTCGACCTCGTCACGGCTGGCGCCTTCCTGAACGGTCACCAGGTCGCCCTTGCCGGTCATGATGTTGGCCACCGGCTGGTCGAGGTTCTGCTCGAAGCGCAGGTCCCGGCTGGTGACAATGCCCACGAGGTGCCCGCTGCTGACGACCGGCACGCCGCTGATGGCGTGATCGCGGGTGATCTTGAGCACGTCACGGATGCTGGTCTCCGGCGGCACGCTGATCGGGTCCTTGATCACGCCCGATTCGTGTTTCTTGACCTGGCGGACGTGCTCCGCCTGGGCTGCCACCGACATGCTCTTGTGGATGATCCCCACGCCACCTTCCTGCGCGAGGGCGATGGCCAGGCGGGATTCGGTGACGGTGTCCATGGCCGCCGACGCCAGCGGGATGTTGATTTCGATGTTGCGGGTCAGGCGGGAGACGAGCGACACGTCCCGGGGAAGCACCGATGAACGGGCGGGGATGAGAAGCACGTCGTCGAAGGTGAGACCTTCCTCGAGGATACGCATGGTAGTGGGGACTCTTGCGGCTGGTAGTAAAGTGTCCGCGCAATTATAGTGACTGCCGCCGGGCGGGTAAACGCCTGCCGAACGCGAAGGTGGGGCGTTGCTCCTTCGGCCATCGCCGCGATAGGGGCGCCAGCGGGTTACGGACTGTGGTCGCGGGGGTGTTGGCATACCGCGATTGATTGCGCTAAAGTCGGTCGGGCTACCAGAGCAAACCACCTAGGAGGCAGATAAACAATGATTAAAGCCAAGCACCTTATCGCGATGAGCGCCGGCGCGGCACTGTTCGCGACCGCAGGCATCGCAAGCGCCGCCAGCATGGAAGACTACAAGGAAGCCCGTTCCGCGGCGATCGAGGCGGCCGAGTCGGTCGAGAGCATGGGCACTGGCGCCTTCGCCTTCAGCCCGACCGGCTCCAAGTGGAAGAATCCCCTGATGCACGGCGCGGACAAGATGGCTGAAAAGGGCAATTATGACGAAGCCATCGCCGAAGCCGAGCGCATCGAGATGCTGCAGGGCATTGCCAAGAAGGAATACGACTCGAACCCGGGTCCGTACAAAACTTGGTAAGCCACTGACCGGTCTCGGCTCTGGGCCGGCGTCCGTTTGACGGGCCCGGACCGATTCACTGTCCGGTAAAGAGCATGAGTCGCCGGCCGCGGACGCGAGTTCGCGGCCTTTTTCGTGTTCGCCTGATCGCTCACGGGCGAACAGTCCGGCAAATTTCGTAGGTAACCGATGTCGTCATCCAGTGGACAGACCGCGCTGTCGGTCACCCAGATCAACAAGCAGGCCGGTGATCTGCTCACGCAGGCCTTCGGCACGGTCGAGGTGATCGGCGAGGTGAGCGAGCATAAGCGCGCCGCCTCCGGTCATCATTATTTCGCCCTGAAGGACGAGCGATCGCAACTGCGCTGTGCTTTCTTTCGGGGTAATGCCATGCGCAGCCGCCATCCCCTGCGGGAGGGCGAGGAAGTGGTGGTGACCGGTCGACTGGGTATTTACACCGAACGTGGCGCCTACCAGATGATCGTGCAGACGGTCGCCCCGGCGGGCGAGGGCCGGCTGGCCGCCGAATTCGAGCGCCTCAAGCAGCGCCTGTTGACCGAGGGGCTGTTTGCCCCGGAGCACAAGCGGGAAACCCCGGTCATGCCGCGGCGTATTGCCGTGATCTCCTCGGATAGCGGGGCGGCGATCCACGATGTGCGCGTCACGCTGGCGCGCCGCTTCCCGCTGGCACAAGTCACACTGTTCCCGGTGCTCGTCCAGGGCGCGCAATCTGCGGCTCAGTTGCGCGCCGCCGTGCATCAGCTATCGGCGGATGCCTTCGACGTGGCGCTGATCGTGCGCGGGGGCGGTTCGCTGAGCGACCTGTGGTCCTTCAATGACGAGGCGCTGGTGCGGGCGTTGCGCGACTCACCGGTGCCGACGATCAGCGGGGTGGGCCATGAGACCGACATCACGCTTTGCGACCTGGCCGCCGATCGTCGTGCCGCCACGCCCACCGGAGCAGCCGAGCTGGCCACCCCGGTGACGGTCGCCGACATGCGTGAGCAACTCGCCCGGCGTGGCGAACGCATCCAGTCCGTCTGGCAGGCGGGATTCCAGTCGCGCTCGCAGCGGGTCGACGAGCTGAGCCGTGGCCTGGTGCGTGGCGGCCCGGGCGAGCGGCTCCGGTTGGAGCGTTTCCGCCTGGCCGGCCTGGCAGCCCGATTGCATCGCATCGTCGAGCGGCGCATCGCGCTGCAGCGCCAGGGCCTGCGCGACATGCAGCGGCAACTGGAGCGCGGTCATCCCCGTCGGCGCCTGCAGGCCCTGCGCGACCGCCTGGTCGCCCCACGCCGAGCGCTGGACGGCGCTGTGTCGGCGGATCTGTCGCAACGCGGCACTCATCTGGCGGCGTTGACCCGTCGGCTGTTGGTTACCCGGGAACGGTTGCTGCCCGTGCTGCGTCAGCGACTCGACCGGTATCGTCCCTCGTCGCGCCTGCTGGCCGATCGACTGCGCCGTGAGCGCGCCCACCTGAACGGGCTGGCCCGTCAGCTCGAGGCCCTCGGGCCCGAACAGGTCCAGCAACGGGGCTATGCGCTGGTGGAGGCACTAGCCAGGCCAGGCAAGGATGCAATGCCTCGGCTGGTCAAGCGCGCGGCGGACGTGCGCGCGCTGGGCCGGTCGGGCGAGAGCGTGCCGTTGCGTATCCGTTTTGTGGATGATGCCTTGTGCGTCGACTGGCAGGCCGAGGGCAGCGATGCCGGGAAATCTTCAGAGTAAGGGACGTTAAGGCAGGTTCCGGTCAAGCCAGTCGTATGCCGGGACGGGGCGGGCGAACAGGAAGCCCTGGAACCGGGCCGTGCCGTACTCCTTGAGAAAATCGAACTGCCCACGGGTCTCCACGCCCTCGGCCACCACATCTATGTCCAGTCGATTCGCCATGGCCAGGATGGCCTCGACCATGGCCGAGTCGCCCATATTGGCCGGCACCCCGTCGACGAAGCTCTTGTCGAGCTTGATTTCGGCCAGGGGCAGGCGCTTGAGATAGGCAAAGGACGAGTATCCGGTGCCGAAGTCATCAATGGAGAAATGCAGGCCCAAAGTGGTCAGTTCGTGCATGCGATCGATGGCTTCGGAGGCATGGCTGACCAGCATGTTCTCTGTGATCTCGATCATGAGCAGGCCGGGGTCGACCCCGGTTTCCGCGAGGATTTGACGCAGACGGTCGACGAAATCTGGGGAGCGGAACTGGCGCGGGCTGACATTCACCGAGATCGTCGGTCGGTATTGGCCCGCCGGGATGGATACCTCGATGCCATGCAGGAGGTGACAGGCCTCCCGCAACACCCAGTCCCCGATCGCAATGATCTGCCCGGAATCTTCGGCAATCGGAATGAATTCGCCCGGCGAGACCAGCCCGCGGGTCGGATGCCGCCAGCGCAGCAATACCTCCGCGCCGATAAGCCGTTCGTCCCGGTCGAATTGTGACTGCAGGTACAGCTCGAACTCGCCTTTCTGCAGCGCCAGCTTGAGTTCCTGTTCCAGTCGATAGCGCCGGGTGACCGACTCGACCATGCCGGATTCGAAATTGACCAGGTTGTTGCGTCCGGCGCGCTTGGCCTGGTACATGGCGATGTCCGCCTCGCGGACGAGGCCTTCGGCGTTGTCGATCTTGCCGGCAAACAGGGTCAGCCCGATGCTCGCGGTGCCCAGGTGCTGGTGCTCGTCGAAGTCGAAGGGGGTCTCCATGGCGCGGCGCAGCTTGTCGGCCAGGGTCAGTGCATGCGACCGGGCCGCCTCGACATTGGGGCCGATTTCGGGAATCAAGACCAGGAATTCGTCGCCTCCCAAGCGGGCCACGGTGTCGGTATCGCGCACCAGCCCACCCAATCGCCGCGCCACATCCATCAGCACCTGATCCCCACGCGTATGGCCGTATAAATCGTTTATCTGCTTGAATTCGTCGATATCGACGAAGAACAACGCGCCGACGCCGCCATGTCGCTTGCGGGTGCGGATGGCCTGGCCGACGCGGTCGAGCAGCAGGGCGCGGTTGGGCAGGTCGGTCAGGCCGTCGTGATAGGCCAGGCGCTCGAGTTCCGCGGCCGTTTCCTTGTCAGCGGTCACGTCCAGGCATTGGCCCACGTAGCCGATGAACTCGGCGTGACTGTTGTAGCGCGGCGTGCCCTTGACCAGCAGCCAGCGATATTCCCCGTCGTGATGGCGCAGGCGGTATTCCCGGGTGAAATCACTGCGCTCGCGGTAGGCCGTACGGATGGCACCGATCAGGTCGGGCAGGTCATCGGGGTGGATGGCGCTCTGCCAGCCATTCCCCAGGGACTGCTTGAGGTTAAGCCCGGTGAAGGTTAGCCACGGTCGGTTGACGTAGTCGCGTCGCTGCTCGAGGTCGGCCGTCCAGATCAGGGCTTGACCATTGTCGGCCAGTATCCGGAAATGCTGCTCGCTTTCGGCCAGTGCCTCGCGCAATTGGTATTCACGGCTGACGTCATGGAATACCAGGACCACCCCGACCAGGGTGCCGTCGTCGTGCTGAATCGGGGCGGCACTGTCGGTGATGTGGTGCCTGCCACCGTGCTGGTCGATTAGAACGGTATGGTTGGCCAGACCGACCAGCGTGCCCTCGGCGAGCACCCGGCGAATGGGGATTTCGATGGGTTCGGCACCGTCGGCGGCACAGATGACGAACACGTCCTCGATGTCGCGGCCGACGGCCTCCTCACGTGACCAACCGGTGAGTTGTTCGGCCATGGGATTCATCCGGGTGATCCGCCCGTCGAGATCGGTGGCGATCAAGCCATCACCGACCGAGTCGAGGGTGACGGCAAGTTGCCGCCAGCTCTCGCGGAGTCGGCTCCTCGCCTCGAGCTGGGCACGCACCATGGCATTGAAGCCCTTCGAGACCTCGGCGATCTCGCGGCAGCCCGTCTCCGGCAGGTGGACATCGTAGTCGTCCTGGCGGACCTTGGCGGCCGCACGGCGCAGTCGGGCCAGCGGCCGGCTGACCTGGTTGTCGATCAGCGCGGCGGTCATGGCGATGATGAAGAGCACCCAAAAGACTTCCGGCAGCCGGTCGAAGATCGCCTCGTTTCGGATCCCGTGCAGGGCCGGCTCGAGGTCCATGCGGGCCCAGACGATCCCCCGGCTTTGTGCCGGGCGTTGCCTCTGGGCACTGGGTAGTTCGAACGATTGGATGGCCTCGATCATGTGGTCCGCCGGCCCGGACTGGACGTGCGGAAGCCGGCCGCCACGATGAGATTGGGCGTACTCCCCGTCGAAGCCGGGCAACACGGATTCGACGGGCTTGCCTCGCCAGGCCTTGTGGGGCGAAAGCAGGATGTTCATGTCAGGATCGAGGACGACCACCATCGTGATGCGCGGGTCGGTGAGTATGCGGCTGACACGGCTGTGCAGGATACCCGGCTGCTGCAAGCCGCCCTGTTCGATCGCCCCGGCGATCTCGGTGGTATAGCCCAGCAACTGCATCCGGGCGTCTTCGAGTAAAAGCTCGCTACGGTTTTGCACCGCGTTGAACAGCGAGACCCCCATGATCAGGAGGAACATGATGGTCAGGCCGCTCGGCAGCATCAGCCGCATAGGCAGGCGCGACCAGGTCATGTCGGGACCGGCAGGAAGCGGCTGGTGCCAAGGTCGGCCAGCGGCGGGACCTCGTCGATCAGTCCGTAGCTGCGCATGATGGTGGCGACGTGGCGTGCCGACCGGGTCAGTCGTGCTTGCTCGCCGCCCAGCCACTGGTGGTTCTGATCGACCCCCAGCAGATCGACTCCGGCGAAGGCCCGTTCGGTGTCCTCGACGGACAGTTCCAACCGGGGGGCCATCAGTTGGTGGGCCCGACCGGGGGATGCGCGCACTACGCCGAGTGCCTCGAAATAGGCGTCGACGAGCCGCTTGAGGGCACGAGGATGCTGGTCGAGTGCGCGTTCGTGCACGGTGAGCACGTCGACGATCAGGCCGGGGAAGGCGCTGCTGTCATACAAGGGGATCGCCCCGAGGTCGGCCAGCCGCGTGGCGAACGGCTCGTAGCTGACCAGCGCATCGACGCGCCCGGAACGGTAGGCGGCGATCTGCTCGTTGCCCACCACCGTGATCCGTTCGATGTCCCGGTGCGTCAATCCCGCCGCTTCGAGGGTCTGCGACAACATCAGCGCCCCGGCCGCGGTTTCTTCCACCCCGATGCGCATGCCTTCGAGATCGGCAAGTGCGTCGATGCCCGGCCGGGCCATGATGACGTCCGCGCCATTGGAGGTGTCGAATACCAGTATCACCTTCACCGGGATGCCGCCGGCATGGGCCAGCAGGCATTCATCCAGTGTCAGGGTGGCGGCTTCGACCTCACCCGAGGCCAGTTGCATCAGGCTGTTGGTGTTGGACGGGGACTCGATCAGTCGGATGCGCTCGGGGGGGAGCAGGCCGAGTGTCTGGGCGAGAAACAAGGGCTCGTAACCGACCCAGGTGATGCCCGAGACGCGCAGGAGGGGTTCCTCGCCGCTACAACCGGTCAGGGCGGCGAGGGGGAAAAGGCCGGTGGCGGTGAGAAACTGCCGTCTGTCCATGCCGAGGGTCCTTCCCGTAAGAATCGATGTCCATTCGACTCATTGATTTGGCGTGATAGCAGGTATCGATGGATTACCGTACCGCCAACTGTAGCTCATTGGCCTCGGGAAGGCGGCCGGCCCCGACATACTTGCGTGACCAGAAGGCGTTGTCGAGGCTGGCGAATGAAACCGTCTTGCCGCGGGACGGGGCATGGATGAAGCGATCCCCGCCCACGTAGATGCCCACGTGGTCGACCTGGCGGCCATTGAGGCGGAAAAACACCAGGTCGCCCGGGCGCAGTTCCTGCCGGTCGATTCGATGAGTGGCGCGGTACTGCTCGGTCGAGGTGCGGGGAATTTCGAGGCTTGCCTCTTCGTAGGCGTGCTTGGTCAGGCCGCTGCAGTCGAAGCCTTTTTCCGCCGAGACCCCGCCCCAGCGATACGGGGTGCCCAGTTGGGAGACCGCCTGGATCACGATCTCGTTCGAGCGCGTCTGCATTCCCGAGAGGGTGTCCACCGTCTGGAGGGGGGTGGCGGGCAAGTCGCGGTCGACTGCATTGCCGTGATCCCGGCTCGGCTCGGCGTGGCGCGCATCGGCTTGCTGTTCGATGGACGTAGCACAGCCGCTCAACGCAGCGGCCAGCCCGAGCCCGGCGAAAAGGCTCGCTTTCTTCAGGCCTCGCCCCCCAGTCGTCCGGGCTAGCCACCTGCCCATGCGGCGACCCAACACCGGCCTAGCGGGGACGGATTTCACAGACGAACCGTCGCTCTGGCGTGCGGGCAAAATCCTTGGGCAAAGTTTTTCGCGAGATATCATCTATTTGGAACCGTTTTGTCACGACGGGGTTCAATGTAAACCCTTTGCGGTTGTTTGAAAAGACCAATACGCCGCCGGGTGCGAGATAACGCATGCAGGCACTGATCAAATCGGGGTGATCGCGCTGGACGTCGAGGGTGTCGTCCATCGACTTGGAATTGGAGAACGAGGGCGGGTCGAGGAAGATCACGTCGAACAACTCGTCGTCTGCCGGTGGCTGGGCGAGCCATTTGATCACGTCCGCGCGGACGAGACGGTGGTCGTGTCCCGTCTCGATGCCGTTGAGGGCGAAATTTCGGTCGGCCCATTCGAGGTAGGTGTTCGACAGGTCGACCGAGCGGGTGCCCCGCGCGCCGGCCGTGGCCGCGCGCACCGAGGCGCTGGCGGTATAGCAGAACAGGTTGAGCAGGCGCTTGCCGTCGGCCAGCCGGGCGATGTGGTCCCGCAGTAGGCGATGGTCGATGAACAGGCCCACATCGAGGTAGTCGGTGAGATTGACCAACAGGCGCGCGTCGCGTTCGCGGGTCACCCGTTCGATGTGTTCGGCGCCGAAGCGCCCGTACTGCTGCTGGCCGGACTGGCGGCTGCGCTGGCGAACCACCACGCAGTCGTCGTCGACGCCGAGTACCTCGACGGCCGCGGCAGTAGCGGCGGCCAAGCGTGCGCGGGCCTTTTGCGGGTCGATCAGCTTGGGCGCCTGGTATTCCTGGATGTCCAGCCAGACCTCGCCGTCCTCGGTGAGGTAGTAGTCGACGGCCAACTTGAAGTCGGGCAGGTCGGCGTCGTAGACGCGCATTGCCGTGTCGCCCTGTTTGAGCAGGGACTTGCGTTGACGCCAGTTCTTTTGCAGCCGGTTGGCAAAGTCGTCGGCCGGGATCGCATCGCGCCGTCCCTGCTCGATCAGCCGCCTGGCCAGCGCGTGGGGGCCAGCCGGCTGGCGCAGACTCTTCTCGCCAAATTGCCCGCGCAGGAAATCGACCTCGGTGCCGCCGTGGATCACGATCAGTCGCTTCTCGAAGCGCAGCGGCCACTGGCCTTCGGCATCGGCGGCCCGCAGGATGCCCCAGTACCAGCCCGACAGGCAGTTGACCCAGCGCGAGCACAGGGCGATCCACTCGGGATCGCCATAAGGGTCCTCGATGCGCTGGCCGAAGGGCACGTTGCTGATTAGCAGGCCGGTTTCGTGGGTCTTGATCGCCTCGGGGCAGGGGGAGGCAAAGCTGTCGGCATGCTGGATCTCGATCACCTCGCCCAGCCCGGCGCGCTCGATATTGGCGTGCGCGGCAGCCAGTTGCATCGGCTGGCGATCCTGGCCGAACAGCATCAGGCCGTCACGAGAAACGGGGGCGTCGAGCCAGACCCTGGGGGCGGCGTCGACCACGTCCGCCCAGGTGGCGGTGTCGTGACCCTGCCAGGCGGGCGAGCCCAGCCGGCGTCGTCGCATGGCATCCGGCTGGCCGATCAGGGCGAGGGCGCCCTCGATCAGGAAGGTGCCCGATCCGCACATGGGATCGAACAGTGCCCCGCCCTCGGCGGCGACCTGCGGCCAGCGCGCCCGCCAGAGCAGGCCGGCGGCCAGGTTCTCCCGCAGCGGTGCCTCGCCGCCGTCCTGACGATAGCCGCGTCGATGCAGCGACCCGTTGGACAGTTCGATCGCGAGGCTGGCCTCGCCCTGGGCCTGAACATGGCAGTGCAGGCGCAGGCCCGGCTCTTCGGTGTCCACCGAGGGGCGTCGGCCGGTGGCCGCGCGGAACTGGTCGACGATGGCATCCTTGATGCGGGTGGCGATAAAGCCGGTGTGACGCAGGGCGGCGTTGCCGCCGGTGGCCGAAATGGCCAGGCTGTCGTCGGCTTGCAGATGGGCCGACCAATCGACAGTGGCCACCCAGTCGTAAAGCGCGTCGGCATCCCTGACATGACCGCGGGCCACGGGCAGGTAGACCCGGGCGGCGATCAGGCTGTCGGCGAGGATCTGGTAGACAGCGGCAGGGGACAGCTCCCCGCTCGCCCCGAAGGGGCGATCGCTAAGGGCCTCGCCGGTCAGATGGCGCAACTCTTCGGCGAGCGCGGTCTCGAGACCGGGCGGGGCAATGACCTCGATGCGCCACAGGGATTCGGCAGGCGCCGCGGCAGCAGTCGGGGTTGGATCGTTTTGAACGGAATCTGTCATGTCAAAACGCGTCACTTTAACCGATTACCGCGGGATGCGCGATGCATATTCCGCACAACGTGCAGGGGCTTACCGGGACAGTCGTACCTGCGAGACGAGGCGGCCTTCGAAGTGTGCGCGAATGGTGACTGACCCGTCATCGTGGGCCACTGCGTGTCCCGGCTGTTCGGCAGGCACGGTCTCGACCAGCTCCAGCAGGCCCGGAGGCCATTCGATGACCAGTTTGACCTGCATGGGGTAGTAGCCATCGAGAAAACGGCGCATGAACGGGCCGTTTTCCACCAGAAACCCGGCGTCATCGGGAAGTGATTCGAGCGCCTTGCTTTCGGCCCCGACGCAGAGGATCGCGCCTTTGCGGATCTCGCGCATCTGGACGCTGTAGCCCTCGACGGCCGCGCTACCGATGCGTTTGCTGTGGGTGATCTCGATCGCTCGGGTTCGCTCGCCGTTGTAGACCACCTCGGCCGCGGGCACCGGGTCGAGGTGGTGATGGCATTGTTCCATGCGGGCCCAACCGGTAACGAGGCTCTCGGGGGACAGGAAAAGGTGTTTTTCCAAACGCGGGGCGTCCGGTTCGGGGCGGACGTCGAGGAAGACCAGGTCGCCTTCGTTGACGTTGCGGGCCTTTTCGATCAGGCGCTGCTGTTCGCGCTCACGTTCTTCGGTCTCTTCCCAGGCGGCCTCCCACGCGGCGTCGTCGTTCTCGCCCGTGGCCGGAGTGGCAGCCAGGGCGATCACCAGGGCGAACAGGGGTGGCAGGGCCGCAATGAGGGACCATCGAAGTTTCGCCTTGCCGGACCCCCGCTCATGGGGGTCGGCCCCTTGGGAGGTATCACGCGCTGTCATGGGCAGGGACTCATCGGTTGGCCTCCGGGCTATGTCACTCCAATCGACGTCGCTCTAGAGCTACGTCACTGAAAAATAGTCGAAAACCCACTGGCAGACAGGGCTGGGGCGGGCTATCTTCAAAGAGGGCAGCAGTCGCTGCCCGTCGGATTCCCTGTCGGGAGGAACACAGTATGAAGCAGTTGATGATACCGACCGCCGTCGTGGCGGTTTTTTCGTTGAGCTTGTCCCTGCCCGGCATGTCGATCGCTCAGGAGTCGAACGGCCAGGAGTCGATCGGCCAGGAACAGCCCGCGGCGCCGATTTACGGCAGCCAGTTAATGACCCAGCAGGAACGCCTCGAGTACCGGGAACAGATGCGTTCGGCGCAATCGGCCGAGGATCAGCAACGCATTCGCGCCGAGCATCACGATCGCATGGAGGAGCGGGCCCGCGAGCGGGGCGTGGATCTGCCGGACGAGCCACCGAGAGGCGGTGGGCAAGGCATGGGTCCCGACGGCATGGGTACAGGGGGCGGCATGAACCAGGACGGAAATCGGATGAACAACCAGCAGCGCATGGAAGAGCGCGAGCGTATGCGGGATTCGGACGGCGATGCCGATCGGTCACGGATGCGAGAGGAACGACAGGAACGAGAGGAGCGAGAGGAACGACAGGAACGCATGCATGACGACATGCCCAGTCCGGGGATGGATTCGGATGATCGGCATCGCGGAACGGGCATGGGTTCCGGAGGCGGGGGGTCGCGCAACTGAATCAAGGCCTGTCTCGTGGACCCTGCCATCCCCGGTGAGTCGCCGGGGATTTTTCATGCCGGGGCATCCAGACTCACGCAGACGCCCGGAAATGCTTTAAGGTTCCAGCGGCCGTATTCCCCGGCGCTGTCTCCTGACAGGGAGCAGTGCGCTGTTCATGTCTGCCCGATTCGAGGATTGCCGATGGCTTCAGCCGCCCACCCGAGCCGTGATTCCTCCCACCCGACCGAGTCGTCGGGGTCGCCCGTGCCGCTCGAAATCAGGCGGCTGGATGTGGCGGTCGGTGACACGGTCATCGTCCGCGACGTGTCCCTGCGGGTAGAGCCGGGTGAGCGGGTGGCGCTGGTCGGTGAGTCGGGGTCGGGCAAGACGGTGACGGCGTTGTCCATTTTGCGCCTGTTCGATGCCGAGGGTTTGGTGACGCGGGGCGAGATCCGCTTCGAGGGCGAGGATGTGCTGGCCATGAGCATGCCGCAGGTGCGCCGCCTGCGGGGTGGTCGCGTCGGCATGATCTTCCAGGAACCCATGACCGCCCTCAACCCGCTCAAGACCATCGGCGCCCAGATTGCCGAGGTGTTGGTCCGCCACGAGGGCCTGCGCGGCGATGGGCTCAGGAGACGGGTGCGCGCCTTGCTCGCCGACGTGCACTTACCGGACCCCGAGCGGGTGATGCGCGCCATGCCGCACCAGCTCTCCGGCGGGCAGCGCCAGCGGGCGATGATCGCCATGGCCATCGCCTGCAATCCCACGCTGCTGATTGCCGATGAGCCCACTACCGCGCTCGATGCCGGCCTGCGCAAGACGATCATGGACCTGCTGGTCGATCTCCAGCAGCGCCTGGGGATGAGCCTGTTGCTGATTACCCATGACCTGCCGGTGGTGCGCCGATACGCCGATCGCGTGCTGGTCATGCGCGATGGGGTGGTGGTGGAAAGTGGGTCGACCGATGCACTCTTCGCCCAGCCGAAGGATGCCTATACCCGCACGCTGTTGGAGGCGCGCCAGGTGGAACCCATGATCGAGCCGGCCGACCCGCAGGCGGCGCAACGGCTGCGTTGCCGCAACCTGGGCGTGACGGTGGGCCAACGCCGCTGGATCGGCCGCGATACGCTCAGCGAGATCATCCACGGCATCGATCTCGCACTGCACGCCGGCGAGACCTTGGGCGTGGTCGGCGAGTCCGGCTCGGGCAAGACCACGCTGGCGCTGGCTTTGTTGCGCCTGATTAATGGGGCCAGCGGAGAGATATGGCTGGATGGCCAACGAGTGGATGGTTACGCGGAGAAACGGTTTCGCCGTTATCGCCGCGACCTGCAGGTGGTGTTCCAGGATCCCTTCGGCGCGCTCTCGCCAAGGATGAACGTCGCCCAGATCGTCGGCGAGGGTCTCGACGTGCATGCCCCGGAGCTATCTGCGGCGGAGCGGCAGCGACAGATCGCACAGGTGCTGCGCGAGGTGGGGCTCGACCCGGCGGTGATGTCACGGTACCCCCACGAATTCTCGGGGGGGCAGCGCCAGCGCATCGCCATCGCCCGCGCCCTGATCCTGCGTCCCAAGGTCCTTATTCTCGACGAACCCACCAGCGCCCTGGATGCCGCGGTGCAGTTGCAGGTGCTGCGGCTTCTGCGCGATTTGCAGCGTGCCCACGGGCTGACCTATCTGCTGATCACCCACGACCTGGCCGTGGTCCGGGCCCTGGCCCACCGCGTGGTGGTGATGCTCGACGGCGAGGTAGTCGAATCCGGGCCCACCGCGTCATTGCTGGCCAGCCCCGAGCACGACTACACCCGTCAGTTGATCGACAGCGCCCTGATGGCCTGAGGTTCACCGGCCGGTCGACTTTCTCCCGGTTAGCAGCCTGCCGAACGATAAAAAGCCAGGTCCTCGGACCTGGCTTTTCGATGATGGCGGACAGTGCGCCGTAATCAGCCGTTGAAGCGCTGCATCACCAGGGAAGCGTTGGTGCCGCCGAACCCAAAGCTGTTGGACAGCACGGTGTTGATCTGCTGGTTCTCGAGCTTCTCTGTCGCGATATTGGCGCCTTTCGCCTCGGGTTCGAGGTTTTCGATATTGGCGGATGCAGCGACGAAGTCGTTCTGCATCATCAGCAGCGAGTAGATCGCCTCGTGGACGCCGGCGGCGCCCAAGGCATGGCCCGAAAGTGACTTGGTCGAAGTGACGACTGGCTGGTGATCGCCGAACACCTCGGTCATCGCTTGCAGTTCGCGCAGGTCACCCACCTTGGTGGAAGTGCCGTGGGCGTTGACGTAGTCGATGGGGGCATCGACGGTTGCCAGGGCCTGCTGCATGCAGCGCACCGCGCCTTCACCGGAAGGCTGGACCATGTCGTAGCCGTCGGAGGTCGCGCCGTAGCCGGTGACCTCGGCGATGATGTTCGCGCCGCGGGCCTGGGCGTGCTCGAGCGACTCGAGCACGACCATGCCGCCACCGCCGGCGATGACGAAGCCGTCACGGTCGGTGTCGTAGGGGCGCGATGCCTTGTCCGGCGTGTCATTGAAGTTCGACGACAGCGCGCCCATCGCGTCGAACATCGCCGACAGCGACCAGTGCAGCTCCTCGCCACCACCGGCGAAGACCACGTCCTGCTTGCCGAACTGGATCTGCTCGACGCCGGCACCGATGCAGTGCGCGGAGGTCGAGCAGGCCGAGCTGATCGAGTAGTTGATGCCCTTGATCTTGAACGGCGTGGCCAGGCAGGCCGAGGTGGTCGAGCCCATGGTGCGGGTGACCATGTAGGGACCGACGCGCTTGATGCCCTTTTCCCGGGCGATGTCGGCGGTCGCGACGATGTTCTCGCAGGATGAGCCGCCCGAGCCGGTAATCAACCCGGCGCGCGGGTTGGAGACCTGCTCCTCGCTCAGCCCGGCCTGGTCGATGGCTTCTTTCATCGCCAGGTAATTGTAGGCGGCGGCCGAACCCATGAAACGCAAGAGCTTGCGATCGATGTGCTCGGCGGGGTCGATCTTGAGCGTACCGGCCACATGGGACCGGAAGCCGTGCTCGACCTGCTCGGGGTTGCGTTCGATACCCGAACGTCCCTCTTGGAGCGAGGCGAGCACCTCTTTGCAGTTGTTGCCCAGGCTGGAAACGATGCCCATGCCCGTGATGACGACTCGGCGCATTGAGTACTTACTCCGAAAGTGCTTCTGTGCTGGTGAACAGTCCGACTCGAAGATCCTTGGCTTCGTAAATCACGATGCCATCGCAGAGCATCTGCGCGTCGGCAATACCCATGGTCAGTCTGCGCATGATTACACGCTTCATCTGAACACGATATTCGACCTTTTTGTTCTTCGGCAAGACCTGTCCTGAAAATTTTACATCACCCACGCCCAAGGCGCGCCCGTGACCCTTGCCGCCGCTCCAGCCGAGGAAGAAGCCGACCAGTTGCCACATCGCATCCAGACCCAGGCAGCCCGGCATTACCGGATCGCCTTCAAAGTGACAGGCGAAGAACCACAGGTCCGGGTGGACGGCCAGTTCGGCATGCATCTCGCCCTTGCCGAAGTCACCGCCTTCGTCGGTGATCTTGTTGATGCGGTCGAACATCAGCATCGGCGGCAGCGGCAGTTGCGCGTTACCGGGGCCGAACATCTCCCCCTTGGCGCAGCGAATCAGATCATCGTATTCAAAGGCGGCTTGGGTCATGGTTTTCCTGGATCAAAAACGTGGATGGTACCGCAATCCTGCAGAGGACGCAGCCGCACGCTGCGGGCCAGCATGGTGCGGCCCGATGACTTACTATCAGCGAGGGTACAAGGAATCGAGGACGAAAGACCATGAAGAGCGTATTCGAGGCAATGAAGAGTCGGGGCGGTTCCCTGGGGTGTGTCGCGGCATCGGCGATCCTGTCCCTGGCGTTCGCCGGGCCGCTGGCGGCAAGCGAGGACGGCGGCGTACACGGATTCCACGAGACCATGGAGGCACTGGGCGAACACAGCCAGCGGATCGTCTCGGCGATCAATCACGAGGATTGGGAGTGGGTGGTTCGCGAGGCCGAGGCCATCGCCGAGCATCCCCGCCCGCCCATGGCGGAACGCCGGCGGATCATGGCCTTTGCCGGGGAACGTAAGGCCGAGTTCCAGGAGTACGACCACGAGGCGCATGCCGCGGCCGCCGAGTTGGCGGATATCGCCGCCGAGGGAGACGGGCGTGAGGTGATCAACGCCTTTGCGCGCTTGCAGACCACCTGCCTAGATTGCCACTCGAATTTCCGCGACGATTTCCGTCAGCACTTCTACATGAAGAACAAGGACGCGCACTGAGCCAGAAAGGCGCGGTCGCGTTCGGCCCGCTGGGACTCAATCCGCCGTCCGGCGCCAGGGCAGGGTGACTAGCCAGGCAAGCCAGCCGAGGATCAGCAGCAGACCGCCGAGTGGCGTGATGATGCCGGCCCAGGCGGTGTCTAACAGCGTCTGCGTGTAAAGGCTGCCGCTGAACATCATGATGCCCGCCAGCCAGACCCCCGCCACCCCGAGGCGCAGGCGAGGTGGACCGGGCCAGAACGCCAATATCATCAGGGCAAGGCTGTGAAACAGGTGGAAGGTCACGGCCGTGTCCAGTTGACGAATCGCCGCGGGCGCCGTCGGGGCGAGTGGGCCGTGGGCCCCGGCCGCGGCGAGGACGATCGCAACGAGGGCACTGGCCAATCCCAGGCCGAGGGTCAATCGATGTGGCATGCAGGCTTCCTGTCGGTCGGCCGGTGAATACTCCGGGGCGTGGGTACCGCCCGGAACGGCTCAGAAGTCGTCGACCATCTGATCGCGCAGGCGGCGCTCCTCGAGCAGGTCGTCGAGGCGACGCCGAGCGTACTTTTGCCCCTTGATACTGTCGAGCAACCGGTCCTTGTCCGGTGCCTCATCCTCGCTGGGGTCTTCCCAGGCATCATCAAGATCCTGATAGTCGTTTTCCTTGCTCATGGGTCACCTCTTGGATCAATACGTTCCGGTGGCCATGCGGCCACAGGGCATCGATCGACGGTCATGGCAAGGACGTGTCGCGTCCGTATCCTTCAAGGCCATTTAGTGCATCCCGGGATCCGGATCGCGCTTTGCCCGCATGGCAGGCTGAGGCGGTCGTCCGGCCGGGTGGGCTCCCCGCGTCTTGGGGTGACCAGCCGATTTTCGCCGCGTTATAACCCGTTTTTCGGCAAAGGCAAAGCGGATTTTTTGACGAGTCGCGCTGGGAGGTGACGGGGTGTTGCGCCATAGTCCCGGGTCGGGACTGGAGCGAGGACAAGGGGGGGGGGGAACGGGGTCAGATCAGGTCGTGTTCGCGCAGTTTCTTGCGCAGCGTGCTGCGGTTGATGCCCAGGCAGGCGGCCGCTCGACTCTGGTTGTGGTCACAACGTTCCAGCACCCGGGCGAGCAGGGGACGCTCGACCTGGCCCATGACCAATTGGTAGAGATTACTGGGCTGGTCTTCCTCAAATGCATCCCACAGGAGGTCGAGCGCATCGACGATGGTCTCGTGCACGTCCTGGTGGCACTTGGCGGCTCGGCGCGCCGAGCCGTTCAATGTCGAGTCGGCCATCGAGGCGGCGGATGACGTGGATGGTTCAGTCATGGCTTGGGACACAACGCTGCAATACTTAGGGCTGGCGGATCACTTTGAAGTCGGCCCCTAGGCATCGGGATGGGCATCGGGGATGCCTCGGGGCCAAACGACCTCGCCAGGGGCCAAGGTCGCTTGCAGGATGCTGGATGACGCCACTGGTTACGGCTCACCCCGTCCGGAGATCGGCTTCCCGCCGGTCGAGCCACCGGCGCTGGGACTCGATCGTCTCCAGCCGGTTGAACTGCTTGCGCATCCCTTCTTCAAACGGTAGTTGGGAAGAATACCACCCCCAGTGCTTTCTCGCGATGCGTACGCCCATCACATTTCCGTAATGGGAATAAATATTCTCGAACTGCGTGCGCAGGAACGCCATGACCTCGATCGCCACGGGCTCGTCGGGCACCGCCCGCCCCTCCAGCGCGGCCCGCAGTTGGGCAAACAACCATGGTCGGCCGAAGGCCGCACGGCCCACCATCAGCCCGGCTGCCCCGGTGGTTCCGAGGACCCATCGGGCGGTGTCGATCGAGTCGATATCGCCATTGGCGAGCACCGGGATGCCCCGCTCCTCGACTACCTGGCGAATGGTGTCGTACTCGGCCGTGCCGTTGTATTCCTGTGCCCGGGTGCGACCGTGGACGCTCAGCATGGCAATGCCGGCCTCTTCGGCAATTGCGGCGATTTGCGGCGCGTTTCGCCGGCTCTCGTCCGGCCCCGTGCGCATCTTCAGGGTCACCGGACAGGGCACGGCGGCCACCGTGGCCTCCAACAGGCGGGCGACGGTAGCCGGCTCGGCCATCAGCGCCGAGCCGGCTGCCTTCCGGCAGACCTTTTTGGCCGGGCAGCCCAGGTTGATGTCGATGATCTGTGCGCCGTCTGCATGGGCCTGTCGGGCGGCGGCCGCGAGGTCCGCCGGGTCGTTGCCCAGCAGTTGCACCGCGCGCGGCGCGGGGTCGTCCGGATGGATGCGCCGCAGCGCGCTCTTGCGGGTGTCGCGCAATTCGGGCTTGCTGCTGACCATCTCGTTGAAGACCAGCCCCGCGCCCTGGGCGTGGCAGAGCTGGCGGAACGGACGGTCGGATACCCCGGCCATGGGGGCCAGGGCCAGCGGGAATGCGATGCGTACCCGCTCGTTGCGCCCCTGCAGGACAATCGGGGCAAGTGTCTTGCCGGCACCTTGGGGAGCTGACTGGTCGAATCCCGCCATCTTCTACGGGCTATGGTGCACGGCGAGCAGATCCGGCAGCGCGGTGACCAGGTCGGGGAAGATCACCAGCAGGCCCAGTACCCCGATCTGAATGGCAATGAATGGCAACACGCCCCGGTAGATCTGGCTGGTCTGGATGCTCTTTGGCGCCGCGCCCCGCAGGTAGAACAGCGAGAAGCCGAAGGGCGGGGTGAGAAAGCTGGTCTGCAGGTTGACTGCCAGCAGGATGCCCAGCCAGACGGGATCGATGCCCATCATCAGCAACACGGGCGCGACGATCGGCACCACGACGAAGGTGATCTCGATGAAGTCGAGCATGAAGCCGAGCAAAAAGACGATCACCATCACCAATAGCAGGGCCGTCATGGCCCCGCCGGGCAGCCCGGAGAGGAGAGCGTGCACCAGTGCATCGCCACCGAAGCCGCGGAAGACCAGCGAGAAGATCGAGGCGCCGATGAAGATCATGAACACCATCGCGGTGACCCGCAGGGTGGCCTGCAGGCTGTCCTGAATCACGGGCAGGCTCAGGCGCCGCTTGAGAAGGGCGAGCAGCAGGGCGCCGACCGCGCCGACCGCTGCCGCCTCGGTGGGGGTGGCGATGCCCGCCATGATCGAGCCGAGTACCAGCACGATCAGGACGATCGGTGGCGCCAGCGCCAGCAGCAGCCGGCCGATGGGCGGGCGCTCGGCGAATTCGGCCGCGGTCAGGCCTGGCACCCGCTCGGGCTGGCGCCAGGCGACGAACAGGATGTAGGCCACGTAGGCGCCCACCAGGATCAGGCCGGGGATCAGGGCCCCGCTGAACAGATCGCCAACCGATACGGCCTCGGGGGCGAAGATGCCCTGTTCGAGCTGCGCCTGGGTATAGGCGTTGGAGATCTGGTCGCCGAGAAGCACCAGGATGATCGAGGGTGGGATGATCTGACCCAGGGTGCCGGCCGCGGCGACCGAGCCGCTGGCCAGCCGGGGGTCGTAGCCGCGACGCAGCATGACCGGTAGGGCGATGAGCCCCAGCGTCACCACGGTGGCGCCGACGATGCCGGTGCTCGCCGCGAGGATGGCCCCGACCAGGATCATCGACAGCCCCAGTCCGCCGGGCCGCTGGCCGAACAGTGCCGTCATGTTCTCCAGCAGGTCGTCGGCCACCCGGGCCTTTTCCAGCAGCACGCCCATCAGGACGAACAGCGGCACGGCCACCAGCGTCTGGTTGAGCATGATGCCGAACAGTCGGTTGGGCATCGCGCTCATCAGGCCACTGTCGAACTGGCCCAGGGCCGTGCCCAGGCCGGCGAACAGCAGTGAGACGCCTGCCAGGGTGAAGGCCACCGGAAAACCGCTCATGAGCGCGGCGAAGACGGTGATCACCATCGCGAGGAGGAGCCATTCCATTGCCTACACCCCCTCGCGGGGATCGCCGCGGTCGGGCCGGGTCGGGCGCTCGGCCCACAGGGTGGCGACGGCCCGCAGCAATTCCACCAGCCCCTGCCAGAACAGCAGCGCCGGCATGACCAGTAGCAGCGTTTTCAAAAGGTACAGCAGGGGGATACCACCCGGCTCCGGGGAACCTTCACGAATGGCCCAGGCGTTGGCGACGTAGTCGACGCTGGCAAACCCGATGAACAGGCAGACCGGCCAGAGCAGCAAGACCACGCCCAGAATCTCGACCCAGGCGCGTTTTCTGGGCGAGGCGTTGCGCGACAAGACGTCCACGCGGACGTGGCCATCATGCCGGTAGGTGTAACCGATGCCGAGCATGAACAGCATGGCGAACCAGTAGTAGATCGACTCGGAGAGCCACTGGTTGCTTTCCCCCAGGACATAGCGCAGTACCACGACGGCAAAGACCGTCAGAGCCAAGAGCAGGCCGAGCCAGGCGACGCCCCGTCCTAACCACTCGTTGACCCGGTCGAGACGATCGACCAGGCGGGTCAGTGGCGATACGGTGGGCGTGGGGTTCACGAGGCCGCTCCCTGCCTCTGGTTGGCCGTGATCCAGCCCGCCTGGCCGCTATCGGCCGCCCGATGGATGAGCAGGATGCGGCGGAACGGGGTCGGGTCCTTGATATAGGTCATCTCGGCGGCCCGGGGGAAGTGGTGATCCTCCAGGCGTGACAGCCAGAAACGCAGGGCGGCGGCTCGCAGCAGGCCCGGCCAGGCCCGGGTCTCGGCCGGGGTGAACGGCCGCTCGGCCAGGTAGGCACTCAACAGCGCGTCGCGCTCGGTCGCCAGGCTCCCGCCCTGTTCGTCGACACACCAGTCGTTGAGGGTGACGGCCAGGTCGTAGGCGAAGGCATCGGTGCAGGCGTAGTACCAGTCGATGATCCCGGTCAGCCGGCCGTCATCGAACAGGGCGTTGTCGCGGAAAAGGTCGGCGTGGATTGCCCCCCGGGGCAGGTCATCGCGCGACTGGCCGCGCTGGAAGGCCAGTTCGTCGAACAGCAGGTCCCTTTCCTCGTCGTCGAGTGCCGCTTCGATTCCGCCGGCGACCCGCTCGGCCCAGCCGAGATCCCGATCCGGGGCCCGATACTCGGGGAAATCGGTGCTGACTCGATGAAAGCGGGCCAGCGTCCGGCCGATTTCGGCGCAGGCCGAGGGGTCCGGTTGGTCCAGTGATGCCCCGGAAAGCCGCTGGACCAGCGCGGCCGGTCGGTCGTTGAGCTCGGTGAGGTAGTGACCGTGGCGCGTGGGGACCGGGTGGGCCGTGGGGATGTCGTGCTCGGCCAGGTAGGCCATCAGGTCGAGAAAGAACGGCAGCTCGTCCGGCCCATGGTTCTCGAACAGGGTGAGCACAAAGCGCCCGCCGGTGGTGGTGACGAAATAGTTGGTGTTCTCGATCCCGGCGGTGATTCCGCGGTGCTCGATCAGTTCTCCGCAGTCGAACTGCTCTAGAAAAGCGCGGAGTTGATCGGTATCGACTTTGGTAAAAACCGACATGACGGTCTCGTACGGTGGCGGTGGCTTGAAGGCGGTGTGGCTACAGGTCGAGCAGCTTTTGCTGTTCTTCCTCGGTGGCGCTCACGCCGCGGTTGCGATAGAAATCGAAGATGGCATCGAGGGCCTCGTCGGCCGTGTCGCAGACCGTGAACAGATCCATGTCATCGGGCGAGATGGTCTTTTCGGCCAGGAGCTGATCCTGGAACCAGTCGATTAGTCCCTTCCAGAAACTCGTACCCACCAGGATGATCGGGATGCGACGTGACTTGCCGGTCTGCACCAGCGTCAGGATCTCCGCGGTCTCGTCGAGCGTGCCGAAGCCGCCCGGCATCATGATGTAGGCGGAGGCATACTTGACGAACATCACCTTGCGGGCGAAGAAGTGCTGGAAGTGCAGCGACACGTCCTGGTAGGGATTGTCATTCTGTTCGTGGGGCAGGGCGATGTTCAGTCCCACGCTGGGGGCACCCCCGCCCTGCGCGCCCTTGTTGGCAGCGGCCATGAGGCCCGGTCCGCCGCCCGAGATGACCGCGAATCCCGCTTGGGAGAGCTTGTCGGCAATCTCGACGGTCAACTGGTACCAGGCGTTGTCCTCGTCGAATCGTGCCGAGCCGAAAATGCTCACCGCCGGCTCGATGCTGGCCAGTGTTTCGTAGCCCTGCACGAACTCCGCCATGATCTGGAATATCTTCCAGGATTCATTGGACAGACGCTGCTGGTGGTCCAGCCGGGTGGGGTGGTTGGGTAGTTTTCTGCTCATCGGGGACGAGTACTTGCGCCGTTGTGAATAGCGTGAGGGGCGAGGCGCCCGCTTGACCGCCTGTGGCATAGTAGCCGCAGCCATTCCAAGGGGGTAAAGCCTACCATGACCGACCGAGCCGGGCCCGTGATTCTCGTCGACGGGAGTTCGTTTCTGTTCCGCGCCTTCCACGCCTTGCCGCCGCTAAATGCGCCGGATGGCACGCCCACCGGGGCGATCCACGGCGTGGTGAACATGTTGCTCAAACTCCGCCGCGAGGCCGAACCCAGCCACATGGCGGTGGTGTTCGACGCCCCGGGCAAGACCTTCCGCGACGACATCTACCCCGAGTACAAGGCGCACCGTCCGCCGTTGCCCGACGAGTTGTCGGTGCAGATCGAGCCGGTGCATGCCCTGGTCCGGGCGCTGGGCTTTCCCTTCCTGTGCATCGAGGGCGTGGAGGCCGACGACGTCATCGGCACCCTGATGCACGAGGCGCGCGAGCACGACGACGAGGTGATCGTGGCCACGGCGGACAAGGATTTCGCGCAACTGGTCTCGCCTCGGGTGACCCTGATCAACACCATGAGCAATAAGGTGACCGACGAGGCGGCCGTGCAGGAGAAATACGGCATCGGACCGGCCCAGTTCATCGACTTTCTCGCCTTGGTCGGCGACAAGGTCGACAACATCCCCGGGGTGCCCGGCTGCGGGCCGAAGACCGCGGCCAAGTGGATCAAGCAGTACGGCTCGCTCGACGGCATCGTCGCCCACGCCGACGAGATCAAGGGTAAGGTCGGCCAATCGCTGCGCGATTCGCTCGATGTGCTGCCCGTCAGCCATGAACTGGTCACCATCCGCACCGACTGCGAGTTGCCGGTGCGGCTAAACGGCCTCGTTCTCGAGGCCCCCGACGTGCAGACGGGCCTCGCCCTGGCCGACCGTTACGGGCTCAATAGCCTGCGGCGGTGGCTGGGCGAGCAGGCGCCCGAGGCAAGCGCGCTCGAGGCGGAGGTGGCGCGCCCGGAAGTCGACTACCGGACCGTAACTGACCTCGCCGAGCTGGAGGACTGGATCGAGCGCATCCAGACCGCCCCGCGGGTGGCCTTCGATACCGAGACCAATTCCCTCGAACCGATGCAGATGGCCGTGGTGGGGCTGTCGATCGCCGTCGCGCCCCACGAGGCGATCTACGTGCCGTTGGCCCATGTCGATGCCCATGACGAGCCGGTGGCGGGCCAACTGGACCGCGATGCCGTGTTCGCGCGGCTCAAACCCTGGCTGGAGGACGAGTGCCCCACCAAGGTGCTGCAGAATGCCAAGTTCGACATGCATGCGCTGGCCAATCACGGCATTGTCCTGCGCGGACTGGTCGACGACAGCATGCTCGAGTCCTATGTCCTCGACCCCACCGCATCACGCCATGACATGGATACCCTGGCGAGCCGGGAACTCTCGCACCAGACCACCACCTTCGAATCGCTGGCCGGCAAGGGCGCCAAGCAACTGCGCTTTGATCAGATCGCCATCGACACGGCCGCTCCGTATGCCGCCGAGGATGCCGATATCACCCTGCAACTGGCCGATCGGCTGCGGGCGCGCCTGGCGGAAATCCCCGCCCTGGTGGCCGTCTACGAGGAAATCGAGCGCCCGCTGGTGCCGGTGCTTTTCACCATGGAGCGGGCCGGGGTGGCCATCGACAGCGAGCAACTGGCCCGACAGGGTGCCGCGATCGGCGAGCGGATCGCCTCGATCGAGGCCGAGGCGCGTGCGATTGCCGGCGAGGCCTTCAATCTGGGCTCGACCAAGCAGCTCAAGGAGATCCTCTACGAGCGCATGGGCCTGCCGGTGAAGGTCAAGACCCCCAAGGGCGAGCCGTCGACCAACGAGGAGGCCTTGAGCGCCCTGGTTGACGAACATCCGCTGGCGCAGTTGATCCTCGACTACCGGGGGCTGACCAAGCTCAAGACTACCTACATCGACCGGCTCCCCGAGCGCATTGACCCGGACACCGGTCGGGTGCACAGCATGTTCCACCAGGCCGTCACGGCCACCGGCCGCCTGTCGTCCTCCAACCCCAACCTCCAGAACATTCCCGTGCGCACCGAGGAGGGCCGACTGATCCGCAAGGCCTTCGTCGCCGCGCCTGGTCACAAGCTGGTCTCGGCGGACTACTCGCAGATCGAGTTGCGTATCATGGCCCACCTGTCGGGTGACGAGGGGCTCTTGCGGGCCTTCGCCCGCGGCGAGGATATCCACCGGGCGACGGCGCGTGAGGTGTTCGCCGAGGGGCGCGAGGAGGTGACGGACGACCAGCGGCGGGCGGCCAAGGCGATCAACTTTGGCCTGATCTACGGCATGTCCGCCTTCGGCCTGGCCCGCCAGATCGGCGTGGGGCGCGGCGAGGCGCAGGATTACATCGATCGGTACTTCGCCCGCTATCCCGGCGTGGCGCGCTACATGGAAGAAACCCGTCAGCGGGCCCACGAGACCGGGTACGTGGAAACGGTCTTCGGTCGCCGCCTGTACCTGCCGGAACTCAAGAGCCGCAATGGCCAGCGGCGCCAGTATGCCGAGCGCACCGCCATCAACGCCCCCATGCAGGGCACGGCGGCCGACATCATCAAGCGGGCCATGCTCGTGCTGCACGACAAGCTGGTGAAGACGGGCCGGGCGCGAATGATCATCCAGGTGCACGACGAGCTTATCTTCGAGGTGTCGGCCGAACAGGCCGAGGCACTGGCGGCCGAGATAGAGCGGAGCATGGTCGCGGCGGCCTCGCTCAAGGTCCCCTTGGAGGTGGGCATCGGAATCGGGATGAGCTGGGACGAAGCCCACTGACCCACCGGTGTAGGTGCGCATGAGAAAGCCCGCCTCCGGCTACCTGCCGAGGCGGGCTTTTGCGTGACCGGTTCGATCGACGGCGCGCTGTCGAATCGTGCAGCGTTTCCCTAGTCTGCCGACTTGCCGGGGGGGATTTCGGGGACCGGATAGCGCGCCGGTTTGCCGTGCATGAATTCGCCGTCCCAGTAATCCTCGTCGAAGGGACGGGAGAAGACGAATCCCTGCACTTGCAGCCGGCTGCCGAACTTGCGCAGTTCGACCAGTTGCTGCGGACTCTCGACGCCTTCGACCACCACCTCGAACTCGAGCTTCTCGGCCATGGCGAGGATCGAGCCGAGAAGCTTGCGCGCATCCTCGTCGGTCGCGATCGCGTCGACGAACTGCTTGTCGATCTTGAGCTTGCTGATGGGCAGGTTGTTGAGATACGCCAGCGAGGAGTGGCCGGTACCGAAGTCGTCGATGGCGATGGAAAAGCCCCGCATCGCCAGTAGATGCAGGCGGCCCGAGAGCATGGCCGGGTCACTGCCGAAGTCGCTTTCGGTGATCTCCAGAATGATCGACGAGGTCGGCAGGCCGGCCGAGCGGGCCAGCGCGACTAACCGCTCCTCGATCTTGTCGAGAAGCAGCAGTTGCGGTGGCACGTTGATCGAGATGGAGAACTCTTCCCCGGCCTGGCGCTGCCAGTCGGCGACCCGGCGGCAGGCCTGGCCCAGGGCCCATTCGGTGAGCTCGCCGATCATGTTGTGCTCCTCGGCGATCGGGATGAACTCCGCCGGCGAGATCCACTCGCCGCGGTAGCGCCAGCGCATCAGGGCCTCGAAACCCATCAATGCCCCGCTGCCAAGCGCCACCTGCGGTTGGTAGTGCACGCGCAATTCCCGGTTGCCCAGCGCCTTGCCCAGTGCCTGCGTGAGCTCGAAGCGCCGTTGCGCGGCATGGGTATGCCCCTCGGCATGCCCCACGATCCGGTTTCCGCCCTCGGCCTTTGCCTGGGAGAGGCCGTTGTCGGTGATCCGCAGCAACGTTTCGGCAGACCGGCCCTCGGTTGGGAAGTAGGTGGCGGTCACGCTGGCACGGATGTCGAGCCGATAGCCTGCCAACTCCACTCGCCGGGTGACCTGCTGGAAGCAGGTCTGCATGGCCGCGTCCGCCTCCTGTTCGAGCTTGTCAGAATTGTCCGAAAACAGCAGGTAGGCGAACTCGTCTCCATCAATACGGGCGACCAGGGAGCCCGAGGCGGTGATCTCGCTCAAGCGGTCGGCGATCACGCGCAGGATGCGGTCGCCGAACCGTCGACCCAGGGCCTCGTTGAAGGCGGTGAAGCCGTCCAGGCCGACGGCGATCAGGGCGAAGGGCTGATCCGGGTACGTCTGGATCTGCGAGTCGACCTGCTGGACGAAGTAGCTGCGATTGAGGAGGTCGGTGACGCGGTCCTGGCGGGCCAGTGCCAGGATCTCGCGCTCATGTTCGCGGATCTCGGTATGGTCGTTGATGACCACGATCACGTGACCGCGTTTTTCGCGCGCCTCGCCCACCAGGCGAATCGAGACCAGCGCGATCAGGGTGCGTTGGTCCGAGGGCCGGGTAAACTCGATCTCGCTGCGCCATTCCCCCTTTTCCAGCACATGCTTCCAGATCGGCGCGACCACCTTGGCCGGTTGTGCCAGCAAGATCTCGAGCAGCGGGCGTTCGCCGAGCTGGGTCTCCGTGAGGTTGAGCAATTCGCGGGCGGCGGGGTTGGCGCGGGCGACCTTGCCCTGGATGTCGGTAACCAGGACGGCCTCCTGCACCTCGTCGAATACCGACGCGGTCAGGCGTAGGGAATCCTCCGCCCGGCGACGGTGCTGGGATTCCTTGTCATGCTTCTTGAGCATGGTCTGTAGCTGCTCGCGGGAGTTCGACAGGCTGACGAGCGAGCTGCGGAACCGCTGCACGGCCCGCGCGATGCGCCCGAGCTGGTCATGGCGTTTCTGCTGACCGCGGGGGCCGGCGAGCTCGCCGGCCACGATACCCTCGGTCACATCGGCCAGTTGCCGGATCTGGCGATTGACCAGCCACAGGACGGCGATCAGCAACAGGGCCTGCAGGCCGACGAACAGGATCAGGATCAACTGGTAGTTGTCGATCACCGCCGCGTTCGCCACCCGGATGGAACGCATGGTGCTCTCGAGTTCGCGGTTGGCCGCATCGATCAGCTCGCCAAAGCCACTGGTGGTAATGCGGGCCCGCTCCTCGGCCATGCGAGCCTGGATGCGCCGGACCTGCTCACGGTCGGCGGAAGCGACCTCCTGGCTGGCCTGGATCAGGGCCTGCGACTGCGTGTCGATGTCATCGGCGAGTTGGCCGACGGCCCCGGGATAATTCTCGCGCAGGGGCGCCAGGGCAACGCTGCCGCGCACGGCCGAGGCCACCTGTTTGAGTTCGGTGGACAGGTCGCTGACATTCTCCCGGTCCCCGGGTGAGAAGGAGGCGGTTTTCTGCTCGATCTTGGCGGCGATGCCGGCATATTGGTTGCGGATCTGCTCGATCGACTTGTGCGTCTCGACAAAGCCCCGACTCGCCTCGGCAAAGGTCTCGAGGTTGGATTGGGCCAGGCTTCCCAGGTAAAAGACCAGGGCCACGCTCAGGGCGAGCTGGATGAGGATGAAGAGCAGAAATTGCAGGGGTAGGGGGAGCAATCGCATGGGCGCAGGAGTTCCTTCTAAATCGGCTTCCGGTGGTCGGTGCGACTGCCTCGGGGATCACGGTCTGCCTTCCTGGCAATCGGACCCGACTCAATTGGCCTCAGAGTGTCGCGCAAGCTCGCGGGCGAGTCCAGCGGCAATCACCCGCACGCGGGCCAGGAATTCCAGCGGGTCGAGCGGCTCGCGTTCCCCGGTGCCCCAGACGACGCCGGGCCAGGCCGGGTCGTCGGTCGTGCGCGCCACGCAGTGCACGTGGAGCTGGTCGACCAGGTTGCCGATCGCCCCGACGTTCAAGCGAGTCGGCTGGTAACAACGCTCCAGAGTCTCGCTGACCGCCTGCAGGGCGTGCATGGTGTTCTCGCGCAAAACGGTCGGCAGGCGGTGGATCTGCTCGGCACCGGGGTGCATGGGAACGACCAGGACCCAGATGAACCGCCGATCGTTGACGAGGCGAAACTGGATGCCGCCCTGCTGGAGAATGGGCAGGCTGTCGGCCAGCAGGCGGGGATGCAGTTGCCAGTCGTCCGCTGATGGTTGGTGGTCATCGTTCATCGGAGCGGCGTTCCTTCGGCAGGCAGTTCCAGGACCAGGTCGACGCGCCGGTTTTCCGCGCGGCCCTCGGCTTTTTCGTTGCTGGCGATCGGCTGGGTGTCGGCCAAGCCCACCGCGTTGAGCCGCCCGGGGCGAATGCCGGCCTCGATCAGTTGCCGCACCACGGCTGCGGCACGGGCGGCGGAGAGCTCCCAGTTGGACGGGTAACGCCAGGTCCGGATAGGGCGGTCGTCGGTATGGCCCTCGACGGTGATCGCGTAATCGCTGCCACCCAGCCGTGCCGCCAGTTCGCCCAGCACGCTCTCACCGCGACCGGACAGGCCCGACTCGGCCGTGGGGAACAGGATGTTGTCTTTGACCCGCAACTGCACCTTGCCAGCGACGGCCGACACCTCGACCTGGTTGCCCATGTCATCGAATCGCCCGGCCAGCGCCTCGGCGTTGGATTGGGACGTATCCGCCGGCGCGCCGGGTTCCTTGGTGGGTGTCGTTTCCTCGGTGGGCGCCGTGAGGGTCTCGACGTCTCGGCCGATCAGCGCGTCCCCGCTGGCGGTACGGGCGTCAGGGTATGGCTTGTTGCCGCCTTCGATCGCCTCGGGCGGATCCATCTCGCCGCGTGAATCGCTGGACGCCGGACGATCGGTATTGGCCGGTCGGTCGACCTGCGCGCCGCTGCCCGGCGCGATGGGGTTAGCGGCCTTGTGCTGATAGGCGTAGGCGGCAAGCAGGACGAACAACGTCAGCAACAGCGTCATCAGGTCGACCATGGTCAGCAGCCAGTAGGACTGATCGTCCTCAACCTGGCGGACATCGGGATCCCAGCCCTCGCTCCAGGGCCGGCCCGCCTCCCGGCCGGCGGCTGCGACCTTCGCCTCCTGGAGATCGATATCCCGCTGGCTGGGTGCCTGACTGGCGGATGTCATTGGCTCGCCTGTTCGGACGCCCGGCGGGCACTGCCTCTCCGGGATCTTTTCGCGCGCCTGGAGGCCTTCTTGTCACCATCCCGCAGTTCGTCCTCGCTCTGGGCGAGGAAGGAGCCCAGCGTTTCGCGGATGAACGCCGGCGAGCGTTCCTCCTGCATCAGCAGCACGCCCTCGACCATCATGTTCATCAGCATCACCCGCTGTTCGGTGCGCCGTTCGAGCTTGAGCGCGATGGGCTTGAACAGCATGTTCGAGAGCAGGATGCCGTAGAGGGTGGTGATCAACGCCAGTGCCATGTTGGTGCCGATCGCGCCGAACTGATCGGCATCCATGGCGCTGAGCATGTTGATCAGCCCCAGCAGGGTACCCAGCATGCCGAAGGCGGGGGCGAAAGTCGCCATGGTGCGGAATATCTGCGCCTCGGCGCGCTCTTTGGCCCGCATGCGCGAGATGCGCCACTGCATCAGGGTGACCAGGTCCTCGCTGGTCGCGCCGTCGAGGACCATCTGCATGCCACTGCGCAAGAACGGGTTCTTGATGCGGTTGAGCTTCTCGTCGGCGCGCCCAATCTGACCCTGAAACTTGAGCTTGGCCACCTCGACCAGCTCGTTGATGTCCCGCTCGGCATACAGGCGTTCGTTGCGCAGCACGATGGCGAACACGCGAAATACCCGCAGCACCTCGTGGAGCGGGTAACTGATCAGCGTGGCGGCCATGGTGCCGCCGACCACCAGCAGCAGGCCCGGCAGATTGAGGAAGTTGGCCGGATCCTCGGCCGAGATGCCGATAGCCGTTGTCACGATGCCCAAGCCAAAGAGCATGCCGAGAAGCGTGCTGGGATTCACGGGAAAGCGGTTCCTCACAAAGCGGTACGGTCGAGTTGCCTCAACGATAGCATCGCGGCGGGCGGATGCGGTCTCATGGCCGAGGCATGCGGGTGCGAGGGCTCTACCCTCCATGTGTAGATCGGCCGATCGGGCGTATTCTTGAGCCGGTAATCGCCATTGCATCGACAGGAATATATCGACCCGGGTGGGGGAGGAACATGGAACTCATCGACACGCATTGCCACCTCGAAGCACAAGCCTTCGCCGAGGACTTGCCGGCGGTGGCCGCCCATGCCGTCGCCCAAGGGGTGACCGCGGTCGTGGCGATGGGTGTTTCCCCCGCCGACTTTTCCGCCCAGGCGGATGCCATGGCCGTGGCCCGGTCCGCGGGGCTACGGGTGGCAGCCGCTTATGGCAGTCACCCCTGGTGGGTCGAGCGGGTATCGCCGGAGGAGGCGGTAGACGCGCTGGAGCAGGTGCGCGCGGCGAACGGGTCAAACCCGGTGGCCGTCGGTGAGATCGGTCTGGACTTTGCCGGGAAAACAGACGACACGGACCGGCAAAATGCCTTGTTCGTCGCCCAACTGGAGTGGGCGGGCCATCATGGCCTGCCGGTCATCCTTCATGAACGCAAGTCGGCCGATCGATTGCTCTACTGGCTTCGCCGCCGCCAGCATGCCGGCGGGGTCGTGCATGGCTTTACCGGCTCGCTGCAGCAGGCCCGGCAGTTCATCGACCAGGGCCTCTACCTCGGTGTCGGCGGGGCGATCACGCATCCCGGTGCCCACCGCACGCATCAGATGATGCGCGAGCTGCCTCTCGATGCCCTGGTGCTGGAGACTGATGCCCCCAACCAGCCGGGCCACGCGCATCGCGGCGAGCGCAACCTGCCCGGCTACCTGCCCGAAAATCTGGCGGCCCTGGCGCGGCTACGGGACATGGAGGAGGGGGCGTTGCTGGCCCAAATCAATCGCAATACCCGTCGCCTGTTCGGCGACGTCTGAGGTCGCAGAGGCCACGGATGCCGTGGCAGCGCCTGAGAGAGCGAATGCGATTGGTTACAATGCCGCGATCTTAAGACCGGCCCACAGGTGACTGACATCAATCCCGTAGACGAACGTACCGAATTATTGATTGGCGAGGATGGCCTGGCCAGGCTTCGCGGGTCGACCGTGTTGGTCGCGGGACTGGGCGGCGTGGGCGGTGCCTGTGCCGAATCGCTTGCGCGCGCTGGGGTGGGGCGGTTGTTGTTGCTGGATAACGACCGGTTCGTCGCTTCCAATCTCAACCGGCAACTGCTGGCCACATCGGCCGTGCTGGGGCGCGGCAAGGCGGAGGTGGCGGTCGAACGGCTGGCCTCGATCCGCGATGACATCGAGCTGGTGGCCTGCCCGGCATTCCTCGACATGGCGAACGTCGAGGCGTTTCTGCACACGCATCAACCGGACTTCGTCGCCGACTGCATCGATTCGATCGCGGTCAAGGCGCGTTTGCTGGCCGTGTGCCGCGAGCAGGGGCGAGGGACCTTCACGGCGCTGGGGGCCGGTAACCGGCTCGATCCGCGCAAGGTGCATATAGGCCGGCTGGATCACGTGCACGGCTGCGGCCTGGCGCGCGTGCTGCGCCGCCGCCTGCGCCGCGCCGAGGCACCGACCGATTTCCCGGTGGTCTATTCCAGTGAAACGCCGCGCAAGCCCGCCCCGCACGAGCCCACCGAGGATGGCAGTCAGCCGCGGGCCGTCAATGGCACCATTAGCTACCTGCCCAACCTGTTCGGCCACATGGTGGCCGGCGAGATCGTCCGCCGGCTGCTTCAGGGTGGCCACTGAGGTCGAGGCGAGATTCCTCTCGGTCCCGCGCGGGTGGCTTGGCCGTGATCATGCCGCTGCCCGTCTCCCGCCGCTTGAAAGCCCACGCACCGACGGAAGGCCGCTAACTGTACCGTCGGTGTCAGTTCGTGGTGCATACGCGGCCGAGACCAGAAGATAACGGCTCCTGGGAGACTTTCTTGTCGCCTTTTGAGGTGGTCCGGCCGGACTTGTACATCCGGCGGGGCGTTCGCCAACCACGGCGGCAACCGGCCGCCCCGCAACCTGCCCGATGCTCGACGCCCTGATCTCGGCCAGGGCGATGAGGCATGCTGCATCCCCGTCGCACCAGACCGGTGCGGCTGAATGGAGATCTCGAGACGCGTGCACAAGAGTGGTGCTTTTTTGTGCCAAAACGTCGCTGTAGCGCGCTTTCACGCTGGCCCAGTTTTTGCCGCAAAGGGCGTCCGCCCATCTGAGCCAAGAAAAAAGCGCATGCAACTGAAAAGTCATTCCATGAACCTGTCCCCGGCCGAACGTCGCTGGCTGCCCTGGTTCGGCGGCACCGGCAAGCTGACCATGGGGTGGCCCTGCTTTCTCAACCGCAAGAGATACCGGCTGTTCGAGGGTGAGGGCTGACCCCCGCGGGTGTTGGTCAGCCCTCGCGCAGGAATACCCGCCGGCCGTTGACCCAGGTGGCCTCGACGCGGTGGGCGAAGTCCCAGCCGGCGAATGGCGTGTTCTCGCCGGCGCTGGCCATGCCGGCCGCGTCGAGGCTCCACATCGCGTCCGGATCGACTAGGGCGAGGTCGGCGCGCTGGCCGACGGCGAGCGAGCCGGTGTCGTGGAGGCCGTACAGGGCGGCCGGACGGGTGCTCAGCGCGTCGATGGCCCGGTCGAAGTCGATCACGTCTTCCTCGACCAGCTTGAGCACCAGGGGCAGCAGGGTTTCGAGCCCAGAGATGCCGGGCTCGGTTTCCGGGAAGGGGGCGAGCTTGGCGTCCGGCTCGTGCGGCTGGTGGTCGGAAACCACCGTGTCGATCAGCCCCTCGGCCAGGCCGCGGCGCAGTGCATCCCGGTCGCGCATGGTACGGAGCGGCGGGATGACGTGGCTGTTCGGGTTGAGCGCATCGGTGTCCATCTCGGTCAGCCATAGCTGATGGGCGGAGACGCCCGCAGTGATCGGCAGCCCGTCGGCCTTGGCCCGTTCGATCTGCTTGAGCGCGGCTGCCGAGGAAAGCAGCGGGACATGCACGCGCGCCCCGGTCTCGTTGATCATGGCAATCAGCTGAGCCAGCGGCGCGGTCTCGGCCGAGACCGGCAGGCCGGGCAGGCCGAGGCGGGTGGCGACCGCGCCGTCGTGTGCACAGCCGCGCGCGGCCAGCGAGGGGTCGAGCGGCTGGAGCACCACCTGCAGGTCGAAGGTGGCGGCGTATTCCAGCGCTCGGCGCATCAGCCGTAGGTCGTGGAAGGGGTAGTGGAGGTTGGAGATCGCGACGCAGCCGCCTTCGTCGAGGGCCGCCATCTCGGCCAGCAGTTCCCCCTGTAGCTGCTGGGTCATCGCCCCGATGGCGACCACGCGTGTCCGGCCGGCCAGTTGCGCACGCCGCTTGATGTAACGGGCCACCGCGACCGTGTCGAGCACGGGAGCGGTATCCGGCGGCATGACGACCGTCGTGATGCCGCCGGCGACCGCTGCTGCGCTCTCGGTGGCGATGGTGGCCTTGTGCTCCAGTCCGGGCTCGCGGAGCCGGGCCCAGCCGTCGATCACCCCGGGGATCAGCCAGTGGCCGTCGGCAGAGAGATGCTCGGCCGTGTCGCCCGGCCAGTCGCCGGGCGCCTCGCCGATGCCGACAATGCGCCCGTCGCCGAGGTAGACGTCCGAGACGGTGTCCAGCCCCGTGGAGGGATCGCGCAGGCGGGCGCCGCGAATCACCCAGTGATCGCAGTCTATGCCCGGGCGGCAGCCTTCCGGGTGGCGGACCGGGTCGTAGTCGATGCCGAGATTTTCCGGTGCGTCCTTCATGCGTTTTCTCCCCGGTTCGCGCTCATGCACAGGCTCATCACGGCCATGCGCACACCGATGCCGTTGGACACCTGCTCGAGTATCACCGACTGCGGGCCGTCGGCCACCGAGGATTCGATCTCCACCCCGCGGTTCGCCGGCCCCGGATGCATGACGATCGCATCGGGTTTGGCCCAGGCGAGCTTCTCCTCGGTCAGACCGTAGAGGCGGTAGAACTCCTCCTCGCTGGGTAGCAGGCCCGATTCCATCCGCTCGCGCTGCAGGCGCAGCATGATGATCACGTCGACGTCGCGGAGCCCCTCGCGCATGTCGTGGAACACGCGCACCCCGAGTTTCTCCACGTGGGTGGGCAGTAGGGTGCGCGGCGCGATCACGCGCAATTCACCCACGTTGAGCGAGTTGAAGACGTGCATCTGCGAGCGGGCCACCCTGGAGTGGCGGATGTCGCCGACGATCGCGATCCGCAGCGGGGTGAAGTCGCCCTTGTGACGGCGGATGGTGAAGGCGTCGAGCAGGGCCTGCGTGGGGTGCGAGTGCCAGCCGTCGCCGGCATTGAGCACCGAGACGTGCGGGGCGACGTGGCGGGCCATGAAGTGCGCCGCACCGGACTGTTCGTGACGGACGACGAACATGTCCGCCTGCATTGCCTCGATGTTGTGCAACGTGTCGAGCAGGCTTTCGCCCTTCTTGGTCGCCGAGGTGGCCAGGTTGAGGTTGAGCACGTCGGCGGAAAGCCGTTTGGCGGCCAGTTCGAAGGTCGTGCGAGTGCGGGTGGAGGACTCGAAGAACAGGTTGACCACGGTGCGCCCGCGGAGCAGGGGAACCTTCTTGATCTCGCGGTCGGTTACCGAGACGAAGCCCTCGGCGGTATCGAGGATGCGGGTGATCCACTGCGGGCCCAGCCCCTCAATCGTCAGCAGATGACGCAGCCGGCCCTTGTCGTCGAACTGGATGGCCCAGGGGTCGGGCGCGAACTTGGGGATCTTGGGGCGAACAAATTCGACGGCCATGTCTTCAGCTCTCCTCGTTGGTCACGATCCGCGCGGTCATCGGCTCGGGGCCGTCGACGTGGATCTGCTCATCGTCGCCCAGTTCGAGCGTCTGGCCCAGCCAGTCGGCGCAGATTGGCAATTCCCGCCCGTTGCGCTGATAGAGGACGGCCAGGGCGATGCGCCGCGGGCGCCCGTAGTCGAACAGCTCGTTCATGGCCGCCCGCACCGTTCGCCCCGTGAACAGCACGTCATCGACGAGGATGATATCGCGTCCGTCGACGTCGACCGACAGGTCCGAGGGGCTGACCTGGGGGTGGAGTCCCAGGGTGCGGAAATCATCGCGGTAAAAGGTGATGTTTAGGCGACCCAGCGGCTCCTGGCAATCCAGGGCCCGGTGCAGGGCATTGGCCACCCAGACCCCGCCGGTGTGGATGCCCACCACCAGCGGGTTTTTTAGGTGCCCCTGGGCGAGCGAGGTCCGGACCTGGTCCACCAGGCGGGCGATCGCGGTGTCCACCGGCAGCGGGCGGTCTGTCTGTGTCATGTGCTTGGATGTCTCGTCGTCGGGTTGCCGGGGCGGCGGATAGTCTATCAATCTCGCGGTTTGCGCGCGCAGGGGGGTGGCGCGCACGGGATTCGTTTCGCCCGTCAGGGACCGGTCAGGTTCTCCATGACCTCAGAACGGGGCACGGCCTGGATCGCGCGTGGCGTGTCCTGGCGGAAGAAGGTGTCGAGGATCACGGCGGCAGCCATCGAATCGAGCTTGCCCTGATCGCGTTCCACGGCACGTCGACCCAGTCGCTCGGCGGCCTGGGCGGAGCTCAGCCGTTCGTCAACCACGTAGACGGGCAAGCCGGTGCGCTCGTGCAGGCGATTGCCGAATCGGCGGATGGCGGCCGCCACCGGATAGCACCGTCCGAGGTCGTCGATCGGCCAGCCGAGCACCACCAGGTCGGGCTGCCATTCGGCGATCAGCGCCTCGACGGTCGGCCAGTCGATCTGGTCGGCATTGCGGTTGTGCAGGGTGATCAGAGGTCGACCGCTCTCCAGTAGGCGATCACCCACGGCCACGCCGATGCGCCATTCGCCGTAATCGAATCCCAGCACGCGTTCGCCGGGCGCCCGGTTGTGCTGGGTCAACGCCATCAGGTGTGCCCGGCCTCGCCCGAAAGGAGGTTGATGTCGATGCCCAGTTGATTGGCTGCACTGGTCCAGCGCTGTTCCACGGGTTGTTCGAACAACACCTCTTCCGTGGCCTCTACATTGAGCCAGCTGTTTTCGGTCATCTCGCGGTCCATCTGCTCCCGGCTCCACCCGGAGTAGCCCAGGGCGACGATCACGCGAGAGGGCCCCGCACCGTCGGCCAGGGCCTGGAGGATGTCCTTGGAGGTGGTCAGGCCGATCCGCTCGGTGACCTCGAGGGTGGATTCCCAGCCCCCGTGAGGCGCGTGGAGCACAAAGCCGCGCTCCAGGTCGATCGGCCCGCCCATGAAGACCGGCTGTTCACGCACCGTCGGGTCCGTGCAGGTGATCTGCATGTGATCGAAGATGTCGCCCAGGTCCAGATCCAGCGGACGGTTGATGGTGATGCCCATCACGCCCTCGTCGTTGTCTTCGCAGACATAGGTGACGCTGTGGCTGAAGTTGGGGTCCTCCAGCGTCGGCATGGCGATCAGGAGCTGGTTGGCCAGGCTCTGGCCGGCCGGCTCGTCCGGGGATTGATCAGTGTGTTCTTGCATGGTCTTCCAAGTATTGGTGCCGACCGCGGCGGGTTCAAGGCGGCCGCTTCCGATTGCCGATGGCACGCCGGGCGTCAGCCGCGCGGGCCGCGACGCCGGTTGGCCGTCTGGCCGGGCTTGGTCCGCGATTTGCGCGTCCGGATGGTTGTCTCGCGCTTGAGCGGATGGCTCAGGGACTCGCCGCCTCGCGCTTCCCGGCCCCGGGCTGGCTGTTTTTTCGCAGTCCGGCCGGTCTTGCCGGCCTTGAACGGCTTGCTGGCACGGCGAGCGGATTCGCGGTCGAGCGTCTTGTGCCGCTTTTCCGGCTTGAGCCCGACCAGTTCGGCCAGGGCCGCTTCGACGTCCGGCGCAAGTTCCTGGATCTTGCCGGGCCGCAGTCGCGGCGGCAGGGGCACCCCGGCGTAGCTGATGCGGATCAGTCGAGAGACCTGGCCACCGACCGCCTCGATCATGCGCCGAACCTCGCGGTTGCGCCCCTCGTGCAAGGTGACGTGGTACCAGTGGTTCGTCCCCTGGCCGCCGACGTCGGCGAGCCGCTTGAAACTGGCCGGGCCGTCCTCGAGGGTCACGCCCGCGAGCAGTTGCTTTTGCTGCGCGTCGTCCAGCCCGCCCAGCACGCGCACGGCATAGGTGCGTTCGATGCCGTAGCTGGGGTGCATCAGGCGATTGGCCAACTCGCCATCGTTGGTCACCAGCAGCAGGCCGCTGGTGTTGAAGTCCAGGCGCCCCACGGTGATCCAGCGTGCGTCCGCGATCGGCGGCAGGTTCTCGTGCACGGTGGGGCGGCCTTCGGGGTCGCGGTTGGCCGTGATCTGGCCTTCGGGCTTGTGGTAGATGAGCACGCGCCGCAGCGGATGCACGTCGGGCACCTGGACACGCTTCTCACCCATCTCGATGGTATCGCCGGGGCCGGCATGGTCGCCCAACGTGGCCACCTGACCGTTGATCTTGATCCGGCCCTGGCTGATCCAGTCCTCGATGCGGCGACGCGAGCCCAGCCCCATGGCGGCCAGTACCTTCTGCAAGCGCTGTTTTTCCATGGGGTATCCTCGTTGTTGGCAGGGGGAAAGCCGAGAACCGACTTGTCCGCGTCCGGGAAAGGGGCGCTATTCTAACAGTCTCGGGCGCATCTGCCGCGGATTGTGCGCAGGCGGCCGTGTGGACCCCGAGCACTGCCGCCCGTAGTCTGGAGACGGCCCGCCGGGATAGTCGCCGCTCGCCACTGCGGGCAGGCCCCAAGGAATAGACACAGATGGATGAATGACCGCCATGCCGGCGAACGAATCAATAACCGCGTCGGATACGGGCAATGGCCCGATGCTGGAACCCGCTCGGGGGTCCGAAGGCGAGTTGTGTCTGCATTTTTCGGGCCCGTGGGACCTGGCGCATCTGCCCAGTGAGCCCGATGCCGAAGCGCGTTTGGCCACCTGGTTGGCGTCCCACCCGGAGGTGGCCAATGGGCGCCAGGCGACGGTGGAGGGGGCGCTGTCGGCGCTGGATAGTGCCGGCGCCCTGGTGATCGCGCGGATCGTCGATGGGCTCGAGCACGACGGCCGGCAGGTGAATCTGGACGCGTTACCCGCGGGGCAGCGAAAGCTGATTGACCTGCTCAAGGGGCGTCTGGCGCCGCGTGAGCGACCGAAACCACGGCGAACCGGCTGGCTGGCGATGATCGGCCGGGCGACGGTGGGCAAATTGATCGAGACCAATGCCTTTCTCGCGTTCGTCGGCGAGCTGTCGATGCAAGGCGGGCGTTTGCTGTTGATGCCCTGGCGTGTTCGCTGGCGCGAGGTGGTCGCCGAGATCGAAGCGGCGGGCCTGAGGGCGTTGGGCATCGTGGGGTTGTTGTCCTTTTTGATCGGCATGGTGATGGCCTACCAGGCCGGGGCGACGCTCTCCGATTACGGCGCCAACATCCTGATCGTCAATCTGGTCGCCATCCTGACCCTTCGCGAGATGGGGCCGCTGCTGACGGCGATTATCGTCGCCGGCCGCACCGGGTCGTCCTATACAGCACAGCTGGGCACCATGCGGATCACCGAGGAGATCGACGCCCTGCGCGCGATCGGCATTTCGCCGTTCGAGATGCTGATCCTGCCGAAGGTGATCGCACTGATGATCGTGCTCCCGTTGCTGACCGTGTTCGCCAACATCCTAGGCCTGTTAGGCGGCGCCGTGGTGGCCGCCTACCGGTTCGAGGTCAGTTTTGCCGTGTATTTCGACCGTCTGCCCGAGGTGGTCAATTTGACCACACTGTTATTGGGCCTGGTCAAAACGCCGGTATTCGCCATCGTGATCGCCCTGATCGGCTGCATGCAGGGCATGCGGGTAGCGGGCAGCGCCTTGGCCGTGGGGCGGGCGACGACGGTCAGTGTGGTGCAGGCGACCTTTCTGGTGATCGTGATCGATGCACTGTTCTCGGTTCTGTTCAACCTGATGGGTTACTGACACGATGGAAACCATGCCCACGGTCGACGAACATGCCCCGGTGGCCCGGTTGACGGGCATACGCAACTGCTTTGGTTCAGATTGCGTCCACGAGGGCCTGGATCTCGACATACCGGCCGGCCAGATCATCGCGCTGGTTGGCGGCTCGGGGAGTGGCAAGACGGTGCTCCTGCGTACCTTGTCGATGTTGCGTGAGCCCGATGCTGGCCGGCTGGAGCTGTTTGGCGTGGATGCAACGCAGTTCGGCGAGCGTCGGCGGATCGCGCTGCGCCGACGTGTGGGCCTGCTGTTCCAGGGCGGGGCGTTGTTTACCGCCCTGACCGTGCTGGAAAACGTGATGCTGCCGATCCGCGAGCATACGACTATCCGCGGCAAGTGGCTGACCGATCTGGCCATGAGCAAAGTCGTGCTTGCAGGCTTGCCGGCGGACAGCGCCGACAAGTACCCCGCCGAGCTGTCCGGCGGCATGGTCAAGCGCGCGGCTCTGGCCAGGGCGTTGGCACTCGACCCGGACCTGTTGATTCTCGACGAACCCACCTCGGGCCTGGACCCGATCGCGGCGGCACGTTTCGATGAATTGATACGGGAACTGACAGATTCACTGGGCCTGACGGTGATTCAGGCGACCCACGATCTGGATTCAATCTGGCGGGGATCGGACGTGGTCGCGTTTCTGGCCCGAAAGCGGGTGTTGGCCATGGCGCCGGCCACCGAATTGGCCGGCCGCGACGATCCGGAGTTGCAGGCGTATTTCCAGGGAGCACGCTCGTGGGAATATGCGAAACTCCATGGTGTGGCGAATTCATCCACGGCGTAGGACGACCGGCAAGAGTATGGAATCGAAAGTCAATTACAGCGTCGTGGGTTTGTTCGTCTTGCTGCTGGTTGCGGCGAGCGCGGTTACGGCGTGGTGGCTGTATAGCGGTGGCTCGACGCGCCAATATTCGCCGTACCTCGTCTATGCGACCGACAGCGTCTCCGGACTGAATGCCGACAGCCGCGTGTATTTCAACGGCGTGGACGTGGGTTATATCGACAGCATCCAGATCGATCAGTCCAACCCGGACAAGATCCGGATCCGGCTGTCGATTGACCAGGCCGTGCCGATACGCGCCAATACCACCGCTCAACTGCAGTCCCAGGGGGTGACGGGGCTGAGCGTCCTCAACCTCAAGGGGGGAAAGGGCGGCAAGGCGTTGTTCACGCCTGCAGGCGAGTGCTGCCCGGTGATCGATTACGAGCCATCGCTGTTCTCCAAGCTGGAAGGGGGGCTGAACGAGACCATGGTTCGGCTGGTCTCCATCAGCGAAAGGTTGGACGGATTGCTCGACGCGGACAACGTGGATGCGATCGACCAGACGCTCGCCAACCTCAACACAATCTCCACGGCGCTTGCCGAGGAACGCGGGGAGATCCAGTCATTGATCCGTAATGCCGCCCGCACGATGGAACACACGGCGGATCTCACCGCCGGGGGTGAGAAGCTGGTCGCGCAGGCGGATACCACCCTGCGGTCGCTCGACGGAGCGATATCACGGGTTTCCTCGACCATGGACACCTTCGACCAGACGGCAGATCGGGTTGCCGTCGCGGCCGAATCCACGGTCAGCTTCAGCCGGGCGGGGGAACGCGCCGCCGACCAAATCTCCGAGCAGACATTGCCGGAGATCAGTTTGCTGATCCGCGATGTGCGCGCGCTCTCGCATCGTCTGGCTACCTTTACCAACACCCTCGACGAGGATCCGTCGCAGGTGGTCTTCGGCGGATCAAACCGGGCGTCCGGCCCCGGTGAGGGTCCCGGCGCAAATAGGTGAGGATGTTCATGAGCATGTGGTTGCCATTGGTGGGAAAAACGGGGTCCATGGGCATGCCTGTCCGGGTCGGCTTGTTCGCTCTGCTGGTCATATTGCTGGCGGGGTGCACGGTCCTGCCCGAGCGTGGCGATGCGCCTAGTCAGTGGCGACTGGTGGCGAGCGAAGCGCCTGGTGCCCCGTTGGCGGATGATAGACAGGTGATCATCCGGTTAATCGAAACCCAGGCGGCGAGCAGCATCTCGCGGCGAGACATGGCCTACAGCACCACGCGCCAGGCGGTGGCCTATTACCGGGACAATCGTTGGGTCGCCGCTCCGGCGACCATGCTCAACGAGGTGCTCGACGAAACCTTTTCCGCCCAGCCATGGGTCGCCAGTGTGGTACGGGGCGATGCCCGGGTGCCGGCGCGGCTGGGTCTCTATTGCGAAATCAACCGGCTCGAGCACCTCGTCGGGCGCATTGAAGGGGAGGTCCGGCTCAAGGTTTCCTGTAGTTGGTACCGGGCGGCCGACCGAGAAGTGGTCGATGCCCGCGTATTCGACCGGACGACAACGATCGAGACGAACGATGCCGAGCATTTTGCCGGCGCCGCCCAGACGCTCGTCGATGAGATCATGGGCGAATTGCTCGCCGATGGCCGCCGCCTGGCCATGGCGTGGCCGCCACCGGAGGACGCGGCGAGCGACTGAGCCGGGAGGTCAGCCCTGCCGATACCAACTGTCGGGAATCGGCAGATGCCCGGTTTTCACCCAGATGGTGCAGCCGGGCTCGGAGTAGGGCACGTGCCGGCTCCAGTGCGGGTTTCGTAGCCAGGTGCCCGCCGGGTATTGGCCGAATTCGTCGGCGAAGGTGCCCTCCAGAACGAAAATTTCCTCGCCGCCGAAGTGATGGTGCGCCTGGAATCGTGTCCCGGGCGCCCAGCGCACCAGCGCGGTGTGCTCACCACCCACATCGGCCAATGGCATGACCTCCAGCCCCTGGGCCATACCTGCGTGCCATGGCGCCCGCGTGGTGTCGACCACCACCTGCTCCCGTTCGTCTGCGGACATATGGTGCAGCTTGACCAGGATGGTGCAGCCATCCGGCGCGCTGGGCCGGTGGCCCGACCCCGGCGGATTTCGCACGTAACTGCCGGCGGGAAAGCAGCCGGTTTCGTCGCAAAAAGTACCTTCGAGAACGAGGAACTCCTCGCCGCCATGGTGGATGTGCTCCGGAAAGGAGGCGCCCGGCGCGAAACGCACGAGGCTGGTGGCGCGCGTGCCGTCACCGCCCTCGCGCTCGATCAGCTTGCGTTCGACGGTCGGCTCCGGCGACTGTACCCAGGGCAGGGCATTGGTGTCGACGACCGCGCGCTGCTGCAGGTCGGCGTGCAGGGGTGTGAGCGGATGTTCGGCCATGTGTGTTGATTTCCCCAGATGTTTCGGGCAGATGTGTCGGGCAGATATGTCCGGCCCCAACGCGATCCCGGCGAAGTCTAGACCATAAAAAACCGCGACCGCCGGGCGAGCCGGTGATCGCGGTTTTTCTGGTTATGGCCGGGCCATTTACGGCCTGGCCGATCGAGGCGGCTATCAGGCCGCCTTGGCCGCTTTCTTCTCCGCCTTGATCTGCTGATCGAGTTGCCAGAAGTAGTACATGATCGGGATCACCAGCAGGGTCAGCATGGTCGAGGCGAACGTGCCGAAGATCAGCGACACGGCCAGCCCGCCGAAGACAGGATCGGTAAGCATGATGGCCGAGCCGAACATGATCGCCAGCGCCGTCAGCAGGATCGGACGGAAGCGCACCGCCCCGGCCTCGAGTACCGACTCGCGCAGCCCGTAACCCTGCTTGCGGTAGTCGAGGATAAAGTCGATCAGCAGCAGCGAATTGCGCACCACGATCCCCGCCAGGGCAATGAAGCCGATCATCGAGGTGGCGTTGAAGGGCATGCCAAACAGCCAATGGCCCGGGAAGATGCCCACCAGTGTCAGCGGGATCGCCCCCATGACGATCACCGGCAGCATGAACGACTGGTAGTAGGCCACCAGCAGCAGGTAGATGAACACCAGCGCCACGATGAATGCCGCCCCCAGGTCGCGGAATACGTCCAGGGTCAGGCGCATGTCGCCACCCCACAGCGCCTGGTAGCCCTCGAGGTCATCCGGTTGGGTGTCGACAAAGCCGAGGTTGCCGGTGCTGATCTCGACGTTGTTGGCCAGCTCCATCTCGTTGAGCCACTTGTTGAGCGTCAGGGTGGCGTACACCGGACTCGAGCCCAGCAGGTCACCCTGGACGAAGACGACCGGGTGCTGGTCACGATCCATGATGGGCTTGGTCACCGTGCCCTCGCGGATGTCCACCAGGTTGCCGATCTTGACGGCAGTGCCCTGCTGGTTGTTCACCGTCAGGTCGCGGATCTGTCGGATCCAGGCGCGATTGCCCTGGTCCAGGCGCAGGACGATATTGACCGGCTCCGAGGTGCCGGTGCCGTGCACGGTGCCCAGGGTCTGACCATTGACGTACTCGTGAACCACCTTGGCGATCTGTGCCGGGGCGACGCCCGACTGCAGCGCCTTGGTCTGGTTGACGTCGAGACGGTATTCGGGGGCGTCGGCGGTGACCGTGTCGTCGATGTTGATCATGCCGTAGACGTCGCCGAACCTTTGCTTCACCTGGCCGGCGATCTCGCGCAGGGTCTCGTAGTCCGGCCCGTGGATGCGAGCCAGCACCTGGGCGCGCACCGGCGGCCCCGGCGGGGTCAGGAACAGCTTGACCTGTGAGTCGGGGTACCGTTCGCGCAGCGATTCGAGCTGCTCCCAAGTCTCGAGTGCCACGTCGCTGGTGTTGGGGCGATGATGGCGGTCGACCAGGTTGACGCGGATCTGCGCCATGTTGGGTGCCTGGCGCATCATGTCGCCCCGAACCATGCCGGCGAAGGTCAGCGGCCCGGTGCGTCCGACATAGGTCTGGTAGTCGGTGACGTACTCGTTCTCGGCCAGCACCCTGCCGACGGCGTCGGCCACCAGGGCGGTACGCTCGCTGGCCGTGCCTTCCGGGGTGTTCACTTCCAGCAGGAAAGTGTCGACATTGCCCTCGGGCAGCATCTTGAGGCTCACCCCGGCCGGGGAAAGTGGGCCGTTCATGCCGGAATCGCGGATGAACTGCCAGGCCGGCATCAGCATCGAGGCGATCATCATGCCAAGAACGAGTAAAAGGAAGAGCAGCGACAGGCCCCGCGAGCCCAGCAGCGGGTTGGTGACGCGCTTGTAGTTGCGCATCAACCAGTCATCGTGTGCCGGGTTACCCTCCAGCGTCTCCCGGTGGGCCAGGGCCTTGCGCGCCTTGGAGCCCAGCCAGCGGTAGGCGGTCCAGGGCACGATGATGTAGGCCAGGATCAGCGAGGCGATCATCGCGATCGAGACGTTGATCGGGATCGGCAGCATGAAGGGGCCCATCATCCCCGAGACGAACGCCATGGGAACGAAGGCGAGGATGACCGCCAGGGTTGCAATGTTGGTGGGGTTGCCGATCTCGTTGGTTGCCTTCACCAACAGGTCCGCAAACGAGGGATTCTTCCCCTCGTGCAGGTGGCGGTGGATGTTCTCGATCACCACGATCGCCGCATCCACCAGCAGGCCCAGTGAGAGGATCAGGCCGAATAGCGAGATCCGGTTGATCGTCTGGCCGAAGATCCAGCCCACGCCGAGGACCACGAAAAGGGTCAGGGGGACCGTCAGGGTGACGATCAGCGCTTCCCGCCAGCCGAGGAAGAAGAAAAGGATGATCAGGACCACCAGCACGGCAACGCCTAGGTGCTCGATGAGGGTGTTGACCGCGTCATCGGCGCGATTGCCGTAGTCCCGGGTAATATCCATCTGTACCTGGGCCGGGAGCAATTCGCTCTCCACCATCTGGAGCTTTTCCTTGACCGCATCAGCCACCGTGACGGCGTTGGCCCCTGCGCGCTTGCCGATGGTCACCGTCACCGCGGATCGCGGATCGCCGGCGGGTTCGCCCTTGAGATTGGCCGGGCCGAAGGCATGTGTGGTGATCTGGTTGTTTTCTTCCGGCGCGTAGTCGATCGAGGCGACCTGGGCCAGGTAGATCGGGCGCTGCTCGTGCTGGCCGATCACCAGGTTCTCCAGGTCCTCCGGTCCCTTGAAGGCCCCATCGGTGCGCAGTCGAAAGTGTTGGTTGTCATGTGTGATCTCCCCACCCGGCAGCACCACGTTGGCGCCCTTGAGCATGTTGCTCAGTCGGCTCATGGGCACGCCGGTGGCCGCCAGGCGCTGCGGGTCGACGTCGATCGCCAGCACCCGGCGATGTCCGCCGATGACCTCGCTGGTACCCACGTTGGGGACGTTCTGCAACTGCTCGAGCACCCGCTGGCCCACGTCGCGCAACTGGGTGCTGTCGACTTTGTCCGAGCTCAGGGTGACCGACATGATGGGGACGTCGGTGATGCCGATGCTCTTGACCAGCGGCATGTTGGTGTTCGGTGGCAGCCGGTCGAGGTTGCGCGCAATCTCGTTGTAGAGCAGAAGCAGGCTGCTCTCTTCGTCACTGCCCACCTCGAACTGCACGGTCACCATGCCCATGTCGTCCATGGCCACGCCGTAGGTGTGCTCCACGCCCTTGAGGCGAGCCATCAGCGCCTCGAGGGGTTTGACCACCTGGTCCTCGATCTGCGAGGCGTTGTTGCCCGGACGCTGAACGAAGATCTGCGCCCCGGGGACCACGATTTCCGGGTTGTACAGACGTGGCGTGATCAACACGGCCATCAGCCCGAACAGGGTGATGGCGATCATGATCAAAGCCGTGATCTTGGAATACAGAAACCCGCCGGCAAGCTTGCCGGCGAGGTTGAGCTTTTCCTGGCTCGGGTCCTGGCTATGGCTCATGACGACGCGTTACCCCCGCTGGCCGATTCCTGGACGACGGTCACGCCGTTGGCGATGTGGCCGCTGGTCCGGGTGACGACACGCTCGCCGTCTTCGATGCCAGCCAGCACCACGACGTCATCGCCGCGGCTCTGTCCCAGGCGAACCACGCGGAAATGCGCCCGATCCTCATTATCCAGGACGAACACCCCTTCAATCCCGGCTCGGTCATGCAGGGCGGTTTTCGGCAAGATCACCGCCGGCTTCTGGTCCAGCACCACGCTGGCCGTGACGAAATTGCCCGGTGTCAGCGCGATGTCTGTCGGCACGCTGATCTTAACGGTGTGGGTGCGCGTGATCGGGTCGGCGGCGCCGACAAGACTCAGGATCGTGCCCTGGAAGGTCGCCGGAGAACCATCCGCCTGGCGGTAGTCGATCGTGATCTGATCGCCTCCGGCGAGTCGGGCGTAGGCCTGATCGTCTACCTCGACCTGAATCTCCCGGTCACCGCTGCCCATCAGCATCAACAGCGGGCGGCCGGGGGTCGCCAGTTGCCCCGGGTCTGCCATTCGCTGAACGACCATGCCATCGAAGGGGGCCTGGATCCGGGTGTAGTTGACCTGTGAACGGGCCTGCTCGACCGCGGCCTGGGCGGCCTGGAAATCCCCTTGCGCGACTTCGAAGGCGGTGCGCATCTGCTCGAACTGCTGCGTGGGTACCGCCTGCTCCTCGTAGAGTCGCTTGAATCGCTCGTAGTTGCTCCGCGCATTGCTCAGGCCAGAACGGGCCTTGGAGAGTGCGGCTTCGGCCTGGCGAATCTGACTGTCGACGTCGCTCTGATCGATGGTGAGAAGCACCTGACCCTGTTCGACCGACTCGCCTTCACGGACATTGATCTCCCGGACGTAGCCCATCATGCGCGAGGCGATCGGCGACTGGTCGGAGGCGATCACGGTGCCGGGGAACAGGGCGGTGTCGTCGACCTCGCTGGCATCCACGGTGACCCACTGGCCTTCGACTTGCTGGCCGGCGTTGACCGCGGGTTGGGGGTCGCTCTCTTCGCCGCCGCAGGCCGCAAGACCCAGGCTCAGACCCAGAATCAGGCTCGGGGCCAACAGGGCCCGGGCAAGTGCCCGAGGGGCGTTCCGATAGGGCTCGTGTTTCATCATCGATGTTCTCGTTTCGGTTGTGTCGCGGAAGTCGTCGCCCCGTGGGGGCGGTTCAGCGGAATCAGTCGCCGGCCAGCGCGGCGTGAACGACATCGGCCGGATCGCCGGCCGCGCCGTTGACCCGGGAGGGATCCAGGTCGCCCATGGCCAGCCAGAGCGCGGCACGTTGCATGGTGCGCTGGAAGCGGGCGCGCAACAGCTCGGCGCGTGCGTTGTCGAGTTCTGTCTGCGTAGCGAGCAGCTCGGTCATGGTGGTCAGGCCCTGCTGGTAGCGCAGAGTCTCCAGCCGGGCGGCCTCGTTGCTTTGCTCGATGGCCATGCGGCGAACCTCGACGCGTTTTTCGGCCATCTTCGCTGCGCGCCAGACCTCGCCGACCTGGCCGACCAGCTTGTCCAGGGCAAGCTGACGTTCGGCGATGCTGGCGTTGACCTTGGCTTGGGCCCGATCGACCTTGCCCGAGCGGGCGCCGAAGTCCAGCACGCGCCAGGTGAGCACGCCGCCGACGGTGTAACTGTCGTTCTCTAGGCCGGGGACTTCGTCGTTAAAATCCTGCTGCGCCATCAGGTTGAAGTGCGGCTTGGAGTCGGCGCGGGCGGCATTGACCTCGGAACGGGCCGCGGTCACCTGGCCGCGCAGCGCGCGGACACGTGGGTTGTGTGCCAGGGCCAATTGGCGGGCCTCGGGGAGGTTGGTGTCCGGCAGCGTGACGTTGATGAGCTCGGCCAGGCGGATCGCGCGGCCCGTGTCGATGCCGGTGAGCACCTTCAGGCCGTCGGCGGCGTTTTCTGCCTGGTTACGGGCGTTCTCCAGGTCGAGTTCCCGCTCGCCCAGATTGACCCGCGCCTTGAGCAGGTCGGCCTTGGTGACCACGCCTTCATCAAAGAGATTTTCGGAGAGGTCCCGGAAGGAGGCCGCCGCCTCGCGCGCTTGATCGGCCACCTCGACGAATGCCTGTGCGGTGTTGATGCCCGCATAGGCCTCGATGGTGTGCAGGACCAACTGCTGCCGGGCCGCCTCGTCGCCGGCCTCGGCGGCCTGCAGAAGGGCCTGGGCCTGGGTGCGCATTTCGCGGATCTTGCCGCCGTTGTAGACCGGTATGGAGAGCTTGAGCGACGTTTGGAAATTGTGGTGCCAGCCCGGCTCGTTGAGGTTGTCGGGCTCGGTTTCCAGCGCCGTCGGCAGGTTGCTGAAGTTGGGGCCGGCTGCCTGGAAGAATTCGCCGGCGCCGAAGTCGTTGAAGCTCGCCTGTTCCTGCTGGAGCTTCATGCCGAACACATTCAGGGGGTTGTTGGTGCCCATCACGCCGAAGGAGAGATCGAGCGTCGGCAGCAGGTTGCCGTTGGCCTGCTCGATGGCCGCGCGGGCTTCGGCGATGCGCGCCTGGGAGACGTCGATGGCGGCGTTCTGCGTCAGGGTGCGCTCGACCGCCTCGTCGAATTCCAGCGAAAGTGTCTCGCCGGTGGTATCGGCCGGCCGGAAGTCCAGTGTCCCGGCCGCGCCAACGGATGCCGACCACAGCGCGGCGAGCAATGGGGCGACCAGGGACCCGATCGCCGCCCGGCTGCGAGCCCGTGGGGCCGCAGGGCCGTGATGACGGGGGCGTGCTTGAATGCGTGTCTTGCGAGCCATGCTGCTAGTCATTCCTTGGATATCTGCCTGGATATGCCTGGGAAAAGGGTCTTCGGCGCCGCAGGGATGCCGCGAACTGGACAAACCTTCGCGCAACAGAGGCTGCGCACTATATCAGTGAACACTAATATAGGAAACCCGGGCGCCGTCCCGTTGTCACAGGCGGGTTGTTTCCCACTCTCAAAAAGATGCTAGCACGCGGCCTCGCGGGGCGTTTGGTCATCAGTATCTGGCTAAGTGCTTAAACAGGGGGCCTGGTTTGACCCGGGCGAAAACGTGCCAGTGCCACCCGCCGAACGGCCCGCCGCGCTATCATCCCGCCTCCAGGCCGGTCGTCTCGATCGGGCCATGCACAATTAATGATTGAGGTTTGGGCCACATGCGTCTGGCCATGGGGATTGAATACGACGGCGGTCGCTATCACGGCTGGCAGCGCCAGTCGCACTGCGATTCGGTGCAGGCGCGTCTGGAGAAGGCCATCGCGCGCGTGGCGGACCATCCCATCGAGGTAGTTTGCGCCGGTCGTACCGATCGCGGCGTGCATGCCACCAACCAGGTGCTGCACGTCGACGTCGATGTCGAGCGCCCGTTGTACGGCTGGCAGATGGGAACCATTCAGCACCTACCGCGGGATATCACCATCCTGTGGGTGCGCGCGGTGGACGAGACATTTCACGCCCGCTTTAGTGCCACGGCGCGTGAATACCGCTACTCCGTGGTTAATCGCTCGGCCCGACCGGCGATCTCGGCCGGGCGTCTGACTTGGTGGTACCGGCCACTGGATGTCGCGCGTATGCAGGCGGCGGCGAACCAGTTGCTGGGCGAACACGATTTCTCCAGCTTTCGAGGGAAGGACTGTCAGGCGCACACGCCGGTGCGCACGATCGAGTCGATCGTGCTGCGTCGCGACGGCGACTACTTGTTTATCGACATTCGCGCCAATGCCTTCCTGCATCACATGGTGCGCAACATTGTCGGCAGCCTGTTTGCCATCGGCAGCGGCGAACGCCCTGTCGACTGGCTGGTCGAAGTTTTGGCGGCCCGTAACCGCGAGATGGCCGGGATTACCGCGCCGGCCGATGGTCTGTATATGACCGGGGTGGCGTACCCCGCGCGGTTCGGTCTGCCGACGGCGCCGCGGCGGCCGCTGTTTGAACAGGTGGGCGGATTCGAGGGCGGTGCCGAATCCTGCTAGTATTGCCGCCCCGATGCCGGCACCGCGCGTGCCGGATAATCACCCTGACAACCTTGCAGCGAGGGTCGCCCCGAGGTGGACAACAGCCGAACACGGGTCAAGATCTGCGGGCTCACCCGGGCGAGCGACGTCGAGACGGCGGTCGCCGCCGGGGCCGATGCGTTGGGTTTCGTGTTTGTCCCGGCGAGCCGCCGAGCGGTCCGGGTCGAACTCGCGCGCGACCTGGTCGCCCGTGTGCCGGCCTTTGTGCAGACGGTCGGGTTGTTCGCCGACCCGGATGTCGACTGGGTGGAAACGGTGATCGACCAGGTCGGGCCAGACATGCTGCAATTCCATGGCAGCGAGTCGGGGCGTTTCTGCCGCCAGTTCGGTCGCCCCTACATCAAGGCGATCAGTGCCGAGCTGGATGACGCGGCGCGTACGCAGGTGATCCAGGATCATCCCACCGCTCGCGGCTTTCTGCTCGACAGCCATGCCGTCAGCGGCCTGGGCGGCACCGGGCATACCTTCGACTGGCAGCGCTGGCCGCAGCAACAGGCGCCGATGCGACGTCCGTGGATCCTGGCCGGTGGCTTGTCGGTCGACAACGTCGCCGAGGCAGTGGCCACGCTGGCCCCCTACGCAGTCGACGTTTCCAGTGGGGTCGAGGATGCGCCGGGCATCAAGTCGGCCGAGAAAATTCATGCATTCATGCGAGGGGTAGGGCATGCCCGAGACTAACAGCCAGGCCAGTGGCCACGGCGCCACGCAGGCGATCGACTACGCGAGCTTTCCGGATGCGCGCGGGCGTTTCGGTGATTACGGCGGTCGTTACGTCGCTGAAACACTGATGGGGCCCATCGAGGAGCTGGCGGCCGCCTACGAGAAATATCGCAACGACCCGGGCTTCGTCGAGGAATTCGAATCGGATCTGCGCGATTACGTCGGCCGCCCCACGGCGCTCTACCATGCCAAGCGCCTCTCGGACCTCTACGGTGCCGAGATCTGGCTCAAGCGCGAGGACCTCAATCACACCGGCGCGCACAAGATCAATAACGCGCTCGGCCAGGCCCTGCTGGCCAAGCGCATGGGCAAGACCCGCATCATCGCCGAGACCGGTGCCGGCCAGCATGGCGTGGCCACGGCCACGGTGGCCGCGCGCCTTGGCATCGAGTGCGTGGTCTACATGGGTGCCGACGACATCCAGCGCCAGGCACCCAACGTGTTCCGCATGCGCCTGCTCGGCGCCAAGGTCGTGCCGGTGGATTCCGGTTCGCGCACCCTTAAGGATGCCCTCAACGAGGCGATGCGCGACTGGGTCACCAATGTCGATGACACCTTCTACATCATCGGTACCGTGGCCGGCCCGGCGCCGTACCCCATGATGGTGCGCGATTTCCAGTCGGTGATCGGTCGCGAGGCCCGCGCCCAGATGCTGGAGAAGACCGGCGATCTGCCCGACCAGGTGGTTGCCTGCGTGGGTGGCGGCTCGAACGCCATCGGCATCTTCCACGAGTTCCTGCCCGACGATTCGGTCGAGCTGCATGGCTCGGAAGCCGGTGGCGAAGGGGTGGAATCCGGACGCCATGCCGCGCCGTTGACTGCCGGTCGACCGGGCGTGCTGCACGGCAATCGCACCTACCTGATGGAAGACGAGAACGGCCAGATCATCGGCACGCATTCGATCTCGGCCGGGTTGGACTACCCCGGCGTCGGTCCCGAGCATTCCTGGCTCAAGGACATCGGTCGCGTGGAGTACGCGGCGATCACCGACGATCAAGCCATGGCGGCCTTTCACGACGTGATGCGCTGCGAGGGCATCATCCCGGCGATCGAGTCGGCGCATGCCGTGGCCCATGCCCGTGTTTTGGCCGAGGCCAAGGGGGGGCAGCGCATCCTGGTCAACCTGTCTGGCCGGGGCGACAAGGACATCAATACCGTGGCACGACTCGAGGGGATCGAACTGTGACCGAGACGACCGTTCAATCCAACAGCCGACTGGGGTCGCGATTTACGGCCCTGTCCGCCGAGAATCGCGCCGCGCTGATTCCCTACATCACCGCCGGCGACCCTTCGCCCAAGGCGACCGTCGCGCTAATGCATGCGCTGGTGGCCGGTGGCGCGGATGCGCTGGAAATCGGCGTGCCGTTTTCCGATCCCATGGCCGATGGTCCCGTCATCCAGCAGGCACACGAGCGCGCCTTGAAATCCGGGCTGGGTTTGCGTGGCGTGCTCGATCTCGTCGCCGAATTCCGGCAGAAGGATGCCGAGACACCTGTCGTGCTGATGGGCTACCAGAACCCCATCGAGGCGATGGGACTGCAAGCCTTCGCCGACCGGGCCGCGTCTGTTGGCGTCGATGGCGTACTGACCGTCGACCTGCCGCCCGAGGAGGCGGACGAACTGGTCGAGGTGTTCGGCAAGTCGGGCATCGACCCGATTTTCCTGCTCGCGCCGACCACCAGCGGGGAGCGCACCCGGGCCGTGGCGGCGCGGGGATCGGGCTTCGTCTACTACGTCTCGCTCAAGGGCGTGACCGGGGCGGCCAACCTGGATGTCGATGCACTGGGCGCCCAGTTAATCCGCATCCGGGAAACCTGTGACCTGCCGGTCGGGGTGGGTTTTGGTATCCGCGATGCCCAGACGGCTGGCCGCGTCGCGGCGGTGGCGGATGCTGTCATCGTTGGCAGCGCGATCGTCAAGCTGATCCACGAGTCCGCCCAAGGCCCCGACGAGGTTGACCAGGCCGTGCTCGACAAGGTCGAAGGCTTCGTGGCCGAGATGCGTTCGGCCGTGAATGCCGCAAGGAAATAACAGAACCATGGTTAAGCCAATCACCCGGAGGGGCGAAGCATGAGCTGGTTGGACCGACTCCTACCGTCACGAATCCGTACCGAGAACACCGGCAAGCGCGGCGTGCCCGAGGGCCTCTGGGTCAAGTGCGCCGGCTGCGATGCCGTGCTCTACCGCGAGGAACTGCGCCGCAACCTCGAAGTGTGCCCCAAGTGCGGCCACCACATGCGCATTCCCGTGCGTGACCGTCTGGACGCCTTCCTCGATCCCAAGGGGCGCGAGGAACTGTTCACCGAGGTCGGCCCCGTGGACATGCTGCGATTCCGCGACCAGAAGAAGTACCGGGACCGCATCACCGCCAGTCAGAAGAAGACCGGCGAGCGCGATGCCTTGGTGGTCATGCGGGGCCAGATCGAGGGCGTTCCCGTGATTACCGCGGCCTTCAACTTCGCCTTCATGGGGGGGTCGATGGGTTCCGTGGTCGGCGAGAAGTTCGTCCGGGCGGTCAATGCGGCGATCGAGAATCGTTGTGCGCTGGTCTGCTTTACCGCCTCCGGCGGGGCGCGCATGCAGGAGGCGTTGTTCTCCCTCATGCAGATGGCCAAGACGTCCGCGGCACTGACGCGGCTGTCGAAGAAGCAGTTGCCGTTCATCGTCGTGCTCACCGACCCGACCATGGGCGGCGTATCCGCGTCCCTGGCCATGCTGGGCGACGTGCAGATCGCCGAACCCAATGCCCTGATCGGCTTTGCCGGCCCGCGCGTGATCGAGCAGACAGTGCGCGAGACCTTGCCGGAAGGCTTCCAGCGCAGCGAGTTCCTGCTCGAGCACGGCGCGATCGACATGATTGCCGCCCGTAAGGATCTGCCGCGCACTGTGGCGACGCTGGTGGCCAATCTGCAGAAGAAGGACATGCCCCGGGCCAGCGCCGAGGCGTGACGCGATTGCCCGCATTGACGGCATGGGCGAGATGAGCCGGATGTCCGCATCGCCCGCGACGCTGGATGAATGGCTGGACTGGCTCCTCGAGCGCGACCCGGATCGTATCGAGCCCGGTGTGACACGTACGCGAAGGCTGGCCGACGACCTGCTGGGTGGGACGCCCACAGCGACCGTCATTGCAGTGGCCGGGACCAATGGCAAGGGGTCGAGCGTGGCGATGGCCGCGTCCATCTGCCGGGCGGCGGGCTACCGGGTTGGCAGCTACACCTCGCCGCATCTCAATGATGTCCGGGAGCGGTTCTCGGTCGACGGGGAGCAGGTGGCGGCCGACCGGCTCCTGGCGGCGTTCGAGCGCATCGATGCGCACCCCGACAGCGCGGCCCTGACCTATTTCGAGTGGCTGACGCTCGCGGCCTTCCTGGTGTTCGCCGAAGAAGAACTGGACGTCTGGGTGCTCGAGGTCGGACTGGGAGGCCGCCTCGACGCGGTCAATGCACTGGATGCCGATCTGGCGCTGGTGACGAACATCGGACTGGATCATCAGTCCTGGCTGGGCGACTCGCGTGAGGCGATCGCCCGCGAGAAGGCCGGCATCCTGCGCCCCGGTCGTCCCGCCGTCTACGTGGATCCGGACCCAGTGCCGGCCCTGCGGGACCAGGCAAAGGAAGACGGCGTCGACCTGCTGAGTTTGGGGTCCGATTTTCGCGTCGGGTTTGTCGCGGATGACGGCCAGCAGCCGTGCTTTACCATGCAGGGACCGTGCGGCGAGCGATCCTACGCGCTGCCATCGCTTTCCGGGCGGCACCAGGCACTAAACGCGGCGGGCGTTGTCGCATTGTTGCAACACCCGCGCAGCCCGCTCGCCATCCCGGCTGCAGCGGTGAGTCAGGGGTTGCTCATGGCGGCTGTGCCCGGCCGGCTCGAGTGGTTTTATCGGCAAGGGCGGGCGATTTGCCTGGACGTTGCGCATAATGCCGAGGCGGCGCGGGCCCTGGTCGAAGCGCTGGAGTGCCGCGGGGTAGGGACGGCAGGGCGCCGCCGCCTGGCGGTGTTTTCCGCCCTGGCGGACAAGCCGGTTGCCGAAATCCTGCGGCCACTGGTCGGTCTGATCGATGAATGGTGGATCACGGAACTCCCCGAGGCGCGCGCGGCAAGCATGATCGACCTGGAGCGGGCGCTGGCAGACTTGGGGGCGGGGCCGGTCCATCGTGAAAGCGGCCTTCTCGGCGCGTATAATGCAGCCCTTGCCGCCTCGAACCACGGTGACGAGATCGTGGTCTTCGGTTCGTTTCATGTGGTCGGGCCGTTGCGGGCGCGGCTGGTTCCGACACACAATGACCCCGACCGACGCGCACCTTGCGCCTAATCCGACGAGGACGCCGTGGCAGAGCAAACTGAGTCAACTTGGACCGAATCGCGCTTCCGTCAGCGACTGGTGGGGGCGGCCGTCGTCGTGGCATTGGCGGTATTGCTGCTGCCACTGTGGCTAGACGGCAGCGGTATCGACAGCCTGCGGGTGCAATCGGTGCCGGAAAAGCCGGTGATCGAGGGCGACGCGGAGATCGACATTCCTCAACCCCCCGGTGAAAGCGGCGCCCCCCTGGATCAGCCGCCCGAAAGCCTTTTCCCCGACCAGACTCCCATTGAGGCTCGCGATCCCAGCATGACCGCTGAGCAGGCGGAGCCACCGGAGGAAGATGAAGATCCTGTCGCCCGCCAGGACAAGCCGGCGGAGAGCACGGCCGCTGATGGTGACGCCGCGAACGACACCCCGAGAGAATCAGTCGAGACAAAACTGACTGAAGGGCAAGACAGTACCCAGCCGACCGCACCGGCCACCGATGAGGCGGCGGAGAAGGCACCGGAACCATCGGGCGATTCCCTGCCGCAGACATCGCAGAACGGCGAGTTCGTGGTGCAGTTGGGCAGCTTTTCCGACGAACAGAACGCGCAGGCACTGGCGCGGTCGGTCGAATCGTCCGGTTTCGACGTTTTCATCGAACCGCTGTTTTCCGGTCAGGGAACGGTCTGGCGGGTTCGTGTCGGGCCTTACCAGTCCCGGGATCTGGCCAACGAGGCCACCGAGCGGTTACGCCAGCGTATTGGGCGTGATGGCCTGGTGATGACCAAGTGAACGGAGCAGGAATTAACCGATGATACTGGTCGACTGGATCCTGCTGGCCATCGTGCTCGTCTCCACGGCGATCGCGTTGGTGCGTGGTTTCATCAAGGAAGTGGTCTCGCTGATCACTTGGATTGCCGCCTTCGGCATCGCATTGGCCTTTTCCCAGGCGGCATCGGTGTGGGTTCCCGAAGCGGTGGATATCCCCTCCGCCCGTGTGGCGATCGCCTTTGTGGGACTCTTCGTGATCGTGCTGATACTGGGCGGGATCATCAACTGGGCGATCTCGAAGCTGGTGGAAACCACCGGGTTGTCCGGGACCGATCGGTCGGTGGGCATGGTCTTCGGCCTGCTGCGGGGCGTGTTGATCGTGGCGGGCCTGTTGGTGCTGGGCGGGTTCACGACCCTGCCAAAGGAACCGTGGTGGGAGGCCTCGATGCTGATCCCCCATTTCCAGGTGGTGGCAGAGTGGCTTTTGGCTGTCCTGCCGGCGGATGTCGCCCGCAACGTACAGTGGTGAGGCGACCGTGCGGACACGGGCCTGGCTGAAGAGATCGGGTGGAACACAGGGGGTGTTCCGCCGGCGGGGATGAGCCCGCCTGACGCCGGACAGGTTCAAAACCTGCCCGGCGCTGCCGTTCAGGGCTGCGGGAAGCGGCGCTGACGTTCTTTTTGTATTTTGCGCGGTCAAAACCGAGGTGGTTTAACGCATGTGCGGCATTATTGGGATGGTGGCGAAATCGCCGGTGAATCAGGCACTCTACGACGGCTTGACCGTCCTGCAGCACCGGGGACAGGATGCCGCGGGCATTCTGACGTCCGACGAGGAGCGTCTATTTCTCCGCAAGGAAAACGGACTGGTCAAGGACGTCTTCCACACGCGCCACATGCTCCAACTGATGGGCAACATGGGCATCGGTCACGTGCGCTACCCGACAGCCGGGTGTGACTCCTCTGCCGAGGCACAGCCGTTCTACGTCAACGCGCCCTTCGGTATCGCCATGGGGCATAACGGCAACCTCACCAATGTCGACGAGTTGCGGGCTGCCGTGGTTGCCGAGGACCGCCGTCACCTGAACACCAATTCCGATTCGGAAGTGCTGCTCAACGTCTTCGCCCACGAGTTGGCCGCCATCGCCGGGGCCCGGCCGACGGCGGAGGATGTCTTTGCCGCAATCACCACGGTCCATCGCCGCGCCCGCGGTGCCTACGCGGTAATCGGCCTGATCGCCGGCGAAGGGGTGTTCGCATTCCGCGATCCGCACGGCATACGACCTGTCTGCTACGGCAAGCGCGAGACCGAGGAGGGCACCGAGTACATGGTGGCTTCCGAGTCGGTCGCCATCGAGGCCGGCGGTTTCGAACTGGTGCGTGACCTGGCCCCCGGCGAGGCCATCTTCATCTCCCAGCAAGGCGACGTCACCTTGCGCCAGTGCGCGGACGACCCGGAGTATTCCAACTGCATCTTCGAATACGTCTACCTGGCGCGGCCCGATTCCATCATCGATGATGTCTCGGTCTACCGCGCCCGGATGCGGATGGGCGAAAAACTGGCCGAGAAGATCCAACGCGACTGGCCCGACAACGACATCGACGTCGTCATCCCGATACCGGATACCAGCCGCACGGCAGCCCTCGAGATCGCGGTGAATCTCAACCTCAAGTACCGCGAGGGCTTCGTCAAGAACCGTTACATTGCCCGCACCTTCATCATGCCGGGCCAAGCGCAGCGCAAGCGTTCGGTCCGCCAGAAGCTCAATGCCATCGACCTGGAGTTCCGGGGCAAGAACGTATTGCTGGTGGACGACTCCATCGTACGCGGCACGACCTCCAGCGAGATCATCCGCATGGCGCGCGAGGCCGGCGCGAAGAAGGTCTACATGGCCTCGGCGGCCCCGCCGGTGCGCTACCCGAACGTCTATGGCATCGACATGCCGGCGGTCAACGAGTTCGTCGCCCACGAGCGGGACGTGGACGCCATTCGGCAGGTGATCGGTGCCGATGAGCTGATCTACCAGGACCTTGAAGATCTCAAGGATGCCGTGCGACTGGGCAATCCGACGCTCGCCCAGTTCGATTGCTCCTGTTTCACCGGTGAATACGTCACCAACGACATCGACGGCAACTACCTCGACAATCTGGCCAGCAATCGCGCCGATAGCGCGCGCGGCACGGAAAGCGGAGCCAAGGGGGCCTCGCGCCGTTCGCGCGATATCGTCTCTGTCGGTTTGTACAATGACCAGTAGCCTGGGCCGGGTGCTTCTCCTCGGGCTCCTGATGCTTCCCGGCGTCATGCTGGCCGAGCCTGGCCAAGGCGGTCCGGCTGGTCCATCCGGCGAGTCTGACCGCTCCAGCACAGCCGCCCAGCCAGAAGTGACATCGATGGCCGAACTGCCGCCACGGGTGCAGAAATCCGCGCAACGACTGGGCGAGCGACAGCGCCTCAGTGCGTCGCCCACGGCCCAGTTGATCGTGGTCGACGTGGGCGACCAGCGGCTCTACCTGTTCGAACAGGGCAGACTGCAGGCGGTGTACCCGGTGTCCACGGCCGAACAGGGCACGGGCAACCGGGAGGGCAGCCTCCAGACCCCCTTGGGGCTGCATCGCGTGGCCGACAAGATCGGCGCGGATGCGCCCATGGGTATGATCTTCCGTGGTCGACGGCCCACCGGCGATATCGCAGAGATTCTCACCGGCGCGGAGGAGCGTGCCGCGCGTGATGATGTCACCAGCCGTATCCTCTGGCTCGACGGTCTCGAACCGGGCGTCAACCAGGGCGGCGAGGTCGACTCCAAACGGCGTTATATCTACATTCACGGCACCCCCGAGGAAGGCCGTATCGGCCGGCCCGCCTCGCACGGCTGCGTGCGCATGACCAATGCCGACGTGATCGCATTGTTCGATCGCGTCGAGATCGGAGCCCTGGTCGACATCATCGAATGATCAGGATCGGCCGAAGTCCGCTGGGCCAAGGGGTTTGGCTCAGTAACTTGATTTTGAATCCGGTTGTTCCCAGGCTGCCATTTAGTTTCAAACCGTGCGAGTCGGTAATACATACAGGGGGAGATGTGTGATGTCGCAGTGGATGCGTTTTCTGACAGTGGTGTTGGCCGTTTCGATGGTATCCGGATGCGCGGTGACGCGCAGCGAGATGGACGTGGCAGAGATTCCTGTCGAGAACCCCAGTGAGGGCACCGAGGTAACCTTCGTTCGCCTCGTGGATACCCGAGATTTTCAGATGGAACCGGGCGATCCCAGTACACCGTCTCTTAAAAACGGCGAAATCGAGGATGAGTCGATCACATCGCGTGCAATCGCCCGCAAGCGGAACAGTTACGGGCAGGCTCTCGGGGATATTCTTTTGCCGGAGGGGAAGACGGTGGCGCACGTGGTCGAGAATCGGCTGGCGAGTAGTTTCGCTGACAAGGGCTATCGCGTGGTGAGAAAAGGACAGCTCGGGTACGAGGAGGCCGTCCCGCTTGAGGTGAATATCGAAAAGTTCTGGGGTTGGTTTACACCCGGTTTCTTTACCATTGACCTGGAGTTCGAGACGCTCGTCCGGGTGGTTGGTCCACTCTCCGGATTACGACATGGCGAGACTTTTCGGGGAGTGTCCAAGGAGAGCTTTGCGGCTGCTCTGGAGGACAACTGGCGCAAGGTTATGAACGCCGCGCTCGATAACCTCGAAGCAGATGTACAGGGGAAACTGCCCACTCCAGAGTGATGACCAATTCTTGCAGCGTGCCGAGTTCTTGCTTGACACGTGTCGCGTGAACGACTGCGTACCAGATTTCGTTGAAAACCGACGACGACTGCAAAGAGGGTCGTCGTCTCTGATCGTTTCGATCCGGAGAACCATCCATGCCCGATTATCGTTCCAAGACCACCACCCATGGCCGCAATATGGCCGGTGCCCGCGCCCTGTGGCGCGCCACGGGGGTGAAGGACGACGATTTCGGCAAACCGATCATCGCGATCGCCAATTCGTTCACCCAGTTCGTTCCGGGGCACGTGCACCTGAAGGACATGGGCCAGTTGGTCGCCCGCGAGGTGGAGGCCGCCGGTGGCATCGCCAAGGAATTCAACACCATCGCCGTCGATGACGGCATCGCGATGGGCCACGGCGGCATGCTGTACTCGCTGCCGAGCCGCGACATCATCGCCGATTCGGTCGAGTACATGGTCAATGCCCACTGCGCCGATGCGCTGGTGTGCATTTCCAACTGCGACAAGATCACCCCGGGCATGCTCAACGCCGCCATGCGCCTGAACATTCCGGTGGTGTTCGTCTCCGGCGGGCCGATGGAGGCGGGCAAGACGCGCCTCTCCGAAGATTCCGACGAGGTCATCAAGCTCGACCTGGTCGACGCCATGGTGCAGGCGGCAGACGACTCGGTCTCCGACGAGGTATTGGCCCAGGTCGAGCGTTCGGCCTGTCCGACCTGCGGTTCCTGCTCGGGCATGTTCACCGCCAACTCGATGAACTGCCTCACCGAGGCGCTGGGCCTGTCGCTGCCGGGCAACGGCTCCCTGCTGGCCACCCATGCCGACCGCCGCGAGCTGTTCCTCGAGGCCGGCCGTCAGATCGTCCGGTTGGCCAAGACCTACTACGAGAACGATGATGCCTCCGTGCTGCCGCGTTCGATCGCCACGCGCGAGGCATTCGAGAACGCCATGGCGCTCGACATCGCCATGGGCGGCTCGACCAACACCGTGTTGCACCTGCTGGCCGCCGCGCGCGAGGGCGAGGTCGAGTTCGACATGACCGACATCGACCACATGAGCCGCAAGATCCCGTACCTGTGCAAGGTTGCGCCCAGTACGGCGCAGTACCACATGGAGGACGTCCATCGTGCCGGCGGCGTGATCGCGATCCTCGGCGAGCTCGATCGGGCCGGCCTGTTGCACAACGACATTCCGAACGTCTACAGCAAGACTGTGAAGGACGGGCTGGACCGTTGGGATATTGCGCGCGAGACGGCCTGCGAAGAGGCCAAGCAGCGCTATCTGGCCGGCCCGGCCGGCATTCCCACCCAGACCGCCTTCTCGCAGGACACGCGTTGGCCGAGCCTGGACCTCGATCGGGCCAAGGGCTGTATCCGCGATTACGAGCACGCCTACTCGAAGGACGGCGGCCTGGCCGTGCTGTTCGGCAATATCGCCCGCGACGGCTGCATCGTGAAGACTGCGGGTGTCGACGAGTCGATCCTCAAGTTCACCGGCCGCGCCCGCTGCTTCGAGTCGCAGGATGCGGCCGTCGAGGCGATCCTCGCCGACCAGATCGTGCCGGGCGACGTGGTCGTGATCCAGTACGAGGGTCCGAAGGGCGGGCCGGGCATGCAGGAGATGCTCTATCCCACCAGCTACCTCAAGTCCAAGGGGCTGGGCAAGGACTGCGCGCTGCTGACCGACGGTCGCTTCTCCGGCGGCACCTCGGGGCTGTCCATCGGCCACGCCTCGCCGGAAGCGGGCGCCGGCGGCGAGATCGCGCTGGTGGAAGATGGCGACACCATCGTCATCGACATCCCGGAGCGCACCATCCACCTCGACATCAGCGATGCCGACCTGGCCCATCGCCGCGAGAAGATGATCGAGCGGGGCGATGCGGCGTACAAGCCGGTCAGTCGCCAGCGCTACGTGAGCCAGGCGCTCAAGGCCTACGCGGCACTGACTACCTCGGCCTCGCTGGGGGCGGTGCGCGATCTGTCCCAGATCGGCGTCAGGTAAGGCGGCCGGCGAGGCGGCGAGGGAACGCATGCCGGGACACACCTACATCCCGCCGGCCTTTCGCCAGGACGACCCCGGGCAACTGGCAACGATCGTCGCCGCGCAGCCCTTCGGTCTACTGGTGCTGGGGGAGAGCGAGACGCTCGACGCCGTGCACCTGCCGTTCCTGCGATTCGGCAATCGTGCCGAGCCGTCGACCTGGCGGTTCGAGTCGCACCTCGCTCGCGCCAATCCGGTGGCCGAAGCGCTCGCTGACGGACGCGAATGTCGTGGACTGATTGCCTTCACGGGGCCGGACGCCTACCTGAGTCCCCATTGGTACGTCGACGGACGGGAGAGCAGCGTGCCGACCTGGAACTACCAGGTGGTCCACGCGAGAGGTTCGGTACGTCTGGTGGGCGACGACGATCCCGAGTGGCTCGACCGGCACCTGCACGATCTGATCGACACCCACCAGCCGCGCACGGGCCAGCCGCCGTTCGATTACTCGCACCTGCCGGATCGGCAGATCGCGGCAATGAAGGCGGCCATCGTCGGTATCGAGCTGCGCGCCGAACGGGTCGACGGTATCGAGAAGCTCAGTCAGAACAAGACGGTGGCCGACCGCGAGGGTGTAATCGACGGGTTGCGCCGCCGCGGGGATCTCGAATGTGACGCGATGGCCGAACTGATGATCCAGCGGGAGAAACGACACCAGCGCGGTTAAAAAGCACCGCGATGAGTCGATTGAGAGGCCCTTCGACGAGCCAAACCTTCCAAGGGCCGAGTGGTAAGCTCCACGCAACGGAGAACTCGTTTGGCCCGCCGGTGTAGTGCGGCTGATCGCTCCGTCAGGTGGCGGCTTGCCTGTCATGCAGACGTCGCCCGATCAGCCGGGGTACTCGCCGCAGGAATCCCGCCAGCAGGCGCAGGTGCATCCAGATCAGGAGCCGGTTGTCGCGCCCGTAGCGAAAGTGCGAGACCCCGTCGGCCTCGGCATCGAAATAGCGCACCGGCGCGTCGACATTGATCGCCGGAACGCCCAGCCAGACGAGCCGGACGGCCGCTTCGGGGTCGAAGTCGAAGCGGCGCATCCAGCGCGTCTGCCGCATCACGGTGATCAACGGTTCGATCGGGTAGACGCGAAAGCCGAACAGCGAGTCACCAATGCCGCCCCAGAGCGTTTCCAGTTCCGCCCAGAAGTTCGAGATCTTGCGTCCCTGAACCCTCAGTGTCGGGGCTTCCTCCGAGAATACCGGTCGACCCAGGATCATGGCCTTGGGCTGGGCGCGTGCGGTGGTGATGAACCCCGGAATCAGCTCTGCAGGGTGCTGCCCGTCCGCGTCCATGGTGAGCGCGTGCGTGTAGCCTTGCGCCTGCGCCGCCTGAATGCCGGTCAGCACCGCGGCACCCTTGCCGAGATTCTCCTCGTGGCGCAAAACCGTCACCTCCGGTAGTTGGTCTGAGAGCCCGGTTAGGCGCCGATGGGTTTGATCGTCACTGCCGTCGTCGACGATCCAGATCGGCAAGCCGGCGGGGGACGCGTCCCGGACCGTCGTTTCGATGCGACGTCCCGGGTTGTAGCAGGGAATGAGAATCAGCGGATTGAAGGCGGCGGCAGTGCTCATGCGGCCTCCAGTGCCTGGCGGAAGGCCGTGTGCCATGCCTCGGCCCGGCCGCGTGGGTCGCCACCCAGCGCCGGGCGGTCGGTCAATGTCTCCACGCGCAGCCGGACGGGTACGTTCGGCGGGCACCTGAGGGGCTCGTTTTTGCCGAGCAGGGGCGAGCTGTAGCGGAACAGGTAGGCATGGATCGGTGCCACGGCCCGTTCGGCCAGCATGAAGGCTGCCGGGTGAAAGGCATTGACGCCGCCTGTTTTGAGCCGCCGGGTGCGGGATCCCTCTGGAAACAGCAGCACGTGACATCCGGAGCGGATCGCCGAGCGCCCGCCGAGCATCATCTCCACCGGATTGTCGTTGGGCAGGTAGCCCGCCAGACGCGCCGGCAGGGCCAGCAGCGGGTTGCGCAGCAGGCCCGCGCGCATCACGCAGACGACGTTCGGTGCATGGGCGAGCACCACCAGAGCATCGAGCAACGAGGGGTGGTTGGCGATGATCACCCCCGGCCTGGCATGTCGCAACTGGTCGAGGGCGCCGGTGTGGAATCGGCAGGCGCCGATCACGATCAGCCACCCCCGATAGACGCGCATCGCGTAATGGATGAGTTGCCGTGTCATCCGTGGGCGCCTGCTGCCCGGAACCAGCAGCAGGAGCATCGCTAGGGGCAGCCACGCGATCAGCAACACCCCCAGGCCACCGAATCCCAGCAGCAGGACGGGAAAGCCCAGCAGGCGTCGCCAGCCGCTCCGGTCGAGGTGGCTGGCGTTCACAGCCGGACCCACGAGGCGCTCTCGGAGATATCGCTGCCATGCGGCTGGCTCAGCGGCCGACGCAGGGTCGCTTCGATCTCCACCAGCAGGTCCGAGCGACAGATGTCCGCCTGCAGGAAGACGACCTCGGCCGGCTCGCTCAACCATGCCGCCAGGCATTGGCGCACCGCATCCAGATCACGAGGGTGGCGAATGTAGACGCGCAGCAGGGCCTCCGGTCCGAACGCGAAGGGCCGCAGCCCGTCGCCTCGGCGGGCATTGGCCTCGAGCCGCACTGCCTCCAGATTGGCCAGAGTCTCGTCGGTCTGGGCGCGGATGTCTCCAACGTGGCGGGTGACATGCCCGGTAATGGACGCGGTGCCCGAGATGAACAGCCAGTCATGAACCTGGCCGCGGGCGACCGCGGCTCGGGCGAAGATGGGGCTTCTGGGGCCGTATTCCGGTGGGTAGTGGTAGGCGCTGACCTGACGCGGGTTCTCGATCGGGAGGGACGGCGTGTCCGCGGCGAGGAAGACCAGGCGGCCCGGCCCGGTTTTCTCGCATCCCAGGGCGCATGCCGCCGGCGCGCTTGCGGCGATGTCGCGGCCGGCCGCCACGAATGCGGCAGCGCGTCCCTGGTTGAAGAGACGATAGCGCTCGATCCCCGTGTCGGGATCGGCGGCATTGATCGCCGGCAGGTATTGCCAAACGCGCCACAGGTGCGGCGTCTCCGATCGCTCGAGTAGCTCGAACAGCCGCCGGTAGGCCTGCTCGGTGCCCGCCGCCAGTCCGGCGCGCTCGTCCAGTTCGATCACGCCAAAGGAAAAGCCGCGGCCCGTCGTCAGGCAGAGGCCCGCATCCGCTTGCGTCTCGACGTCCTGGTCGATGCAAAAGGCCTCCACGGCGTGGGCGGGATCGCCGCCCAGCCATTCCAGGGGCAGTTCGCCGATGCAACCGCTCGCCTCCGATAAAGGTCTGCCCGGCAGCGAGAGTGCGCCGAGCAACGTGGCTTGTGCCTCTAGACGGGGTTCCATGCGGGGATTCGGCGGGCTCATGGGCTGGTCAGGAGTCCTGGTCGAGCGGTTGAACCTTGCGTCGATGTGCCCACCAGTCGCGCAACGAGCGGCGCAGCTGCCCCAGCGAGGAAAGGTAGTAGATGCCTTTCAGAATGCGGATCGAGCGCCAGATCGGCGTGCCGCGGTGGATGTCCGCGGCCAGCAGCGAGATCAGTGCCTCCTTGACCCGGAAGATATTGCGCGGGCCCATGAAGAGATCGCGCATGACGGGCTTGGTGATCCGGTAGATGAACCAGGAGAACTCCTTCGGCCCGCGACGTATCTGGCGGTCGTAGGCCTTCAGGGCCTTCTTTGCCTGGTCGGGGTGGCGCAGGACGGTGTCGATGGCATCGGCCCCGAACACGCCGCTCTGCATGGCCAGCATCACGCCACTGGAAAAGACCGGATCGATGAACATGAAGGCATCGCCCACCAGCAGAAACCGGTCGCCATGGGTGCGATCGGCCGAGTAGGAAAAATTGCCGGTTGCCTGCACGTCACGCACCAGCGTGGCGTCGGCCAGCCGTCGCCGGAGTTCCGGCACGCTGTCAACATTGTCCAGCAGGAACTGCTCGAGCGAGCGATCCTGGCGGGATTTCATGTGGTACGGCCAGGCCACCATGCCGACGCTGGTCACGCCGCTCTTCAGCGGGATGAACCAGAACCAGCCATGGTCGAACCAGAAGAGCGTGATGTTGCCTTCTTCCTTTCCCGGATTGCGCTGGGTATTGCGGAAATGGCCGAACACGGCGGCGCTGTTGTGTTTTCGGCTCCGGCGCTTCCAGCCATGGCGGTTCGCCAGGAAAGTGTCCCGTCCGGTGGCGTCGGCGACGAAGGCGGTGTGCCATTCGTGTCGTGCCTTGTTCTCATCCTCGGTAAGCACGGTCACGTGGTATTCGTTGCCGTACTCGTCTTGCCGGGCCGCGTCGTGGAAGTCGATGTCGACGACCTTGGTGCCCTCGATGGTGTGGGCCCCGTTGCGCGCGGCGTTGCGGAACAGGATGCGATCGAATTCAGCCCGCTCGACCTCGTAGGCCTTGGGCATCGACTTGTCCCAGGCGTCGCCGAAGTTGTACGGCTGCACGTGATCGTGGACGGGAGAGACGAATTCGGCGCCCCACTTGTCGATGCCGATCTCGGCGATTTCCTCGGCCACGCCGAGGGTCTCGAACAGTTCCAGGTTGGCCGGCAGCAATGACTCGCCGATGTGAAACCGGGGGTGGTGTTCCTTCTCCACCAAGACGACGTCGTGTCCCTGTCGAGCGAGCAGGGTGGCGATGGTCGAACCGCCCGGACCGCCACCTACGACGAAGACGTCGCAATAGCCGCCTTGTCGAATAGCGTGAGGATGGCTGGACGGGGACTCGGTTGGGACGGTGCTTGGGTCGGTCATGGGGCGTCCGGCCATCGTGGCTCCTTTGATTCATTCGGTGTCATTCGGCGCGAAAAATTCGATCCACGGGACACGCTCGCGAAGGCGGTATGATCGGCGTCCGTACCCGGTGCGTCAATATGCTTAGCCGCACGATCCATGTCCCTGGGACAGGGCGTATTGAATGTGGTCGGGGGTCATGCGATAGTCGCGCGCACTTTGCGGACCATAGCGGTGGGAAATCAGGCGTGCCAGCGGTACCGACACAGCGAGACGAGACGGTAGCGACCTCCGGTTCCTGGAGCCGGGAAGTCGCTCGGCGGCTGGCATGCTGCTGGATTCTCAAGGCGGTGGGCACGACTGCGGCGATGAGTCTGTTCTTTGTTGCCTATTTCCATCTGCTCGACCAGCCGACCGGCACGCCAACGGTGGTGCCCGAGTCCACTATCGATCACCTGGTGGGTTTTCAGCCGCAGTTCTTCTACCTGTATGCCTCGCTGTGGCTATACCTCTCGTTGGTCCCTGCCATCATGCCGGACCGCAAGGCCTTGGCACGCTACGGCGTCGCGATCGGTTTGCTCTGCCTGGTCGGTCTCGCCGTGTTCTACTTCTACCCGACCCAGATCGAGCGCGATCCCGCGCTCTGGACTAACCAGCCCCAGTTCGCCTGGCTGAGCGCGGTTGACAGCAGCGGAAACGCGTTTCCTTCCCTGCATGTGGCCACGGCCCTGTTCAGTGCCTACTGGCTGGATCGAACCATTCGCGCACTGGCCATGCCACCGGTGGCTCGTTGGCTATCCGCGCTCTGGGCGATCGGTATCGTCTACTCGACCCTCGCGATCGCGCAACACGTCATGTGGGATGTCCTGGGCGGGGTTCTGCTGGCGATGACCGGATTGATACTGAGTGCTTCCTGGGTCTTCTTCGGGTCGAATGCCGCGGAGGCGAAAGCCGCCCCCGTCTCGATCTTCAAGTTCCGCTCCACCGGGAAGTGATCTCGTGACTCCCTATCCCAGCCACCCGCGTCTGCGCATCTGTCATTACACCGCGACCAATGCGGCCGGCACGGGAAACCGGGCGTTTCTCGATGCGCTCCGCGGGCGTCGCAGCGGCCTGGCACCCTGTAATTTTCTCGATGTCGATCTGGACACCTACGTGGGCCGTGTCGACGGATTGGAGGCCTTGCCGTGGCCCACGAGCTGGGCGGACTGGGATTGCCGCAACAACCGTCTTGCCTCGCTTGGTCTGGAGCAGGACGGGTTCGTCGAATCCGTCCAGAGCGCGGTCGGGCGTTTCGGCGCTCACCGGGTGGGCGTCGTGTTGGGTACCAGTACCTCCGGCATCCTGCATACCGAACTGGCTTTCCGCCAACGTGATCCCCAAACGGGGGCCTTGCCGGCGATGCATTACGCGACCACGCACGAGTTGTCCTCAGCGCCCCGGTTCGTCCGCGAACGCCTGGGCCTCAAGGGGCCGATGTACGCCGTTTCCACCGCCTGCTCATCCAGCGGCAAGGTGTTCGCCAGCGCGCAGCGGCTCATCGGCCGCGGGCTCTGCGATGCGGTGGTCGTCGGTGGCGTGGACACGCTTTGCCTGACCACCCTGTACGGGTTTTCCTCATTGGAATTGACGGCGCCGGAACCCTGCCGGCCGGGCGACCCCGATCGTGGCGGGATTTCGATCGGCGAGGCGGTGGGATTTGCGGTGGTGGAGGCCGATGAGGAAGACGCCGACGATCTTTGCGTCTTCGGCGTTGGCGAGAGTGTGGATGCCTATCACATGTCCACCCCTCACCCACAAGGCGCCGGCGCCGAGTTGGCGATGCGGCGGGCACTGGAGGTCTCTGGCATGTCTGCGGAGCAGATCGACTACGTCAACCTGCACGGCACGGCCAGTCGGGTGAACGATGCCGCCGAGGACCTGGCCCTCGAGGCGGTGTTCGGGCCGGGGCAGGCCTGTTCGTCGACCAAGGGCTGGACCGGTCATACCCTGGGGGCGGCCGGGATCACCGAGATGGTGATCGGCGCACTCGCGATCGAATACGGCTTCATCCCCGGCACGCTCAACACCCGGCAGGTGGACCCGGTATTCCAGGCCGACTACCGGCTGGAGAATCGCGACGAGCGGCCTGCGCGGGTGCTGTCGAACTCCTTCGGTTTCGGCGGCAACAACTGCAGCCTCCTGTTCGGTCGCAAGGAGGGCAGCGAATGAAGCTGGCCATCGAGGGAATCGGGTTCGTCGGTGCCGGGCTTGCCGACTGGAACACGGCGGCCGAGGCGCTGCGTTCGGGCAGTTCGCCAGGCAGCCTGTCGCTGGCGGAGCTGGGGCGTTTCCTCAAGGCCGACCGCCTGCCGCGCACTGAGAGGCGCCGGGCAGGTAAGAGCGTGCGCCTTGCAATGACGGCGTGTTGGGAGGCGGTCGAGTCGTCCGGGCTCGATCCGGCCAATCTGCCGATGGTGTTTGCCTCCTCAAGCGGCGATACCGAGGTGCTTTCCCACACATGTGCGGCCCTGGCCGAACCCGAGCGGATGGTTTCGCCGACGCGGTTTCACAACTCAGTGCACAATGCTGCGTCCGGTTACTGGTCCATCGCTGTGGGGACGCACGAGCCGGCCACGGCGTTAGCTTGCCATGACGATACGGCCGGCGCGGGTCTGCTGGAGGCGGCCATGCAGGCAACCACCGGCGGTCTTCCGGTCTTGCTGGTTATCTACGATATCCCGTTCCCCGAACCGATGTGCCACGCCGAAGCGATTGCCGAGCCGCTGGCGGTCGCACTGGTACTACGACCGGCCGGCCACGAATCGCGGGATCGTGTGAACATCTCTCTGGGCGATGAAGGCGGCACCGCAACACCCATGCGCGGGAGCAAGTGGCAGGCATTGTGCGACGGGGTTCCGGCCGGGCGCATCCTGCCGTTTCTCGAGGCACTGGCGCTGGGCGAGAGTCGGGAGATCGTCATGCCGACGGATGGCGGACCGACCCTGCTGGTGGACTATCAATCGACCGAACGAGGAGGGCAGGGGTGAGCGCAACCGCGGAATCTTCACGCCTGGCGCTGGTGACCGGGGCGAGTGGGGCGATCGGGGCGGCAGTTGCCCGGCAACTGGCCGCCGACGGCTTCGACTTGTTGCTGCATGCCAACCGGCAGGGAGATAAGGTGGCGGCGCTTGCCGCGGAACTGGAGGCAGAAGGGCATGCCGCCGAGCCGGTGGTGTTCGATGTCACCGATCCGCAGGCGGTCGAGCGGGTGCTCGAGCCGATCGTGGACAATCGCCCGATCCAGGTGCTGGTGAACAATGCGGGCATGCACGACGACGGCCCGCTTGCCGGCCTGTCGGCGGCCCGTTGGCGCGCGGTGATCGACGTGTCCCTCAACGGCTTTCATCATGTTACCCAGCCGGTGCTCCTGCCGATGATGCGCACCCGCTGGGGACGGGTGATCAACATCGCGTCGGTCAGTGGCCTGATCGGCAACCGCGGACAGACGAGCTATTCGGCGGCCAAGGCGGGGTTGATCGGCGCAACCAAGGCGTTGTCGCGCGAGGTGGCCTCGCGGGGCGTTCTGGTCAACGCGGTCGCTCCCGGGCTGATCGAAACGGCGATGAGCGAGGGCTCGGCCGCTGCCGACCAGGTCAAGTCGCATGTGCCGATGAAACGGGCCGGTCGACCGGAAGAGGTGGCGGCCGTGGTGAGTTTTCTTGCCAGCGACCAGTCGGCTTACGTCACGGGGCAGGTCATTGCCGTCGATGGCGGCATGACGTGATGGCGCGATGACCCACACATCCCATCGGGAAGGGCACGTCCCGGTGATGCTCAGCTTCGATGACGGGCCCCTCCCCGGCTACACCGATCGCGTGCTGGATGTGCTCCGGTCGACGACGAACGAGGCGGGAGCTCCCCTCCGCGCCGGGTTCTTCACCCTGGCCGACAACCCCCAAGGCCTGTTTCGACAGCGCCGCGTGTTTGCCCCTTACGAACTGTGGACACGCAAGGGCAGCATGGCCCGTCACCCCGCACTCACTCGGCGCATCGTCGAGGAAGGCCACTGGCTTGGCAATCACGGTGGCGAGCATTTTTGGCCGCGCTGGCCGCGTTTCCGTGACGATGCTGGGATCATCGAAACCCTCGGGGAGTGGGAGTCCGTTGCCGATGCGGTGGTTCCGGCATGGCGGAATCAGCCCTTAAAGCTTGCCCGCGCCCCCTATCTGGTGCGCACCGGGGCATGGTGTCGGGCGGTTTCGGCTTGCGGATACCGGGATGTGGTCGGGCTGACCACGGGGGACGCCGTGCCGCGCGCCGACCGGCATGGCGTCGAGCGGCATCTGCTCGATCGTCTCGCGCGTCATCAGCAGCGGGAGGCGGCGGATGCTCGCCCGGTGATCCTGATCTTCCATGATATCCGGGCGATCACCGCCACGCACCTGGGCGACTGGCTTGTCGCCTTGGGCGAGGCCGGGCACCCGCTGCATGACTTCGATCCGCGCAAGCTCTCGCCAACGGGTGACGAACCGGCCGGGTGAGCGTGTTGGCTACCGGAAGACGGACTCACTCATGGCTGGCAAGCCAGACCGAGGCACTCCCTTCGAGCAGCACGATGCCATCGTGCGCCAGTGAGAACGCGTAACGGGCCATCTGCCCGGCCATCGCCTGGCACTCGGCCGTGATCGCCAGGTGCCCGCCAAGGTTGTCCAGCCGTTCCGTGGTCCACGAGACGCCGTTGAGCCGCGTGATCATGCCCTGGCGTGGCGTAGTGGCGGTGTCGGCGTTCAGGGCCATGTGCAGGGCCATGGCCTGACCGGCCATCTCCACGCCGGCGTGGACGGAGAGCCGTCCCTCGCGTCGCAGCGGATTGTCGAGTCGCTGCTGGGCTTGGGTAAAGCACACGATCCGCTCCTCGCTGCACTCGCTCACCCCTTCGATCTGGCAGACGCCGCCCGTGTGCGGCAAGAGCGCACAGACGGCTTTCGGGGTCAATCGGTCGAGTGCAGTCGTCATGAATCGGCCTCCGTGGCTTGGCTATCCTCGGCATCAGGCTCGCGGGCGAAGATGGCCGCGAGCAGATAGGCTGACAGCGCCCCCGGCGCCACCACGGTGCCGATCGCTTGCAGCACCGGCACGGACGACAGGGCGAGCACCCCGAAGGCGCCCACCGTGGTGGTGGTGGCGAGGGTGAGTGATGCCAGCGTGCGCGCATCCATGACACGGCTGCGGTCGCGTGGCTGGAAGAACAGCGCGTAATTGGACCCCACGGCCACCGTCAGCAGCAGCCCGATCAGATGCAACAGGGTCAGTCCGCCGCCAGCGAGGCTGTGACCGGCCAGCACCAGCACCACCGCCAGTCCGATGGGGAGCAAGGTCCGCAGGGTGCGGCGTGGGGACCGGTGCACGGCGAACAGCAACAGGACGATGGCACCGGCGCCCATCAGCGCGACGGTCAGGGTCGTCTCGAGGTAGTGGGCGTAGAGTCGGTTGGCTTCGCCCAGCATGTCGATGAGCGTGGCCGAGGCGACCGGAGCGATAGCCTGTCGGATGGCGTTGATGTCCAGCCCGTCCTCCTGAGCCTGTTCACGCAAGGTGATCATGGCCAACTGGCTGTCCTGCCCATCCGATGGCAACTGGCTGGCCACCGCGAGCCACAGCGGGGTGCCCTTCAGCGAAGCCAGGTCCATCGTTTCCGCAGTGCGCTGGTCCGCCACGTCCTCGACAAAGCCCTCGAGTCGATCGGCCGACACGGGCAGGGCGGCGGTCGCTGTCTCGAGACGGCGCCTCAATTCCGCCGGCCGCGGCAGAGCGGCCTGTCGCGACTCTTGGGTTGCCTTCGATGGCAGGACGTCGGTCGGCGAGTGATAACCGGCGAGTGCGCCCTGGTCGACAAGCCGATCGAGGATGGGTGTCAGCCTCTCGGCTTGTTGCAGTGCCATCTCGGGATCCCGGGCGTTCACCACGATCAGGTAGCGCGGGCTGGCCGAGCCGAGGTCATCACGTAAGCGCGCGTCGGCGGCCTCCAGCGCCGGGTCGATGGGCACCAGCCCGGAGAGCGTGCCACGCCAAAGCTCGTTGCCGCCAAGCGCCACGATCACTACCGCGATGCCACCGGCGAGCAGCGCGGGCGTCCGCAGGCGACGCATGCTCCGCAGGGGAGCGGCGAGGCAATGGCCGAGGCCCGCAATGTCGGCGCGCGGCAGGCGTTCCCCGAGTATGGGCAGGATGTACCGGGTCACCAGCGCGGCGGTCGTCAGCCCGGTCATGGCATACACCCCGATCTGCATCAGGCCGGGAAAGCCCGAGAACAGGAGCGCCGCGAAGCCGATCAATGAGGTCATCAGGCCGAGGCGGATCGTCGGCCAGTAGTGGCGCGCCCAGTTCCGGTGCCCGGCGTCCGTGTCACCCGTCTGGCGGGATTGAACGAAGAAATAGATGCTGTAGTCGATCGCCTCGCCCATTAGGGCCGTGCCGAAGCCAATGGTGATGCCGTGGACCTGGTCGAATCCGAGCGAGACCGCCGCGATACCCACCAGAACGCCACTCCCCACGGGCAGGAGGCCCGCCAGCAGCACGCGGATCGAGCGATAGGCGGCCAGCAGCACCAGGGTGACCAGCAGCAGGCTGGCGGCCGAGAACCAGGTCACCTCCGCCTTGATGGTGTCGCGCGCGGCGATGGCGAAGGCGGGCGAACCGGCCACCGTGAGAGTCAGGTCGTGCGGCATCGTCGCGCGAATGGACTGGAAGGTTGCGTGGATACGGGCACTGGCGCTCGACAATGCGTCGGTATCCGAGCCGCTGGCGGCGGCCTGTGCGATTAGCAGGGTCCGCTCCCCGTCTGCGGATGACCAGACGCCGCAACAGCGTGCCGGGCCATCGCCCTGCTTGTCGTCGAGCAGGGCAAGCATCGCGCCGGTGGGATCACGCGGGAACAGCTCCGCCATCATGTCGCCCAGCGGCGAGTTCAGTCGCTCGATCGAGTCGCCGATCGTAGCGCTGAGCCCCTCGGTGCTGAAATGTGCCCGATCGACGACGGGACTGAGCAGGTAACGGTGTGCAAACAGGTGGCGGCGGGCGCGTTCCAGATCCTCCCGGCCGCCGTTCTGCACGGTCGCGAAGGCGGGATCCTCGCGCAGCCAGGTCTTGAGCCGATCGCTCGCCACACCACGACTCTCGGGCGTTCCCCCCTCGATGGCGAGCAGGAAGGTCCGCGAGATGCCGCCTTGCTGGAGTTGCTCGACCAGCAGGCGCTGGGCGTCAGTCGGAGCGGCGGGCAGGAATGCCGACATGTCGGCCGTGAAGCGGGTCTGGTTTGTGACGCCGATCGCTGTAACAAGGACGGCTAGCCAGAGCGCTAGAAGGACCAGGGCGCGATTGAGTCGTGACTTCATCGGCTGTCGGCAGGATGCGTGATCTTCATGACGTTCACGCTACCGTTTGTGTGCTTGATCGTGACGCGTTCCACGGTCGCCACCTCGCCCTCGAGTCGGCCACGCACCACGATCTGCTGCGCCAGTGCGTCGGTGCGCGGCAACAGCTTCAACCCCCATTGGGCGTCGGAGAGGTTCTGGAAGACGATGTCGTAATCCTCCTGCAGCGCGTCGATCTGGCCGTTGAGGATGCCGCGTAGGCTGGTCGCGATAGCGGAACCCGCGGGATGGTCGGCGAGGTCCAGTCGACGCTCCCGACCGTCCGCTCTCAGGATCAACATATTGCCGTCGAGGATCAGGGTTTGGCGATGGGGTTCGGTTTGTTTCTGGACGAGATAATCGGGTGGCCGATAGCGCAGGACGCCACGTGACTCGAGTGGCTTGTCGAGCATGTCGAGGTAACGGGTCTGCTGATACTCGGCGCTTGAGGCGCCCCGCTTAGCCAGGGCGTCAGCAAGATCGTCGAGCGACGGGGCTCCTGCCGCGAGGGCGGCAAAGGGCTGCACCGAGAGGAGGGTTAGCCAACACCCAAAGAAGTAGCCGAACGAACGATGGTGTCGCATCAGTCTGACCCTTGTGTTGAAGCGGAATCGCGGGACTCGGCTGTCGCCCAGAAGTCAAAGAAGTTGAACCAGTTGTTGGGATGGTCGCGCACCAACGATTCAAGGCTTGCGACATAGCGATCCATGGCCGTCTTGATGGCTTGTCGACGCTCGCTTCGCGGTGTGGTGCGAAAGTCGGCGATCGGTTCGAAATGCACCCGGTATCGGTTGCCGCCGAGATAGATGCCGGCCATGAACAGGACTCGCTGGCGTAACAGGGCCGCCATGCGGAACGGCCCCTCGGCGAACTGCGCGGGCTCGCCCAGAAACGAGCGTTCGGTCATGGGGTCGGTGGCCAGGCTTCGGTCGGCGAGCATGCCGACCAGGTTGCCCTGCTGCAGGCGGTGATCGGCCTCGATCATGGAGTCGATCTGTCCGAGCTCGATGATGTCACTCGCCTTGTCGGGATTGATCGCATCGAGCACCCGCTGGATCTTCCGGGCATTTTCCGGGTACATCATCATGGTGATGGCCAGGTCGCGTTCGGACCAGGCGGCCGCACGCAGGGCATCGAAGCTGCCGACGTGGGCGCCCACGAGAATGGCCGCTTCGGGCGGTTCGAAGCATTCGCGGCCCTCGACGGTGATCTCGAAGGCATCGAAACGACCATTGAGGAAATAGACGCGGTCGTGGATGGTGCTGGCGAAATGATGAATATGGCCGAATATTTCCGTCGTCCGTGCTGGACGGCCATGGACCCGGCCGAGAAAAGAGCGGCTCGAGCGGCGCGCCTCGGGCACGAACAACAGGAAGTAGAGGCTGATGGGCAGCAGCAGTGGGCGCGTGATCCGCCTGCCCAGCCGCAGCGACAGGAATACCATCAGCCGCATGAGCCACTGATGGCCGCGCTCCCCACGTGTCTGCCAATGCGTGGTCTCGTGGTTCAACGGGTCATTCATGGCGCTCCCCACGGATAGGCCTCCGGCCCGGTTTCCACCAGCAGTTCGAGAACGAGTGTCCTCTCGCCGGTTTGCCGTTGGGCGGTGACATGCAGCTTGCCACGGCCGCGGGGGGCGACGACATAGTCCAGGGACAAGGGTTCGTTCGGTCTGGCCGGGGAAAGGAACTTTGCCTGGCGGATCGAGCCGTGATCCGTTGCCCATCCCATGTGATGGCTGAGTGCGGTGATGGCCCAGTCGATCAGGATCGCACCGGGCAGCACCGGATTGCCTGGGAAATGGCCGGCGAACACGGGATCGTCCCCGTGGGGCGTCCATTCGGCCAATCGCTCGCGAACCGGCGGGGCAGTCATCAGGATCCCCCCGCTTGCTTCGACATCGGATCGGCATCGATCAGACGAAGCAGGCTTTCACGGGTGACCTTGCCGGTCGCGTTTACCGGGAGGCGGTCGACCAGAAGCAGGGGGCGGGGCAGGAAGACCGGATCGACTTCCTTGCGCAGTGATTCGCGTATGCGTTCGGCCGACAGGCCGGGTGCGTAGACCACTGCGGCCAGTCGCGAGGTCACGTGTTCACCGCTGCTGCCGGGATCGAAGAACAGCCCTTCGATGACCCCATCGATCGCGCCCAGTTTGGCATTGAGAAACTGGATCGAACTGCGTTTCCCGGCGATGTTGACCTGATTGGTATGCCGGCCGAGCAAGTGAAACCGGCCCCCTTGCAGGGGTTCGATCCGGTCACCCAGCGGTGTGGGTACTTCGATGTGTCCGCCGTATGCGACGGTCTCGTCGTCCTGATGGCGGAGCTCGATTTCGGGCATCAACGACCAAGCGCGATCCTGGGTGGGCCGCCGGGCCGCGATCTGCCCGGTTTCCGTGCAGCCGTATATCTCGTGGAGCGCGCCACCCAAAACCTGTTCGGCTCGTCGAGCCAACGCCGGATCGAGCGGTGCCGTCGCACAGAGCACGCGTTCGCAGCGAGGCAACTCGATGCCGGCGGCGAGAAGGTGGTGCAGGTGGTAGGGCGTGGTGACCAGCATGCGAGGGGCGGGCAGTCGCGAGAGCGCGTTGGCGATGTCGGTGGGAAAGAACGGCTGTTCCGTGGACAGGACGGCGCCCTCGCACAGGGCGGCCAGGATCAAGGACTCGAAGCCGTACATGTGTTGCGACGGGACGGTGCCCAGCACATGAAATCGCTCGGCGGCAGGGGCGGCGGATTCATCCATCGCCTGGTGCAGTGCTTGGGCAGCGGCTCGTGCGTTCCAGACTAGGCGCTGCCAGGTCTTGTCGTGGCCACAGGGCCTGCCGGTGCTGCCGGAGGTGAAAACCCGGGCGACCACCGCGTCGGCCGCGATGCGCGGGATGCTCTCGGGAATGGCGCGTGCCGCGTTTGCCTGCAACCCGGGAATCGCGACGTGCGGCAGTCGAGCGGCGAGGCGGCGATCAACCACGTCATCGGCGCCGTGCAGCAGCACCGCTCCCGGGTGCTGATCAAGCAGATCGTGGATCGCTCCCGGTGTCTGGCTGGCGGGCATCAGGTTGGTATGACCACCGATCATGCCGGCCAGCAGGCCGACGAGGAAATCATCGCGCCGACTCGCCAGGTTGATCAGGTAACGCGGCTCGTCACCCAGGTCCTGCAGCCGCTCGCCGAGCGCCTGGGCGCTGGAGAGCAGGTCGGCGGCGGTCCAGCAGCGGTCGGGCGAACGGAGAATGGTCCGCTCGAGGCGCTCGTTCATCAGGATCGGCAGTTGGCGAGATCCGCGATCCGATACGGTCATTTTCTTGCGCTCGTCAGTTGCAGCATGTGGCGCCGGTAGGCCCGTATCGCACTAATCGGGCCGGTCCAGTCCTCTCGCGGCAGCACCCACAGGCGCACGAGATATTCCCCGGCAAACATGGCGACCACGAGCGGGAAGGTGGCATAGACGGCATAGGTCGACCATAGGGCGGCGCCCAATGCGGCCATCAGTACGATCGAAAGGGTGCCGTTGGCGATGAAGAAAATTCCCCAGGCCCACGTGATCTGACGGGTGTAGCGCACGAGGGTCGCCGACATGTGATCGTGCACCTGGTTTGCAAGGTCCGTGCATATGGGCTGGCGATCGCCCCGCAGGCTGCCGAGGAAGACTGCGGCGAGCGCGATGTGCACACCGACGTGTTGGCACAAATAGTAGAGGCCGATATGCGCGCCGAGGCTGTCGGCGATCCCCAGCATGACCGCCCCGAGCAGGAGGGCCAGCAGAAGGGTGGTGTACAGCCGAAGTCGCGGCTGCAAGGCCAGGAGGATCAACCCGGCGAGCGGGGCCAGCGCGAGCAGGGCCAGGTCGTCACCGAGCGATGACTGCCTGCCCAGCCAGTGCGCCAGACCCAGGTTGATCGCCAGGAGTGCGCCGATCAACCAGCGCCTGACGGTGACCCAAGCGGGCATGCTGATTATTTGCTTCGGTTCTCGGCGATGAAGCGGCATAGATGGCGAAGCGAGGCGAAGATTTGCGTGTTGCGCTCGTCATCGGAGCGAAGATTCAGGCCATAACGCTTGGAGACGACGAGCGCGATCTCCAGCACGTCGATCGAATCCAGTCCGAGTCCGTCACCAAACAGAGGGGCGTCGGGGTCAATCTCGTCGGGGGTCTCGTCGAGGTTGAGCGCATCGACCAGGTGTGTGGCCACTTCCGGGATCAGGGCTTCGGTCTGTGTCTCGATGTTGTTTTCCATTGTGCGTGCGGTGCCGTGACTGTTGGAATGGGAATGCTCGTGAGTGGTTCGTCAGCAGCCATTCGGCCGGGCGAACGCCAGCACGGCGTTGCTGCCGCCGAATGCAAAGGAGTTGGATAGTGCGGCTACTATACCCGTAACGTCACGAGGTCGTTCGCGAATGTGATCCACGCCCTCGCAGGCGGGGTCCACTTCATCAAGGTATGCGGTCGGCGGCAATTGTTTCCGTTGCAGTGCCATCACGGTAATGGCGGCCTCGATCGCCCCGGTGGCGCCCATGGCGTGGCCATGCGCCGCCTTGGTTGCACTGACCGGAAGCTTTGCGGCCAGTTGGTCGCCGAAGACCTCGCGCAGGGCACTGACTTCCACGGCGTCACCCTCAGTGGTGGCGGTGCCATGGGCGTTGACGTAGCCGATCGACTCGAGCGGGAATTCGGCCTCGCTGAGGGCTTGCCGTATGGCGCGTACCTGGCCGTCCTTCTGTGGTCGGACCACGTGGTTGGCGTCATTGGAGGCCCCAAAGCCGGTGATCTCGGCGAGAATCGGTGCGCCGCGCGCCTGTGCCCGGCTCAGGGACTCGAGCACGAGACAAGCGGCACCCTCGGCCAGCACCAGCCCGCGGCGATCCGGATGAAACGGCCGGCAGGCTCGGTGCGCACTGCTCTTGTCACCGGGAGCGAGCATGTGCATCGCATCCCAGGCGCGTAGCACGCCAAACGCAAGCGGCATGTCCGAGCCGCCGGCGAGCATCAGGTCCATGTGACCGTCCCGGATGCGCTCATAGGCATCGCCGATGGCGATGGCCGCCGAGGCGCAGGCAACGCTATGTGTCACGGCCTGTCCGCCCAGCCCGTACCTCATGCCGACCTGTGCGGAGGCGGCGTTGCTCATGCCCATCACCACCGACATGGGTGAGAGGCGCTTTCGCCCCTCTTTCCAGAGGCCTCGGTAGCCGTCCTCGAGGGTGTTGATGCCGCCGAGTGCAGTGCCCCAGTTCACCCCGGCGCGGGGGTCGATTTCCGTCGTCGAGGGCAGCCCGGCATGCGTCCACGCCTCGTCGGCGGCCAGAAGAGCGAGCCGGGCGAAGGGGTCGGTGCTGCGACATGTGGCTTTGCCAAGACGCTTTTCAAAGTCGATCGGGTCGAAGTAGACCGCCGGTGTCTGTCCACCGGTGGACTCGTCGCCATAGTCGAGCAACCGCACGCTGGACTGGCCGGCAAGGAGCCGGTCCATGACGGCATTGGAGTCGCCACCGAAGGGATCAAGGATGGAAAGCCCCGTGACGACGACCCGCTCTCTGTGGTGGTGTTCACGCATCGAGAGCAAGATGCTCCGATAGGATATCCATGAGTCCCTGGACCGTTTCGGGCGTCCCGATGTCGCTGCCCAGTTCGATGTTCATCTGCTCTTCCAGCGAAAAAATCAGTTCCAACAGGGCGAATGAGTCGATGCCGAGCTCGTCGAGGCGGCTGTCGGGTGTAACCGTTTCCGGGGCGATGTCGGTGTTCTCGGCAATGCCGGTACGGATGATCTCGAGTGCCTGCATACTGGGCTTCCTGTGGTGCAGTTTCCGTATCTGTCTCACTCTCACCCGTGACGGTGATCGTGGTTCCGGCATTGCCGTGGCTCAGGCATTGCAGCGGGTGCGGGTGTCGGTGGACATAAAAAAAAAGACACCCGGAGGTGCCTGTTTTTCGCGCAATTCGTGGCGGAGGGTCAGGGATTCGAACCCTGGAAGGGCTATTAACCCTTGCCGGTTTTCAAGACCGGTGCATTCAACCGCTCTGCCAACCCTCCGAAGCCTGCGCATCTTCGGGCAAAGCCATGGAGGTGTCAAGACGCGGCGGCATACGGATGCGGGCCTTGTCGAGGAGTTCGTCAGGGCAGGGTGGGGGCAGGAGAGTGCGGTCTGTGGGGGACGATAAGTGGCTGCCTCGCCGTGAAGTGGCTCATCGCGTGATTTCAGGGAACCGACGGCGGTATGGCGAGTCTCAGTTCGGTGTAGCCAGATGCGCGCACCGCGGGTCGCGGGCTGTGATAAAGTTTTTTTCGTTTCAAACAATATGAAGTGTCGATTCAAGGAGATTGAATTATGCGTTGGACCTATATCGCCTCGGCTGGGGCGCTGGTTGTTGCCCTTTCCGCCTGTAGTTCCACACCCGACCAGGGCCCCGGGGGAATGGCAGCACAGAACGGCGGCGCGGCGTCGGCCGATGGCGCGCGCAGCGCTGGCCTGGCAGGCGGTGGCGGTCTGAGCCAGGCGCAACTGTACGAAGGGCAGCCCGCCGAGCGCGAGCGTGTGGTCTACTTCGCTTTCGACCAGTATTCGGTCTCCGGCCAGTACCAGGGCATGATCGAGGCCAACGCGGATTTCCTCAAGGATAACGGCAACCGGGAAGTGGTCATTGAAGGTCACACCGACGAGCGCGGCAGCCGCGAGTACAATATCGCCCTGGGTGAAAAGCGCGCCAATGCCGTGCGTGACGTGCTGCTCTCCTACGGTGTTTCTTCCAGCCAGATCGACACCGTTAGTTACGGCGAAGAGCGCCCGGCCGTGGAAGGCAGCGGGGAAGCTGCCTGGTCGAAGAACCGCCGCGCGGTAATCGAGTACGGCATGTAAAGCCATGCCGCCTCGTCGGTCGCATCCAAGGGTGTGATCGACGAGGCGTTTCGGGAATTCCATGACAAGCCAGGCACCAGCCTGGCTTTTTTGCGTTGCAGGCTCAGTCCTGCAAGGGTGTGGATCGGCCGCGATCCCGGACCTGGGGATAGGGCCGGGCGGGTGCTGGGACCAGTACCGTGTTGAAGTGGTCGGCGCGTGGATTGGTGTCCGGAAAGTCCTTGCTGTAGTGCAGGCCGCGGCTTTCATGACGTGTCAGCGCCGAGCGCACGATCAGATCGGCGATCTCGACCAGGTTGCGCAACTCGATCAGGTTGTTGCTGACGCGGAAGTGCGCGTAGTAGTCGTGTATCTCGCGGCGCAGCAGGTTGATGCGGTCACGCGCCCGATACAGCCGCTTGGTGGTGCGCACGATGCCCACGTAGCTCCACAGGCTGCGGCGCAGTTCATCCCAGTTGTGCGTGACGACCACGGCCTCGTCGGGGTCGGTGACCTGGCTTTCGTCCCAGGGTGGGATGGCGGCACTGGCTTGCGGTGGTGGGGCGGATGGCAGTTCCGCCACTCGTCGGGCGGCGTCCTCGGCCGTGACCAGGCACTCGAGCAGGGAGTTCGAGGCCAGCCGGTTGGCGCCGTGTAGCCCGGTGTGCGAGGTCTCGCCGATGGCAAACAGGCCGGGGATGTCGGTCTGGGCATGCTCGTCCACCATTACCCCGCCGCAGGTGTAGTGTGCCGCCGGTACCACCGGCAGTGGTTCGCGTGTCATGTCGTAGCCGAATTCCAGGCAGCGTCGATGGATCATCGGGAAATGCGTTTCGATGAATTCCCGGCCCTTGAAGCTGATGTCCAGGTAGACGCAGTCGATACCCAGCCGCTTGATCTCGGCGTCGATGGCCCGGGCGACGATATCGCGCGGGGCCAGTTCAGCGTCCGGGTGGTGCTCTGGCATGAAGCGGGTGCCGTCCGGGCGAAGTAGCACGCCGCCTTCGCCGCGGACCGCCTCGCTGATCAGGAAGGACTTGGCACGGGGTTCGTACAGGCAGGTGGGATGGAACTGGATGAATTCCATGTTGGCAACGCGGCAGCCGGCGCGCCAACCCATTGCGATGCCGTCGCCCGTGGCCCCGTCGGGGTTGGTGGTGAACAGGTAGGCCTTCGCGGCCCCGCCGGTGGCCAGCGTGGTATGGCGACTGCGTATGGTCACGACGCGGTCGGCCTTGATATCGAGCACGTAGGCGCCCAGACAGGCGTCCTGGGTTTCGCCCAGGCGCCGGGCGGTAATCAGGTCGATGGCGTTGTGATGCTCGAGCACGGTGATGTTTGAGCGCGCCTTGACCGCGTTCACCAAGGTTTCCGTCAGCGACCGTCCGGTATGGTCGGCGGCGTGGGCCACCCGCCGTCGGCTGTGACCACCCTCGCGGGTAAGATGCAGGCGGTCGGGATGTTCCTGATCATGGGTGAAGGGCATCTCGAGCGATTCGAGCCAGGCGATCTGTGCCGGTCCGGCGCGGACGATGCGCTCGACCACGTCACGCTTCGGCAAGCGGGCGCCGGCGCGGATGGTGTCTTCGATGTGCTGTTCGAGGTCCTCGGTGCCGCCCAGGGCCGCGGCAATGCCGCCTTGAGCCCAGGGCGTGCTGCCGCCAACGAGCGCCCCCTTGCTGATGATCAGCACTTCAAGATGGTCTGGCAGGCGTAGCGCCATGGCCAGGCCGGCCGCGCCGGAGCCGATGATCAGGACATCAGTGTCGTGGGGGAGCGTCTGGGCGGGAGTCTGGGGCATAGGAGGCGTTTTTCCTTGCAGCGCACGGGGGCGCCGCGCGCCGTGTTTCGGCATTCACTTTTCGTTACACTTGTGCTTGGGAGTATACGTGCTGTGGTCCGGGTTTTGCCTTGGTCGATGACGGATGGCTTCTCTACTTTTCACGATTGTTGAGGCAGGGTTTAGATACGGGTATGAGTGCCGAGGAGACAGACAAGGCCCTGGTGGCACGTGCCCGAAAGGGGGACCGGCGAGCCTTCGATCTCCTGGTGCTCAAGTACCAACATCGTGTGCAACGACTGATCGCCCGTTACATCCGGGACCCAGGACAGGTCCAGGATCTGGCCCAGGAAACCTTCATCAAGGCCTATCGCGCCCTGGAACGGTTTCGCGGCGACAGTGCCTTCTACACCTGGATCTATCGGATCGCGGTCAACACCGCGAAGAACCAGCTCGCCTCCGATGCCCGAGGCGGCTATTTTCTGTCGTTGAACTCCGGGGGGTCGGATGAGTCAGACGAACCAATGGTCGAGCCCGAAGCCCTCCGCGATGGCGCGACGCCCGATGCGGTGGCGGCGACGGAGGAACTCAAGTCGGCCATCGACCGGGCGATCAGCGACCTGCCGGAAGATTTGCGCACGGCCCTGACCCTGCGGGAAATGGAAGGCTTGAGTTATGACGAGATTGCCTCGGTGATGGCCTGTCCCATTGGTACGGTCAGATCAAGAATCTTTCGCGCTCGTGAGGCGGTAGAGCAGTCGATTGAACCACTCAAGAGTTGGGGGTGAAGGTGGCAGCAGTGACGAACAAAGAACAGGCACACGGCTCGGCATCCACCAGCGAGGTAATTTCCGAGTGGTGGGACGACGAGTTGCATGGTGCTCACGATTGGGTCGAGGCACTGGCCGAGGACGTCGAACTCACCCGGGAACGCGCCCGTCTGTATGACTTGATCGGCAGCCGGTTACGCGGCGACGCTCATCCGACGCACGACATGCTCGACGGCATCAACGCTCGGCTCGACCAGATTCCGGCAGCGGAGCACCCGGGGCGCGGCAATGTGATCTCGTTGGATGCAGCGCGCACGCGCCGTCTGCGTCGGGTCTGGCAGGGGGCGATTGCCGCATCCCTGTTCGCCGCCGTGACGGCAGTCGGTCTCACCCTGTCAACCACCGGGCACTCGCCTTCGGATAGCACGACTCCCTTGCAGGCCAGCGCACCCACGGAAAACGACCGTGCGGTGATGGCATCGCTTCATGCAGACGAGGTGCCGGCAGGAGCTTCCCCGGTCGTTGAGGCGCCCATCAGCCCCCTGGCCGCCATCGACGGCGAAGGGATGTCGTCGAAGGTCAGCAACCGCGTCACCTTGCCTGACTGGGCGAGGGGAGGCAGTTCCAATCGCTCCGACCCCTACGTGGTGACCCATTACCGCACGGCCTCCCCGGAGTTCGGCACGGTGATGCCCGAAGCCCGTGCCGCCGCTTTCGCCAGGGAATGAATCAAAGCGTGAAGCCTCACCACCGGCCTGCTGTCTCCTTGCCGCTGCTGTTCACGGCGCTGCTGGGCTGGACCTCCCCCCTATTGGCCGATGCTGCCGTCCCCACCGGTGCGATCAGCCAGGTTTCGGCCGACAATGAATCCAGTCTCCTGCAACGTATCGATGCCATGGTGGATGCCATGGCGAGCCGGTCCTACGGCGGGCGCTTCATCCACATGCGGGGTGACCAGATCGACTTGATGCGAACCGTGCACCGAGGCACGGATGGCGAACGGGTTGAATTGTTGGTGGCAGAGAACGGCGAGGTCCGAGAAATCCGTCGGCTCGGTGATCGCTGCGCCTGCCTGTGGCCCCAGCGCAAGCAAGTCATGCTGGGCGACTACCCCAATGTGGCCAGCCGCATGTCCGGCGAGCGCTTCGATGCGCTCGACTCGGATGCGCTCGACTCGGCCGGGCAAAACTACCGCCTCATTTCCCTGGGGGTCGGTCGGGTGGCGGGCAAGACCTGCGACCAGGTGGCGGTGGTGCCCACCGATGATCTGCGCTATGGCTACAAGCTCTGTATTGGCCATGAGCAGTCCTTGCTGCTGCGGATGAGCATGTACGACGAACGTGGCCGACCGATGGAGCACAATCAGTTCACGCAGGTCGAGTCGCTGGATTCGGTCGAATTGGCCTTTCAGGAAGACCTGACGACCGGTATCGACGCTGACTTCGAGGCGATCGAGCTGGTTGGCGAACGGGCGGAAAACGCGCCCATTCGGCAGAGTTCCTGGATGATCGAGCCATTGCCCAGCGGCTACCGGGTCCAATCCCGTAGTTGGCGCCGCAACCCGGTGACCGAACAGTATTTCGAGCACCTGGTCGTCAGCGACGGGCTGGCGACGGCATCTGTCTTTGTCGAAAAGCGTGACGGCGACGTGGCCCGGCAGGCCAGTCGCACCGAACTGGGCATGACCATGGCCGTGCGCAGTATCGAGGGCATGCGGGTGACGGCCATTGGTGACGTGCCGTCCGCCACGGTTGAAAGTCTGGTGGAAAACACCAGGCGTGTGACGCCCGATGAGAGCGGGTCGTCCCAACCCTCACCTGACCAGAAATGACGATCGACGACCGCCAAGGGAGCCAGCCCGGCCGTGCGGATGACCAGGTCCTCGAATCCGCGCGTGTCGTGGCCGTGGAGCCCGGGGGTGCCTGGTTGGAGGCCAGTTCCGCGCAGGGCTGTGCCAATTGCCGTGATGGCAAGGGGTGCGGGGTCAGCGTGTTTCAGCGCCTGTTCCGGCTGCCACGGCATCGGGTCTATCTGCCCACGAACGAGTCACTTGCGGTTGGCGATCACGTGGTCATCGCCATGTCGCAACGCGCTTTGCTGATCGCCTCCGTGTGGCTTTACCTAGTTCCATTGGCCGGGTTGCTGGGCGTGGCCATCGTCCTGGATGCGCTGTTTTCCCAGGAGGTCCTGACAGTGCTCGGGGCGCTCGGCGGACTTGTCGCTGCGCTGGCGGTGGCCCGGGCGCAGCAGCGCCGCCAGGCACGATCGGGTGGTTTCTTCCCGGTCTTGCATGAAGTGGCGCTCCGCCAGGCCGACTCATGACGAGGAGAGTGGGGCAGGGTAGCCAAGCCGACCGATTTTCGTCGATCGACTTTCCGGGTAAGCTGGCTTCGTTTCTCATGGTCATTTACCCGCCTGTTGTCCAGTCACCGCTCATGTCGCTTTCCCCCGTCCGCTTACCTATTGCCACTGGTTCTCGGCACTTGATGTCCGCATTGAGTTCCGGGTTGGCGAGGACCGTCCTCGCCGCCGTGGTGATTGGTCTGACTGCGGGCTGCGTGTCGGAGGAGCCGGAATCGGAACCGCAGCAGGTCACCGGATTGCCGGATTTCGCGCCCCTCGTGGAGGCGAATGCCGCTTCGGTGATCAACATCACCGGGGTGCGGGGATTGCCGTCGATCACCAACGGGCAGACCGGGGAAGGCAATTTCGACCAGTGGTTCAACGGCTTGTTCGGTGAGGGCGATGCACCAGGGCCGAGGTTGCCGCAGGAGAGTGACGGTTCGGGGTTCATCCTCAGTTCGGATGGCTACGTCGTCACCAATGCCCACGTGATCGAGGGCGCGAAGAAGATTTTCGTCCGCTTGGCCGATGGTCGAGAGCTGGCCGCCGAGCTGGTTGGCGTCGACGAGATCGGCGACGTGGCGCTGCTCAAGGTGGATGCCCACGGCCTGTCCCCGGTCACCCTGGGGGATTCCGATCAGGTTCGGGCCGGGCAATGGGCAGTCGCCATCGGCTCGCCTTACGGATTCGACCAGACCGTTACGGCGGGCGTGATCAGCGGCTTGCGCCGAACGCTGCCGTCGGATACTAACCAACCCTACGTGCCCTTTATCCAGAATGACGTGGCCATCAACCCGGGCAATTCCGGTGGCCCGTTGTTCAATACACGCGGGCAGGTCATCGGGATCAACGCGCAGATCTTTACCGAGTCGGGTGCCTACAACGGCATTTCCTTTGCCATTCCGATCAATTACGTCGTCGACGTGATCGCCCAGATCAAGCAGAACGGCGAGGTGCGGCGCGGGTTTCTCGGTGTCGAGATCCGCAGCGTGGATCGTCGTCGGGCCGACCAGCTTGGCCTCCCGCGTGCCTACGGTGCCGAGGTGACGCGTTTCGTCGACGGATCGCCCGCCGCCACTTCCGCCTTGAAGGTGGGCGACATCATCCTGTCCGTCAATGGCATGGAGGTTAGTGACGGCGGCGATCTCACCCAGGTGCTGGGGGCGCTGCCGCCCGGTTCCGAAGTGCACCTCGAGGTGCATACGGGGCAAGCCAGGCAGGAGGTGGCGGTTCGACTGGCCGCCTTGCCCGAATCGACTTCTGGGCAGGCGGCCCCCGTGCCCGCTCTCGATCAGCCGGAGCTGGTGGTGATCGAGACCCTGGGGCTGATCCTGAGAAGGACCGAGTCCGGGGGCGTGCGTATCGGTGAACTCGATCCGAGCGGGCCGGCGTCATTGGCGGGCCTGGTGCCGGGGGATGTCGTGCTTTCGATCGATCGCAAGGAGGTCAATTCCCTGGCCCAGGCGTACCAGGTCCTGGCGCGAATCGCGCATGCCCGCGGTGACGAGCTGGTGCTTTTCCTGGTGCAGCGAGACGGTGAGCAGCGCTTCTTCATGCCCGCCTTTTCCGGCAATCCCCACCAATCCGACTGACTTTGTCCCTTCTTGGGCTTTATACTGTCGGACTTTGCTCGTTGTGACCGCCCGGCCGCGAGAGATTCCCCACGAACCAAAAGTTATACTTTATGACATCCGAGCGACTCACCCGGATTCGCAACTTTTCGATCATCGCGCATATCGATCACGGCAAATCCACCTTGGCTGATCGGATCATTCAGCGTTGTGAAGGCCTTGCCGAGCGCGAGATGAGCGCGCAGGTCCTCGACTCGATGGACCTCGAGCGCGAACGTGGTATCACCATCAAGGCCCAGAGCGTCTCGCTCGATTATCATTCCCGGGACGGCCATACCTATCGGCTGAACTTCATCGATACGCCGGGCCACGTGGATTTCTCCTACGAGGTGTCCCGTTCGCTGGCGGCCTGTGAAGGGGCGCTACTGGTGGTGGACGCATCCCAGGGTGTCGAGGCCCAGTCGGTGGCCAATTGCTATACCGCCATCGACCTGGGGCTGGAAGTGGTGCCGGTGCTCAACAAGATCGACCTGCCGGCCGCCGATCCCGACCGGGTGAAGGCTGAAATCGAGGACATCATCGGCATCGAGGCCCAGAACGCGATGACCTGCTCGGCCAAGACGGGCGAGGGCGTGGACGAGGTCATCGAGCGGCTGATCGAGCAGATCCCGCCGCCGGAAGGGAACGAGGACGGTCCGCTCAAGGCGCTCATCGTGGATTCCTGGTTCGACAATTACGTCGGTGTGGTGGCGCTGGTCCGGGTCATCGACGGGGCGATTCGGCCCAAGGCGAAGATCAAGGCCATGGGCACTGGCGACGTGTTTACCGTCGACAAGACTGGCGTTTTTACGCCCAAGACGCTGGCGCGTGATGGCCTGCTGGCCGGTGAAGTGGGCTTCGTCATGGCCGGGATCAAGGACATCGACTCGGCCAAGGTCGGTGACACGTTCACGGACGCCGAGAATCCGGCCGACTCCGCGCTGCCGGGCTTCAAGGAAATGCAGCCGCGCGTCTTCTCCGGGCTTTATCCCGTCGAGGCGGACGATTATGACAATCTTCGCGAGGCGCTGCGAAAGCTGCGGTTGAACGATGCGGCCCTGCATTTCGAACCCGAGGTGTCGACCGCGCTGGGTTTCGGTTTCCGTTGCGGCTTTCTGGGACTGCTGCACATGGAGATCATCCAGGAGCGGCTCGAGCGGGAATACCAGATCGACCTGATCACCACCGCCCCGACGGTCATCTTCGAGGTGGAGGAAAACGACGGCACCACCTACCAGATCCACAACCCGTCGCAGTTGCCGGAAACGACACAGATCAAGGAGATTCGTGAACCGATCATCGAGGCGAACATCCTTTGTCCGCAGGATTTCGTCGGCCCGGTGCTCAGCTTGTGCATGGAAAAGCGCGGCGTGCAAAAGAACATGCTGTATTCCGGCAATCAGGTCACGCTGATCTTCGATTTGCCACTGGCCGAGGTAGTGCTGGATTTCTTCGACCGGCTCAAGTCGGTCAGCCGCGGGTATGCGTCGTTCGACTATCACCTCGACCGCTTCGAGCCCGCCCGTCTGGTTAAGATGGACGTGCTAATCAACGGCGAGTCGGTCGATTCGCTTTCCTTGATCGTTCACCGCGACAAGGCGGAGCACCGCGGCCGGGATCTGGTGGAGAAACTCAAAGAGCTGATCCCGCAGCAGATGTTCGAAGTGGCACTGCAAGCGGCTATCGGCGGCAAGATCATTGCCCGGACCAACGTCAAGGCCCTGCGCAAGAACGTGTTGGCCAAGTGCTACGGCGGCGACGTTTCGCGCAAGAAAAAATTGATCGAGAAGCAGAAGGCCGGCAAGAAGCGGATGAAGAACATCGGCAAGGTCGAAGTTCCCCAGGAAGCCTTCCTCGCCGTTCTGCAGATGGACAACAAGAGCAATTGACCGCCCAGCGGTCCCGACCCACACAATGGAGCGTCCCGTGGATTTCAGCTTACTCCTGGTGCTTGCCACCCTTATCAGCGGACTGATCTGGCTGATCGACCGACTGGTCTTCCGGCCCAAGCGCCGGGCACGACTGGAAAACGAGGCGCGTCAACTTGGCGCCGAGGCGGGAATGGGCCGCACGGCCGACAAGGAGCCATTGCTGGTCGACTACGCGAAGTCGTTTTTCCCCATTCTCCTGGTCGTGTTGGTCATCCGTTCGTTCCTGTTCGAGCCGTTTCGCATTCCATCGGGCTCGATGATGCCGACTCTGCTGGTGGGTGATTTCATCCTGGTCAACAAGTTCACCTACGGCCTGCGCTTGCCGGTCGTCAACACCAAGGTTGTGCCGATCGGTGAGCCCGAACGCGGCGACGTGGCGGTGTTTCGCTACCCCAAGCAGCCGGAGGTGGACTACATCAAGCGCATCGTGGGTCTGCCGGGCGATACCATCCGGGTGGATGGCGAGAAACTCTGGATCAACGGTGAGAAGGTGGCACTCGAGACACAGGGGCGCTACGCGGGCGATGCCAATCTCAAACATGCGGGCCTGATAAAGGCCATCGAGATGCTGCCGGGGGCCCCGCACCATGTATTGATCGATCCGGATCGACGCATGGGGAGCGCCGAATGGACGGTGCCCGAGGGGCGTTATTTCGTGATGGGTGACAATCGCAATCACAGCAACGACAGTCGCTTCTGGGGCTTTGTCCCGGAATCGAATCTCGTCGGGAAAGCGGTTATGATCTGGCTTCACTGGAACTGGCAGGACGGCGGTTTCGACACCGAGCGCATCGGTCGCTCGATCGACGTCGTCGCGACAGACTAACCTCAAGGCACAGCAAGGACCGGGATATGGAAAACTGCAAAGCAAACGGACATCGTCTCCCCCACGGCAACCCTCGGCGTGAGCGAGGCATGTCCTTGGTGGGGCTGATCATCGCGGCCATCGTCCTGGGTTTTGCCGCCCTGGTGGTCATGCAGGTGGTGCCGCTCTACATTGCCGACCAGAAGCTCACCACGATATTCGAGAGCCTCCAGGAGGAGTCGGCCGCCAGTCCGGCTGAGATTCGCCGCAAGGTCGACAAGCGCCTCGACATCAATGAGGTCGATGAGCGGTTTGACTCGGACGAATTCGAGATTCGCCCGGTCACCGGCGGTTTCAATGTCACCTACAACTACGAAGGCCGCGCGACGTTGTTCGGCAACCTGTCGCTCGTGGCCGAGTTCAAACATCAAGCCCGTGTCAGTAACTAAAAGCAGCAATCCCCTCATCCGTGATCCCGACACCCTGGCCAATGCGTTAGGGTTGTCATTCGATGACAACGACCTGCTGGTGCAGGCGCTGCGTCATCGCTCCTCCGGCCGTCTGAATAACGAGCGCTTGGAATTCCTGGGCGACTCGATCCTCAACCTCGCCGTCTCTGATTATCTCTATCGCCACAAGCCGGAGGCATCCGAGGGCGCGCTGTCGCGTTTGCGTGCCTCGGTCGTGCGCGAGGAATCCCTGGCGCGCGTGGCCCGCGAGATCGGCCTGGGCGATTACCTGGTGATGGGCTCGGGCGAGTTGAAGAGTGGCGGCCACCGCCGGGATTCGATCCTAGCGGATGCGCTGGAGGCCATGATCGGTGCGCTCTACCTGGATCAGGGCTTCGCGCCGGCTCATGCCTGGGTGCAGTCCCTGTTCGGCACGGCGCTGGAATCCTTGCCGGATGCCCAGTCGCTCAAGGATGCCAAGACGCAGTTGCAGGAATATCTGCAGCGCGACCGACTGCCGCTACCGGAATACGAGGTGATGGAACAGTCCGGACAGGCCCACCGCCAGACATTTGAAGTGGCCTGCCGCGTCCGTTGCCAAGGGGTGCCTTACGAAACGAGCGCCAGCGGTTCGTCGCGTCGACGAGCCGAGCAATCCGCCGCCCGGCGCATGCTGGAAACGCTACGCGACACCCTGGGTGAGAGCCCGGGCAAGGGCAAATAGGAGTAACGGCGCATGAATCACATAACCCCCCGTTTCGGCCAGGTGGCCATCGTTGGACGGCCCAACGTCGGAAAATCGACCCTAGTCAATCGGCTCGTGGGTCAGAAGGTGTCCATCACGGCGCCCAAGCCGCAGACCACGCGGCATCGGATCACCGGGATCATCACCGAGGAGCGTGGCCAGGTAGTGTTGATCGACACGCCCGGGTTACACCAAGGTGGTCGTGACGCCCTCAATCGGCAGCTCAACCGGACCGCCCGCAGTGCCCTGGAAGGCGTCGACCTGATCCTCTTCATGGTTCAGGCCGGGCAGTTCGGCGAGGAAGACGAGCAGGTCGCGCGCCTGCTCGAGCACGTCGAGGCCCCGGTGGTTCTGGTCGTGAACAAGGTCGACTTGGTCAACGACAAGACCGAATTGTTGCCATTTTTGGCCAAGGTGGGCGAGAAGGGCGATTTCGCCGCGATCTATCCCATGAGTGCACGGCGTCAGCGCGGTCTCGAGGGCCTGATGGACCTGGTGTTCTCCTATCTGCCCGAAGGGCCGGCCGGCTACGACGAGGAGCAGGTGACGACCGCCCCCGTGCGCTTCATGACGGCCGAGATCATCCGCGAGAAACTTGCCCGCTCCTTGCATGACGAACTCCCCTACCAGACCACGGTGATGATCGAGCGTTTCGAGGAGACCGACCGGCTGGTGACCATCGGCGCGGTTATCTACGTGGCTCGTTCCGGACAGAAGGGCATCGTGATCGGGCAGGGCGGGGCTAGGCTGAAGATGGTGGGGCAGCAAGCCCGGGAAGCCATCGAGCCGTTGCTCGGCAAGCGCGTGATGCTCGAACTCTGGGTCAAGGTTGCCGACGACTGGGCTGACGATGAACGTTCCGTGGCCGCCCTCGGTTACCAGTTGCCCGAATAGGGGCCACATGATCCGCTTCGCCGTCAGTCCGTAGGACATGCGTGGTTTTCTACTGCATGCTCGCCCCTTTCAGGAACACGGGCTGCTGCTCGACTGGCTGACCGACGATCGCGGCTGGGTGCGTATGCGGCAGACCGGCGGGCGCCGCGTCAAGAAGCGCGGCAGCAGCCGACCTCCCAATTTCGTTTGTCTGGATCTGCTCACGGCAGGCCGCGGGGCAGGGTGGCCCATCCTCAAGGGCGCCGAACCGGTCGAGTCGCTGCGTTTCCTGCGTGGGCGGCGGCTGGCAGCGGCCTTCTACCTGCATGAACTGATCCTGCGCGCGCTGCGCCCCGAGGAACCCGTTCCGGGATTGTTTCTCGATTACTGGAAAAGCCTTGCGATGCTCGAGGAGCCCGACATACCGGTATCGGTAATCATGCGGCGATTCGAGCGCCGCCTGCTGGTTCACCTCGGCAGTGGCGTCGAGTGGATCGAGTCACTCGCAGACGACCGTGCAGACACTCGGATCGAGCCGGAAGGCTCGTATCATCTCGACCCCGAAGGCGGGGTGATGGCCGGAGGGGGCCCCGGTGCGGTATCCGGGCGGGTGCTGCAGGCCATCGCCACCGATCAGACTCTGGTTCATCCCGAGGAGATGCGGGCGGCCCGCGATTTGATGCAACGCCTGCTGGTCCCGCACGTTGGACGGGCCCCCTTCGTCAGCCGGCGTCTGTGGCCATCATCGTCCACCGCCCCGTCCGGGGACACAGGGAATGCAAGCGAGACGGAATCCCCCTAAACTGGGCGCCTTCATCCGAAACCGCTGCGGAAGCCAACTTCATGACCAATCGCGTCACAACCCAATACCCGCTTCTGGGTCTGAACATCGATCACATTGCCACGCTGCGCCAGGCCCGGGGTACCCGCTACCCAGACCCGGTGACGGCCGCGCTGCTGGCCGAGCAGTCCGGTGCGGACAGCATCACCTTGCACCTGCGCGAGGATCGCCGGCATATTCAGGATCGGGACGTGGAGATGCTGCGCGAATTGCTCCAGACGCGCATGAATCTGGAGATGGCGGCCACCGACGAGATGATCGAACTGGCATGCCGTATTCGGCCGCACGATGTCTGTCTGGTACCTGAACGCCGAGAAGAGCTAACCACCGAAGGTGGCCTGGACGTGGCCGGGCAGATCGAGCGGATTCACGCCGCCTGCGACCGCATGGCGGATGCCGGCATACGCGTGTCGCTGTTCGTCGACGCCGATCCGCGCCAGATCGATGCCGCGGTGGCCTGCGAGGCGCCGGTGATCGAGCTGCATACCGGTCATTACGCCACCGCCGCGGGCGATCAGGCAACCCGGGAACAACTCGAGCTCATTCGTCAGTGCGCCCGCGATGCCGTTGACGTGGGGCTGATCGTCAATGCCGGGCACGGCCTGCACTACCACAACGTTGCCGCCATCGCCGCGATCGAGGACATCGAGGAACTCAACATCGGTCATGCCATTATCGGCCAGGCCGTGTTTTCCGGCCTCCCGGCCGCCGTGCGCGACATGAAGGATCTCATGCACGCCGCGCGTTATTCGGTGACGCCCGGGCGTTCATGATCGTCGGTTTGGGTACCGACCTAGTTGAGATCGAGCGCATCCGCCGCGCTCATGCTCGGCACGGACAGCGCCTGATCGAGCGAGTGCTGGGGACCGATGAGCGCCAACGCCTGCCCACACGCGACCCGGCCGCTTGGCTTGCCAAGCGCTTCGCCACCAAGGAGGCGGTCGCCAAGGCCTTGGGGACGGGGTTTCGTGACGGCCTTAGGTTGGTCGATATCCAGACCGTGCACGACGACCAGGGTCGTCCCGAGGTGCGGCTGGAGGGCAAGGCGGCTGAATCGCTTGCCCGCCTGGGGGGCGGGTCGGTGTCGCTGTCGGTGACGGACGAGCGCGCTTATGCGCTTGCCTTCGTCGTCATCAGCCGCTGAGCGTCGAACGCGCCCGGCGCTGTTGGTAGGTGAGCGCGAGCAGGGCGACGAGCCCCGCCGCGATCGCGGGCAGCAGCAGGTTGCCGGCAGTGCCCAGCGGCTGGGCCAGCACCCCGCCAATGCCACCGGCGACATAGCCGATCAGCAGCACCAATAACAACCACCCGTGCCACGACCAGCCCTGCCGGCGCAGGAAGCGGGCCAGGTAGGCGCCGATGTCGGTCGCGATACCGGTGACATGCGTGGTGCGGATCAGCAAACCGCGATAACTTGCCACTAGGGCGTTCTGCAGGCCGCAGGCGATCGCCGCACTGGTCAGAGAGGCCACGTCCCGGCCGGCGAGAGCCAGGGCCGCCGCGATCAGCAACAAGAGCATTTCCAAGCCCAGTGCCCAGGCATAGCGGGGGCTTTCGGGAAACTGCCGGCGGCCGATCATGATGCCGGAAAGCGTCGCCCCGCCGATGAACCCCAACAGGATCAGACCGGCGGTCAGCACGATCGCGAGATCGATCCGCGCCATGCCCTCACTCATGTGCGAGGCCATGCCCGTCATCTGACTGACCGGCAGGCCGAAGGCCAGCAGCATGGCGCTGTTGACATGGCCGGCGAGCCCGGCCATGACGAAAGCGAGCAGAAAGATCTTGGTGCGCGGGGCATCATGCTGTGCGCGGGGATAAGGCATTCTGGGTCCTGTCCGGCTCCGTGAAGGGTGTAAATCGATCCTGCACATCATAACGCCGGGACGCCACGGCTGTTGTCGCTCCTACTGCAGAGCGGCGTCGAGCTTGATCTCGCGCGGGATTAGCCGTAGAATGCGCCGCTTGTTTCTCCTGCCTGACCGTTCCGCATGCGGCAGGCTGCCTTCCATCCACAGGAGTTTTGATCCATGCGTCATTACGAAATCGTTTTCATGGTCCATCCGGACCAGAGCGACCAGGTCCCGGCCATGATCGAGCGCTATCGCGGCGTCATCGAAGCCTCCCAGGGCACGGTCCACCGCCTCGAAGACTGGGGTCGCCGTCAACTGGCCTACCCGATCAAGAAGCTGGTCAAGGCGCACTACGTGCTGATGAACGTCGAGACCGACCAGGATTCCCTGGCCGAGCTCGAGGAGGCGTTCAAGTTCAACGACGCCGTGCTGCGTCACATGACCGTACGTTGCGACGAGGCTTACACCGAAGAGTCTCACATGATGCGTGAGCGCGAGAGCGAGCGCCGCCCGCGTCGTGGCGATGACGAGAAGCGCGAAGAGCGTCGTGACAACACCCGTGAAGAAAGTCGTGACAGCGAGAAGAAGTCCGACGATTCCGGCGAATAAAGTTTCAAGAGGTTAGACCCATGGCCCGTTTTTTCCGTCGCAAGCGTTTTTGTCGTTTCACCGCCGAAGGCGTGAAGCACATCGACTACAAGGACATTGACACCCTGCGTCAGTACGTCACCGAAACCGGCAAGATCGTGCCGAGCCGTGTGACCGGCACCAACGCCCGCTATCAGCGCCAGCTCCAGACGGCCATCAAGCGTGCCCGTTTCCTGGCCCTGCTGTCGTACACCGACCGCCACTGATTGCGTCCGTCTTGAGCGTCTAGGAGTCAATATCCCATGCAAGTAATTCTGTTGAGTAAGGTCGAGAATCTCGGCTCGCTGGGCGACGTGGTCAACGTTCGCCCGGGCTACGCCCGCAACTTCCTGATCCCGTACGCAAAGGCCAAGCCGGCGACCAAGGCCAACATGGTCGAGTTCGAAGAGCGCCGCGCCGAGCTGGAGAAAAAGGCTGCCGAAGAACTGGCCGCTGGTCAGGCTCGCGCCGGCAAGATCGGCGAAGAGGCAAGCATCACCATTCCGGTCAAGGCCGGTTCGGAAGGCAAGCTGTTCGGTTCCGTCGGCACCGTCGAGATCGCCGATGCGGTCAGCGACCAGTTCGGTGTCGAGGTAGAGAAGCGCGAAGTGCGTCTGCCGGAAGGTGCCTTGCGTGCGCTGGGCGAGTTCCCGGTGCAGTTGCACCTGCACTCGGAAGTCGACGTCGACATCACTGTCGTGGTCGTGCCCGAGCAGTAAGGCTTCGGCCCGTGGCGCCCGGTGGGTGCCGCAATGATCTGCTAGCCCGCTCCTGATTCAGGGGCGGGTTTTTTCGTGGCTATGCGGTCAATCCCGGTTTCGTCGATTGGGTGGCTTGGAACCAACCGCAGCTGATTTGTCAACGTGGTCAAGGAACGATCCTAGGCGTATCATTTCCGCCATCCCAAAGGTCGTCGCCACGATTCGCCCAGGCCGGTCGGTGCAGGCGCCTCGTTTCACAAGATTCACCCTCTCTGGTCCCAAGATTGATGTCATCCCCGGAATACGAATCTGCCACTCCCCAGGCGCATTACCTCCCGTCGGCGCGGCAAGGCCGCGAGGTCGCCTCGCCGATGGCCCTGCGCGTGCCGCCGCACTCCCAGGATGCCGAACAGGCAGTTCTGGGCGGCCTGATGCTGGATCCCATGGCCTTCGAGCAAATCGGCGACAAGCTTCGGGCCGATGACTTCTACTTCCACGATCATCGTGTCGTGTTCGAGGTGATCAGCGAACTGGCCGAGCGCAACCAGCCCTTTGACGCGATGGTGGTCTCCGAGCGCCTCAAGGCTCTGGAGAAGCTCGAGGAGATCGGCGGTAATGACTACCTGATGGCACTGGTCGATTCCGTGCCGACCGCCGCGAACATCCTGGCCTACGCGGAAATCATCCGCGAGAACTCGCTGCTCCGCCAATTGATCGATGTGGGCACCCAGATCTCGCGGCAGGGCTACCAAACCGAGGGGCGCAGCGCCCACGACGTTCTCGAGTTCGCCGAAAAGGAGATCTTCGCCATCGCCGACGAGGGGTCGCGTACGCGGCGGGGTTTCCGGGGCATCACCGATCTGTTGACCGTGGCCATGGACCGCATCGCGGAGCTCTACGAGAACAAGGGCGAACTGACCGGGCAGACCACCGGCTTCAAGGACCTCGACGAGATGACGACGGGCCTGCAGAAGGGTGATTTGGTCATCGTCGCGGGACGCCCGTCGATGGGCAAGACGACGTTTTCCATGAATATCGCCGAGAACGTGGCGCTGCAGAACAAGAAGGCGGTGGCCGTGTTCTCCATGGAGATGCCCGGGGATCAATTGGCGGTGCGGATGCTCAGTTCGCTGGGCGGCATCGACCAGACCCGCGTGCGCACCGGCCAACTGCAGGATTCCGACTGGCACCGCATTTCCGGCGCCGTGGGGCAGTTGAGTCAGGCCAAGATCTTCATTGACGACACGCCCGCACTCTCTCCCTCCGATCTGCGTTCTCGGGCACGGCGCCTGGCGCGCCAGGAGGACCTGGGCCTGATCGTTGTCGACTACCTGCAGTTGATGCAGGTGCCCGGATCGAAGGAGAACCGTACCAACGAGATCTCCGAAATCTCGCGCTCGCTCAAGGCCGTGGCCAAGGAACTCGACGTGCCCTTGATCGCCCTGTCTCAGCTCAACCGGTCACTCGAGCAACGGCCGAACAAGCGGCCGGTGATGTCGGACCTGCGGGAATCCGGGGCGATCGAGCAGGACGCCGACCTGATCATGTTCATCTACCGCGAAGAGGTCTACGAGCCGGACACGGAGAAGAAAGGGGTGGCCGAGATCATCGTCGGCAAGCAGCGCAATGGCCCGATCGGCAATGTGCTGCTCACCTTCACCGGCTCGAGCACCAAGTTCGACAATTACATCAGTCCCGAGGCCGTTCCGGAACCGTTCCGATGATCCGTCGTGCCCGTCTGACCATTGACGCCGCGGCACTGGGCCATAATCTCGAGGTGGCCCGCGGGGCCGCGTGTGGCCGGTCGATCTTCGCAGCAGTCAAGGCGGATGGTTACGGGCACGGCATGCTGCACGCCGCCCGGGCCTTCTCGGCGGCCGGGGCCGAGGGGTTTGCGGTGGCCACACCGGGAGAGGGCGCCTTGCTGCGTAAGGGCGGTCTTGCCGAGCGCATCCTGGTCCTGCAGGGCGCATTGACGGGCGACGAGTTGTCCTTGGCGGTGGAGCATTCACTGGAGATGGTGTTCCACGATCGTAGCCAGATCGATCTCCTGGAGCGCTGGCAGTCGATGGCCGGCGCGGTGCCGCTGGGCCGGTTGTGCGCTTGGATCAAGGTGGATACCGGCATGCATCGCGCGGGCCTGAATCCCGACCAGTTGGCGGCGGCTCGGCGCCGGCTCGCGGCGTGTCCCCGGGTGAATCCGTCGATCGGACTGATGACACACTTTGCCCGCGCCGATGAACCGGACCCCTCCTGCACCAACGCGCAGATCGCCACCTTCCGAGACCTGGCCGTGGGCTGGCAGGGACCCACCAGTCTCTGCAACTCGGCCGCTCTGCTGGGACACGATGCCGGTGGCGATTGGGCCCGGCCGGGGATCATGCTGTATGGCGGCAACCCTTTTATCTTTGGTCAGGCCTGTGACCATGACTTGCGTGCCGGCATGCACCTGAAGACCGTCCTGGTCGCTGTGCGTGACGTGCCCCGGGGCGGGGCGGTCGGCTATGGTGGTCGGTTTGTCGCGCCGGAACGCATGCCCGTCGGCGTGGCCTCGGTGGGCTATGGCGACGGATATCCCCGGCATGCCCCCGATGGCACCCCCATACGGGTCAATGGCCAGGCCACTACCCTGATCGGGCGGGTCTCGATGGATATGATCACGGTGGACCTGCGCGGTATCGAGGCACGGGTGGGGGACGAGGTGGAATGTTGGGGCGACCGGCAGCCCATCGACGCGGTCGCTCAGGCAGCCGGCACCATCAGTTACGAACTCATGTGTCAGGTTAGCGGCCAGGTGCGCGCCGAGGCGCGGGTTATCGGGCTTCCTGATGGCTGAGAACGTCGAGGGTGGCGGCAAGTAGCCCGGCCTGGCTGTTGGGGCAGTCGGCCTGCAGTCGCTCGAGTTGGCGCTCGCCCTCCACCATGGCGATGAAGGCATGCGCGGTGGAGCCGGTCAGCCCCGCCGAGTCGGCCGCCTCGCGCATTTCGGTGAGGGCGGCCAGCGCATCCCGCTCGCCCCAGGTGCCGGCCAGAATCAGGGCGGCCATCTGTTCGGCTGCCTCCGTCTCCGCCTGTTTCTCGGCCTCGGCGAGCCAGGCGGGGTCGGCCGCGGCCTTGTCGACGGCTGCCAGGAGGGTCAGATCCTCGTCATCTAGGCCCTCGGGATTGACGACGGGTAGGCCGTCGAGTCGGGCGCTTAGGGCCGCGCACAGGGCGTTCCAGCCCTTTTCGCGATAGTGCGCGGTGCTGGCGCGTGCCAACGGCAGGGCGGCGGGGTCGCGCAGCGCCTGGCTCACGGCGGCGATCAGTTCGTGATGGACGGCGGCCACCTGGCTGGAAACGTCGGACATGTCGGCTACTCTTTCTAGATTGGACTTCAACAGGCCGCGGGGCCATCTCGTGGCAGACAGCTTAAAGGGCAGGAACACTTGATGGAATATCGGCGACTTGGCAGCTGCGGGCTCGAGGTCAGCAGCGTCTGTCTGGGGACCATGACTTTCGGCCAGCAGAACACCGAGGACGAGGCCCACCAGCAACTCGACCACGCCGTGGCCGCCGGGATCAACTTCATCGATACCGCCGAGATGTACCCGGTGCCGCCTCGCGCCGAGACGCAGGGACGGACCGAGGAGTACGTGGGGTCCTGGCTCAAGCGACAGCAGCGCGACAAGCTGGTGCTGGCCACCAAAGTGACGGGTGCCGGGCGGCGCATGGATCATATCCGCGGTGGTCCACGGGTCACGGGCGAGCAGGTCGATCGGGCCATCGACGCCAGCCTGCGCCGCCTGCAGACCGATTATGTCGACCTCTACCAGATCCACTGGCCAGATCGCTACGTGCCGAAGTTCGGCGAGGTCTATTACGATCCGAATCGCCGCTGGGAGGCCGAATCGTTCGAATCGCAACTCGAGGCGCTGGGCAATCTGGTCGAATCGGGCAAGGTTCGTTATATCGGCCTGTCCAATGAGACGCCCTACGGCGTGATGTCGTTCGTGGAGGCCGCCCGACGGCACGGCCTGCCGGTGGTTACGTCGCTGCAGAATGCCTACCACCTGATGAACCGCCAGTTCGAGACCGGGGGCTTGGCCGAGGTCTGCAACGCACTGGACGTGGCGCTGCTGCCCTATAGCCCCTTGGCCTTCGGGCATTTGAGCGGGAAGTACATTGACGACCCGCAGGCCAAGGGACGGATCAACCAGTTCCCGGATTTTGGCCAGCGTTACGAGAAGCCCAATGCCGACGCAGCGACTCGGGCATACGTGGCCCTGGCTCGAGAGCACGGCCTGTCGCCGGCGCAGATGGCCATTGCGTTCACCCTGCGGCGGCCGGAAGTCGCCTCGACCATCATCGGCGCCACCGACATGACGCAGCTCAAGGAGAATATCGCGGCGGCGAACGTGACGCTGTCGAGCGCGCTCCTCGAAGCGATCGATGCGATCGATGCCCGGTATCCTAGTCCCACCGTCTAGAGGCCAGCCATGAATAGAGAAACCCTTTCAGCGTTGCGGGACAACCCCTTGTTTCGTGAGCAGTGTTTTATCGACGGGCAGTGGGCCGATGCCGGCGATGAATCTATCCTGCAGGTCGACAATCCGGCCAACCGTGAGGTGATCGGCCAGGTTCCGCGTATGGGGGCAGCCGAGACGCGACGCGCCATCGAGGCGGCGAATCATTCCTTGCCGGCCTGGCGAGATCAGGCCGCCGAGGCGCGCGGTGCGATCTTGTACCGTTGGTACGAACTGATGCTGGCGCATCAGGAGACGCTGGCGACGATCATGACCCTGGAACAGGGGAAGCCGCTGGCCGAGTCGCTGGGCGAGATCAAGTACGCGGCCTCATTTCTCAAATGGTTCGCCGAAGAAGCGCGGCGCGCCTACGGACGCACCATCCCGGCGGCCAAGGCTGATCAGCGCATCGTGGTGATCAAGCAACCCATCGGGGTGACCGCGGCGATCACGCCCTGGAATTTTCCCTCCTCGATGATCACCCGCAAGGCCGGCGCGGCACTGGCGGCCGGTTGCCCCATGGTGGTCAAGCCGGCGTCGGCGACGCCGTTTTCCGCACTTGCCCTGGCCGAACTGGCCCGCCAGGCGGGGGTGCCTCGCGGGGTATTCAACGTGGTGACCGGATCGGCCCGTGAGATCGCGGGGGAAATGACCGCCAACCCATTGGTGCGAAAGGTGTCCTTCACCGGATCGACCGAGGTGGGCAGTGCCCTGATGCGAGAGGCGGCCGGCAACGTTCAGAAATTGTCGCTGGAGCTGGGTGGGAATGCGCCCTTCATCGTGTTCGACGATGCCGATCTGGATGCCGCGGTCGAGGGGGCAATCGCCGCCAAGTTCCGCAATACCGGGCAAACCTGCGTGTGCGTCAATCGCTTCTACATTCAGGAAGGAGTCCATGACACATTCGTGGAAAAGCTCAAAGAACGCATCGAAAACATGCACCTGGGCGATGGATTTGATCCCCAAAGCGACGTTGCTCCGCTGATCAATCAAGAGGCGGTCGACAAGGTGTTTTCACACGTCGACGATGCGGTGGGACAGGGGGCGGCCCTGATCATCGGGGGCAAGCCGGATGATCGGGGCGGCAACTACGTGTTGCCGACCTTGCTTACCGGGGTGCGTCAGTCGATGCAAGTGATGCGGGAGGAGACCTTCGGCCCGGTAGTGGCCGTGTCGCGGTTTGCTACCGAGGCCGAGGCTATCGACTGGGCGAACGACACGCCCTTTGGTCTGGCGGCGTATTTCTACAGCGAGAACATTCACCGTGTCTGGCGGGTGGCTGAGGCCATTGAGGCCGGCATGGTAGGCATCAACGCCGGCTTGATCTCCAACGCGGCAGCCCCCTTCGGTGGGGTGAAATCGTCCGGTCTGGGGCGCGAGGGCGGCGTCGAAGGACTTGATGAGTATCTGGAAACCAAATACCTGCTGATGGGGTGATGGGGTCAGGCTTCGAGCCGCAAGTTCCCTTGGGCCTCGTCCGATTGTTCTGCAGTGGCGCGATAAGCCGTGGCGGCGCTGCGGGTCTGGCGGTCGTCGGTCGTAGCCTGCGTCGATTCTGACGAGTTCATCGCGTCCACGGAGTCGGCTTGTGACTCAGCCCGGGCTCGATTGAGTTCGGCGGTGGCCTGAGCGGCGACAGCCAAGTCGGTAGTAGAAGGCCTTGCCGGTGCCAGGGCCGCGCGGACCACCTGGGCCATTTTCTCCGCCGTGGCCTCCGGTTTACCCGGAGAAGGGGCGGTGTCGATCTTCACGTCGCCGCCGATGGCGTGTCGCCTGCCATCCGGGCCTTGCTGGTAATCGTAGGAACCGCCCCGCACCAGATCGCCGCCGGCGGCCCGATGCGCATTTTCATGGTCACGGACCTGGCGATCACGCTTCTCGAGAGCGGCGATCACTTGCCGCTGATCATCTGTCTGGACACGGATGCCCGGATCGGCGCTCGATCCGGGTTGTTCCCGCGGCTGTTCTGCGCGGCTTGGGCGTGGTTCCGGCTGCGGCGAAGAGGTCCTCGCTTGGGCTGCCTCGCTGTCCCTTTTTTGACCGCCCGCACCGGCGCGGGGCATCATGGCGGCCATGAGGTCCGGCGCGGGTGGCATGCTGGCGAGCGGAACGGCAGTCGGGCGCATTGGGGATCTTATCCGACGGTGTATCAGTCACTTATAAACCTAAGGATCCAAAAACGCAATCCTAGGAAAGGGCGAAAAGCGCTCGCATGCTCGGGAGATCGATCCCTGCGGTCCGACGTGGAAATAGTGCGTCTGGCCGACTAAGCTCTTGAAGCAAGAATACTTTTACATACCGACCGAGGTCTATGATCATGGCTCAATCCCCCCAGCAGGCGACCAATACGGAACTCGAAGCGGTCAAATCGGACCTTGCTCAGTTGCGTGGCGATATGTCCGATTTGCTAAAAGCGTTCAAGGAGCAAAGCGAGAACAGGGTTCAAAACAAGGCGAATCAGGCCCGCGACGGGGTCAAGGCTGCCTTCGACGAGGGCGTGGACACCCTTAATCGCGGGTACGAGCAGGTCCGCTCGCAAAGTCGCGAACGGGTCGATGACGCCGAGCAGGTGGTTAGCAATCACCCGCTGACCTCTGTCGTGGCAGCCTTCGGTATCGGTTTTGTCGTTGCCAAGGTACTCGACGGGGTTCGACACTGAAGGCCGTTACCGACTACGTCCTCGCCATCACTGCCTTGATCGAGGCAGAGGGGCGCGTGCTGCGCCGCCAGATCGGTCGGGTTTCCGTGGCGGTGGTGCTGCTTGGCGTGGTTGGCTTGCTGCTGCTTGCCGGGGTGGGCCTGATGTTGGCTGCCATCTATTACTGGCTGGCCCCAATCTGGGGCACTGCCGGCGGATTTGCCGCGGTCGGTGGCCTGTGTCTGCTGGTGGCGTTGGCGTTGGCCGGCTGGGCGTATCGGTGGTTCCGGTGAACTCTGCCCCGCAGCGCCTTCGACAACGCGCGGCAGCCGTGGATGGCAGGATTCGGGTGCGCGCGTCCCCCGCGGACGAGTTGGCACTTGCCAAGACTCGCCTCCAAATAAGCGGCTCCATGCTGGAAGAGCGAGTCGGCCGGTTCTGGCTGCCCGTCAAATACGGTCTCGAAGAACGCCCCTTTGTCACGCTCGCCGGAGTGGCTGCTATCGGTGCGGCTTCGGGTTGGCTCGATGACCGCACCAGCAATGGTGTCCAGCGGCTATGCCTGCATTGGGTGGCCAAGTTAATGCCTTGGATCAATCGGGGCATGCCGGTCCGCCGTGTTCCTCGCGAGCCGTGAACGGGGATACGGAGGCGGCCATGCCGCAAGATGACAGGGCAGGGAGTCGGGCAGGGGGCGTCATGGTCTCCGGGGAGCCCCGCAGCCTCGGCGATCTGTTGCAGCGCATTGCCGAGGTGGCCTCGACCCGGGAGCGCGTCCATCTGGGCACCATCATGCAGGCGGTAGGTACGCGGTCCTTCGGGCCGGTGCTGCTTTTAATCGGGGTGATACTGGTGTCATCTCTGAGCGGTATCCCCGGCATGCCGACGACGATGGGCGTGCTGCTTTTCCTGTTATCCATGCAACTGCTGGTCGGCCGCCAATCCTTCTGGATGCCGGGCTGGCTGCTCAGGCGGTCGGTTCCCAGCGGCAGGCTCCAGCGCGCGCTCCGTTGGTTGGAGCGCCCGTCCCGGGTCATCGACTGGTGGTTGAGGCCAAGGCTGCTCTATCTTGCGTCAAGTAATGGCGCCGTTGGAGTCGCGGCCGTATGCGCCCTGCTTGCCTTGGCCATGCCGCTCATGGAGGTGGTCCCCTTCTCGGCGACCGCGGCAGGCGTGGCAATCGTGATGTTTGGGCTCGCCCTGGTGGCCTTCGATGGCGTGTTCGTTCTCATCGGACTGACCTACCTGATGACTGTCGCCTCCCTGGCGATCGCCGGTCTGCTCTGAGCGGATAGTGTTCTTCCGAACGCGACATTGTCAGTCCGTCTGGACGCAATCGATGAAGTAGCGAATACCTTCGTCGGTTTCCTTGGCCACCAGCCCGTGCACGTCGGTCTCGAAGCCGGGCACTTGCCGGTTGAAATGGCGGACGAACTGCAGGTATTCGACGATGCGCGCGTTGAAGCGCTCGCCGGGCACCAGCAATGGAATGCCGGGCGGGTAGGGGGTGACCAGTGACGCGGTAATCCGGCCCTCCAGTTCGTCGATCGGCACGCGGTCGATTTGCTTTCTCGCCATCTTCGACCAGGCGTCGGCCGGCCGCATCGCGGGTTCGATGTTCGAGGTGTACATCTCGGTGGTCAGCTTGGCCACGTCGTACTCGCGATAGACCGAATGCAGTTTTTCACACAGGTCGCGCAGTCCGACGCGTTCGTAGCGTGGATGCTTGTTGACGAATTCCGGGAGGATGCGCCACAGCGGCTGATTGCGCTGGTACTCGTCTTTGAACTGCTGCAGGGCGGTCAGCAGGGTGTTCCAGCGCCCTTTGGTGATGCCGATGGTGAACATGATGAAGAAGCTGTACAGGCCGGCCTTCTCCACTACCACGCCATGTTCGGCCAGGTAGCGGGTGACGATCGAGGCCGGAATGCCCCAGTCGTGGAAGTCGCCGTCGACGTCCAGCCCCGGCGTAATGATGGTGGCCTTGATGGGGTCGAGCATGTTGAAGCCGGTCGGCACCTGGCCGAAACCGTGCCAGCGGTCGTCTTCGTGCAGCATCCAGTCCTCACGCGTCCCGATGCCTTCGGCTGGAATCTTGTCCGGCCCCCAGACCTTGAACCACCAGTCCTCACCGTATTCGGCATCCACTTTTTTCATCGCCCGGCGAAAATCCATGGCCTCGAAGATCGACTCCTCGACCAGGGCATTGCCGCCCGGCGGTTCCATCATGGAGGCCGCCACGTCGCAGGAGGCAATGATGGCGTACTGCGGCGAGGTCGAGGAGTGCATCAGGTACGCCTCGTTAAACACGTCGCGGTCGAAGCGCTCTTTCTTGCAGTCCTGCACCAGCACCTGGGATGCCTGTGAGAGGCCGGCCAGCAGCTTGTGGGTCGACTGGGTGGAGTAGATCACCGAGTCGTTGCAGCGCCGCCGGTCGGCGCCGATGGCGTGGTAGTCGCCGTAGAAATCGTGGAAAGCGGCGTGTGGCAGCCAGGCCTCGTCGAAATGCAGGCATTCCACGAACCCGTCCAGTTCCTCCTTGATCTCCTCGACGTTATAGATGATGCCGTCGTAGGTGGACTGCGTGATGGTCAGAATCTTGGGTTGCTGGTCTTCGGCCTGGCCGGCGAACGGGTGTTCGGCGATCTTCTTCTTGATGTTCTCTTTCGAGAACTCGCTACGTGGAATCGGGCCGATGATGCCGTAATGATTGCGCGTCGGCATCAGGAACACCGGGATCGCACCGGTGAGAATGATCGCATGCAGAACCGACTTGTGGCAGTTCCGGTCGACCACGACCACATCGCCGGGCGCCACGTTCGAATTCCACACCATGCGATTCGACGTGGACGTGCCATTGGTGACGAAGAACAGGTGATCGGCATTGAAGATGCGCGCAGCGTTGCGTTCCGAGGCGGCTACCGGGCCGGTGTGATCTAGTAGTTGCCCCAACTCGTCCACTGCATTGCAGACATCCGCGCGCAAGAGATTCTCGCCGAAGAACTGATGGAACATCTGTCCCACCGGGCTCTTGAGAAAGGCGACCCCGCCGGAGTGGCCCGGGCAATGCCAGGAATACGAGCCGTCGGCAGCATAGCCGGTCAAGGCGCGGAAGAAGGGCGGGGCAAGGGAATTGAGATAGCTGCGCGATTCGCGGATCACGTGCCGGGCAACGAACTCCGGCGTGTCCTCAAACATATGAATAAAGCCGTGCAGCTCCTTGAGCACGTCATTAGGTAGGTGTCGGCTAGTGCGCGTCTCGCCGTAGAGGAAGATCGGTATATCGGCATTGCGAAAGCGGATTTCCTGGATGAAGTTGCGCAACTGGACGATCACCTCCAGCGACTCGTCCACCGGCTCGTTGCCGGCGTGGAACTCTTCATCGTCAATCGAGATCACGAATGCGGAAACCCGGGCCTGTTGCTGTGCGAAGGCCGCTAGATCCACGTAACTGGTCACCCCGAGGACCTCCTGACCCTCGGCCCGAATAGCATCGGCCAGGGCTCGGATCCCCAGTCCGGAAACGTTCTCGGAACGGAAATCCTCGTCGATGATGACGATGGGAAAGCGGAAGAGCATGGGAATGGCAACCTCGGTGGCCGCAAGTGGCTGATCAGACGACGAACCGGGTCGGATCATGCCTGTCGGATCCAGCCCTTGCCGCCAATGGCAAAACCCGGATAGCGAACCCGGGCGAAACGGCTTCGATTCTACACCATACTGTCGCATCGGGAGGCGTCCAAAGCCGCGGCCGAGCGCGGTGGGTGCGCCTTGGGTCAATCGGCCGGGACGATTGTCGGTGGGCTGGGGCATAGGATCGGAACGGTCCATTCCAAGAACGATTTCAATCAGGCTCGAAGGGGGAGGCATGGCGAAACGAGCAGAGCAGTCCACCGGCTGGCACAGTCTGGGCAGCGCCGAAGCGCTGGCAAAGGTCGATAGCACCGACGGTGGGCTGAGCCAGGCCGAAGCGGATCGCCGCCTGGAGACGCACGGCCCCAACCGCTTGCCGGCCGGGAAACGACGCGGTCCGGTCGCGCGCCTCGGCGCGCAGTTCAACAACCTGCTGATCCAGGTGTTGATCGCCGCGGCGGTGGTCACGGCTCTGCTCGGGCACTGGATCGACACTTGGGTGATCCTGGGCGTGGTGCTGGTCAATGCCGTGATCGGGTTTGTCCAGGAAGGCAAGGCCGAACAGGCGCTCGAGGCCATCCGGCACATGCTCTCGCCGAGGGCGTCGGTCAGCCGGGACGGCAAGCGCCGCACCCTGCCGGCCGAGGAACTGGTTCCCGGTGATGTGGTGTTGATCGAGCCCGGCGACAAGGTGCCGGCCGATCTGCGGCTGCTGCGCGCGCGTAATCTTCGGGTCCAGGAAGCCGTGCTCACCGGGGAATCGGTGGCGGTGGAAAAGATGGTCGAGGCGGTCGAACCGGATGCCGACCTGGGCAATCGTGCCGGGATGGCGTATTCCGGCACGCTGGTGGCCGGCGGGCAGGGTGTCGGCGTGGTGGTGGCGACCGGTGCCGATACCGAGGTCGGCCGCATCAGCGTCATGCTCTCCGACGTGGAGACCATGACGACCCCACTGCTCGCGCAGATGGACCGCTTTGCCCGGCTGTTGGCCATCGTGATCGTAGGCATCGCGGCGGCCGTGTTCGCCTACGGCTTCTGGGGGCAGGGCCGCGATGCTACCGAAATGTTCATGACGGTGGTCGGGCTGGCCGTGGCCGCGATTCCCGAGGGGCTGCCGGCTATCCTGACCGTCACACTGGCCATCGGCGTCCAGCGCATGGCGGGGCGCAAGGCCATCATCCGCCGCCTGCCGGCCGTGGAGACGCTCGGGTCGGTGTCCATCATCTGTTCGGACAAGACCGGCACGCTCACCCGCAACGAGATGACCCTGCGCACCGTAGTCACGGCGGGGGAGGTGTTCGCCGCAAGCGGAGCGGGGTATGACCCGCATGGCGGATTTTCCGCCGACGCTGGCGAGGTCGACCCGGAGAGCAGTCCCGCGTTGAAGGAAGCCGTTCGAGCCGCCTCGCGATGCAACGATGCGAGCCTGCAGCGTCAGGGTGACCAGTGGCAGGTCGACGGCGACCCCATGGAGGGGGCGCTGCTCGTCGGCGCGATGAAGGCGGGGTTGGATCTCGACGAGGAAAGCGAGCGCTTGCCGCGTACCGACGTGATTCCCTTCGAAACCGAGCACCGGCTGATGGCCACCCTGCATCACGACCACGAGGGGCAGGGCTACATCTTCGTTAAGGGCGCGCCCGAGCGCATTCTCGATCTCTGCGGGGAGCAGCGGGTTAGGGGCGGCGGCTGCGCGCCGCTCGACCGCCCGTACTGGGAGGACGAGATCGAGGCCATCGCCGCACAAGGGCAGCGGGTGCTCGGCATCGCCGTGCGGCAGGTGCCCGGCGACCACCGCGAGCTGAGCTATGACGATCTCGACGAGGACATGGTCTTCCTGGGGCTGCTCGGCCTGATGGATCCGCCGCGCGACGAGGCGATAGCGGCCGTACAGGACTGCCGCACGGCCGGCATCCGGGTCAAGATGATCACTGGTGACCACGCCCTGACGGCAGGGGGTATCGCGCGCCAGCTCAAGCTTGAGAATACCGACGAGGTCATGACCGGACACGGAGTCGACCAGCTCGACGACGAAGAACTGGCCCGCAAGGTGATGTTGATCGACGTGTTCGCCCGGACCACGCCAGAGCAAAAGCTCCGCCTGGTGACGGCGTTGCAGGCGCAGGGGCAGGTCGTGGCGATGACCGGTGACGGCGTGAACGATGCACCGGCTCTCAAGCGCGCCGACGTGGGGGTGGCCATGGGACGCGGAGGCACCGAGGTGGCCCGCGAATCGGCCGAGATGGTGCTCGCCGACGACAACTTCGCCTCCGTCGTGCGCGCCGTCCGGGAAGGGCGCACGGTTTATGACAACCTCAAGAAGGCCATCCTTTTCCTGTTGCCGGTCAACGGCGGCGAATCGCTGGCGATCCTGATCGCCGTGATGGTCGGTCTGACCCTGCCGATCACCCCCTTGCAGATCCTGTGGGTGAACATGGTCAGCTCGGTCGGTCTGGCCATGGCACTCGCCTTCGAGCCGCCGGCGCCGAACGTCATGCAGCGCCCCCCGCGTCGGCGGGACGAGCCTATGCTCTCGGCCTTTCTCATCTGGCGGATCGGATTCGTCTCGCTGTTGTTCGTCAGCGGGGTGTTCGGCATTTTCGCCTGGAGCCAGTTCCACGGCGCGACGCTCGAAGAGGCGCGCACCTATGCGGTCAACACCCTGGTGGTGATGGAGGTGTTCTACCTGTTCAGCATCCGTTACCTGGACAGCAGTTCGCTAGGGTTCTCGCAGATCAAGGGCACACCCGCCGTGCTCGTCGCCGTGGCCGTGGTGGCCAGTCTGCAATTGTTGTTCACCTACGCCCCGTTCATGGAGCGCTTGTTCGACACGCGGCCCGTCGACTTCATCCATGGCGTGGAGATCATTGGCATCAGCATGGCACTGTTTGCCCTGCTCGAGCTCGAGAAGTGGGTGCGCCGGCATTGGAACAAGCGACAGGCGAGGGTGTCGGCATAAGAAGTCGGGCATTGCCGTTTTCTGATGCACAGAGTGTGCAGCCAGCAACCAGCGACTCGATTCGCACGGCCGTCATTTTGCGTGAGTTCTTACAGCACATGCTGGCCGGCTCTGTATTTTTCCGGCTCGATTCGCAGTCATGCGGGCGAGTCCGGGAGTCCATGGGGTGCGACGATGTTCCCAAATACCCCAGTTGAAGGTGATAGCGATGTCCAAATCATCCGCTCACGAACCTGATCCCGCCAACACCGTGGGCAAGGAGCCAGAGGGCCTGGTTCCCCTGCTGCAGTTGCTGGCCAACATCCACGACGATGGCACGCCGGTTCGGCTGGGTGCCGTACTGGATCTGGTCGGTCGGCGGTCATTTGGACCGATGCTGCTGCTGGCCGGGTTGATCATTCTCGCACCGTTGATCGGCGACATTCCCGGCGTGCCGACGCTGATCGGCATCTTCGTGTTTCTCATTGCCTTGCAACTGATGCTGGGTCGCGAGCATTTCTGGTTGCCGGCGTTCTTGCTCGAACGCCAGATTCAGCGGCAGACCGTGCACAAGGCCGTGGTGTGGATGATGCCCACGGCGCGATTCATGGATCGCTTCCTCCGCCCGCGGTTGACCTTCCTGGTCAACCGCGGGGCGCGCTACGGCGTGGCCATTCTTGCCATGCTGGTGTCCGTGTTGATGCCGTTGATGGAATTTATCCCGTTTTCGGCCAACGCCGCCGGGCTGACGCTGACCGTGTTCGGTCTTGCACTGATCGCGCGTGACGGCCTTCTCGCGTTGATTGCGTTCGTGCTGACCGGGCTCAGTATCGGGGTGACGGTCTGGGCGTTGTTATGAGATCCGGGCTGCATGGTCGATCGCGTGTCGAGCAATGTACGCACCGCTGCCACGCCCAGCACCCGGCAACGAGCACCACCTCGCTCTCACAAAGCCGCGCCGTGATCCGCGCGGCCAGCGCACCGGCGCCCTTTCTGGCGGTGATTCAGAGGGGATGCCGAAGGGCTAGGCGATGGCGTTAAGGGTGAAGGGGCGGTTTTACAGACACAAAAAACCCCGCACAAGGCGGGGTTTTCTATGCCAGCGTTGAGACGCTGTTTACTGAGCTTCGACGTTCGCAGCTGCCGGGCCTTTCTGGCCTTGCTCTACGTCGAACGACACGGTCTGACCTTCGGTCAGCGACTTGAAGCCGCCGCCCTGGATCGCGCTGTGATGAACGAAAACGTCATTGGAACCGTCTGACGGAGCGA
>JAGXIF010000009.1 GCA_024635755.1 Halothiobacillus sp.
CCCGACCTCGCGGTTCGTAGCCGCACGCTCTATCCAACTGAGCTACGGGCGCTTTGGCTCCCCGAGCTGGACTCGAACCAGCGACCCAGTGATTAACAGTCACTTGCTCTACCAACTGAGCTATCGGGGAATACGTCTCTCTGACGTGGGGCGGCATATTAATGATCCGGCGGGGGTACGTCAACACCCGATCCCATAAAAATGCGGCCCGGAGCGCGGCACGAGGCCAACCCGTTGATAACCGGTGCCCAGACGAAGTCAGGCCCGACATGGCCGGGCCTAGGATTGGTCAGCTAACCTGACGAGCGTGCCGGAGGAACGAACTCAGAGAAATTCCAGGTCCATTGTCACGGCCTCGGCCCCCTTGCGGGCGCACATTTCATCGGTCTCGCCGGACGGCGCGCCGGAAACCCCGATGGCCCCGTAGGTCTTGCCGCCGGCCTCGATGGTGACCCCGCCGGCGCCCATCATCAGGCCGGGCACATTGCCCAGGGCACCCTGCCCCCGGTCCTCGAGGGTCGAAGTCGCCGTGTTGAAGGACATGGCGGTGTAGGCCTTCATCTTGGAAATGTTCAGGGTCAGGTCCGGCGCGAGCACGTCACGCAGCACGACCTGCGGGTTGCCACCACGGTCGACGACGGTCACGCCCACCTGAATCCCTTCCTCGCGGCAAGTCTCCACGGCCGCCTGGGCGGCCTTGAGGGCCATTTCCATCGACAGGCGATCAACGCTGACGGTCAACGGCTGATCGGAAGCGGCCATGGCCCCACCGGCGGCCATGGTCAGGCCCATGGCCAGGGCGGTACGACGGAGGCGGTTTGTGACGAGTTTCATGCTTATCCCCTTTTTCTCTGGTTGTAATACACGGTTACCGGTTCTGCCCTGACCCATCAGCGGGACGCTCATTCCTCGAGCGTCGGGTAATCGATGTACCCCTTCTCGCCGCCCCCATAGAAGGTGCTGGAGTCGGCCTCATTCCAGGGAGCGTCCCGTCGAATCCGCGCGACCAGATCCGGATTGGCGATGAAGGGAATGCCAAAGGCCACCGCATCGGCACGCCTAGCGCTCACGTCTGCCTCGGCACGGGCCTGGTCATACTTGAAATTGCGGATCACGGGGCCATCGAACAGCGGCACGAGGTCAGCCAGATCGAAGACGGGGCCCGCGGCACCCGGGGCATCCTCGCCCATGCCGGCCAAATGCAGATAGGCCAGGCCAAACGGATTGAGTTCGCGCACCACGTAGGAAAAGGTGCCCCAGGGATCGCTGTCGTACATGCCGTTCATCTGCTGCAAAGGCGAGAGGCGCACGCCGGTGCACGCGGGACCGGCGACCTGAGTGACTGCCGCGAGCACTTCACGCAGCAACCGCATCCGGTTCTCCAGCGAACCACCATATTGATCGCTGCGCTTGTTGGTGCCATCCCGCAGGAACTCATCGATCAAGTAGCCGTTGGCGGCGTGCACCTCGACCCCGTCGAAGCCGGCGGCCAGGGCCCGCTCGGTGGCCCGGGCATAGTCCTCGACCAGCCCCGGGATTTCTTCGGTTTCCAGGGCGCGCGGGGTCTCGAACGGCTTTTTTTCCCCGGAGGGCACGTAGCCCTCCCCGTCGATGGCAATCGCCGAGGGGGCCACCGGCAGCTTGCCGCCGGGCTGGAAGTCCGAATGCGAAACCCGACCGACGTGCCAAAGCTGCAGGACGATCCGGCCACCCTCGTCGTGCACGGCTCGGGTGATCATCTCCCAACCGGCCTGTTGCGCATCGTCGTGAATGCCGGGAGTGGCCGGATACCCCTGCCCTTCCGGGACGATCTGCGTGGCCTCGCTGATGATCAGGCCCGCCCCGGCACGCTGGCGATAGTAGGTGCACATCATCTCGTTGGGCACGTTGCCCTCACTCGCCCGGCAACGGGTCAACGGGGCCATGATCACGCGATTGGGCAATGACAGGTCGCCCAGGGCGACGGGGGTAAGCAAAACGGAATCCTGGCTCATGGTGCTTCTCCCAAATACGGGCATGGATGTTCAGGCAATCACCGACCCGGCAACGCGGAGCGCGCCGTCAACGGCAAAAACGTTAGTGGGCTAATTTGTAGACGACCGCAGCCCGGATTGCCACCCCGTCAGCCCCCGCCTGCGGTGTTTCAGTGCCGGGTCGGCCCACCCTCGGCCTCCTGCACCAGGATCCAGGGAGGCGTGACCACCGCCCAGAGCGTCGCTTCGCCCGAGGCCCAGTGGCGAGCCGTTTCCGCCTCCAGCGGTGCGATGCCGCCGTCGGCCTGCCATGCCTTGAACTGCTCGGCACGGTCCCGAATCATGGCCATGGCCACGGCCACCAGGTCCAGTGACGCGTCCACCCGCACGACCTGCCCCTTGGCGAAAAATCGCTCGATCTCAGACCAGTCGACCTTGGCGGTCTGGCCGACCAATTCCTGGTAGAGCGCCTGATCATCCAGCCCGTCGGTCGATTCGCTGGGGTGCCCGGGATGGGAAGAGTTTTCTGTCATGATCTGCCTGCCTAATCTTGATGTATTTGAGGAGATGCCGCCGATGGCCCGACGCCGCCCGCCCACGATCGATCGCTCCGCCTATCTCAACCATCGCAGCAAGACGCCGGTAATCAACGTGCCGGACGGGTCGCGCGTTCGGGAGTTGATGCATCCGGCCCGGCACGCGATCAAGCGGATGAGCATCGCCGAGGCCGAGGTCGAGCCGGGATGCCCGACCCGGTTGCACCGCCACGCGGTGGCCGAGGAGGTCTACCACATCCTGGACGGGGCGGGCGTCATGCAGCTCGGCGAGGACCGCTTTGCCGTGGTTCCCGGTGATATCATTCGCATCGCGCCCGGACAATCGCACCGCATCGAGGCCCACAGCGAAGGGCCGCTGCGCTTCCTGTGCATCTGCCAACCGGCTTATCGTGACGAGGATACCGAACTCGTCGATCGTCCCGACAACTGAGCACGAACCCATGGTCATTCAACGCAGCACGCTGGAGTTCCTGATCGCCGCCCTGGCACTGGGCATGGTGATGGCCGCCACCCTGTGGCTGGGCCAAGGCGCCGGGGTCCTGGTCCTGCTGGCCTGGGGTATCGGACTGGCCATCCACCTCAAACGCAAGTCCAAACGCACGGTCTCTCGGGACGACGATGCTGACGACGATTCCGGGAATACCTGACCCCTACGGCGATTCCGCCGCCGCCCTGCGGCCGAGCCGCGCCCCGTTGAGTTGACGGCACGCATCCCCGTTTCGAATCAGTCGCCCGATTCATCTGCCAGCAGGGTGCGTACCCGGTCGAGGTCGGCCTGCGTATCGACGCCCGGCGGAGGCGTCACCTCCGCGAGGTCCACGGCAATGATCTCGCCCATCGATAGTGCGCGCAGCTGTTCCAGCTTCTCCAGACGCTCGACCTCCGGGCTGAAGGTCTGGACGAAACGTCGCAGAAACCCCGCCCGGTAGGCATAGAGGCCCAGATGGCGAAAGCCGTACACCCCGGCCTCGGACGGCTCCGGCAGCCCATCGCGGTGGAAGGGAATGGGCGCACGCGAGAAATACATGGCCTCGGCACGGGCGTTCGCGACCACCTTGACCGCATCCGGCGACAAAAACTCGTGCTTGTCGAGGATCGGCACCATCAACGTGGCCATGGCGGCCTCGGGCTTGGCGCGCAGCAGATTGGCCACCTGCGCGAGCAAGACCGGCGGCATCATCGGCTCGTCGCCCTGCAGGTTGACCACGACCGTCTCGTCGGGCAATTCCAAAAAATCGATCACCTCGGCCAGCCGATCGGTCCCCGACTCGTGTCCCTCGCTGGTGAGCACCGCACGGGCACCAATCTCGGCGGCCGCCTCCTGGATGCGCTCGTCGTCCGTGGCGATCACCACCTGCTCGGCCCCGGCGGCGACGGCGCGCTCATAGACCCAGTCGATCATGGGCCGACCGCCAATGTCGGCCAGCGGCTTGCCCGGCAGCCGGCTGGAGTCGTATCGCGCCGGGATCACGATCCAGTCGGTTTCCGCCATCATGAGGCCGACCCACCGTTCGTCGCCGGATGCTTCTTGCGCCAGGCGGCATGTTCCTCGTCGGAAAGGCGACGTGCCTCGTCTTCGAGCATCACGGGAATATCGTCACGGATGGGATAGGCCAAGTGCGCCGACAGCGAGATCAGTTCCTGGTTGGCCTTGTCGTAGATCAGCGGCCCCTTGGTCACGGGGCAGACGAGGATATCGAGCAGCTTCTTGTCCATGGGCTAATTACCTTTTGAGTTGGGGCATCACGAAGGAGAGCGCGCCGACAGCGTTGCCAGCCGGGCCAACGTGGACTCGATCAGAGCCGGCGGCAATTCGATACCACCGCGTGCGACCAGCACCTGCTCCGGGCCGCTGGGGGCGACCGGCCACTTGACCGCGTCCTTTTCCGTGATGATAACCGGACGGCCGTCACCGAGCAGTTCCTCGGCGTGGGCCGCTGTGGGCGCGGCATGATCATCGAGTGGGACGCCCTCCACCCGGGCCCCGTCCGCCTCCAGCATGTTGAAGAAGCGATCGGGGTTACCGATGCCGGCCAGAACGAGCACCTCCCGCCCGGCCAGATACTCGGCCGGGTGCTCCCGCCCATCGAACAGGTCGAACACGCCGGTGAGTCGGAAATCGCTGCGATAGGCATTGGTCGCGCCGATGGCCGTCGCCGGCAAGGTCTCCACCGGCCCGCCATTTACCAGGATGGCATCCGCCTCGACCAGGGTGGCCACCGGCTCGCGCAGTGGGCCGGCCGGCAGGCACAGACCATTGCCCAGCCCGCGGCGGCCATCGACCACCACCCATTCGATATCGCGAGCCAATCGGTGATGCTGTAGGCCATCATCACTGATGATCACGTCGACCTCCGGGTAGCGTGCCAGCAATTGCTCGGCGGCCTGACGGCGACGGGGGTGGACCACTACCGGCGCGCCCGTCCGCTGCCGGATCAGCCAGGGCTCATCGCCACAGACCGAAGCGCCCTGCGCTTCGGCAAGATCCAGCGGCTCGATCCCCACCTTCACGCCCACGCCCCGGCTGACCACACCCGGTTGCCAGCCGGCTTGGTGCAAGGCCTCCACCAGGGCGATCACGATCGGGGTCTTGCCGGTCCCTCCCACCGTGATGTTGCCCACCACGATCAGCGGACAGACCAGGGGGACGGGGCGCGCCCGCCGCCGACGCCGGGCCGCCTCGAGGCATACCAATCGCGACAACGGCCGCAGCAACCAGGCCAGCGGCCCGCGACGTTGCCAGAATGACGGGTAACGCATCTAATCGCCCGCCTGGTCGGCGAACTGCAACCGATACAGCCCGGCATAGGCGCCGTCGGCGGCCAGCAGCTCGTCATGATGCCCCTGCTCGACCACCCGGCCGGCCTCCATCACGACGATGCGGTCGGCATGCTCGATGGTCGACAGACGATGGGCGATCACCAAGGTGGTCCGCCCGCGGGTGAGATTGACCAGCGCTTGCTGGATGAAGCCCTCCGAACGCGTATCCAGGGCCGAGGTGGCCTCGTCGAGCAGCAGGATGGGTGCATCGCGGTACAGCGCCCGGGCGATGGCGATACGTTGGCGCTGCCCCCCGGAGAGCAGCACGCCGTTCTCTCCGATATTGGTCTCGAATCCATCGGGCATCTTCTCGATGAATTCGTCGGCAAAGGCGGCCCGCGCGGCCCCCCGGACCCGCGCCATGTCGAAATCCGCCCCGTCGGCATAGCCGATGTTCGCGGCAATACTGGTGTTGAACAGCACGGTTTCCTGCGAGACATAGGCGAACTGCTGACGCAGGTTGGCCAGCGACATCGACTCATGCGGGATATCGTCGAGCCGGATCTGGCCGCGCTGGATCTCGACGAATCGCGGCAGCGCGCCCATCAGGCTCGACTTACCCGCCCCGGACTGGCCGACGAACGCCACGGTCTCGCCGACGCCGATATCCAGGCTGACACCGCGCAACACCCAGTCCTCGTCGGCCACCTCGCCGGCGGGTCGCTCGGCATAGGAAAGCCAGACGTCGTCGAAGGCGATCTGCCCGGTCACTCGCCGTCCGGTCGGCGTACCGCCCTCGTTTTCGCGCGGCTCGTCGAGCAGGGCGAACAGGCTCTCGCCCGCCGCAATACCCTTCTGGATGGTCGCATTGAGATTGATCAGGCGCTTGGCCGGGGCCAGGGTCATTGCCAGGGCCGTGATGAAGGAGACGAAGGTGCCGACGCTGATCTCGTCCATGCGATCGCCACTGGTGGCGAACCAAACCACGCCGGCCACCCCGATGGCGAGCACGAACTGGGTGATCGGCGACGAGGCCGCCTGGACCGCCTGCATCTTCATGAAGGCCCGGAAGTTGTACTGGTTCTGTCGAGCGAAGCGTTCCCGCTCATAGTCCTCGCCGCCGTAGAGCTTGACCACGCGGTGGGCGCTGATGGTTTCCTCGGCGACGTGCGAGACCTGCCCCATCGACTCCTGGATGCGGCGCGCATAACGACGGAAGGCCCGCGAGATGCCGGCCACCATGCCGACCAGCAACGGTAGCAACACCAGGATGAACAAAGTCAGTTGCCAGGAGAGATACAGCATCCAGGCCAGCAGCCCGAGCACCGTGATGCTATCGCGGATCAGCACGGTCAGCGCCTTGGAGGCCGCCTCGGAGACCTGCTCGCTCTGGTAGTTCAGCCGGGTGAGCACTTCGGTGCTCGGCACGCGGTCGAAGTAGCGCGGTGGCAGATGGAGCACCTGGTCGAAGGTATCGCTGCGCAGGTCGCGGATGACCGAGCGGCCCACCCAGGCCATGCCGTAATTGGAGGCGAACTCGCCGACCACACGGAAGAGGAATACCCCCAGCAAGGCCAGCGGCATCAGCGTGACCAGAGTCGGGTCCCGCTCGACGAAGCTGCCATCGAGCAACGGCTTCATCAGCGCAGCGAAGCCGACTTCCGACAGGCCGGCGACCACCATGCCGACGATGGCGATGACCAGGATGCGGAGGTAACGCCAGGTATACGCCAGCAGGCGGCGGTAGGTATCCCAACCGGCCGGGGCGTTGGCACGCTGTTTGAGGCGTTCGGAGGTCATCGTGGCGGCGTCGTCCCCATGCCGATCTTTTCTATCCCCGCTCGGCGGGCGTAGTCGAGCACGGTGATCACGCGCTGGTTGACCACCGCGGCATCGGCCCACAGCACGACGGGACGGCCATCCTCGGCAATCTGCTTCAGCGCGGCGGGCAGGCCCTGTTCACCCACCCGTGTCCCATCCACGACAATCGCGCCCTGGGCATCCAGCTCGATCACGTGATTCTCCAGCGGTGTGCGTTCGCTGCTGCCGGACTCGGAGACTGGCAGGTCCACTTTAAGGGTCCGGTCGTGGACAAAGGTCGTGGTCAGCATGAAGAAGATCAACAGCATGAACACGACGTCGATCAGCGGGATCAGGTTGAGTTCCAGAGGCTCGCGAGGCCGCTGACGAAAATTCATGCCGCGCGCCTCCGCACCTGTCCCGCCGGATGCAGCATGTCGACCAGCCGAATCGCCTCGCCTTCCATGTCGATCACCAGTTCGTCCACCAGCCCACGGAAGTAGCGATGAAAGATGAACGCCGGCACGGCCACCATGATCCCCGCCGCCGTGGTGACCAACGCCTTGGCGATCCCCCCGGCGAGCAGCTCGGGCGCAACGGCGCCGGCCGCGCTGTGGGCCGTGATGGCCTGAAAGACGTCGATGATGCCGATCACCGTGCCCAGCAGACCCAGCAGGGGGGCGATCAGGGCAATCGTGCCCAAGGTATTGAGGTAGCGCTCCATCTGGTGCGCCACGTGCCGGCCGGCATCCTCGATGCGGATACGCATGGTGTCGGCCGAGTGGCTGCCCGCCAGCCCGGCTGCCAGGATGTGGCCCAGCGGCGACTGCCGGGCAAGCTCCTCCACTCGGGCGACCGTGATGCCGCCCTGCCCCTGCCAGGACCGCACGGTGCCGAGCGGATCACCCGCCATCAGGCGGCTGCGTCGCAACGTGTAGAACCGCTCGAAGATGATCGCCATGGCGATCACCGAAGCGACGATAATCGGCAGCATCATGCCGCCGCCTGCCAACACCAGATCAAGCATGTCCCTTGTGTTTCCTCAAGTTTCCCTGTCATTGATTGAAATCGGGCGGCCCAGCCAACCGGCCGTTGACCGCCCGGGAATGGCCCGGCCATTCCGGCTGCGCATCAGAACGGCGAGATGGCTTTATCTTCCGGCCAGCGCACACGGTAGGCGAAGGTGATTTCCCAGGGCTCGTCAGGCGCCAGCTTGCGCTCGTAGGCCCAGACCCCGGATTGCTCGTCATGCTTTTTCTGACTGGACGTGCTGGTCTCCGGCAGCGGCTCGACCACGATATCGGCGTCCAGCGCCGTAGGCATGCGCAATAACACCGTCACGGGCAACGCCTGTTCGTGGCGGCTAGTGACCATGACCTCGTGACGGCGCTCGATCTGGCTGAACTTGCCGATCAGACCATGGCCCGCACGCTGATCGGGTGCCTGCTCGTGCTCGACCGCGATGCGTGGATCGACTCCAAAGCTGAGATCAACACTCTCCGCCGGGCGAATGGCCGGGCGCGAGGCGCCGGCCTGCTGTTGCCCATCCCGATGGATATCCCAACGACCGGCGGGCAACGGGTGCACGATGTTGGGCGCGAATCGCCCCACCAGCACGGCATCCCGCGACTCCTGAGGTGCGATGCGCAACTCGATCTCGGCGTCCAGACGTTGCTCGAACACCGCGAGGTTCACGCCGCCCTCGCCGCTGGGAATGGCCAGCGGCTTGTTGACGGCAATTTCGGTGGCAAAGCCGGTTTCATCCTGCAGGCTGGCGGCTTCTGCGCGGCTGTCGCTCGACAGCGCCCGGCCCATGACCATGGGCTCGATCAGCCGCCGCTCCTCCGAATCGACAAAGCCGATGGTCAAGGGCACCAGGGTCGGCACGGGATAGAAACGACGCTGGTCACTGGTCACCAGGGTTATGGGGACCACTGGCCAATCCTCGCCGGTCTGCTGGTGGACCCGTGCGGTCATGCGCCAATCCACCTGCCGGCTCTCGGTATCCAGCGCGGCGCGGTAGATAGGCTCCCAACCGGCACGGGCCACGCGGTACTCGACCCGCAGTGCCTCGGCATCCGGGTCGGCATCGCTGGCCGGGTCACGGGAGGCCATCAGCGGAATTCCCAACTGCCAGCCGGGCTGGGCCGAGCGGAGACCATCCATCTGCTCTCGAATGGCGGCTAGATCTGCCTCCACATGCGCCTGGCGCTCCAGGTGCGTCCGGCGGGCCTCTGCCAGGCGTCCGAGCAAGCGGGCGACCGGGCCCGCTTCTGCCCAGACCGCCTCAAGCGCATTGCCGTCGGCCGGCAGGGCGCCCAGCTGATCACGCGCGATCTCACGCCGCAGGGCATTGTCTTCCAGCTCGACCCGCACCTCGCGCAAGGCCACCTCGGCCTCGGCCAGGCTCGCCTCCAGGCGGCGGTACTCCCGGGTCTGCGTCAATACCTCGCGCTCGAGGCGCACGCCCAACTCCGGGTCAACGCGGTTGCCGCCCACACGTACCGACGAGGCATCCAGGTCCGCCGGCAGGCCCAGCAACCAGAGGTGCCTCTTGCCAGCGCCTCCCAAGGCCAGGCGCACGCCGGCCGGCTCGGCCTTCTCATCGGCGAGCAACGCATCAAAGTCACCGACGGACAGTTGACGGGTGACCCAGGCACCCGACGGGGCGATGGTCACCGCATCGATGCCCATCGCATGCTCGCCCGGGGCCGGGGATGCGGCTTGGTCGTCGCTTGCCGCCGTTGCCGCCGGCAGTGACAGCAATACCGCCAACGAGCACAGGCCCGCAATCACCACCCGTCGCGCTATGTGAACCGTCGAGTCAGCCATGATCGGGCAGCTCATCCAGCACCCCGCCGCCGGCGCGACGAATGCGCACGGCCTCGGCCAGACGGTGGATCACGGCGCTACTGTCGTCCCAACCGATGCAGGCGTCGGTGATGCTTTGCCCGTAGTGCAGCGGCTTGCCGGGGGCGACATCCTGGCGACCGGCGACCAGGTGGCTTTCCACCATGGCGCCGACGATTCCCGCATTGCCACCGGCGATCTGCCCGGCCACATCCTCGGCCACCTGGATCTGCCGGGCGTGCTGCTTCTGGCTATTGGCATGCGAGAAGTCGATCATCAGCCGCTCAGGCATCTCGGTCTGGCGCAACTGCTCGAGGGCCTCGCTGACACTGGCGGCGTCGTAGTTGGTGCTGCGCCCGCCGCGCAAGATGATGTGGCAATCCGGGTTGCCCTTGGTGGCGAAGATCGCCGAGTGTCCAGCCTTGGTCACCGAGAGGAAGTGATGCGGCCGACCCGAGGCGCGGATGGCGTCAATGGCCACGCGCAGCCCCCCGTCGGTGCCGTTCTTGAAGCCCACCGAGCAGGAAAGCCCCGAGGCCAGCTCACGATGCACCTGCGATTCGGTGGTCCGCGCGCCGATGGCGCCCCAGGAGATCGAGTCCGAAATGTACTGTGGGCTGATCAGGTCGAGGTACTCGGTCGCCGTCGGCACGCCCATGTCGGCCAGATCGACCAGCAGGTGCCGGGCCACGCCCAGCCCCTTGTTGATATTGAAGCTGCCGTCGAGGTCCGGGTCGTTGATCAGCCCCTTCCAACCCACGGTGGTGCGCGGTTTCTCGAAGTAGACCCGCATCACCAGGAAAACGTCTTCCTTGACCTCCTCGGCCAGTTCCCGCAAGCGCTGGGCGTATTCGCGGGCCGCATCGACGTCGTGGATGGAGCACGGCCCCATCACCACCATCAGGCGGTCATCGCGGCGCGTGAGGATGTCCTGGATCGTCTGACGCGCCGAGGCCACCGTTGCCGCGCCCTTTTCGGAGAGCACGTATTCGGCACGAAAGACCTCCGGCGGGGTCAGTTGGTGGATCTCCTCGATGCGCAGGTCGTCGGTCTGTACGGTCATTTTGGTCAATTGTCCGGTTGCGGGTCACCAAATGCCCCGTGCGACGGGGCGTCAAAGTAGTCCCATGGTAAAGGCCAAGTGCGTTTTGCGCCATGGGCGCCGCACCCAGCGCCATGCCGCGATGCGAAGCGCCTGAGGCGGTGATGATCGTCACTCGAGCTGGCGCAGATCCCGGACCGGAAATCGAGCACGCAGGTCGGCCAGGCGGCCGTAATCGAGGCGGGCCGTGGCCACGGTGTCCGGACTGTCGCCACAGTCGACCAGCACCTCGCCCCAGGGGTCGACGATCAGGCTGTGGCCGTAGGTTTCCCGGCCGTCGGCATGCTTGCCGACCTGCGCGGGCGCCACGACCCAGGCCGAATTCTCGATCGCCCGGGCACGCGCCAACACATGCCAATGCGCCTGGCCAGTGGCCCGGGTGAACGCCGAGGGCAGACAGAACCAGTCGGCGCCACGCTCGACCAGGTTGCGAAACAGTTCGGGAAAGCGCAGGTCGAAGCAGGTCGCCATGCCCAACCGACCCACCGGGGTATCGACGACCACCGGCGTCTCGCCGGCACGGAAGGTGGCCGACTCGCGGTAGCTCGCCCCGTCGTCGAGCACCACGTCGAACAGGTGAATCTTGTCGTAATGCGCCACGATGGCGCCATCGGCATCGATGACCAGGCTGCGCGCGGCGACACGTCCCGGCTCGTCGACTGCAAACGGCAGGGTGCCGGCCACCAGCCACAGACGGAAACGCGCCGCCAGGGCACACAAATCCGCGACCGCGCCGGGCGTGTCACGGGTCGACATCTCAACAAACTCACGCGGGTCGGCGGGCATGGCGAGCAGGTTCTCGGGCAACGCCACCATCGTCGCACCCTCGACGGCAGCGGCACGCAACAAGCGCTCGACCACGGGCCGGTTGTCCGACCACCTCGCCCGGCCATTGATCTGCACGACGGCCACCTTGGCCGGCGCCTCTTCCCGATGCTGCATGGGTGTCGCTCCCTGATTCATGGTGCCGGTTTCATGACGACCCGTTGTCAACGGCGCGGGTTGGTTACCGCTCTCCCTAGTCAACCCAGCCTGCTTTTCACAAGCTCCGTTTTTAGGGCGGGGTAGTTGACTGCGTCTGGGGCGGGGCACCCACCATGGGCTGATCAAAACTACCCCCGATGTAATAGACCACGTCCGGCCCGGGGGCCTGGTCCAACTGCTTGAAGGTTTGCTGCAAGGCCAGGATCGCCCCGCCCACCAGCGGGCCGCCGGCAACCGTGCCAATCAGCGGCAACAGCATACCGAAGTCGGCATAGACCCGCGCAGTCAGGTCGAGTCGGCGGTCGACCAAGTCCACATCGCCATCGATCAAGGCGGTCAACGAGGGGTTGATCAGCTCGATCGAGTTGATCGACAGCATGCCGCGATCCAGCCGCAAGTCGCCCGCCAAGGTCTCGAAGTACAGCCCGTCGCGAGTGACATCGCGGAAATCCAGGCGCAATCGATCCGTCAGGGCCCCGAGGCTCATCAGGCCGGCCAACCGGCCGGCGCCGGGATCGATCCGGCTCAACTGTCCGTCCGTGAGCAGGAAGCGACCGTTCCCCGCCGCCCTCGCCACGCTGAAGCTCGCGGGGCTGCCGGGCCAGGTCAGCGTCAACATGCCCTCCTTGACCTGGCCATTTTCGAGGGGCGAATCGCCGGTGATCGAGGTGATCGCCGCTCCCACGTCCCGACCGTGGACGCCCAGGGACAGGCGGGTTTGCTGGCCGTCCGGGGCCGAGCCGACCCCGTTCTCCACCCGGCCGCTGCCGGTGACCGAGAGATCCGGAGTCGGCAACCAGTCGACCCGGTCGATCAGGTAGGCATCGCCCTCCCAGTGTGCGCCGATCCGCAGCCGCCCCATGGCCGCCTCCCCGAGGGTGAAAGCAGCGATATCGGCATCGAACGTGGGCAGGGACTCGATCTCCCAGGCGGTCGGGGGCGCCGGCTCCTTGCTCGACCCATTATCGGCGTCACTGCGGTGGAGTCGCAGACGTTCGACGTCGGCAGTCAGCCGCCCGCTGCCGGCGGCCTCGCCGACAAAGCTCACCCGGCCACGATTCTGCTCTCCCAGGAGATCGAGTCCCCAGCCATCGTCCCGGCTGGACCAGTCCAGCCCCACCTTCTCCATGGACCAGTCACCGAGACCGAGGCTGCCAATGTGTGCATCGACCCGCAGGCCGATGTCTCCCATGCCCCCGCCGTCAGCCTGCCCCGCCAACTCACCGACCAGCGCAACCCAGGGCGCGAGCTGCAATTCCTCCAGGGCGATACCCACCCGGTGAGGTTGGTCCGCTGCATCCAGTGCACCGCGATTGCTCACCCGGCTGCCCGTGATTTCCCCGGCGGCGTTGAACGACAGATCCGCCTGCCAGTCCTGCCGCGCCGCCAAGCGGGCCGATAGGCTGTTCATCCCGCCCCCGGTGGTCGTCAGATCCACCCGCAGCGGCCAGGCCAGGGCTGCAGGCTTGGCAAAGGGGGCGGGCAGCCGGCTTTCCCAGCCGGAGAGATCACTGTCCACGCGCACCGCCACAGAGTCGGAGCCATGCGGCACATCCACCCGCACCGTCATGCCGGTCTCGCCGGACAGCCGATCGAGCAATGCGTCGACCCAGGGCGCCTCGCTCTGCATGACCTCTCCCAGCCCGGCAGGGGTCAGGTGGGTCTCGGCGGTAACCCGCGTGGCAGCGATACCTTCTCGCGGCGCCACCCGGGCGGTGAACGGTTGATCGAGAAAGCGACCGCGCAGGCTGTTAGCGGAAAAGCGGGGGCCCTCGAATCCGAGCCGCCCTTGCAGGCGGTCGAGCCGGAAACGGTCGCCGAGAATACCCAATTGGTTGCCATCGAAGGTGTACGCCCCGGTCACGCGGGGCGCGCCAGCGCCCTCTCTCAGCCCCAGCAGGACATCGAGTTCGAAACGTCCCTCACCGCTTGCCGAGATGCCAGCCAGGGCATCGGCCTCCATCAGAGGGGTACGTCCCAGCCCGCTCAGGAGATCGTCCAATGGCACCCGACGGTCGAGCGCGAGCTGCAACTTGGGCTGTTCCATATCGAAGATGCTGACGCGCGCACCTCCGACGGTCAGCCCATCGACCCGGCCCGACTCGAGGTCGACATGATACTGCTGGTTGACGAAGGCCATGTGGCCACTGGCCTCGGTCAGCGGCGGCCAGTCCGGCCGATACGGCAAGGTGAAGTCGTTGAAGTCGAAGACCACGGAGAAATGACCTCCTCCCTGATCGAATGGGGCGCGAGCCGGATCGCCGTGAAAGATGAAACGGCCGTTGGTCACCTCGCCCTGGGCCCCGGGACCTTCCAGCGCCCCATCCAGCCATTGCAGTGTCCGCCCACCCATGAGGTGACGGGGCAGGTAACCCGGCACGGTCCGGCTATCCGCCAGGGAAAAACCGGCGTCGATGCCCAGGTAACCCGGCTCGGCCGGCCCGCCCGCACGGTAGAAGAAACGCCCTCCCAAGCGCAGGCCCTGCGAATTCACGGCGAGGCTGGGGCTGTACAACCCGAACCCGTTCCGGTCGAACCAGTAGAGATTTCCCTGGATGTGGTCGATGGCAACCGGTTCGCGGAACATGCCCGGCACCGCCAGGATCAGGTCATATTGGTCAATCTGGGCGAGCCAGCCGGCCGGCTGGCGGTAGAGCGTCAGGTCGGCACCGCCCTCCCCCGAACGCGTGCCGACCACCGGGCGCAAGGGCACGCCGCTGGTGTTGCCGAAGTTCTCGAGTTGCAGGAAGCCCTGGGTCAGGCGGCCGCCGTCGAATGCCAGTCGCACGTCGCGCGCCTGGCCGCGCGGGACGTTCTGGTCCAGCAGCCGCAGAAAGTCTCGCGGCAGGGGGGCGGCCGCCAGCCAAACCGCCAACTGGTCGATGTCGGCGTGATTGGTGGCAAAACGGGTCTGGTCGCCCTGGGCAATGAGTCGCACGAACTCGGTCGGCAGACGCGGACCATCGGTGGGGTGCACCTCGATGTCCTGGGCATCCAGGCGCCAGCCCTGCTCGTTGCGCTGCCAGGCCAGATTGGCGGAAACCTGAGCCAAGGTGGCCTGCTGGGCGGCGGATCCCAGAAGATTCTCTCGCGTCACTGCGAGCGCGCGCACATCGGCCGCGATGGTCACGGCATCGAGATGGCCGGCCTGCCAGTCGAGCCACAGGCGCCCGTCGAGGTCACCGCTGTCGATCCGCGGCATGCCCACTTCGCAGCTTTCGGGGTCGCTGTCGCCGGGACAACCGCCGAGGGTCCGTTGGGTGCTGGGCCCACCGTAGCGATCCAGACGCCGCTGCACGGCGGCGAGTTTCCAGCCATCCACGCGCAGAAACAGGGTGTTGCCGGCTTGCGCGCCGAACGCGCCCTCGCCGGAAAACTGCATCGGCTCGTCGCTGATGCCGGTCATCAGCGCGGTGCCCGACGCGCGCCAGCGATCACGGTCTAGCTGCGCGGCCACGCTGAATTCCAGGCGATCACGGCTGCCGTCGGGCGCGCGGAACTCGACCACCGCGTCACGGATGCTCACATGCCCCAGGCGGACGAGTTGCTCTTCCAGATCCGCCCAGGAGATCGATTGCCCCGACGCCCCCAAGCGTGGCTCGAAGGCCAGGTCGGCGATCGACCAACCGGTTTTAGCGCCACGAATCAACGTAAAGCGCGGCGCATCCAGTGTGATCTTGTCCGCCACCAGCCGGCGCTCGGTGAGGCTGCGCCACACGGACAGCCCCAGGCTGAGGGACGCCATGCGCGGGCCAGAGGCGATGCGCACGTCTTCCAGGACCAACTGGGGCTGATAACCTTGCCAACGCAGGTCGACGCTGCCGAATCGCACCGGCGTGTCCAGGTACTCGCTGATGACCGCCTCGAGATCCGGCTGGTAGCGTTCGGCCCAGGGAAGCATGGCGCGCGAGAGCGCACTCAGGGCCGCCACCAGCACGAGCACACCCGCCACGACCATCAGCAGGCGACGAAATACCTTCCGAAGCCGACGTTCCCGTTTCTGGCTGCTCACGCTTTCCTGCACCGGCACTCCGCACTGCAAACCCGGATGGGTACCAAACTGGGCGACTCGGGGCCGTCCGCTCCGCAGACCCACCCCCTTCCTCGGCTGGACTACATCAGGACGATATCGTACTGCTCAGGAAGGTAATGCAGGTCTATCTGCAGTTTAAGCGGTACACGGGTGAATTCCTGCAATTCGGCCAGCGAGGTCGAATCTTCCTCGCGCAGGCGGTCGATCACCGAGGCGCTGGCAATCACGAGCATGCTCTTGGGCTGGTACTGGCGGGCGTCACGGGTCACTTCGCGGAATATCTCGTAACAGACCGTCTCGGGTGTCTTGACCGAGCCGCGCCCGTCGCAGACCGGGCAGGTGTTGCAGAGCACATGTTCCAGCGACTCGCGAGTGCGCTTGCGGGTCATTTCCACCAGGCCGAGCGTGGACACGTCGCACACCTTGGTGCGGGCATGATCGCGTTCGAGCGCCCGGTTGAGCGCCTGGTGCACCTGCACGCGGTGTTCGGGCTCGACCATGTCGATGAAGTCGATGATGATGATCCCGCCGAGGTTGCGCAGCCGCAATTGCCGGGCGATGGACGCGGCCGCCTCGAGGTTGGTCTTGAAGATGGTCTCCTCGAGCGTCTTGTGACCGACGAAGGCGCCGGTGTTGACGTCGATGGTGGTCATCGCCTCGGTCTGGTCGATGACGATGTACCCACCCGACTTCAACGCGACGCGTTTTTCCAGCGCCCGCTGGATCTCTTCCTCAATGTTATGCAGCTCGAAGATAGGGCGCTCGCCGGGGTAGTGCTCGATCATCGGCAGGATATCGGGAACCATCTCCTCGGCGAATGACACCGCCCGGTGATAGGTCTCGCGCGAATCGATGCGGATCTTCTCGACGAACTCCCCGAGAGTGTCGCGCAGCGTGCGCAGGGCCAACGGCAGATCCTCGTAGACCAGCCCGGGGTCGGTCATCGACTTGCGCCGCTCGATCAGGCTGGACCACAGGCGACGCAGGAAACGGTAATCATCCCGCAGTTGCTCGGGTTCGACCCCTTCGGCGGCGGTGCGCAGGATCAGGCCGCCCACGCCCTCAAGCGTGCCCTCCTCTTCCAGGATCAGCTCACCCAGAGAGGTTTTGAGTCGTTCGCGCTCGTTCTTGTCCTCGATTCGGCTGGACACGCCGATATTGCGGCCGTTGGGTACGTAGACCAGGTAGCGCGAGGGGATGGTGATCTCCGTGGTCAGTCGCGCCCCCTTGGTGCCGATGGGATCCTTGATCACCTGGACCAACAGGTTCTGTCCCGGGCGCAGCAACATCTCGATCGACGGCGAGGCCGTCTCCAGCTCGGGGTCCGAGTCATCGACCTTGAGTTCGACATCGGACACGTGCAGAAAGGCGGCGCGCTCCTCGCCGATATCGATGAAGGCGGCCTCCATCCCCGGCAGCACGCGGGTGACGCGACCGCGGTAGATATTGCCCACCATGCCGCGCGAGCGCGAGCGCTCGATGTTGATCTCCTGCAGGACACCGTTCTCGACCATCGCGATTCGGGTTTCCTGCGGGGTCACATTGATCAGGACTTCTTCACTCATCTCGATTCCCGTTTTCTGTTCCTTGTGTATCCCGATCCATCCACGCCGGCCGCACGCCGAATCCCGCCAGTAATCGTCGGGTCGCGGCGAGCGGCAGCCCCACCACGGCGGTGCAATCGCCTGCCATTTCCTCGACAAAGCTGCCGGCTAGGCCCTGCAGCCCGTAGGCGCCGGCCTTGTCCCGCGGCTCGCCGGTGGCGACATAGGCCCGGATTGCGGCCGCATCGAGTTGGGCGAATCGCAGACGGCTGGCAACCAGCACTTCGTCGTGCCGCGCGCCATTGCCCACCACCACGGCCGTGACCACCTGGTGCCAGCGACCGCATAACGTGGCGAGCATGCGCTCGGCGTCACGGTCATCGACTGGCTTACCCATGGGCCGGCCATCGGGGGCGATCACCAGCGTGTCGGCGGCCAGCAACACCACCCCCGGCGGCAGATCATCGGGCCGGGACAGAGTCGCCGCCAGTTTCGATCGGGCCAGGCGCAAGGCGGCCGCCTCGGCGGGCTCCTGGGGGCGCAATGACTCGTCGACGGACGTGGCCGGCCGCAGTCGCCCGGCGATGGTGTAGCCCGCCTGTTCCAGCAGCGCCCGACGACGCGGCGAGCCGGTGGCAAGCCATAACGAGGGAGACGGCGTGGGCGTCGGTATCATCGAGCCATCCTAACGTCTTGGACCGACCGGCGAGCACGATGGACGAGCACGATGGACGAGCCGATTCGCAGAAAGACAGACCGAGCGCCAAGCCTAGACCCGAGCAATGAACTCGGGGCAGGTCCTCAGTCGCGGTGATAGGGGTGGTTCTGGTGCAGCGACCAGGCGCGATAGAGCTGCTCGGCGACCAGCACGCGCACCAGCGGGTGCGGCAGCGTCAGTGCCGACAACCGCCATCGTTCATCGGCCCGTTGGCGCAGCGCGGCGCTCACCCCATCGGGGCCACCAATGATCAGGGCCACGTCGCGGCCGTCGACCAGCCAGTCGCCCAGCGACCCGGCCCATTGGCGCGTATCGCGATCCTTGCCGCGTTCGTCGAACAGGATCACCCATGCACCCGCGGGAATCGCCCGCTCGATACGGTCCGCCTCGATGGCCTTGATCCGCTTGATGTCGGCGTTCTTGCCGCGAGGTGCCGCGGGAATCTCGGTCAGGCGCACCGGACAGCCGGCCGGCAGGCGCTTGAGATACGTCTGCGTGCCCTCTTCCGCCCAGCCGGGCAACTTGTGCCCCACCGTGATCAACTCGATCCGCACGTCTTAACTAGAGCTGCCTGCCGCGGGCGCCGACCAGAGTTTCTCCAACTGATACAGCGCGCGTGTCTCGGGCATCATCAGGTGCACCACCACGTCGATGAAGTCGACCAGCACCCACTCGGTCTGTGCCGAGTCTTCGCCCTCGACGTTGATGGCCCGCATGCCCTTTTCCTTCAACGCCTTGACCACCTCGTTGGCCATGGCCTTGAGATGGCGGTTGGAGGTCCCGGAGGCGAACACCATGTAGTCGGTGAAATTGCAGCGCTCGCGCACATCGAGCGTCACCAGGTCGACGGCCTTGATGCCATCGAGGGCCTCAACGGCATACTCGAGGATCTCCTCGGCCGGCATCGGCGGGGTCTGCTCGACCGGTTGGTTGCGGATGGATGGCGGTTGTTTGGCAGTCATCTAAAAAACCTGTTGGCAAGGCGGCCTTCCGGCCGCGAAAATAATTGATTCGTCTGCGTGACCCGACACATCGTCGGGATCGAAATACGGACCCCTGCCGACGATTGAGACGCAACATGCGCGGCTTGCCCCTGCCGGCCTGGCCAAAGGGAACATCTTGGTGCAATGGTCAGCCGATCCGTGTCGGGCGTCAACCGCGGGCAAAGTGGCGTACGACCGGATCGGGGACCAGGTAGCGCAACGACCGGCCCTCCTCGACCATGGCACGCAACTCGGTCGCGGAGATGTCGAGCCGGGTGATCGCCACCGGCACGATGCGTCCCGGGGCGGCACGGGGCAGATCCTTGACCGGCGCACGACGCGCCTCCAGCCACTGCCGCGCCGTGCCCCGGGCCTCGGCCCCCGGTCGCGTGGCCACGGCGATGTGGGCCAACTCGAGGATGCGGTCGACCTCGTGCCAGTCCGGCAGGCCGTTGAAGGCATCCATGCCCATCAGCAGCACCAGGGACTCGTCGGGGAACTCGGCGGCAAACTCGGCCAGGGTGTCACTGGTGTAGGACGGCCCCTCGCGACGATGCTCGCGGTCATCGAGCACGAAGGTCGGCTCCTCGATGATGGATTCGGCCACCAGGGCCAGGCGCGTCTCCGCGTCCAGCAACGGCTCGCCACGATGCGGCGGAATGGCCGCCGGCACCAAGTGCACCCGCTCGAGGGCGAGTGCCTCGGCCACCTCGGTGGCCAAGCGCAGATGACCGATATGGATGGGATCGAAGGTACCGCCGAAGATCCCGATCATGCCTTGCTGCGCCGCATTAGTGTCGTGTCTCGCCGTTGCCCAGCACGATGAACTTCTGCGAGGTCAGCCCCTCCAGGCCGACCGGGCCACGGGCGTGGATCTTGTCGGTGGAGATGCCGATCTCCGCACCCAGCCCGTATTCCATACCGTCGGCGAAACGGGTCGAGGCGTTGATCATCACCGAGGCCGAGTCCACCTCGCGCAGGAAACGACGCGCGGTGGTGTAGTTCTCGGTGACGATCGAATCGGTGTGGTGCGAGCCATGCGTCTCGATATGCTCGATGGCCGCATCCAGCCCGTCGACCACGGCCACGGCCAGAATCGGGCCGAGGTATTCCTCGTCCCAGTCGTCTGCGGTGGCCGGCGTCATCGAATCGACGATCGCCCGGCTGCGTTCACAGCCGCGCAGCTCGACGTCGAGTTCACCGAAGCGCCGGGCCAGGTCCGGCAGCACGGCCTCGGCCACGGATTGATCTACCAGCAGGGTCTCCATGGCATTGCAGACCCCGTAACGATGCGTCTTGGAGTTGATGGCGATCGCCCCGGCCTTTTCCAGGTCGGCATCGGCGTCGATATACACGTGACAGACGCCGTCGAGGTGCTTGATCACCGGCATGCGCGCCTCGCGGGAAACCAGCGCCACCAGCCCCTTGCCGCCGCGCGGGATGATCACGTCGATTGCCTCCGGGCTGTGCAGCATGGCCGTGACCGCCTCGCGGTCGGTGGTGCCGACAATCTGCACGGTCTCTGCCGGCAGGCCGGCACGCTCCAGCCCGCCCCGGATGCAGTCGGCCAGGGCCTGGTTGCTGTGGATCGCCTCGGAGCCGCCCCGCAGGATGGTGGCATTGCCGGATTTGAGGCAGAGTGCGGCGGCATCAATGGTCACGTTGGGCCGCGACTCGTAGATGATGCCGATCACGCCCAATGGCACGCGCATGCGCCCGACCTGGATGCCCGAGGGGCGGAACACCGTGTCGGTGATCTCGCCGACCGGGTCGGGCAGCGAGGCGATCTGGCGCACGCCCTCGGCCATCTTCTCGATGCCGGCCGGCGTCAGGGCAAGGCGATCGAGCATGGCCTCGTCTAGGCCATTGGCGCGGCCGGCCTCGAGATCCTTGCCGTTGGCCGCCACCAGCGAGTCCGCCTGCGCGACCAATTGATCGGCGATAGCCAAAAGGGCAGCATTCTTGGCCCGGGTATCCACTCGCGCCAGCGCACGCGCCGACCGGCGGGCGGCCTGGCCCATTGCCTGAATGGTTTCTGTCACGGAAGGGATGCTAGCCATGGATCCATTCTCCAATTCATTGCCTTGCCCGACGGTCGCAGTTCGCGGGTCGGGTTGTGCTGGTTTATCTGCTGGGGGCGATTCTACCGCCCGGGGCGGGAGGCGTGCAGCACCACCTGGTCTAGTAGTGCCCAGACGCGCCCACCGCCGGCATCCGACGTGCAGCCGTCACCCAGCCCCTTGATGCAGCGGTCGACCTCGGCGCAGCCGGCCAGCAGCCGCTGCCAGCTCGATGCCGGCATGGCGCGCGCCCGCGCCTGGTAGCGGCGGGCCAGAAACGCGGGGATGCGGGTTTTCTTGAAGCCGTCCTGGTCGTTATTGGAGAGGGCGACCAGCGCCCGCAGGTCCCGAGCGATCACCCACAGGATCAACAGCGGTTCGGTGCCCTCCCCGCGTAACCGCGACAACAGGTACAGCCCGCGCTGACGGTCAGCCTCGAGGATGGCATCACTCAACGCGAAAGTATCCAGTCGCGACTGGTTAGCCAGCCCCTGGGCGACGCGCGCGGCATCGATCGGCCCGTCGAAATCCTGCAAGGCCAGCTTCTCTATTTCCTGGGCGGCGGCGAGCAGATTGCCCTCGACCCGCCCGGCGATCAGTTCGGCGGCCTCGCGTTCGAGCGTCACGCCCTGACGCGAGGCACGCTGGCTGATCCATTGCGGCAGCCGGGCCAACGGCACGTCGTTGAACCGCACCGCCAGCCCCGCCGCGGCAAGCTTCTTGAACCAGACACTTTTCTGCAGGGCGTTGTCCAGCCGCGGCAGGCTGATGAGCCAGACGTCCGACTCGCCCCCGGCCGCTACCCGGTCGGCGAGCGCGGTCAGCGCCTTGCTGCCGGCCCGCCCCGGCTTGGCGGTGGGAATGCGCAGGTCGATGATCCGGCGCGAGGCGAACAGCGACAGACTCGCCCCCTGGCTTTCCAGGCTGCCCCAGTCGAATTTGGCATCCACCTCGAAACGTAGGCGCTCATCGCAACCCTCGGCGCGCGCCTTGGCAACGATGGCATCACGGGCCTCCTGGACCAGCAGCGGCTGGTCGCCCCCCAGCACGTAGAGCGGCTCCAGCCCGCGGGCCAGGCGCTGGTCGAATTCCTGTGGCTTGGCGAGCACGCGACCTCAGCGCCCGTCGCCCGGCACGATGAGCGTATCCGGATCGATGGGGGCGAGCATGCGATAGAACAGGAGCTGTCCGATCAGTTCGCCCAGCTCCCGCCGGATCTGCCCCTCGTTGCTCGACGAGGCCAGCACGCCGGTCGGGTCGTAATTGTAGTTGCGGGCCTGGCTGATGCGATCCGACGGAGTACGGCTGCCGTCGAGCAAGGCGATGTGGTAGCGCAATTCGTGGCGCAGCTCGTATTGGCGCACGTCCGCGGTGGGGTCGACCACCGAGGCTCGCTTCTCGATGCGATCGTTCTCCACCACTAGCCGTGCGGTGGCCTCACGCCGGTCGGCGACCAGTTCGGCATCCGCGTTGGCGAATTCGGCGGCCAGCGAGCGGTAGACATGGCTGGAGCGGGATAGCCCGGTGACGTAGACCTTCTGGAAGCTCGGATCGAGTTCGGTCACCCCTCGCAGGTGATAGCCACAACCGGCCACGGAAACGGCCACCACGGCCACCGTCAGGGCCGTCATCCAGCGGGGAACCCAGCTCATCCGATACATGCTCATTACTTTGCCACCACGATATTGACCAGCTTGCCGGGCACCACGATCACGCGCTTGATCTCTCCGCCCTCGGTAAAGCGCTGCACGTCCTCGTTGCCCAGCGCCATTTCCTCGATCGCCGCCTTGTCGGCCGACGCCGGCACCTGGATCTTGGCGCGCAGCTTGCCGTTGACTTGCACCACCATCTCGATCTCGTCGCGCACCAGCGCCGCCTCGTCCAGCGTCGGCCAGGTGGCATTGGCAATAGTGCCCTTGCCGCCCACCTCGTGCCAGAGAACGTGGGTGATGTGCGGCACGATCGGCGCAAGCATGCGCAGCATGTCCTGGACGGTCGCGGCGACCACGGCCTCGCCCGCCTCGTCGGCCGCCTCGAACCGGGCCAATTCGTTGAACAGCTCCATGTTCGCCGCAATCACGGTGTTGAAGGTCTGGCGCTTGTCGATGTCCTCGGTGACCCGAGCGACCGTCTCGTGGAGCTTGCGGTACAGCGCCTTGACGCCGTCGCCCGCTGCCGTGATTTCCTCGGCGGCATTCACGCGTCCGTTCAGGTCGACGCCGGCGGCCTTGCGCTCGACGACCTGCCGCCACAGGCGCTTGAGAAAGCGATGTGCGCCTTCCACGCCCGAGTCCGACCACTCCAGGCCCTGGTCGGGCGGCGCGGCGAACATCATGAACAGACGCACGGTGTCCGCGCCGTATTCCTCGATCAGTTCCTGCGGGTCGACGGTGTTTCCCTTGGACTTACTCATCTTCGCGCCGTCCTTGTTCACCATGCCCTGGGTCAGCAGGCGGGTAAACGGCTCGGGGCAGTCGGCCGGGATCAGGCCCTCGTCGCGCATCAGCTTGTGGAAGAACCGCGCGTAGAGCAGGTGCAGCACGGCATGTTCGATCCCACCGACGTACTGGTCGACCGGTAGCCAGTAGCCGGCACGATCGTCGAGCATCGCCTCATCGGAGTCCGCGCTTGCAAAGCGGGCGTAGTACCAGCTCGACTCGAAGAAGGTATCGAAGGTGTCGGTCTCGCGCTCGGCCTCGCCACCACACTCGGGGCAAGTGGTGTCGATGAAGTCGCGGTCGGATTTGATCGGCGAGCCCGGGCCGTCCATCACCACGTCGGTGGGCAGCACCACCGGCAGATCCTCGTCGGGCACTGGCACGGGACCGCAGTGCTCGCAGTTGATAATCGGGATCGGGCAGCCCCAGTAGCGCTGACGCGAGACGCCCCAGTCGCGCAGGCGGTAGTTGATGGTCTCCTCGCCTTTTCTGCTCTCGGCGAGCTTAGCCACGATGCGGTCGAAGGCCGCCTCGCTGGACAGCCCGGTGAACTCGCCCGAGTCGATGAGGGCGCCCTTCTCGGCCATCGCCCCTTGGGCGTAGTCGTGGTCAGGATCACTGCCCTGGATCACCGGCTTTATGGCGAGATCGTGCTTGGTCGCGAACTCCCAGTCGCGATCGTCGTGGGCCGGGACGGACATCACCGCCCCGGAGCCGTATTCCATCAGCACGAAGTTGGCCACCCAGACCGGGACTGTTTCGCCGGTCAGCGGATGCGTGACAGTCACACCCAGCGGCAGCCCCTTCTTCTCCATGGTCGCCATGTCGGCCTCGGCGACCTTGGTATGGCGGCACTCCTCGCGGAAGGCGGCTACTTGGTCATCCTTCTCGGCGGCGGCCACGGCCAGCGGGTGGTCGGCGGCCACCGCGAGGTAGGTCACGCCGTAGAGCGTGTCCGGGCGCGTGGTGAACACGGTCAGCGGCTCGCCGCTCTCGACGGCAAAATCGATTTGCACCCCGCGCGAGCGGCCGATCCAGTTGGCCTGCATGGTGCGCACCTGCTCGGGCCATTGCTCGAGCTTGTCCAGGTCCTCGAGCAGCTGGTCGGCGTAATCGGTGATGCGGATGAACCACTGCGGAATCTCGCGACGCTCGACCGGCGCGCCCGAGCGCCAGCCGCAGCCGTCGATGACCTGCTCGTTGGCCAGCACGGTCTGGTCCACCGGGTCCCAGTTGACGACCGCGGTCTTCTTGTAGGCCAGCCCCTTCTTCACCAAGCGAGTGAACAGCCATTGCTCCCAGCGGTAGTAGTCCGGGTCGCAGGTGGCCAGCTCGCGGTTCCAGTCGTAGGCAAAGCCCAGACGCTGGAGTTGGCCGCGCATGTAGTCGATATTCTCGAAGGTCCAGCGCGCCGGGGCAGCCTTGTTCTTCAACGCGGCGTTCTCCGCCGGCAAACCAAATGCGTCCCAACCCATCGGCTGGAGGACATTCTTGCCCAGCATGCGCTGGTAGCGGCTGATCACATCCCCGATGGTGTAGTTGCGCACATGCCCCATGTGCAGTCGGCCCGAGGGATACGGGAACATCGACAGGCAGTAGAACTTCTCGCGGGTGGGATCCTCGCGGACGTGAAATGCCTGCGTTTCTTCCCAGAAGCGTTGCGCCTCGTCCTCGATCTTCGCGGGGTTGTATTGCTCGTGCATGAACTAAGGGGTCTACCTTGGGGTGCGTTGTTGCTTGCCCGACTGGCAAGAAGGCCTGCAATCGGCCACGATAGGGGAACCTCTGAACAAATGCGATATCACTCTGGCTTGGCGAGCCGTTCGTAATCAAGGCGCGGCGTCGCTGGCGTGCCGGTGGCCACGTCAAGACGGCGCAACGCCGAGCACGGGCGGCTGGCTCGCCAAGCCCCGCAGAGCGGCTCTTGAGCCGAGCATCTGCGGCGTTGCCGTCCTTGGTAAAGGGAATCACCCTTCCACGGCGGACGAGCGCCTTGCATCTGCCCGGCTCAAGATGCGCAGAGCGGTATCGCATTTGCTCAGAGGTTCCCTGAAGGCGACTAGAATACCGAAAGGAAAGGACCTCTGCACAAATCGGACGCCGGCCCGGGATTACCCGCGAGGCTCGGCGGCGAGGCACACCACCCCGATGGGCACCTCGCCGGTCAGCGGGCGGCGATACCCTGGGCGATGTTCATCTCAGAAGCAGCATGACAAGGCGCGATGCAGAGGTGCCGATTCAACACGCATCAACCGAATTCCAACGGAGACCACGCGAATGTCCGACAAACCGCATCAGGACCACGAGCACAGCGAAACCTACGAGGCATTGCGCCACGGCTACTATCAGCTTCTCGAGCGCGTCTATGCTCGCTTGCTCGACGAAACTGGCGATCAACCCGCCGACCGAAAGCGCCTGGCCGAGCTCGCCGAGGAAGAGTCCCGAACCCTGGACCAGGAGGGCTTGCGCGAGGAAATCGTCGAGGCGGTCAAGGATGACCTGGAGCATACCCGCGAAGCGCTGGCCTCCGGCGGGCAAGGCGTGCGCGAGACCCTGCACGACTGGGCGGGCGATATCGGCGCCAAGCTGCTATCCATCGCCGATCACACCGATGTGACCTTGGAGCAGATCCGCCTCGACGCCGAGCGCCATCGTCCCCGCGAGTGGGTGGCCGGGCACATCACCAGCCCCAAGCGCCTCAAGTGCGTGGATTGCGGGGCAATCCTGCACCACGACACCTTCGGCCCGCTCCCCAAGTGCCCCGAGTGCGGTGGGCAGTCGTTCCGCCGCGCCTGACGACACCCGGCTGCCCCCCAAAGGGCGGCTCAGCGCCGACTGAACAACCGCGGATTGGCGTGAAGAAACGCGGCTATCCACTGCTCGAGAAACGACTTGCCTACCGCCACCCTGAGATAGCCGTAGCCCAGCACGGCTATCTACCACACGCGCCCATGTGCCCGAATATCAGCCGGTGATCTGCATAAACAGCCGTGGCAGCGCCTCGGGCAGGCGCTCGATGCGGTCAAGGATCGTGTAGTGGTGGCCGAATATCTCGCGCACGTAGGCATCCGCCCGCGGGTCGAGGTGGATGCAGTAGGTGAACACGCCTTCGGCATCCAACTCCTTGACCGCCTGGCGGGCATCGGCCGTCAGGCGGTGGGGGTCGCGCACGTCCACATCGTGGGGCTCACCGTCGGTCAGTACCAGCAGCAACTTCTTGTCGCTGTCTCGATGGGCGAGAAAGTGCCCAGCGTGGCGCAAAGCCGCTCCCATGCGGGTGGACAGGCCCGCCTCAACGACGGCCAGGCGGGCCTTCACCTCCATTCCCCAGTGCTCGTCGAAACCCTTGATGTGGCGGTAGCGGACCTCGTGACGGGTGTTGGAGTCGAATCCGGCGATGGCCAAGGGGTCGCCCAAGGCTTCCACGGCCTCGGCGAGCAGGGAGACCGCCTCTTGGCTGAGCTCCAGGATCGTCTGGCTCGACCCCTCGGGCTGCTCAGCGATGGAGGCCGACAGGTCCACCAGCAACGAGACGCTGATGTCGCGCTCGGCGTGCCGGTGGCTCATGTTGATGCGCGGGTCAGGCTCGACTCCGCTCCGTCGGTCGATCATGGCGCGAATGGCCACGTCCAGATCGAGCTCAGCGCCCTCCTCCTGGTAGCGGATCCGCTCCCGGTTCTGGGGTTTCAGGAGGTCTACGAGCTGGCGGAGCTGCCGGGAAATCCCCTCATGCTTTTCCAGCAGACGGTCGACGTGATCCGGCTGCCCGGCGGGATGCAGGGCATCGAAGACGCTGACCCAGTCCGGGCGGTAAAGCCCGCCCTCCGAATCCCATTCGGGATAGAGCCGCGGCGGCAGGGCGTAGTCTCGGCCCGGTTCCTCGGCCTGGCTGGAACGGGCCTCCCGGTCGAACAGCTCCTCCTCGTCGCCTTCCTCGATGAACCGCCAGAGATGGCGGTTGTCGTCGCGGAATTCCACCCGCTCGGGCGGGAACCAGACCTCGGCGAAGGCATCCGACGGCCGGCGGCTGCGGGCCATGAATCCCACCCCGAGCTCGACCATGTCCGCCGTTCGCGTGTCGCCCTCACGCATCCGCTGGTGGAAGCGCTCGGTGAACGCGTTCACCTCCGGGTCGGCGTAACCGTGATCCCGGGGATCGAGCAGGGCGAGGGAGAGCATCATCAGGCGGTGATTCACGCAGGACTGGCGCGTCCCATCGCAGTCGTCCTCCGCCACCCGGGGATGCAGGGCATGGAAAATCCGGCACAGACCCGGATAGCGTTCCATCGCCAGGTATTCCACCCGGGCATCCTCGAAGACCTCCATGGCCAGGCGCTGCATGGGGCTGTAGTTGTCGGCGACGATCGTCCCGCTCCACTCCAGGTGCGCCATCATGTGGGCGAGCAACGCACGGTAGCGGTCGATGCCGGGAATGCCGTCGTGATCGTCGAAGAGGTCCGGCAGCCGCAGGCCATGCTCGTCGAAGTACGGCCGCTGGGGCGTCTCGCTGTCAAGCGTCGGGTACGGCACCAGGGGCTCGTCGACCGCCCACAGGGCCTGCAGGTAGTAGCCCAGCCGGCGCTCGTTGTCGGCCAGCAGGGTCCCGTGCCGCTCGCGCTGGAGCATGGTGCGACTGTCCGCCGACTTCAGGGTAAAGTAGGCCTTCTGGGCATCCGGGTCGTTGGCATGCGCCCGGGCGCCGAAGCGTGCCCAGTTGGCCAGCCCCGCCAGATTGAGCCAGGCCAGCACCCGGGGCGCGGTCTCGAAGAAGCGATCCAGCACCGGGCTGGGATGGATGGCATGGTGCCCGTGGATCGACGGCGTGGTCTCGCGCATGATCTCCAGGCCGAGATCGAGGAAACCCTGCATGGCCTCCCCGCATTCCAGCCGCCGGGCCACCGGCAGCATGGACTGCAGGAACGGCACCACTGCCGGGGCGTTGGTGGACGTGGCCAGCTTGTAGGCATAGTGGGCCAGGTCGCCGATCATGGCCTCACCCACCAGCGCGACGGTATCCGGCCCCTCCTCCAAATAGATCAGTACCGACTCGACGCCCTGCCCCATCATGCACAGCAGATTGGCGCCCTGGAGGAAGTCGTCCATGGCCTTGTCCGAGCCCAGCTTCTCCAGGGCATTGCTCAGGCAGGGATCGAAGATCTCCCGGGCCTGGTCGAAGCCGCACTTGAAGCGGTCGCGATAGTCCTCGCGGGTGGATTCGAAGGGCATGCGTGCCATCCCCGGCTCAACCGAAGACGGTGTCGATGGCGTGGTGCAGGGTGTCCCGGATATCGGCATCGTCGGTCAGCGGCACGACCATGGCCATGCGGGCCGCCTCCGCCGGCTCCATGCCCTTGCCGATCAGCGTCGCCGCGTAGACCAGCAGGCGGGTGGAAATGCCCTCGGTCAGGCCGTGCCCCTTGAGGTTGCGTGCCGTGTCGGCGACCTGCACCAGCTTGCCGGTCGTGACCTCGTCCAGGCCGGTCTCCCCCATGATGATCTCCCGTTCCACGCCGGCAGCCGGGTAGTCGAACTCGAACCCGGCGAAGCGCTGCTTGGTGGACTGTTTGAGGTCCTTCATCAGGCTCTGATAGCCGGGATTGTAGGAGATCACCAACTGGAAGTCCGGATGCGCCTCGACCAGTTCGCCCTTCTTGTCCAGCGGCAGGTTGCGGCGGTGATCGGTCAGCGGGTGGATGACCACGGTCGTGTCCTGGCGGGCCTCGACCACCTCGTCGAGATAGCAGATCGCCCCATGACGCGCGGCCTGGGTCAGGGGACCATCCACCCAGCGGGTTCCATCCGCATCGAGCAGGAATCGCCCGACCAGATCGGCGGCGGTCATGTCCTCATTGCAGGCCACGGTAACCAGTGGCCTGTCGAGCTTCCAGGCCATGTACTCGACGAATCGCGACTTCCCGCAGCCCGTCGGCCCCTTGATCATCACCGGCATGCGGGCCGAATAGGCGGTCTCATAGGCCGAAACCTCGCGGCCTTGCGCCTGGTAGAAGGGTTCCTCGGTAACGAGGTACTGCTCGATCTCGAATCGTTCGTTCATTGACTGGCCTGTCTGCAAGAAATGCGTTCCATCCATTCCCCAACGCGCGCATGACCTCGCGCGGCACTCGGGAATGGGGAGGAAAGAAAAGACCGCTCGCAAGGGAGCGGTCCGATGAAGGACGGGCGGGATTGGCCGCCCGTCGTCGCCGGGCTTACTTGTGCACGCCCAGCTTTTCCCGCCAGCCGGGGAAGATCGCGTCGGCGTCGTGCGGGAAGGACTCGAACGCCCGGGCAAATTCCTTGTGCTCCTTGGCGAACTCGATCGGGTCGGCGCCGGCTTTCCAGCACTCGTAGGCCTGACGCAGGGAAATAGCGCCGGCGGCCGGGGAGTCGATGTGGCCGTAGGCGCCGCCACCGGCAGTATTGATCACGTTGGCATGGCCCAGATTCTCGAAGAAGCCGGGCAGGCGCAGCGCGTTCATGCCACCGGAGATGATCGGCGTGGTCGGCTTCATGCCGTGCCACTCCTGGTGGTAGACCGGGCCGTCCGCGGAATCGCGCTCGATCATGTAGGCGATGTTGCGGTCGTCCTTGCCGCCTTCCATCTTGCCGTAGCCCATGGTGCCCACGTGGATGCCGGACGCGCCCTGCAGACGGGACATCTTGGCCAGCACGAAGGCGGTGTAGCCGCGCTTGGCGGAAGGCGAGGTCACGGCACCGTGACCGGCACGGTGGTAGTGCAGGTACTGGTTCGGATACTGGCGACGGGCGGTGGTGATCATGCCCGGGCCACCGACGTAGCCGTCGACCAGGAAGGCCACCTTGTCGGCGTCCTCGCCGAAGGTCTCCAGGATGAAGTCGGCACGCGCGCACATCTCGAAGTGGTCGTCGGCGGTGATGTTCGCGGAGAACAACTTCGCCTCGCCGGTCTCGTCCTGGGCGCGTTTCATGGCGTCGGCGACCAACGGGATGGTCTCCCTCATCGGCGCGAAGGTCTGGTTGCCCTGCGGCTCGTCGTTCTTGATGAAGTCACCGCCCAGCCAGAACTCGTAGGCCGCCTGCGCGAAGGGCTCGGGACGCAGCCCCAACTTGGGCTTGATGATGGTACCGGCAACATAGCCGCCATCGACCACGGGGCGGTCCAAAATGCGCCACAGGTCGGAGATGTCCTTGGACGGACCATCGAACAGCTCGATGACACGCTTGGGGACGTAGAAGTCGACCATCTTGGCGTATTCGACGTCGCCCATGCCCTGGTTGTTACCGATGGCCAGGGTGAGGAAGGAGACGATCATCATCCGACCGTCGATCATGTTGCGGTCGAACAGCTCCAGCGGATAAGCAATCCGCATGTCCTCGTTGGCCTCGTCGATGTGATAGACGAGCGCGTCGACACCCTTGGTGAAGTCGTCGGTGGTGGACACTTCGACATTGGTGCCGGTCGACGATTCGGCCGCGAAGTGGGCGGCGGTCGCCAGATAGCCATGCCCCGCGTTGGGCTTCATCTGATAGGCGACCAAGATGTGCTTGCCACCGGCAATCAGGTCTTCTTCTTTGAGGGTCAGGTCAGCGTAGCGGCTGGATTGATCGTTAGCCATGAGCATCCTCCGGATATTCTATGAATCGACGGCGGTTCGCCCTAGGCAAACCGCGAGACGGAAAACACCATATTCCATGTGGTTTATAAGTAACATTCATTATTGGTGATAAGGTTTCTTAGTTTTCCTGATAATTAGATTTTCTTATGCTAAGACTAACCCTGCGACAACTCCGTATCCTCGAGGCCGTGGCTCACCACGGGAGCTTTTCCCGGGCCAGCAAGGACGTGCATCTCACCCAGCCGGCGGTCTCCATGCAGATCAAGCAATTGGAGCAATCGCTCGGGATATCGCTGTTCGAGCACGTCGGCAAACGCATCCACTTGACCGAGGCCGGGCAGGAAACGCTGGAGACCAGCCGTGCCATCGGGCGCGAGCTCGACAACCTGGAGCATTCGCTCGCCGACCTGCGCGGGCTCAAAGGGGGCACGCTGAAGGTATCGGTGGCCAGCACGGCCAGCTATTTCGCCGCACGGCTAATGGCCCTGTTCCGCCAGGTGCATCCGGATATCCGCATCCGCCTGAACGTGGTCAACCGCGCCACCCTGCTCGACCATCTGGCGAACAACAGCATCGATCTCGCCCTGATGGGGCATCCGCCCGATGGCCTCAACCTCACCGCCCAGCCTTTCATGGAGAACCCCTTGGTGGTCATCGCCGCGCCCAGCCACCCCTTGGCCGGCATTCGCGACATCCCGCTGACCCGGCTCGCGGACGAGCCGCTGGTAGGAAGGGAACCGGGATCAGGCACACGCAGTGCCGTGGAGAAGGTATTCGCCGAACATGGCCTGACACTCAAGGTGGCCATGGAGATGAACAAGAACGAGGCGATCAAGCAGGCTGTGGAGGCCGGGTTGGGCCTGGGCGTGGTCTCGCTGCACATCGTGCAGTCGGAACTGGTTTCCGGAGAGTTGTGCGTGCTGGATGTCCAAGGCTTTCCCCTGATGCGCCAGTGGTACCTGGTCCAGCGGGAAGGCAAGCGTCCCGCCCCTGCCGCCCGGGCGTTCTCCGACTTCGTACTGACCGAGGCCAAACGGGCGGCACGGCTTGACGGGGTCCAGTGAGGATCGGACAAACCCTCGTAACGCTCGAGGTCCACCGTGGGTAGGGAAGGTCCGTAGCAACTGATATCAGGCAGAAAACACCCCGAAAATGTCGACAGCCGCCAGGCCCCGGGCGCTCGATCCGAGCCCGGGCGGGATGGGTCAAGCGGACCCTCTTCGCGGGGAAGCTGAAACCTGCCGTCCCTGGAGGCGGGCATCGAGGCGCGACCGGAACCGGAATCCGTGCTTGCCGGCGACGGCCCGCGGTGCGGCGAACTCGAACGGCTGGGGGAGCGATGCCCTGATCTGCGCCTGACCGGCTGGCCGGACCGCCGCGCCCGGAGAGAGGAGATGAACGCCACCGACCTGCTGGTCCTCCCCTCGCACCAGGAAGCCTTCAGGACCGTCGCATTGTAGGAGATGGAAGGCGGCCGCCCGGCTCTGGGTACCGCAAGGGCGGCTCAGCGCCGGTTGAACAACCGAGGATTGGCGTGAAGAAACGCGGCTATCCACTGCTCGAGAAAAGACTTTCCTGCCGCCACCCTGAGATAGCCGTAGCCCAGGACGGCGATCACCGCGGCGCCCACCGTATCGACGACCAGATCCAACATCGTATCCGTCAGCCCTGACGGGTCATCGAGCATCGCTTTCTGCATGTTTGTGCCCACCATCTGGTCCATGGCGAACTCGAATATCTCCCAGAGCGCACCCACCCCGACCGCAAACATGAAGGCGAAAAACGCCACGAAACCCGGCGTCATGTGGAACCGGAGATTCTTCTTTTCGTTCAGGATGTATACCAGCAGAAAGCCGAAGATGCCCAGCAGGAAACCCGATGCCACGTGCAGCACCAAGTCCCACCACCAGAAACGCGTGTAGTACCCCTGCACCTCTCCGAGAAACAGCGAAGCGAAGATGAACAGGGTGGCCAACAGCTTGAATTCCGCAGGTATGAACACCTCGAAACGCCTGGACATCAGCACCGGCGCCAAGGTCAGCACCAGAATGACAAGCGTCATCACAGCGATTAGCCACAGCCCTTCCCAGAGTGCGAACGCCAGTTCGGCAAGCATGATCAGCTGGATGAACAGGGTGACGCGTTGATGGATACGTGTGTTTCGCATGGACTCCGTCAGGCTGGATGGAAACCGCTGTCGATCACGTGCGCGAGCGGGCCGCGGACCCCGGCGGCACCGCGATGCCGCGCAGCAGCCGGCCGAGAATGTCGGAGGCGGTCAGGACCCGAGGGTGATCGATCCACAACAGGATGACATCCTCCTCCAGGATGTCATCCCCCAGCTCCGGCGGTTTGACGTGGAAACGTCGTATCAGGTCGCCGAGCTGACGGGCGCCGTCGCGCAGGATGATGGGCCGGTGACAGTGTCGGTAGGGGTTGAAGCGGGCGGGCTCGAACAGGGCCTCGCGGAGGAAGTCGTCCGAACTGATCACGAGCTGCGGCGAACCGCCCTGGTCGACGAGGACCACCCAGCGCTTGCGGGAGCTGTCGATCCGGCGCAGGAACGGATCCTCGGGCGTGGGCTCGATGGGTGGAAACACGGGGCGCCCGTTCTCGAACGTCATCTGGATGACACTTTCCGGGTCGATCGGCTCGCCCTCGTCATCCAGTGGCACATCGTCGATATCGAGAAAATTGAGCGCCCCCTGCCCCTCCACGCGCGAGATCTCGGTTCCGGACGTTTCCATGTGCAGTTGGATCATCCGACGCAAATCGCGTTCGCGCAGATAGGTTATCGGCTCGCCGCCCAGCCAGCGGTCCAACAACCAGGCGCTGGGACGCGCCACCGGGTAGAAGACGAATTGGTAGAAGCGCAGCACGGGCGCCAGGAGGCCGGATACCTTGAGTGCATGCCGGCTGAAGTAGGCCTGGGGCATGATCTCGGCGAAGATGGTGATAACCACCGTCGAGAATAGGAAGGCCGCCAGTCCGGTCAGCAGCGATCCCGAGACCAGCGCCAGCAGCACATTGACGCTGACGTTGCCCCACAGGATGGTCACGAGCGCAAAATTGGAATCCTCGCGCAGACGCAATACCCGGCTCGCCAGCGAATTCCCCCTATTGACTTCAACCTGAAGTTCGAGCCGGCTCAGCGAGAAGAGTCCCAGGTTCAGTCCCGAGAATATGGCCGACTGGGAAAGACAGATCAGGATCACGATCCAGGAGGCGAGCGTGATCATGCCGGTTCCTTGCCGATGATCCAGGCCCCTGAAAAAAAATGCTGGCATATCCTGGGCGCGCTGGCTGCGTGGCGTCCGGATTCGGTCAGTGAGTTCATCGGATCGTGTCCAGCGTGTCCATTTGGCGGGGTAAATCTCTGGAGGCGCGGTGCGACCAGTCACCGGTGGACCGGGACGGTCGCTCGTGAGGATTGATCAGTCAGGCGCGCGCACGACACTCGAACGCGCTTGAGTTGTTTTCAGCGTCGCCGGTTCGCTTCCTTCTTGCGCTGACGATTCACCATGCCGGCCAGCTGGCCTGCAGCCCGGTGAGTAATTCCATGATGTCATCGACCGTGATGATGCCGATGGGCACACGCTTGCCCGACGCCTCGTCGACCACCACCAGATTGCCCACGTGATACTGGCGCATGCGTTCCGCCGCTGCCTGGACGGACTCGTCGGCGCCAATTACCTCGGGCACCCGGTTGCAGACTTCTCCCACTTTCATGGCATTTCTACTGCCGAGAACCCCAAGGGGCCTTAGCGGGGTCGTTCATTGGTCGGTGCAGCAAATCACACCACCTCATCCGCCGACGTGGTGCTTACCCTCCACATGGACCGTGGTCGCCCTCGGCCCGTCGATCCCTTGCACCTCGGCAAAGCGCACGGACTCGCCGCCCTCGAGCTTGTCGAAGTCGTAATCGACCACGCTGTTCCGGCTGAACGAGACCTCCCGCCCGTCGGCAGACAGGATGACGCCGTAATCAGCCGCTGGCGCAATCTCGATGATGCGGCCATGTGGCGGCGTCTCGTGCTGCTTCACGTCGCCTCTCTGCTTCGCCGCATAGGCCTGCAGCTGACGCTCCATCGCGTCGAAGGCATCACGAACGGCCACATAGGGGTCTTCGTGGGCGTGCTTGTTACCGGGATCACGGCTCACCACCAGTTCCTTGTTGGGCACGGTGACATCAAGGCGGACGTTGTACAGGTTGCCCTTGTTATGGCGGAGATGATCGGCCTCGACCAGAACCCGGCACCGCATAATGCGGTCGAAGTAGCGGGTCAGCTTGTCAGTCCTCTCGCGAATCTTGTCCTCGAGAACCTGAGACTGATCCATGTTGTGGAATACGACCTCAACCGGTAGGCGTATTTCTCCATTCATTACACGTCCTCCTATTCACCTCAGGGATGGCGAATCTGTGGCCCGGAAAGGGACTGAACACTAGGGGCTTCCACTGAAGTGTAGGACAAGTTCTCAGACAAAAAGGGCATGATCCTCGACCCCCCTTGAACCGAAGGTTCAGCCCAGCCGATGGCCCAAGATCGAGCGATGAGCGATCAAATCGAGGAGAACAAGCGGCCATCCGGCCGGACGACTCAAAAGGACTGAATCTCCGCCAGTTCAAGGCGAAAGGCGCCCGCTTGCCGATCGGAAAGCAGCACACCCAGCTGCTCCAATTGAGCAGGGTCCAATGGCGGCGCGTCCGGAACCTCACGGCCGTGGTAGACGGCCGCGAACGCCGACCATGGCAGCCGGACCATCAGCCATTTTCCCGACTGGGTGTCGAACGGGGCGCCATACGCAATGCCATCGAACGCCCGATCGTTGCGCACGCGGCACTGGTATGTCCGGCCATCCCCGCGCATGCGCAACAACACCCCTTGTGTTCCGGCCAGCGGATAGGTCGTCGGCACGCGACGCACCGAGGCAAACCCACCGCCCTGATCCAGCGAGAGCTGGCCGCTGAAAATCCCGATGCCCTCCTCTGCATGGAAGTGTCCCTCCGAGAGGCCGCCCATCACGCCATCATTGACCACGAACCAGCGACCACCCTCATCCGGATCGGAAAAGTCGACTAATCTTTGCATGTACCAGACGGTAGACCAGGCACCAGGCGTTTACCCGAAACACATAGAGGGCTTTGCCCACCTGGCAGACGCGCAACAGTGGCGCACTTCGGTAGCGAAGCGCCCTGCACTGGCAATCACACCAAGAGGAGGGCCGGATCATGTTTTCGATGACTGCTACAACTGCGATTCCAATGGCGCTTTTGCTCGCTATCTCTCCACTCCATGCAAATGAACACATGGGTGACAAGGAACCGTGGCAACAGCCGGGCTGGGAGCCCGTCACCGAGGAAGAACGCAACCCGGGAGTAATCGAGTCCGAAATCGCGCAAGCCCGACTCCCCATCCACGAGAACAACGGCATCCGGTATGTGACCGGTGGAGTGGGCGCAGCCGAGCGCGCCTGGCTGAAACAGGAGGGGCGTGACTACTCCCTCAGGCTCACGTTCTCCAAAGGCAATCGAGGCGCATTCGTCTCGCAGGTGAAAACCACCCTCCAGGGAACCAACGGCCAACCGGCATTCCAGGCAACCAGCCAGGGACCTTGGCTGTACGTCGACGTGCCGGCGGGGCGCTATCAAGGCCAGGCCCACTATCGCGGCCAGACACACGACTTCCGGGTCACGGTGCCGAACGCTGGACAAGCTCAGCGGGCAATCAACTTTCCCTGAATCAATCATCCGCCGACCAGCAAACCGCGAACAAGGCCCGGATCGGGCTGAACCATCGGAAACGGCTTCTCCAAGCACAGTCTCGAGCTCAAAGTCGCCATGGAGAGACGCAAGACCGAGTCCATCAAGCAGGCCGTCGAAGCGGAAGGTAGGGGGAAATGGTCTCCCTTCCCATCGTCCAGCGCGAGGACAAGCGCCTCTGCCCAGCCGCGCGCGCCTTCGCCGAGTCCGCGCTCAACGGGAGGAAGCACGCCTCCAGCTCGACGCGACGGTGTCAATGTAGTGGTCAAGCGATCTTGGACAGTTCGTTGAGTGATTTCTCGGTTTCCGCCGGCGTATCGCCGTCCAGATACTGGTGAGGACGGACCGAATCGTAATAGCCCATCAGGTACGCTCCGGCGTCTCGTCGGGCTGCG
>JAGXIF010000010.1 GCA_024635755.1 Halothiobacillus sp.
ATAGCCCTGATCCAGCACCAGGCTCGCGGCCTCGAGCTTGAACTCTTCCGAAAAATGACGTCTTCCCATCTCGGTACACCTCGTGGCTGTGGTGGCAAATTACCACCTATCGCGGTGTCCAAGATCAGTGAACCACTTCAGGGCGCACCTCCCAGAGGGACCCCGAGCGCAATCGCCCGGCACGTCGAACCTCGAGCGGTGGCCGAACCGAGGCGGGTGGTGCTATCGTCCACGCTGATCCGTTTCGCCAGGACGGCGATGCACCAGGCAGACAGCCGGGAAGTCAGCAATGCGGGGCGGGTCACTTTACAAATTGCTAAAAATTCCACAAGGCCCCGGTGAGGAAGGGGGATTCAGGGGAATAATTTTTTCTTGTTTTTATCTTTGAGCCCCTTCTTTTCCCACCGCACAACCAGTGCTTCGATCTCTTGAAAATAGGTTTTCTTACCCAGAAGGTCCCGGCGCTTACTAACGTAGGGCAGAGTCTGTTTCCAAAGCCTCGTGACTGTGCTAAATAGCATTTCTCGCAAAATGCGATCGTCATAGATTCCGTGGCTGACGCAGACGGCCATGGCTTCATAGTAATTCAGCATTCGACGGATGTGCCTAGCATTGTTATCGTTTTTTCGGTCTTCGAGGGCTAAGCACTCAATTTTATTACCGTCACTTGTACTGGATAACTCGTGGATTTCTCTAACCGCCATCCAGACTTCCTCGTTCTGGTCCGTACTGTTGAGAAACTCCATTGAATTTTTCATCCTCGCGATCCTCCGGTTGGATAGAACACCCCAGATCGCGACACCAGCGCCCAAAAACGCCGACAGAAAAATAAACAAGGGAGCAACTACGTGCTCCCTCGGGACATCCAACTGCGCTACCAAGAAATCGAGCATAGTAGGCTTAGATACCGTAATCCTGCTCGCGCTTTGATATGTGCATGATATTGAAGAGTTTTTGGGTTCTTTCTTTCATTACACACTTCCTTTGACTTGATACAAGAAACAAATAGGCACACCTTGCGTGTAGCCCTATCTTAGTGGGGATGTCCATTCACGGCAAACGTAAGCATCCAGCATTGACCATGGTCAGCGCCCACCAAGGAGATCTCACCCCTTCTCGACCCATCCAACGCAGACGGTGCGCGTCCAGCAGCCTCCGGCTCACCATCTCCACGCTGGCGGCTTTGCTGCCAACGCAGGTAGTCCAACCCTTCGGGCAGGTTCAGCAGATCACGGCGGACCGCGAGCAAGTCGAGCAATAGCACGGACCCTGCCGCCTGGTCCCCGTCAGGGTTGGCCCAGATGATCCCATATCGCAGCAAGTCCAGGCAGATTTGCCGCTCCTCGATTGTCTTGATCATTTCCCGCTCGGTCATCAGCTCCATGGCTCACCCGCCGCAGGCGCGGCCTGCCAGCTCGAACAGGCGCGGCTGTCCGTGTCGAACATGAACCCGCAGGTTGGTAAGGGCTCTCCAGCCAGGCATCGCCAAGCGCCGGGTTTTTGCGTTTCCGATGCCGCCCCACGTGGTGCGCGCGAAATTGAAAGACCCGGTCCGCCCCCGTTTTGAACGGTGAGCAGCATCGCTGCATCATTCTGTCAGAGGAAATCCGGCGAGATCGAGGCCACTTGGCAGACGAACGCCGGAGCGTAGTGCGCCCCTCTGCTCACTGGCCCGACCTTCCCCCTAAGCCGGCAGACGACCAGGGAGGCCGTCGCGTCTGCTTCTAACAGATCGAGGGCGGGCCAGATGGAACCGCTGATTTCTGAGCGCATCGGTATCGAGCTCGAGGTGCTCGGCTATCTACATCGGGCAATCCCGCCAGATACCCCCGATTCCCACGACTCGACTATGCGTCGGAACTGATCACTGCCGACCGAGTAAATCCGATCACCACGCCGCCTGTTCTGCATCTCTGTGGTGCCTGCAGAAGTTGAGCCGGCCACCCTCCCATATCCGCGCAACATGGAACCACGCGTCCCCACCTGACAAAACCGGGAAGGCGCGCTTATCTCGGATTCCGTACCGTTTTGTGACACACCAACACGACGTAACGGAGAGGCCCATGCGCCCGAGCATTACCGCCGACCTAATTCAGGGCGACCCCATCCTTCGACCACGTGACGCGGCCGTCTACACCGGCCTTACTCGCTCGAGCTTGTATCGCTTAGTCGAGTCTGGCGATCTTCCGCGCCCCATCAAGTTGACCAAACAGTCTTCCGGCTGGCGACTCTCCACCCTCGAATTATTCATCGCCAAACACGAAGCCGAGGTGTCGTCATGAGCGAACAAACCGCATCGCATGGACAGCATCGGCCCGGCAAAAACACCGCACGGGATTCAAAGAGCCCCGAGGACATCGCTGTCGAACGGCTCCAGCTCATGAAAAACACGGCGGCTTACTGTTTCGGCATCGGCGTCAATTACGCGCGCCCCCTGAACATGGCACTCGCCGAAATCATCGCGTGCAACCTTCACCCCACGAAGCCAAAACCCTTTCTGGACGTGATCGTCGAGGCATCTAGCCAAGGTGCAAGCGAAGCGCAGATTTCTAAAGCCATCGGGCGCCTGCAGCCAGCGCCCGGGCAAGGGCTGGCCCCCGTCATCACGTTCGAACGGCACGGCACGCGTCTCTGTGTGCGCCTGACCAACATCGGGCGCTGGCTGTGCCAGTTCATCGAAGGGGGCCCGCGATGATCGACCAAATACCCGCCCCCTCTATGAACCGGCAGGAGCAGAACCATGGCTGACAAGAAATCCACCGTTGAGCTGATCTTCCAGGGCGTCGATAAGACGGGCGCGGCCACGCAGTCCGCACTGCGCAATGCCGAGCGGTTCACCGGCTCGCTTCAGAGTGTCACCTCGCCGATCCGGAATGTCACCACATCGGCCGTCAAGTTGGAGGCCGGGCTGCTTACGGCTGGTGCGGCGATCACCGCATTCTCGATCAAAGTGGCTGGCGACTTCGATAGCGCTTTTCGCGAGATCGCCACCCTGATCGACCAGCCCATCGAGGCGCTGGGCGAGTTCAAAGACGCGATCCTGGAGTATTCCACCCAGAGCACCCAGCCGCTCGAGGAAATCACGACAGCGATTTACGCCGCGATCTCGAACGGCACGGATTACGCCGATTCGATCGCTTTCGTTAGCCGGGCCGAGAAACTAGCGGTCGCCGGCCGGGCCGACCTGGTAGAGACGACAAAGGTGCTCGCCTCGTCAATGAAGGCATACGGCGCGAGCGCCGATGAGGCCGAATCCTACAGCGATGCCCTATTTACCACCGTCAGGCAGGGCCAGACCACGCTGCCGGAGCTTGGCGCGTCGCTTTCGCAGGTAACCGGTCTGGCGGCCCCGGCCGGCGTCAGCTTTGAGGCGCTGCTCTCGGCCATAGCCGCTCTGACAGCGGCCGGCGCACCCACGTCTCAGGCGATCTCGCAGGTCAAGGGTGCCCTCAGCAACATCATCAAGCCATCCGCTGAAGCAGCCAAAACAGCCGCCGACCTTGAAATTGAATTCGGCGCAGCGGCCCTAAAGTCCAAAGATCTCGACGGCGTTCTTAGGGACGTTCAGGAATCCACCGGCGGTAGCACCGAACAGATGGGCAAGTTGTTCGGCTCCATCGAAGGACTGAACGGCGTGATGGTTCTGACCGGCAATGGTGCCGAGCCCTTCCAGGACTCACTGCGCGCCATGGGGGATCGAGCAGGCGTTACCGCGACCGCCTACGGAAAGATGGTCGAGGAAATCGGCAACCTCAATCAGAACCTGGTCAACAACCTTCAGGCGGCGGCCGAGAAGATCGGCCGGCCGCTGCTGGACGAATACGGCGGGATCACCGAGGCCATCGGGGCCATGTTCAAGGCGCTGGGGTCGAACGTCAGCACCGGAGAGCTCGGGGAGGTTGTCGATTACATCGAGAGCCAGATGCAGGCAATCGAGACGGTCCTGCTGAACGCGGCGGAGAACATGCCGGAGGCGCTGAAGCTGGCGGACTTCGATGCCGTGATCGAGGGCATCGATGCTGTGGTCGAGGCGCTGTCTGGGCTGCTCGGGGAGATCGACCTGTCCACGGCCGAGGGGCTGGCTCAGGCCATGACCAAGATCGGGCAGGCGTTCGGCGGCCTGTCCCAGTTCACCGCCGGGGTGATCGAATCATTCGAGCCACTGGTTGATCTGTTGATCGAGCTCGGGAGTGGGGCATCTGACGTGGATGCAAACGTAGCGAAGCTGGCGGGTAACCTCGCCGGCATCGTGTCACAGGTGGATATGGCCCTGCCCCTGCTCAAAATCTTGCTGGGGTTGATGATCGCCAACACCGGGAAGAATCTGGTTACCGGGTTCGGCAAGGCGGACACAAGTGCAGCAGCCTTCGGCAAAACACTTAAGTGGTTGGGTGGGCCTACCGTGGCACTGGCTGCCGGTTATGCCTTGGGGACAGTTCTCAAGGAAGGGATCGACGCAGCAATTCAGGCCGCCACCGGCGACGAGTTCGCGACCCTTGGCACCCAGATTTATGATGCGACCCACGCGGCCGAGACGAATGCCCGGATCATGCAGGAGCAGGCCGCCAAGCTGGCGGAGGCCGAGCGCGTCCTAAACAAGACTCGCGAGGACGGCATCGAGGGCAGTACCCAGCGCGCCATCGCCATCGCAGAGGCGCGGAAAAAGGAGGAGGAAGCCGCCCGCAAGGTCCGGCAGGAGCTGGAAACCCTGGGGGCCTTCCTGAATGCCGACCCGTGGGGAACCGGCATCGTCAACCTGACCGAAAACCTGCCCGATGCCCTGCACACCGCTGAGCAGCGCGCACAAGGGTTCGTCAAGACGATGAAGGACGGGGTGCCGACATTCACCGGCCTGAATGGGGTGATGGACGACACCGCTTCCAGCGTCAGCAAGGTCGACAAGGTCATGGACGAAGCCGCGGAGAGCAGCGAGGAATTCCGCATCAAGATCGCCGCGCTGGCATCGGATGAGCGGATCGCCAACATCGAGGCGAACGTGCAGCTCAACGTGGCCGAGCTCGAGGCGCAGACCCGGCAGGTCGAGGCGGCATTCGAGTCGATCAACACCGGCATTGAGAGCACCGGCGACCTGCTGGGCAACCTATTCGGCAATGACGCGCCGGACTGGGATCGCTTCGGCTTCGAGGTCAATCGGCAGATCGACAAGGAGAACAATCGGCGCGAGAAACTGCTGAGACTGCAAGAGCGGATGACCGAGGCAGAAATCCGATCACTCAACGCCAAGACGAACGCCATGCAGAATGGCGATGCGCTGATCCAGGTAGACGGCGCTGGACTGCAACCGCACCTCGAGGCGTTCATGTGGGAGATCCTGCGCTCGGTGCAGACCCGTGTGAACGAGGACGGGCTCGAAATGCTGACGGGGGTTTGATCGGCAACTGGCCGCTCGATCCTTGACGACAGCGAATCTCGCCCGCCATGGTGCCCAAGAGTTCGTGACATTCACACGATCCACCGGCAAGGAGGCCACATGCCACGCTGGGTAGAGAACACCATTCGCATTCTGGTTTACGGGCCGTTCGCGTTGCTGATCGTGGGCCTGGGCGTCGCTGGGCTCGCACTATGGGCAGACGGCGCCTTTGATGATGAGCACGCCTCGGCCCAAACGGCGGGGACCGAGGCCAACCATGGCGTGCCGATCAAGCAGCAAATGGCCATGCTCGAAGTCGACGAGAACGGAAACAGCGTCGAAGCACTCCGAGCCGAGAAAGAGCAGAAGCGGGCTGAGCAGGCAAACGAGCGTCAGGCGTCCAGCTCTTCCGGCTGGTATCGATTCGCGGAGGGCGACATCATCGGATGCAAGTCCCGCGAGGACTACGATCGGCTCGCATCCTTCGCCGCGTCAGGCGACCGAGAGGCATTCAACCGATTCTTCGCCGCTCACCGCCTCCGCGGAGAATGCCGGATGTTCGATGCCGGCGACGAGGTGTTTCTCGACGATCTAACCTTCACTATGCGGAAGCTCAGACCCAGAGGGCGAACGGATGCCTACTGGGTGTCGGCCAGGGATGACATGCTCGACCCCATCGACTGACTGAAAACCATCACCAGAACAGGCCCCGCCAAGCGCGGGGCTTTCCGTGCGTGGCCTGGATTGCCGACGCCCCCATGCGGGGAGAACAATCCACCTACAAGAGGGGACGATCATGGGTCACCCGTCTGTATCTAGTCGACAAGCGCGACCGCTACGTCGGCTATGCGCTCGCGCCATGAAGCGAATCCAGCCAGGTTTCTTCCGTAACGATCTCGAGGCCGGTCCCTTGCTGTGCATATGCTTGGGCCTTTTCGATCTTTCGGCCAAAGCTGCTGTGGGCCCAATCGCGGCTTTCGGCGCCCCCGACGACGAGGTAATTCAGACGCTTGGTGATCCCACCAGCGATCTTCCCGCCAACGCGCTCTATTTCTGTCTCGCAGCGCCTGCGTGTGCCGAACAGGAATTTGCCGGTCAGGCAGAACGACCGCCCAGGGAAATCGACCCACTCGCACTCGGTGATGGCCAATGTGGATGACATGCCGCCGGCTACCCCTTCCTCAAGTCCGCCGCCGTTGATCCTCTGCAATGTCTCTACGAGGTCCGCCCGCTCATCCTCGGTAATCACGCCATCATCTAGGATCGCCCCAACACGATCGCGGAGGACGTTCACCGGCCACCTGTCGGCCACCTCAAGGCCCTCCACGTCCTTCATCCAGTTGTCTATTCGCTGGATCTCGTGATCGTCCAGGTGGTTATCCGCAAGCACGCCGTGCGTGAGGCCGATCAGGTAATTGATGGAGTCGGTCGGGTCGGCAAAGGCTTCGGCTTCCCGGTCTTGAAGAATGCCGTGGATCACGCCCCGCATGTCGTCGATGTGCTGGCCATCGGCGCATTGGTTCTCTAGCGCGACCTGGGCGAAATCGAGAACTTCGCGGGCATCATCGTCGCCTGATAGATGGTGTTCGTTGTCACGCAACCAGGTGTCGAGAAATGCGATCTCGAGCTCACGAAGCCTCATGTCGGCAACAGCTCCGTCGAGCAAGCCGAGCATCGACTTCATGGCCTTGCGCCGGTTGCGTTGGTGATTGAATGCGGGGTTCGGCTGTCCATGGCCGTCGAGGGGAACGTTCATCACTGAGACCTCGCTTCGTCCGTGATTGTTTTGCCGCCGTGATCTTTGGCGAGATCCGCCCCGCATGGCTGACTTCCCATGTCGCCCATGGTGCATCGCCGTCCTGGCAAAGCGGATCACCGCCAGCCTAGCACCGGACGACAGCGGGGCGAACGACCAGCCAGGTGAAAAACAGATGCCGCGCCGTGGATATGCCGGCACGGCATCTTCTGGTTCTTGTGCTGGCGGCCACGGTCGACCCGTTCGACGCCATTACCTGGGAACCAACAGCCGGCCGGGTTGGTCGCGCTGCTGTGCAGCCCACCCCCCATATAGGCCGTGGGTATTTCTTGGCGGTAGCATGGACGCAATCTCCAACGACGAGACGAGCCTAGGAACGCGCCCGCGCACGCCGCTGGTGGGCATAACGCCGCGCTGGGGACCCTATGCCCGCCCTGCCTCACGAGGGGGCCGCAGAGCGCGTCCGAGGCCTGGAAACCGGCCCGCAAACTTGATTGATTCCAACCCTTCCCGATCCGGCCACCGCTGGTGGACCAACCCGCCGACACCCTGACCCGGCAAACGCGTACACGATCCGTCCAGGATTGGACGCACCTATCGGCATCCATCCTCCACCGGAGGACGAAAGGTAGGAGACACAACCCCCAATGGGGGATGTACGTCGCCAAGGCGGAACCGACATGACGCAAAACTGCGTCACCACGAATAAAGGACGCAGCGAGCGCGACGACGTCGCCCATTGCCGTGTCCACCGATCCGCCTGCTGGTGATATTCTTCCCGCCGTGAACACGAATCAAACGACAGCATTGGACGAACGGATTAGCCTCGAGGTACCAGTCGAGGTACCAATCGACTGCAAAAACTGGCGGACGCCTGAAACATCGAACACCCACCAAACCGCGTCATGGCGCGTGTTTCGAAACAATGCGAACAAATCAGAAAAACAATGTGAAGGAATTGCAAATCCGTTCACCCCGGTTCGACTCCGGGTCCAGCCTCCAAAAGTGCAAGCAGTGAACCCGCCTCGTGCGGGTTTTTCTGTGTCTGCCCCTCGAGCCCGCTCGACAACTGGGGAACCTGGCCAAACACGGGGCATCCATACAGGGGCGTACCCGACATGACCGACCCGCACCGTCGTCCCGAGCGCTTCGAGATCCAGCACGAACCCACCTTCCGTGGCCGACGGCTGTTCTGGTTCGCCCTGCTGTTCATCGGCCTGAGCGCGGCGGGACTGTATGCGGTCTACTCGCAGGTGGCCGGCCACGAGATCACCTGGGATGCCCGACTGATCAGCCCGCGACTCATACTGGCGAGCCTTGCCCTGCTGCTCGTCTATTTCGCCGCCGACGGCCTGCGACTTTGGTTCACCCTGCGGGCGCTGGGCCAGTTCGTCCCCTTGGCCGCGATGGCCCGACTGGTCTTTCTCAACATCTTCGTCTCCAACATCACGCCGCTGGCGACCGGGGGCGGCGTGGCCCAAGTGTGGTTCATGCGCCGCCGGGGCGTGGCGGTGGGTATCGGGCTGACGGCCACCACCATTCGCACGGCACTGGCCGTGCTGTTCATCTTCGGCGCCACGCCGGTGCTGGTGCTGACCCTGCCCGGTGCCGAGGAGGCCGCTCAGAGCAACTCCCTGGTGGCCACACTCCTCGTCAGCGTCGCCCTGTACCTGGGCTTTTTCACCCTCCTGGTGTTGCGTTCCAACTGGCTGCTACGCCCGATGCTGGGGGCGATCAACCTGCTGCGCCGCGCGCACCTGATCAATGCGCGCCGGCACCGGCGCTGGCGCTTTCGCCTAGTACGAGAGCTGCAGCAATTCGCCCACGGATTCGTGCGGTATTTTCAGGGCCGCTGGTTCGATATCGCCGCCTCGTTCCTGTTCACGGCGATCTTCCTGCTGGCACTGTTCTCCTTCCCGGTGCTGCTTTTCTGGGCGCTGGGTTACGGGCTGGACTACTGGCTGATCATAGGCCGGATGGTGATGACCACCTTCGTGATGTACTTCTCCCCTACCCCCGGCGCCTCTGGGATCGCCGAAGGGGTCTTCGGGCATTTCTTCAGCGACATGGTGACGGCATCCCACCTGGTGCTGGTGACGGTCGCCTGGCGCGCCCTGACCATCTACCTGGGCATGCTGATCGGCCTGTTCATCACCCAGCGCGAGATCGCGGCCAGTCGCCGGCCGCAGGCAACGTGAGGCTGCCATGAACCGCATCGCCCGCCTGCTCACGCCGCGTCGACTCAAGGCCGCTTTCTACCTGACGCTGCTCGCGATCCTGTTGCTGATCGGCTACCGCATCTACCTGTCGATAGTCGAACCGACCTACAACGCCGTGCATGCCGAGCAGATCGAGCGCATCCAGGCGGACGCAGACAACGCGCTGCATTTCGCGGTGGTGGGCAATATCAACAATTCGGTGGGCCTGTTCGAGCGCAAGATGGTGCCGATGCTCAACCAGGCCGACCTCGACTTCGTGATCTCGGCCGGCAACGCCGTCAGCGGCGGCGGCGAGGACAAGTACCGAGCCCTGTACCGCACGCTCTCGCACCTGGAGATGCCCTATCTACTGACGGTGGGCGAAAACGAGAGTGGCGCCTTTGGCTCGTTCAATTTCTACGAGCATTTCGGGCCCTACTTTTACAGCTTCCGCGCCGGTGGCCATCAGTTCCTGTTTCTCGACAGCAGCGATCCGGACACCTATCCCTTTCAGCTCCACTGGCTCAAGGAGCAGTTGCGTGATCCGATCTCGGGCCATCGTTTCGTCTTCCTTGGCCACCCGTTGTTCCCCACCGCCAAGAAGAGCGCCATCGATTCCGACGACCAGTACCTGCAGGACAGGGCATTCCGTGATCGACTCCACGAGCTGTTTCGCAGCCATGGCGTGGATGCGGTCTTTTCCAGCAACCTGCACCTGTTCGACCAGCAGACACATGACGGGGTCTACTACGTGGTTACGGGCGGGGCCGGGGGACTGGTGCTCAACGACGAGACCAGTTTCTACCACTTCGTCGACGTCACCACGCGCGACGGCGAGGTGACCATCGGGGTCGAGCGACTGAATATCGGCCAGCACCAGGCCTTCAAGACGCTCGAAAGCCTCTGGTTCTTCATCCACTCGCTTTTCTACGTCGGCCACCTCAACTTCCTGCTGGTGCTCGGCGTACTGGCACTGCTGGCGATCAAGCTCTACAGCTCCATCTTCGTCGAGCGCGACTACTACCGGAACTACGAGCTCGACACTGCCCCCTGGCGTGATCGTCCGCTGTCGATCGCCATGGTGACCAACAATTACCTGCCGTTCATCGGCGGGGTCCCCATATCGATCGACCGCTTGCGCCGAGGACTGGAACAACTGACGCACCGCGTGCTAATCGTGGCGCCCAGCTACCCGGGACAGCAGGATGAGGGCATGGACGTGATACGGGTGCCCTCATTGCTGAGCATGGGGCGTCATGGGGAGTTCCGGCTGGCCAATCCGCTCTCGCCGCGCATCCGCCGCGGGCTAAAGCGCTTTCGACCCGACCTGATCCACATTCATCACCCCTTCTGGCTCGGCTGGGTGGCGCAATGGCACGCCCGCCGCCTGAAGGTGCCCACCGTGTTCACCTATCACACCCGCCTGGAGCACTACTCGCATTACGTGCCCCTGCCCGGCCCCCTCTTTCGCAACCTGATCGCGCACACGGCCGTCCGCCGGTTTGCCAATCGCTGCACCGGCGTGATCGTGCCGACCGAGTCGGCCGAGGAGTACCTGCGGATTATCGGCGTCACCTCGCCGATCTATGTCCACGCGACCGGCATCGACTTCGACCGTTTCCAGGCATCGGCACCCGAAGCCGTCGCGGCCCTGCGCGAAAAACACGACATCGGCCCCGACGAGCAAGTGCTGGTGAGCGTCTCGCGGCTAAGCCGGGAGAAGAACATTGATTTCCTGATCACGGCCATGGATGAACTACGCCGGCGCAGCGAGCAGCCCTTTCGCTGCCTGCTGATCGGTGACGGCGAGGACCGCCAGTCGCTGCAATCCCGGATCGATGCCCTCGAACTCAATGCCCGGGTCACCCTGGTCGGCGCGGTGCCGCCCGAGCAGATCGCGCATTACTACCAGTTGGGCGATCTGTTCGTGTTCGCCTCGAAGTCCGAGACCCAGGGCATGGTGATCCTCGAGGCCATGGCCGCCGGACTGCCCGTGGTGGCGGTGCGCTCGAGCGGCATCGATGACGTGGTGAAAAACGAGGCCAATGGCTTCAAGACTGCCGAGGACATCCACCGCTGGACCGATGCCGTCCAGCGGCTGCTGGAAGACGAGGCGACCCGGCAGGCCATGTCAGAACGCGCCGTATCCTCCGCGCGTCGGCATGCCATCGATCACTTCGCCCACGACGTCGCCGAGACCTACACCCAGGTGCTCGCCCTCTATCACTGGCGGCCGGAGAAGTAGGCTGACGCTAGGGCAAGTCGCCCTCTAGCTCCCGCCGACGCACCTCGCCAGGGGGATCAGAGCGGCTGGCGCCACTCGCTGGCGGCCGACTGCAGGGAGGCATTCATCCGGGCCAGCAGGCCGCGCTTTTTCAGCGGCTGGGTGATCTCGTAGGTATCGCCGGCCTCGATGGCCTCGAGGATCAAATCGTCGCTGGTGCCGATGGCGTCGATCAGGCCCAGTGCCAGGGCATCCTCGCCCAACCAGTGTTCCCCGGTCGCCAGCTTGTCGAGGTCAAGCTGGGGGCGAAAGCGGTTGAGAAACTGCTTGAACAGTTCGTGGGTCTGCTCGAGTTCCTCTCGGAACTTCTCGCGACCGGCCTCCGTATTCTCGCCCAGCAGCGTCAGCGTGCGCTTGTACTGTCCGGCGGTGTGCAATTCGACATCGATGTTGTTCTCCTTGAGCAGCCGGTGGATATTGGGTATCTGCGCGACGACACCGATCGAGCCGAGAATGGCAAACGGGGCGGCAACGATCCGGTCGGCCACCGCGGCCATCATGTAACCGCCACTGGCCGCCACCCGGTCGACCACGGCGACCAGCTCGATGCCGCGGGTACGCAGGCGGGCGAGTTGCGCAGCCGCCAGACCGTATCCCGGCACCATCCCGCCGGGGCTGTCGAGCACCAGCAGCACGCGGTCGGCCCCTGGGCGGGCGACCTGCAACACGGCGCTGACTTCCTCGCGCAGCGCATCCACGGCCGAGGCGCGGATGTCGCCGTCAAAACGCAGCACGAACGAACGGGGCGACTCGCCTGATTCCGCACCCTTCTCGTCGGCCCCTTTACCCGACGCGATGCCCTCCTCGGCCGGACCTTCTTTTTCCATCGTTTCCCGGATCGATTCCGATGACGCGACGTCGTCGCCCTTCTGATCGGTCGACTCACCAGGGCGAGCTCCCCCTTTTCTGCCACGCAGGCCACGCAGACGATCCACCAGTTGGCGCACCTTTGTCTTGATGCCGCCATCGGACTGGTCCAGGGCCTCTCGCAGCTGCTTGTGACGGGACTCGACTTCCTCGTTGAGGTACCGGATACGCAGGGGGCGCGGACCTTCCTTGCCCATTTGCGTCTGGCGCGCCTGGGAAATGATCGAGATCACCGCGGCGGTGATGAAGATCACTGCCACGACCATCGTTGCGGCCTTGAGCAGGAACAGGAAATAGTCATGCCACACGAGCGTTTCTCCACGGTCAAAGACGGTGAGTATAGACGCCGACGAAGCGAGCGGAAAAAGCGGTTAGAATCGAGTCGACAACATGGAAAATCCATTGGCAACTCCTCAGGAGAAACCTGCATGCAGCCACCGTTCCACCCACTGAGTGAACTGTTCGACCAATTGGGACTCGAGTCCAGCGAAGAGGCCATCGAGACGTTCATCGAGCGGCATAAACCACTGCCCAGCGACACGGCCCTGCCCGAGGCCCCGTTCTGGAACGAAAGCCAGCAGCGTTTTCTGCGCGAATCGCTGGCGGATGACGCCGACTGGGCCGAGGCGGTCGACCACCTCGACGCCCGGTTGCGCGATTGATGGCCCTGCCGTCTGGCCGCTCGCTGGCCATCGGCTATCTGGCGGCAGCAGCCATCCTGGTGAGTGCCTGTGGCCCGCGCTATCCACTGGGCATCCCGGAGGACCGCTGGGCGCAAATGAGTGTCGCCGAACAGGACGAGGCGAGGATGAGGCAGGCCGAGGTCGACCGGGCACGTGCCGAGGCGCGCCGCCAAGAGGCCAAGGCACGCGAGGCAGAGGCCGCCGCCCGCGCGGCCGAGTTGGCTCATGCCCGCGCCAATGCGGCCCCGGGGGAACGGGTGCAGTGCATCCTGCAGCCCGTGGAGGTGTCCTACGGCGGCAGGTGGCGCGCCGCCGAGCCGCTGGGGCTGGACCTGGTCGCCGGCCTGCCGGTCGCCTTCACTTTGCATGACCGAGATGGCCCCTATCGCACGCGCGACGGCACGGCCCGCTTCAACGGCATGGAGATCCGCCTGTGCCGAGGGACCCAAGAAAACGACTGCGGACGCTTTTTGGCCACCAGCGGCGAGTTGCGCCGCGGCAAGACCCAGACGGTCCGTGCCGAGGATTTCCTGCGCGGCCGGATGCGTTGCGAACTCGTAGCCACAGGCGGTCGCCTCTATCCCAGGCAGATGCTTCACCCGTGATCCGGCGGCTATCGACCCGGCATCGGATTTCCCCTGAAGCTCAGCTCAGCTCAGCTCGGCGCCCGCCCGCCCTGCTTGCCGAACGCCGCCCGCAGTTGCTGCATGGCACGGTCGATCACGCGGGTCGGCGTGGCCAGGTTGATCCGCATGAAGCCCCTCCCCGCTTCGCCGAAGATGATGCCCTGGCTCAGCCCCAGACCCGCCTCGTCGATGAAAAAACGCTGCAGGGCGATATCGCCGGGATCGCGCTCGGCATCCGACAACCCCATGCCGCGGCAATCCAACCATAACAGGTAGGTCGATTCCGGCCACATGGGCTCGATCGGCAGGTCGGCCACCGCCGCGACCACGCGATCGCGATTGTGGGCGATATGCGTCATCAGCTCGGCCGGCCAGTCGCCTCCTTCGGTATAGGCCGCCTTCATCGCGACCAGCCCAAACACCGACCCCTCTCCCAGATGCATGCCGCGCCGTTCCCGCCCGAAGGTATCCCGCTGGGTCGAGTCGACGATCACGGCGAATCCGCCGCCGATGCCGGCGGTATTGAAGGTCTTGCCGGGCGCGGAGACGGTCATCCAGCGAACCCCGGCATGACCGGCGGCGTGGGCGAACGGGGTGTGAGCCACCTCCGGGTAGGTCAGGTCCATGTGGATCTCGTCACTGATTACCATCACCTCATGCCGGGCACAGATCGCCGCCACCTGCTCGAGCTCCTCGATAGACCAGGCCCGCCCGCCGGGATTGTGCGGATTGCAGAGCAGCAGCATCTCGGCATCCCGCGCCTGCTCGGCCAGGGCATCGAAGTCCATCTCGTAGCGCCCGTCGGTCTCGACCAATGGGTTCTCCTGCAAGGTCCGGCCCTGATCGCGGACCACCTGGAAAAACGGGAAGTACACCGGTGGCTGGATGATCACCCGCGCCCCGGGTGAGGTAAACGCACGTATCGCCATGGCGATGGCCGGCACCACACCCGGCACGGGCAGAATATGGTTGGGGCAGACATGCCAGCCATGTTGGTCGCAGAGCCAGTCGGCGATGGCGCGAAAATGCTCCGCATCCGGCTTGGCATAGCCGAAGGCCCCGTCCGCCAGACGGGCGGACAAGGCCTCGGTGACGAAGTCCGGTGCCGGAAAGTCCATGTCCGCCACCCACAGCGGGATGACGTCCTCGCGACCGAAAATCTCGCCGCGCCGGTCGTACTTCTCGCAACCGGAGCCGGCGTATTGCGCCAGCCGGGTGAAATCGGTGGGACTCATCGTCGCGCCCATACGGTCACCTGACTGACCGTGTGCTGGTGCTTGCGGGCCGTCTCGCGGATGACGAACGGGATGTCCGCCGGCTCGCCCACCAACTCGAAGTGCGGTTCGAGGCGCCTGAGCAACGTGTCCAGCGTGGACACCGGCCGGCCGTCCTTCTCGAAGCCACCCAGCCAGGCCTCGCGCGGGGTCGACTCCTCCTGCCAGGTGTAGGGGGAGGCAAGCACCAGCAGGCCGCCACGGTTGATGCGCTCGGCGATGTCGTCGAGGAACTTGCCCGGGTCGTAGAGCCGATCGATCAGGTTGCCCGCCAGCACCAGGTCGTAGCCGGTGAAGTGCGACTTCATGTTGCAGGCATCCTGCTGCCGGAACGCGATGTTCTCCCGCGATTCGAGCCCGAGCGACGACAGCGAGGCGGCGCGATCCTCGGTCAGCTCGCCTTCGGTGGGCAGGGCGTAGGCGATCTGCCCCTCGTCGAGCATTGCCTGGGCGATCTGGATGAAGCGGGCCGAGAAGTCCAGGCCCGTGACCGACTCGAAGTGCGGCGCGAGCTCGAAGGTCGCCCGGCCGGTGGCACAACCGATGTCCAGTGCCGCGCCGTGCGTCCGCCCCTCCATCTGCCGCAGGGCGAACTCGACCAGCGTGCGCGGGAAGTTGGCCACGCCGAAGTACGAGCGGCCGTAATGGAAGTCGCAGTACTGGGCGAGCAGCGCGTCCGTCTCGTAGTAGCCGGACTCCTTGCCGGCGGGCGGACGCACCGGCTCGCCCTCGACATAGCGAAAGCCTGCGTGCTGGAAGAAGTGCCGGCGAAAGGCGTAGCGGGCATCGCGGGTCGCCTCGTTGCCGGTCGAGATCCAGGATCCGCCCTTGATCAGGTTGTGCTGGTTGTCGAAGGTCGGCGCAGAGAAGTCGTCGTAGATTGGGTGGGGCTCGAAACCCTCGAAGGCGTCGATGGGCGTTTCGGTCCACTGCCAGACGTTGCCGATCACGTCATAGAACTCACCATGGGCAAACCGATCGACCGGGCAGGCCGAGGCCCAATACTCGAGGTTGATGTTGCCCGGCGCCCGCTCGGCCCACTCCGGCTCGTCGGGCACACAGGAAACCTCCCGCAAGCGCTGGTACTCGGGCTCGGTGGGCAGGCGAATGGGCTGGCCGGTCTTCTCCGCGAGCCAGTTGCAGAAGGCCTTGGCCTCGAGGTAGTTGACGTCCACCGGCCAGTCCCAGGGCATGTCGATCTCGTGAGTCATGGCGCGGTAGGCAAACGCATCGCCCCGAGGCACCCAGAAGATGGGATGCCTGGCGCCGCGGTAGTCGAGCCAGCGGCGGCCCTCCTCAGTCCACCACGTCGGCGTCTGGTAACCACCGGCCTCGACGAAGGCGAGAAACTCGGCATTGGACACCTGCATGCGGCTGGCGCGGAACGGCTTGACCTCGGTTTCCAGGCGACCGTACTCGTTGTCCCAGCCGTACAGCGGTGCGTCATGGCGCTTGCCCTGCTCGACCCGCCCCCCGGAGACCTCGACCAGGGAGTTCTCGGGGGCGTCGCCCGGCTGCCCGGCCGCCGCGTCGCAGACCGGCCAGTCGGCATGCGGGCGGACCCAACGGGTATCGAGTTGACGAATCAGCACCGAGGAGGTCTCGAGGTGGATGCGCTCGTGTTCGATGCCCATGAAGATGGCCCAGGCCGGGTGATCGTCCCATCGCACCGGCGGGGTCCAGTCCAGTTCGTCGATGATCGCATCGACCCGGTCGCGCACCGACCGTCGATACGCGCGCACCCGGTCAACCGTCGGCCAGTCGTAGTGCCCGCCGTCGAGGTCATCCCAGCTCATTTCGTCGACGCCGATGGCGAACATGCCCTCGAGTTGCGGATCGATTCGCGTGGTCGCCTTGGCCGCGACCAGCTTGTTGATATAGAAAGTGGCGGTGTGGCCGAAGTAGAAAACCAGCGGGTGACGCAGTGGCTCGGGGCGCTCGAAGAAGGCCTGATCGTCGCTACTAATCACCTCGAAGAGGTTTTCGTAGACGTCCATGGTGCGATGAAAGTATTTCCGCACTTCCTCGCGCTTTTCCTGCGCGTTTGCTCCGGTCAGCCATACCGAGCGGCTCTTTATCCTCGACAACATGCTTGCGCCCCCTGTAATGACATATGGAACAGCGTGTCCGGTGGACTTTAGGCCATCCACCCACGGGGATAAACTACAATTGGCGGCTAGGGCCACAATGAACGACACCCGGCCACGGCAGCCCAAGCAAACCGACACACTACATTGCGGGCCACAACCCCATGTTCACCAAGTTGATTCCACCCCCGGTCGCCCTGTTGCTCAGTATCGCCCTGGCCTATGCCCTGTCGATCTGGTGGCCGATGGCCGAGGTCACGTTCCCCGGGCGTACCTGGGCGGCGGGCCTGCTGATCGCGACCGGTGTGAGCCTGATGTTGGCGGCCGCCTGGGCCTTGTGGCGCGCTCACACCACCATCAATCCGATCCACCCGGAACGCAGCCGGCACTTGGTAACCAGCGGCATCTACCGGTTCAGTCGCAACCCGATCTACCTGGGCGATGCGCTCGTTCTGGCGGGCGTGGTGTTCTGGTTGGACAACGCCCTCTCCCTGCTGGCCGTCGCCGCGTTCGTGGTGTTTCTCGACCAAGTCCAGATCGCTGCCGAAGAAAAGGCGTTGCAAGGATTGTTCGGCGACGGCTTTGCAAGCTACCGTGCGCGCACCCGCCGCTGGCTTTGATGGTGTCGGGCGCCCGGTCTATTCCCTAGAAAAATTCTTTTGACTGGTTTCTTCACTTACCGAACAAGCAGGCCACCAATTAGCCTGGCTAATACATTCACCCCTCGAATGCCCGGTCAAGATATCTGACAACCATGGCAGTCCCCACGACTAACCTGCTGACCCAGTCCTATCTCCTGATGGTGATCGCCGCCTGCATCACCATCGGTGCCGTGGGCCTGCTTGTACCGTTGGCCATCTCCAACCCGGAGCCGCTCGGTCTGCCCCTGGCCCGTGAAAGCGGCTTGGCGGCCCTTCTGGCCGGCACCGGACTACTCGCCCACCTCTGCAGCAATGGCGCGGACTGAAATATGCCAGCGGCCTGTTGCTGCTCTCGTTGGTGGGTTTCAACCTCAAGCAGCATGGCATCGACCTGCCGGGCATGCTGGATGAATCGACGCGCGAACAACACGACCGCCTGTCGATCGAGGCCGCCCTGCTCCTGGTCGCCATTGCCATCTGCCTGATGATTCCGTGCTCGTCGCGCCTGGCGCGACGAGCACGAGCTCTACCTGAGCGCCAGCATTGGCATCACCATCAGCGAACCCGACACCGATCAGCCGTCGATCCTCATCCAGCAGGCCGACATGGCCATGTATCGCGCCAAGCAGCAGAGTCGGAACACCTGCCAGATCTTCAACGAGGAGATCAACACCCAGGTGCACCGTCGTGTCGGGCTGCGAAACGATCTGCAGGAAGCCATCGAGCGACAGGATTTCCAGATGTTCTATCAGGCACGGAGTGGGCGCATCGCCGGCCTGGAGGCCAGGATACGCTGGAACCACCCCGAACACGGCTGGGTTTCGCCGGCGACCTTCATCCCACTGGCCGGAGGACACCGGCCAGATCATTGCGCTGACTGAACGGGTACTAGACCGCGCCTGCCGCGACATGCTGACCTTCTCTGGCCTCGGTCTGGAATATGGCTGGGTCGCGATCAATATTTCACCACTGCAGTTCAACCAACCCAATTTCCTGACGACCATCAGGCGCACGCTCGACGTCGCGGGTCTGCCTGCCCACCGGCTGGAGCTGGAATTGACCAAAGGCATGCTCATGGACGAGGCGGCCGCGGCCATCGGGACACTGCGGAACCTGCAGAACAGCTATATCAGCGTATTCATCGACGACATCGGCACCGGTTTTCCAGCCTGAGCTATCTCAAGCACCGACCGATCGACAAGTTGAAGATCGACCGCAGCTTCATCATGGGGGGTGGAGACGAGCGGCGATGACGCGGCCATCATCCAGGGCATCATCTCCATGGCCCCTCACCTGGGCATCAAGGTGGTGGCCGAAGGCATCGAGACCGATGCCCAGCGCGAGCTGCTCGCCGGGTGGGGCTGCGACATCCTGCAGGGCTATTTCTTTGCCTGGCCGATGTCGCTGGGCAAGCTGACCGAATGGCTGCGGCACGACCGGCAGGCCACGGTGACAACCGACTGAATCAACCGGCGAGACGCACCACGCAAAAACGCCCCCGGAGCAGAAGCTCACGGGGGCGTTTTCCTTTGGCGCTCGATTGCACCTTCGTCTGGTGCGCCCGACAGGATTCGAACCTGTGACCTTCGGCTTCGGAGGCCGACACTCTATCCAGCTGAGCTACGGGCGCTTAAGAAGCCGGCATGATAGCGACTCGGGGCGCTCGAGTCCATGCCCGCCGGGCAATCCCTGCCAATCCGGCCGCCCCTCAGTCGGGATGGTCCAGGGCCTGGTTCACCACGCCCTGGGCCTGCTCGAGGATCTGCTCCAGGTGGGACGGGTTGTTGAAGCTTTCCGCGTAGATCTTGTAGATCGGTTCCGTCCCGGATGGACGCGCGGCGAACCAGCCGTTGGCGGTCTCGACCTTCAGCCCGCCAATCGGCCCGTCGTTGCCCGGGGCGCGCGTGCGCACCGCCGTCACCGTCTCGCCGGCCAACTCGCCGATCGATAGCGAGTCTGCGTCCAGCGACTTGAACGCCTCCTTCTGGGTCGCACTCAAGCCGGCGTCCCGACGGGCGTAGAACGGCTGACCGTAGGTATCGACCAGCCGATTGAAGCGGGTCCAGATGTCCTCGCCGGTAACCGCCTGGATCTCCGCGGCCAACAACCCCATGACCAGGCCATCCTTGTCGGTGTTCCAGACATTGCCGTCACGGGCAAGGAAGGTCGCCCCGGCGGACTCCTCGCCACCAAACCCGAGCCAGCCGTCCGTCAGCCCCGGCTGGAACCACTTGATGCCCACCGGGGTTTCATAGACCTCGCGACCCAGTCCGCGAGCGACCCGGTCGATCATCGAGCTCGAGACGATGGTCTTGCCGATCTTGAGATCGCGCCCCCAGGACTCGCGATGACCGAACAGGTAGTCGATGGCCACCGCCAGGTAGTGGTTGGGATTGATCAAGCCCCCTTCCGGACTGACGATGCCGTGCCGATCGGCATCGGTGTCGTTGCCGAAGGCCACGTCGAAACGATCCTTGATCTTCAGCAGCCCCGCCATGGCGTAGGGGGAAGAGCAGTCCATGCGGATCTTGCCGTCGTGATCCAGCGGAATGAAGCGGAAATCCGGCTCGATGCGGTCGTTGACCACCGACAAGTCGAGTCCGTAGCGCTCGGCGATCGGCTCCCAGTACGGCAGACCCGCGCCGCCCATCGGATCAACGCCAATGGAAACGCCGGCCCGTGCGATCGCCTGCATGTCGATCACCCGGTCGAGTGCCTCGACGTAGGGCCACACGAAATCCACCCCCTCGGCCGCCTCGCTCTTGATCGCCCGCTCGAACGGCATGCGGTGGACGGACTGCCAGTCGGCCAGCAGCTCGTTGGCCCGCCGTTCGATCCAGCCCGTCGCTGCCGTGTCGGCCGGGCCACCATGTGGCGGGTTGTACTTGAAGCCGCCGTCGACGGGCGGGTTGTGCGATGGCGTCAGCACGACGCCGTCACAACGCGCGCGCCCCGCGCCCTCGTTGGCGGCGATGATCGCCTGGGAGATCACCGGGGTGGGCGTGGGGCCGTGGTCCTGCTGGAAACGGAACGACACGCCGGCAGCGGCCAGCACCTCCACGCAGGTCATGAACGAAGGCCACGCCAATGCATGAGTGTCGAAGCCGATCAGCATCGGCCCGTCGATGCCCTCGGCCCGCCGATATTCGACCAGGGCGGCGGTCACCGCGGCGATATGCCCCTCGTTGAACGAGTTCGCCAGGCTCGAGCCCCGGTGACCGGATGTGCCGAACGTGATCCGTTGCGAGGGGTCATCGGTCAGAGGCTGGCCCTGATAGTAGGCACTGATCAGGCGGGGAACATCGACGAGATACTCCCTTGGGGGCATCTGACCGGCGAGTTCGTGCAATGGCATGGGCAGGTTCCTTTGGATTCCGCTGGTTGATGGTGATAGCGAGTCGCCAACGAAAGTGGCTGGAATCGCGCGGGCTATCGCGGAGTGACCCGACAACCGGCGAGCGGATCGGCCGGCAAGGGAGCGATCAGGTTCTGGCGATGCTCGGCCACCCGAGCGAGCGCCAGCGAGGTCAGCCGGGAGTCCTCCGGGTCACTGCGCGAGGTCAGCACGACCGGCACGCAGGCACCGACGACCACCCCCGCAAACCGCGCGCCGGCAAGATATTCCAGATCCTTGTACAGGATATTGCCTGAGACCAGATCGGGAACCAACAGGATGTCGACGTGCCCTGAGACCGGGCTGATGATGCCCTTGATGCGGGCCGACTCGGCGGATATGGCGTTGTCGAACGCCAGTGGCCCGTCCACCTGGGCGTGCGCGATCTGGCCGCGCTCGCCCATCTTGGACAGGCACGCGGCATCGAGGGTCGAGGGAATGGCCGGGTTCACCGTCTCCGTCGCCGACAGCGCGGCGACCCGGGCCCGCTTGTTACCCAGCACCCAGGTCAGGTTGACGGCATTCTGGAGGATCTCGGCCTTGGCCTGGATATCGGGCGAGATATTGATCGCCGCGTCGGTGATGAACAGCAGCTTGTGGTAGGTGGCCATCTCGGCGACGAACACGTGGGATATGCGGGGACTGCGCCGCAACCCGCGGATGATCGGCCGGAGAAACACGTCGCTGTGGATCTGGCCCTTCATCAACAGCCGCACGCGCCCGTCCTGGACGGACTCGACCGCAACCCGGGCCGCCCACTCGTCCGAGGGCGCATCGATCATCGGATAATCGACGCCCAGCTCCTGCATCAGCGGCGCGATCAGGTCCATTCGACCGATCAGGACCGGCTCGATCAGCCCGGCCCGGGCGGCGTGATCGGCCGCGACAATCACATGCCGATCCGCCGCGCCCACCACGGCGGTCGGTACCGGCGGCATCTCCTGTGCCTCGGCAAGCAACTGGTCCATGCTCCGGATTTCCGGCAACACCTCGTTCATTGATGGCTCCTTGTGGCAAGCGGCCTGTCTTTCCTGCCGAGTGTAGGACGATCGCATGACGGCACGTAAGACGCCCGTCATCGCCCCCGGCCAATCAGACGTCGATATCGTCCTGGCCGGCAAGACGTTCAAAGTCGGGCAATTCGTCGAGCGAATCGATGCCGAAATCCTGCAGGAACGTACGCGTGGTACCCAGCATCTCGGGGCGCCCCGGGGTGTCGCGGTGGCCGAGGCTGCGTACCCAGCCCCGCTCGGTCAACTGCTTGAGGATCTGCGGGTTGACGGCCACGCCGCGGGCAGCCTCGATCTCGCCGCGGGTGATCGGCTGGCGCCAGGCAACCAGGGCAAGCGTTTCCAGCGCCGCGCGGGTCAGCCGCGGCGGACGGCCGGGATCACCGGCCTTCAGGTAAGGGGCGAGCGACGCGCTGGCGACCAGTCGCCAGTGGGGCACTCCCTCCCGGGTCAGACGATTCAGCTGGATGAAGCGATGCGCCTCGTAACGGTCTGCCAACCGGTCGAGCGCCGCCTCGATCAGGGCCGGGGCCGTCTCCTGCCCGACCATGCCGCCCAGCGCCTCCAGCGAGACGGGATCGGGATGGGCCAGCAGCAGGGCCTCGACCAGTTCGACCAGCCCCTCGGGCGGCTCGGGAGGACTGTGTCGGCGGTGGCTCATGCGTCTTCCTCCAATTCCACCGGCCCGACCTCCACCCGGTAGAGAGAAACCGGCCCGTAGGGTTCGTCTTGCTCCCAGTCGATCGCGCGTGTGCGCGAAAGCTCGAGAATCGCCACGGTACATACCGCGATGCCCATGCGCCCTTCCTCCGGGCGGAAGAAATCCGCCAGCGGACGCGGGCGACCGGACTGCAGGCCGTCGAGGATGGACGTCATGCGCTGACGGACGCTCAGGGGTTCGGCCCGGACGTGATGCGCCTGCTTGACGCTGCCCTCGCGCAGCAGGCGTTTCATCGCGCCGATCAACCCGTCTAGGTCGGCGGGCACCGGCGGTGCCGGGAGGCTTGGCGGCGGATCGATCTCCAGGGCGAACCAGTCCCGATCACGACGCGGTTGCTCGTCGAGCCAGCCGGCCGCGCGGGTGGTCCGCTCGTACTCGAGCAGGCGTTCGACCAGCTCGGCGCGGGGATCGAGCGGCTCCTCCTCGTCATCGCGCGGTTCCGGCGGCAGCAGCATGCGTGACTTGATCTCGGTCAGCCAGGCAGCCATCAGCAGGTACTCCGCGGCCAGCTCGATCGCCATCGACTTCATCAGTTCGAGGTACTCGAGGTACTGCTCGGTGACCCGGGCGACCGGGATCTCGAGGATGTCGATGTTGTGCTTGCGAATCAGGTACAGCAGCAGATCCAGCGGCCCCTCGAACTGCTCCAGCCAGATGGCCAGCGCATCCACCGGGATATAGAGATCCAGTGGCAACTGCTCCATCGGCTCCCCGGAAACGCGCGGGGTGGCATCTTCCCAGCGGGACGACGATGGACCGGTGTGGCGGGTTTCAGAAGACATGGATCAAGGCGTTGAACCAGCCCAGCAACGTGCCCATGATCGGCCAGAGGATCGCCGAGAGTGCACCACTGACCAGCAGCACCACCACGATCGGCAGCCCCCAGGGCTCGAGTCGACCGAGCACCGCCCCCCAGGACGCCGGCAGCACGGATACCAGCATCCGCCCGCCGTCCAGGGGCAGGATGGGCAGCAGGTTGAACACCGCTAGGATCAGGTTGATGAAGATCCCCACCTGTCCCATCAAGGCCAGGGGCTCGGCATACCACGCGCCGCCATCGAGACCGTTGATGGCAAACGCGGTGACCAGCGCCCAACCAACCGCCATCAGGATGTTGACCCCCGGCCCGGCCGCCGCCACCAGGAACATGCCGCGGCGCGGGTCGCGCAGACGCGCAGCATTGATCGGCACCGGCTTGGCCCAGCCGAAGACGAACTGGGTGAAGATGTACATCAGCAAGGGAACGATGATGGTGCCCAGCCAGTCCACGTGGCGGAAGGGATTGAGCGTCAGACGCCCGGCCTGCTTGGCGGTGGGATCGCCCAGGGCATTGGCGACGTAACCGTGCGCGGCTTCGTGGACGGTCACGGCCAGCAGGATCGGCAGGATGCCGATCGCGATCTTCTGCAAGATCGAGAGTTCAAGCACGCCGCAAGTCCGTCCGATCGTCCGACATCACATCCCTCACTCCGCCAGTTCCGGCGGCACGCCGCCGAGCCCTTCGCGCTGCACGTTGAAGGTGTCCCCGGTCAGGTCGATCACGGTCGACGGCAGTTGCTCGCAGAATCCCGCCGAGGCGATCAAGTCGACCTGCCGCTTGACCGAATCGGGGAAAAGCTCCGGGTCGTCCAGTGGCTCCTCGAGGTCAGGAATGACCAGCGAGGCGCTCAGGATGGGGGCCTCCAGCTTCTCCAGGATCGCCCGCAGTACCGGATGGGAGGGCACACGTAGGCCCAGTGAGCGCTTCTTCTCGTGCTGCAGGCGACGCGGCACCTCGCGAGTCGCGGCCAGGATGAAGGTATACGGGCCCGGGATATGATTCTTGAGAAACCGAAACTGGATGTTATCCACCTTGGCGTAGAAGCCCAGCTCGGATAAATCCCGCACCGAAAGCGTCATATGGTGAGGCCCGTCGTCACGACGGATACGGCCGATGCGCTCGAGGGCATTCTTGTCTTCCAGGCGGCAAGCCAGCGCATAGCCGGAATCGGTGGGCACGACCACTACCTCACCGGCGGCGATGGCCTCGGCGGCCTGCTCCACCAGACGCCCCTGGGGCGTGTCGGGGTGGATATCTAGCGTTCGGGTCATGATCTCGACTCTCGGTTGAACTTGAATGACCGCGCCGGTCGTCCGACTGACGCAAGAGCCGCGATTAATCGCGCATGGGAGCGTGATCGGGCGGAGGGTTATCGCTCCCCACGCTCGCAGGCCCATGTTAGTGTAACTGCAATCGGCCTCACAGCCCTGAGGCGACCGCACAGACCGGATCCCAGAGAACCATGAAATTCCTGTTCGACTTCTTCCCCATCCTGCTTTTCTTCGGGGCCTACCATCTCGAGGGCATCTATGTCGCCACGGGCGTCGCCATGATCGCCTCGGTGATCCAAATCGCCGTCGGCTTGTTGATGTGGCGCAAGGTCGAACGGATGCACTGGGTCTCGGCTGGCCTGATCATATTGTTCGGCGGCATGACCCTGATCCTGCACAACCCGCTGTTCATCATGTGGAAGCCGACCATCCTAAACTGGTTGTTCGCCCTGGTCTTCCTCGGCAGCGCGTTCATCGGCAAGAAGCCGCTGGTCCAACGCATGATGGAACACGTGATCCAGGTCCCCGGCACCATCTGGCACCGGGTCAACTGGGCATGGGTGGGCTTTTTCGTGGTCTCGGGCGTGGCCAACATCCTGGTGGCCTACCAGTTTTCCGAGGCCGTCTGGGTCAATTTCAAGCTATTCGGCTTGATGGGCATGACGTTCCTGTTCATGATTCTGCAAGGACTCTACCTGGGCATCTACGCCGAGCGCCCGGCCGAAGTCCAAGCCGATGAACCGCGCCCCGAGGCGCGGGACGTGGAAAAAGACTGAGCAAGTCCGGGAGGAAATGGCCGCCATGCAATGGTTTATGATCTTCGCCCAAGACAAGGCTGACAGCCTGCCACTGCGCGCCGCGCACCGCGAGGCGCACCGCGACCGGATCGAGGCCTTGCAGGCCGAGGGCCGCATGCTCACGGCCGGCCCGCTGCCGATCGCCCCCGCGGACCCCGATCGCGGCTTCTCCGGCAGCCTGATACTGGCGGCCTTCGAGAGCCTGGCCGACGCCGAGGCCTGGGCCGAACAAGATCCGTTCATGAGTGCCGGCGTGTACGAGTCGGTGGATGTCCGACCCTACAAACCGGTGTTCGGCACCACCAACTGACATATCCGGCTGACAGCCACAGCATCACAAACAGAATCAGACAACCAGCAATGACCGATCAAAGGAACACGTTCATGGAAACCCAGCATCCTCTCGACCGCACCCGCCCGTTTCGTCGCAACCGCCTGGCCCTAGCCATGGGCACCGGCCTTCTGCTTACCGCGGGCCTGCTGGCCGGCTGCGGCGGCGAAGACCAGTCCCAGTCCGCCGAGAAGACGCCGCTGGGCAACCAGATGAGCCAAGCCGATGCGGGTCGCTTCGCCACGATCGAGGGCGGCGAGGTGATCGCTCGGATCAATGGCAGTCCGCTGTACCGGGAAAACCTCCTGGTGGTGAAGGAAAATCTCGGCGCCGAGGTGCCCGAGGATCGCCTGGTCAGCCGCATGGTCGAACTGCGCCTGCTCGCCGACAAGGCCCGCGCCGAGGGCCTCGATGAGGCACCACGCACCCAGGCCCGCGTGCAGAACGCCATCGACAACCAGTTGGCGAACGCCTACTTGACCGGCTATGTTGCGGGCTTGGAGATCAACGACGACGACTTGCGCTCCGCCTACGAGGAAACGGCCGCACAATACGCCGACGACCAGCAGCACCGGGCGTGGCACATCCTGGTCGACACCGAAGAGGAAGCTCGCGAGATCCTGGCACAACTGGAGGAAGGCACGGACTTTGCCGAGTTGGCAAAAGAGCACTCCAATGATCCCGGCTCGGCCGAATCCGGCGGCGATCTGGGCTGGTTCAGCCTCGACCAGATGGTCGAGCCGTTCGCCGAGGCAGTGGATGCCCTCCAGCCGGGTGAGATCGGCGAGGAGCCGGTCGAGACGCGCTTCGGTTGGCACGTACTCAAGCTCGAGGATACCCGCCAGGCCCCGGCCCCGACCTTCGAGCAGTTGCGCCCAGAGCTCGAGGACCAGATCCGCCGCGACGCGGTCAACAACATGATCAACGAACTGCGCGAGGGCGCCACGGTCGAGATCGTCACCGACGATGTCCGCTCACTGGTCGAACGCGATGAAACGGACTCGGGCGAGACCGAAGCGGCGGCCCCCGGCGATGCGACGACCGGCATGGACGGGCTGCCGGCCGAGCCGCTCAAGGCGCTGCCCTAAGCGGCCCCTCGCGTACCAGTCTCAAGGGAACAGGAACGAACATGACGCAAAAAGTGGTAAACGGCGATGAACTCAAGCAGACCACGCTAGGCCAGGAACTGAGTGACGAGCAGTGCCGGATGCTGGCGAAGGCCTGCCTGCGCCGAACGGTCGAGAACGGCGAGGTGCTTTTCCATGAGGGCGTGGCCAGTGACACGCTGTTCGTGATCATCTCGGGACGCTTTGCGGTCAGCCGCGATACCGGTCGCGGCTTTTCGGACACGCTGCACCTGCTGGAAGCCGGTCACCTGGCCGGGGAATCGGGCTTTCTCGACGGCTCGCCGCACAGCGCCACATTGCGCGCCGTGGGCGAGGCGGAAGTGGTCACTCTCGACCGGAGCCACCTGGAAGCGCTGCTGGTGGACCACCCAATCCTGGTGTACAAGGTCATGCGGGCGATCGTGCACAGCATCCGGGAAATCATCCGCCGGATGAATCGCCAGCACAGCGAACTGCTCAGCTACATCAACCCCAACATCGGCCGGTTCTAGCATCGGCTCAAGGGGTTAAATCGGATCACGAAAATAACAAAAGGCCGTGGGCGGGAATCAAGCCGCTCACGGCCTTTTTGCATCCTTATCCTTCCCGGGCCACATCGAAGCGCAAAGGATCGATGTGTCTTCACGCCCTCTGGATCCGGACCTCTGGACCGGGGGATCGGGGGATAACGGAACGGTCTTGCTGTTCGTCAGGCCGTGCCCAGCGCGACGCGCAATTCCTCGTCCCAGCGCACCGCATCCAAATAGCAGGTGGGTGCCACGGCATTGAGCGACTGGACGCCTTCATCGCCATCGCCCTGAAGTGGTCCCCGAAATTCGGACCAGGCGCTAAGCTCTGATCATTCCAAGAGGAGAACCTGATCATGAGTAGGAAACGCCGGCAGTACAGCAGTGACTTCAAGGCCAAGGTGGCACTCGCCGCCGTCAAGGGCGAACAA
>JAGXIF010000011.1 GCA_024635755.1 Halothiobacillus sp.
CAGACCGGCAAGACCGCGATGGCCATTGACGCCATCATCGCCCAGAAGAACACCGGCATTAAGTGTGTTTATGTGGCGGTCGGTCAGAAACAGTCGACCATCGCCAACGTGGTGCGCAAGCTGGAAGAGCACGGCGCCATGGAGTACACCACCATTGTAGCCGCCTCGGCCTCGGAACCTGCTTCCATGCAGTTCCTGGCGCCGTACGCCGGTTGCACCATGGGTGAATACTTCCGCGACCGCGGTGAAGACGCTCTGATCATTTACGATGACCTGTCCAAACAGGCCGTTGCGTATCGTCAGATCTCTCTGCTGCTGCGTCGTCCGCCGGGCCGTGAAGCCTTCCCGGGTGATGTGTTCTACTTGCACTCCCGTTTGCTGGAACGCGCATCACGCGTGAACGCTGACTACGTTGAACAGTTCACCAAGGGTGAAGTGAAAGGCAAGACCGGTTCTCTGACTGCTCTGCCAATCATTGAAACCCAGGGTGGCGACGTATCTGCGTTCGTACCGACCAACGTGATCTCCATTACCGACGGCCAGATCTTCCTCGAGACCGACCTGTTCAACGCGGGCATCCGCCCGGCGATCAACCCGGGCATCTCGGTGTCTCGTGTCGGCGGTTCGGCGCAGACCAAGGCGGTCAAGAAGCTCGCCGGCGGCATCCGGACCGACCTGGCCCAGTACCGTGAGTTGGCGGCGTTCTCGCAGTTCGCTTCCGATCTGGACGAGGCGACCCGCAAGCAGCTCGAGCGCGGTAAGCGTGTCACCGAGCTGATGAAGCAACCGCAGTACAAGCCGCTGTCGGTCACCGAGATGGCGCTGTCCCTGACCGCAGCCAACGAAGGTTTCCTCGACGACGTGCCGGTGGAAAAGGTCAACGACTTCGAGGCGGCACTGCACGCCTACGCGTCGGACAACGCGGTTGAATTGGCCAAGAAGATCGGTAACGAAGGCAACTTCAACGACGAGATCGCCGCCGAGCTCAAGAAGGTGATCGAGGACTTCAAGGCCAAAGGCGTCTATTAACCCGGGAGCGAAATCATGGCCGTAGGCAAAGAGATTCGCACCAAGATCAAGAGCGTTCAGAACACGCGCAAGATCACCAAGGCGATGGAAATGGTGGCCGCGTCCAAGATGCGGCGCGCCCAGGAAGCGATGGAGGCGACCCGTCCCTACGCCGAGAAGTTTCTCGAGGTAGTCGGGCACATCACCAACGCGCATCCTGAATACCAACATCCCCTGATGGTCGAGCGCGAGGTCAAGCGCGTTCTCATGATCGTGGTGACCACGGATCGCGGCCTGTGCGGCGGGCTGAACGTCAACCTGCTGAAACGCACCGGCGAAAAGATCCGTGAATACGAGAAGAATGGTGTCGACGTCGACGTCATCCCGGTCGGTAGCAAGGGTCGGGCTTTCTTCAAACGGTACGGGGGCAACATTCTGACCTCCGTGACCGGTATGGGAGACAAGCCCGACTACGCCACGATGCGCAAGGCGATCAACTCCGCCCTGGCTGCATACGAGAATGGCGACGTTGACCGGATCGAGCTGGCCCACAACGAGTTCGTCAACTCGATGACCCAAAACCCGACCGTCGAGCAGATCGCACCGCTGCAGTACCAGGAGGACGAGAACCTCAAGCATCACTGGGACTACATCTACGAGCCCGACTCGGAGACGGTCCTGGATGCGGTACTCAAGCGCTATATCGCCGGACTGGTCGTGGCGGCCGTCATCGAGAATGTGGCCTGCGAGATGGCAGCGCGCCGAATCGCGATGAAGAACGCCTCTGACAACGCCGGTGACATGATCACCGACCTCAAGAGGCAGTACAACAAGGCGCGGCAGGCGGCGATCACTCAGGAAATCTCCGAGATCGTATCTGGCGCCGCCGCCGTGTGACGACGGCAGCCACCCATTTTTCGAATTGAAAGAGGAACACACATGAGTTCTGGAAAAATTGTCGAGATCATCGGGGCGGTGATCGACGTCGAGTTTCCTCAAGACCAGGTTCCGGCCGTCTACGATGCGATCCGCGTCGACGACACCGGTCTGATCGTCGAGGTACAACAGCAAATCGGTGACGGTGTCGTGCGTGGCATCGGCATGGGCACCTCCGACGGCCTCAAGCGCGGATTGACCGTGACCAGCACCGGCAAGCCGATCTCGGTACCGGTCGGCAAAGGCACCTTGGGCCGCATCATGGACGTTCTGGGCGAGCCCATCGACGAGGCCGGCCCGATCGAAAGCGAGGAGAAGTGGTCGATCCACCGCAAGGCGCCGGCTTTCGACGAGCAGGCCTCGGGCACCGAACTGCTGGAGACGGGCGTCAAGATCATCGACCTGCTCTGCCCGTTCGCCAAGGGCGGCAAGGTCGGCCTGTTCGGCGGCGCCGGCGTAGGCAAGACCGTCAACATGATGGAGCTGATCCGCAACATCGCCATCGAGCACAGCGGTTACTCCGTCTTTGCCGGCGTGGGCGAGCGTACCCGTGAAGGGAACGACTTCTACCACGAGATGAAGGACTCTAATGTCCTCGACAAGGTCGCGCTGGTCTATGGTCAGATGAACGAGCCGCCGGGCAACCGCCTGCGTGTCGCGCTGACCGGCCTGACCATGGCCGAGTACTTCCGTGACGAGGGCCGTGACGTCCTGATGTTCATCGACAACATCTACCGTTACACCCTGGCGGGTACCGAGGTTTCCGCATTGCTGGGCCGCATGCCGGCCGCGGTGGGCTACCAGCCGACACTGGCCGAGGAAATGGGTGTGCTCCAGGAGCGCATCACTTCGACCAAGACGGGCTCGATCACCTCCGTCCAGGCCGTCTACGTGCCGGCGGACGACCTGACCGATCCGGCACCGGCGACTACCTTCGCCCACCTCGATGCGACCGTCGTACTGGCACGTGACATCGCCGCCATGGGTATCTACCCGGCGATCGACCCGCTGGACTCCACCAGCCGCCAGCTCGACCCGCAGGTCGTGGGCGAAGAGCACTACAATACGGCCCGCGCGGTGCAGAACACACTGCAGCGCTACAAGGAGCTCAAGGACATCATCGCCATTCTGGGGATGGACGAGCTTTCTGACGACGACAAGGCAGTCGTTTCGCGGGCTCGTAAGGTCCAGCGTTACATGTCGCAGCCGTTCTTCGTCGCGGAAGTGTTCACGGGTGCCCCGGGCCGCTACGTGCCGCTCAAGGAAACCATCCGCGCATTCAAGGGCATCGTGGCCGGTGAATACGATCACCTTCCCGAGCAGGCGTTCTACATGGTTGGCTCGATCGACGAAGCCGTCGAGAAAGCCAACAAGCTGGCTGAGAAGGCCTGATAACCGAGGAGGTCGACAATGGCTATGACTACCCGAGTCGACATCGTCAGCATGGAAAAGCCGATCTTTAGCGGGATGGCGACGTTCGTCACCGTCCCGACCGAAGCCGGCGAAATGGGCATCACCGCCCGCCACACGCAGACGTTGTCGGTGCTGCGTCCGGGCGAAGTCCGGGTGCACCAGGATGACGGTTCGATCGTGCGCTATTTCGTCGGTTTCGGGGTGGTCGAAGTCCAGCCCCACGTGGTCAGCGTCATTGCTGACTGGGCGCTGACGGAAGAAGATGCCAAGAACCTGGATCCGAACGAACTCGAGGCCCGCATGGGCGAGCGAGAGGAGTACGTTTCCGAATACGAGCAGCGTGGGCAGCTCGATTTCACCTCGGCCGAGATGATCATGGTCGAGGCCGAAGAGCGGCTCAAGTGGATCAAGTCCATGCGGGCCCAGAAGGGCCGTCACTGAGCGGCATCCGCAAATGGATGATAGAAAAGGGGCCTTCGGGCTCCTTTCTTGTTTGTGGCCGGCGTTACTGGCGTCGGTCGGGAGAGAGACGTTGAGGACAAGACAATGAACAGGCAGTCACGTTCCGAGCTCCACGTCGTGGTGCTCGCAGCCGGAAAGGGGACGCGTATGCGCTCGAGCCGCCCCAAGGTGCTGCATGAGATCGCGGGGCGCTCGATGCTCGCCCATTGCCTGGACACGGCCGCAGATCTCGACCCGGCCACGATCCACGTCGTGATCGGCCACCAGGGCGAAGCCGTGCGTGAATCACAGGCCCGCCGCAACGTGGATTGGGTCTGGCAACACGAACAGAACGGCACCGGTCATGCGGTCCAACTTGGGATCGAGGGTCTGCAGGCACAGCCGGACGACCGGGTGCTGGTGCTGTACGCCGACGTGCCGCTACTCGGTGCCGACCTGCTGGGGCGTCTGACCGGATCGAGCGCGGTCGTGTCCCTGCTGACCGTGCACATGGACGACCCGACCGGCTACGGCCGGATCCTCCGCGATGGCACCGGACGTGTACTGCGCATCGTCGAGCAGAAGGATGCCAGCGAGGCGGAACGACAGGTCCATGAGGTCAATACCGGCATCCTGATGGCTCGCTATGGCGATCTGGTGGCATGGCTGGATCGGCTCGAATCCGGCAACGCGCAGGGCGAACTCTATCTGACCGACATCATCGAGATGGCCGCGGCCGAGGACAAGGCCGTCGAGGCGGTCGTGGCCGAGGATCCCTGGGCCGTGACGGGGGTCAACGATCGTCTGGCCTTGTCCCAACTGGAGCGGGTCTACCAGCAACGTCAGGCCGAGGCGCTGGCACTGGCCGGCACGAACCTGGCCGATACGGCACGCATCGACGTTCGGGGTGCGCTCGACTGCGGCGAGGATGTCTCGATCGACGTGGGGTGCGTGTTCGAGGGCAGCGTGCGCCTCGGCGACAACGTCCGTATCGGCCCGCACTGCGTCCTGCGTGACTGTGAGATCGGCCCCGGATCGACGGTAGAGGCGTTCAGCCACATCGACGGGGTGGTTGCCGCGGGTGACAACGCCATCGGCCCCTATGCGCGGTTGCGTCCGGGGGCGGCGCTCGACTCGTCGGCCAAGGTCGGCAACTTCGTCGAGATCAAGGCGGCCCGCATCGGCGAGCGCTCCAAGGTCAACCACCTCTCGTACGTGGGCGATGCCCAGGTCGGCGATGACAGCAATCTCGGTGCCGGCACCATCACCTGCAATTACGACGGCGCCAACAAGCACCACACCGAGATCGGTGATCGGGTCTTCGTCGGCTCGGCGACGCAGCTGGTGGCCCCGGTCAGTGTGGGCAGTGACGCGACCATCGGGGCCGGTTCGACGATTACCCGCAACGTGGGTGAGGGACAGCTGGCCGTGGCGCGCGCCCGCCAGTCCGTGATCGATGGCTGGCAGCGTCCGCGCAAGAAGGGCGATTAACCGGCAGGCGGCACGTCCGGCAGGAATCGGCCCAGCACATCGTTGAGAAAGCGCATGCCGCGGTCGGTCGGCCGGATGGTCTGGATGTCCCAGTCGATCAGGCCGTCTTCCTCCAGGGCGCGCAGCGTCTTGGAGACCACGGCGATGGGCATGCCCGTGCGTTCCTGGAACAGGCCCACCGGGAAACCCTCGGTCAGCCGCAGGGCATTGAGCATGAACTCGAACGGGATCTCCTGGCGCTTGATGTCGTGGGCGTCGATGTTCGCCGGCTGACCCGCGAGCTCGAGATACCGATTGGGATGGGGGCTGCGCAGGCGGCGTTCGATGCGGTTTTCCGCCGGGATCGTCAGCTTGCCGTGTGCGCCGGCACCTAGCCCCAAGTAGTCGCCGAACTGCCAGTAGTTGAGGTTGTGTTGGCAGGCGTGGTCCGGCTGGGCGAAGGCCGAAATCTCGTAGTGCCCGTAACCGGCATCGAGCAGACGTTGGGCGCCCGCCTCGCCGATCCGGTCGAGGGTCGCCTCCGGCGGCAGCGCTGGTGGGCTGAACGCGAAGGCCGTGTTGGGTTCGATGGTCAGCTGGTACCAGGACAGGTGCGGCGGCTCGAGCGAGATCGCGGTGTCGATATCCGCCAGGCCATCATCTTCCGTCTGTCCGGGCAGGCCGTGCATCAGATCGATATTGAAGCTGTCGAGCCCCGCGTCGTGCGCCGCCTCGATGGTGCGCCAGGCGGCTCGCCGGTCGTGAATCCGTCCAAGTCGCTCCAGCGAGCGGTCGTTGAAGCTCTGCACGCCGATCGAGACCCGGTTGAAACCGATGGCGCGGTACTCGGCCAGCCGAGAGGCCATGTCGGTACCTGGGTTGACCTCGAGGGTCACCTCGCGGGTAAAGCGCAGGTCGAGCAGCGCGCGCAGACCGGACATCAGCCGGTCGAGCGCCTCCGGGGAGAACAGGCTGGGCGTGCCGCCGCCGAGGAAGATCGTCTCGATCGGCCGCCCCCAGATCAGGGGCAGTTCGGGCTCGAGATCGCGCAGCAGCGCGTCGACGTACTTGTCCTCGGGTAGATCGCGGCCCTTGAGCCCGTGCGAGTTGAAATCGCAGTAGGGGCATTTCTCCACGCACCACGGCAGGTGGACGTAGAGTGAGAGCGGCGGGTTGTCGGTGAACTGCAACAGGCTCATGAGTGGCTCACTCGGGGTTGATGTCGAGGACGGCCAGCTGCTCGATCAGCTGCTTCAAGGCGTGCGCCCGATGACTGGCCCGGTGCTTGTCGTCCGGGGCCATCTCGCCGACGCTCAGACCGTGTGCCGGCGAAAAGAACAGCGGGTCGTAGCCGAAACCGCACGAACCGCGCGGGGCATCGAGCACCTCGCCCTCCCAGGTGCCCTCGACGACGATCGGCGCATCATCCTCGGCATGGCGGACGAAGGCCAGGGCACAGACGAAGCGTGCGCTGCGCGGCGCATCCGGGCGCCGGGCCAGTTCGTCGACCAGTTTCTCGTTGTTCTCGGCATCGCTCGCCTGCTCGCCGGCAAAGCGCGAGGAGAAGATGCCCGGTTGCCCATCGAGGGCATCGACCACCAGCCCGGAATCGTCACCGATCGCTGGGTGACCGGTGAGCGCGGCGGTGTGTCGTGCCTTGATCAGGGCATTGCCGCGGAAGCTGTCGGCATCCTCGACCGGCGACGAGACGTTCCAGTCGCGCTGCGAGATGAAGCGCAGCCGGTCCAGGGTCGGATGGCCGTCCGCCAGGACCTGGCGCATCTCCTCGAACTCGGCCATCTTGCCGTCGTTGTTGGTGGCGATCACGATGTCTGTCATTCAGGCGTCCCGGTTGTGTTGCGCAGCCTGCGAGGATACCTGCAACCGGTCGGTCCTGCAGTGTCCAGAAGGCCCCGGGCGAACGCGGGGTTTGCCATTGTGCTCCGGATCCGCTATATTGCCGCGCTTTGTGTGGAACCGAGCGGATTAGCGAAAGGGGCGTCCATGAAAATATTGTCATCACTCAAGTCGGCCAAGAAGCGACACAAGGACTGCCAAGTCGTTCGTCGTCGCGGCAAGGTCTACGTCATCAACAAGACCAACCCGCGCTTCAAGGCCCGCCAGCGCTAAGTTACTGGTAGGCATTCAAGCGTGACACGAGGCCCCGCATTCGCGGGGCCTCGTTGTTTCCGGCTGAGAGGCTTGAAATCCCGGCGAGCTGCCATATATCGGCTACTGTTGAATCGCAGGTCATTGAACCTCAACAGGAGGTGTTTTTATGGCTGCGGTGCGTTAAAAGCCTGAGGGGCAGTCCCAGACCCGGCCGTGGGGGATGCTCGACCAGCTCTATCGCGAGATGAACTCGATGTTCGAGCCCAGCGTTGCCGAACAGGGTGATGAGGGCAAGATCGAGGTCGCCGACCAGGCCCCGGTCGTGGACATCAAGGAAAACGAGGACCGCTACGATCTGCATGTCGACCTGCCGGGGGTGGACCCCAAGACGGTCGAGGTGACCGCCGACAACGGCGCGCCGGAGATCAAGGGCGAGCGCAACTCGGAACTCAAGGCCTCGCAGGGCGGCTACTCGCGCATCGAGCGGCACTTTGGCCGGTTCTATCGTCGCTTTTCGCTTCCCGACCAGGTGGACACCGATAACATCAAGGCCACCTCACAACACGGCGTGCTGACGGTGACCATACCCAAGGCAGAGACCGCCAAGCCGCTGCGCATCGAGGTCAGTTGACCATCCACTGGCTGGCTGCCCGGTCAGAGCGCGTGAAAAGCCCGGCGCCACCGGGCTTTTCCTTGTTCAGGGCTGGTCAGGCGTCTCGAAAGCCCCCGATGGTTCGGTCGGCCGGTTTTCGAGACGCCCGTGACGGTTCAATGCAATCAACCGGAGGACTGCAGGCGTGAAATTCCACGATTATTACTCGACCCTTGGCGTGGCGCGCAACGCCTCCCAGGACGAAATCAAGCGTGCCTACCGCAAGCTGGCACAGAAGCATCACCCCGACCGCAACAAGGCCGAGGGCGCCGAGGACAAGTTCAAGGAGATCACCGAGGCCTACGAGGTGCTCGGTGATGCCCAGAAGCGGGCGCGCTACGACGCCCTGGGGTCAGGCTATCGCGATGGTGACGATGTCGGCCCGACCCCCGGCGGTTTTGGTGGCGGATTCGGAGGAGCCGGAGCCGAGGACTTTGACGCCGGTGGATTTTCCGATTTCTTCTCGCAGTTCTTCGGCGGCGGCTTTGGTGGCGCCGGGGCCGCCGGCGGCCCCCGAGGCGGCGCGGTGCGCGGCCAGGATGTCGAGGCCGAGGCGCCCGTGTCGCTCTCCCTGCTGGTGACCGGCGGGTCACACACGGTTCGGCTTTCCGATGGTCGTGGTGGCTCACGAGCGCTCAAGGTCAATGTGCCGGCCGGTTCGACGCCGGGTCGACGCATCCGCCTGAGTGGGCAGGGCCAGCCCAGCCCCATGGGCGGTCAGCCGGGGGATCTCTATCTGATCCTGAGCTTGCGCGAGGAAGACCGCGATCGGGTGGAAGGCAACAACATCCGCCAGGAGCTTCCGATCACGCCGTGGGAGGCAGCCTTGGGCGCCAAGGTGCCCGTCACCTTGCCGGACGGCAAGAAGATCAACATGAGCGTGCCGGCCGGGTCGCAATCCGGGCGCAAGCTGCGCATCCCGGGTCGCGGATTTTCCGGGGGCGACTTGCTGCTGGCGCTGATGATCCACACCCCGCCGGCCAAGACCGCCGAGGCACGCGAGTTTTATCAAGAGATGCGCGCCTCGATGCCCTTCGATCCGCGTTGATCCGTCAGCAAATCCCGCATCAGCGTCTAAGCTTCTGATAGCCCCTCGGCAGCCACTCCCTGAGCTGCCGCCGGACCCGCAACAGGAGAAGACAACGATGACCGCGCACGCCTTGAGCCAACTGCATGAATCGCAGGGACAGAGCCTATGGCTGGACAATCTCTCTCGCGAATTGCTCGATGACGATGGCCTGCCGCTTCTGATCCGCGACTACGGCATCCGTGGGGTGACGTCCAACCCCTCGATCTTCAAGAAATCGATTGTCGGTAGTGATTACTACACCGAGGACATCGCGGCCTGCAAGCGTGAGTACGGCGATCAGATCGAGTCGGTCTATGAGCACCTGGTCGTCAGCGATATCCAGCGCGCCTGCGACCTGTTGCGACCGGTCTGGGACGAATCCAACGGCGAGGACGGCTGGGTGTCGTGGGAGGAGTCGCCGGGGATCGCGCACAACGCCCAGGCCTCCGTCCGTGCGGCCCACCACCTGCGCCAACTGGCCGACCGACCCAACCTGCTGATCAAGGTGCCCGGCACGATCGAGGGCATCGAGGCGTTCGAGCAGTTGATCGGTGAGGGCGTGAGCGTCAACGTGACCCTGCTGTTCTCTCTGGATCAGGTCCAGCGGGTGTTTGCTGCGTATCAGCGAGGCCTGGCGACGCTGGAAGCCAACGGCGGCCGGATCTCGGAGGTCCGCGCGGTGGCCAGCCTGTTCATGAGCCGCGTCGACACCCTGGTGGACAAGCAACTCGATGCCATCGGCGGCGAGCGGGCCGAGGCGCTCAAGGGGCGGGCGGGCCTCGCCTTGGGCGGAATGGCCTACAAGCACTTCCGCGAGGTGTTCAAGAACGACGACTTCGAGCGCTTGGAGCAACAGGGCGCGCGGCCGCAGTACCTGCTGTGGGCAAGCACCGGCACCAAGAACCCGGCCTACTCCGATGTCCTTTATGTGGAGAACCTGATCGCCCCGCAGACGATCAACACACTGCCGAACCAGACGCTCGAGGCCTTTGCCGACCATGGCAAGATTGCCTCGACGCTCAAGCCTCGTTTCGAGGGAGATCGCGAGGTCTGGGCCGAGCTGGCCGAGGTGGGTATCGAGATGGATGGTGCGGTGCGTGACCAGCTGCTCGACGAGGGGATAGAGCAGTTCCAGACGGCCTTCGACGAATTGCTCGAGGCCATCGAGCAAGCCTGAGGTACCACCTGAGTCAGTCGGTGGCGCGGTTCATCCACCACAGGCGCAGGCGCACCCCCCAGGGGCTGGTCAGCCCGGTGGTGGAATGGGCCACCCGCCCGGTCTGATCGAAGAACAGGAACGTCGGGGTCACCGAGACGCCCAGGCTGGCGGCGATACGTCCCTCGGGGTCATTGACCACCGGCAGTTTTTCCAGCTCGTTTTCCCGCATGTGAGCGCGCACCGTGGCCGCGTCGCCCGATTGCATGGCCACGGTGATCACGCGGTGATCGTCGACCAGATTGACCAGCCAGGGCATCTCCAGGTCGCAAAAGCCGCACCAGGTGGCCCAGAACACCACGACTGTGGGTGCGTCGGCCGGGCCGCCCAGGCTCAGCTCGTTGCCGTCGAGGTCCCAAACCGACATCCCCGGGATCTCGCCCTCGGGCAAATCCGGTCCCATCCAGGCCTGTACCGCCAGCAGCGCGGCGACGAACACCAGGCCCTCCAGTGTCCAGCGTGCCCAACGGGGCAAGCGGCGTTTCGGTTTCTCGGGCGGCGTGTCGTTGTGCTGACTGGTCGGCATCTTTGCTCTCAAACTGAAATCATGCGTTAGCGGGCCCCGGGGACTTTCGCCCGGGCGCATGGGTGAGTCCGGGCGATGAGGCGTTCCCGCGCGCCCTTCGCCCCGCACTGGTAAACTGCGCGCATGAGCGGATCATCAGCCAACAACCAGCGCATCCTAGTCGGGGTGAGCGGCGGCATCGCGGCCTACAAGGCCGTGGTGCTGGTCCGCCGCCTGATCGACGCCGGCTGCGAGGTGCGCGTGGTGATGACCGAAGCGGCCACCCGTTTTGTCACGCCGCTGACCTTCCAGGCCGTCAGTGGTCAGCCGGTGCGCGTCACCTTGCTGGATGCCGAGGCCGAATCCGGCATGGATCATATCGCGTTGGCGCGCTGGGCCCAGCGGGTCGTGATCGCCCCGGCCACTGCGGACATCATGGCCCGTCTGGCGGCGGGGATGGCCGACGATCTCCTGACGACCCTTTGTCTCGCCACCGAGGCACCGGTTCAATTGGCGCCGGCGATGAATCGGCAGATGTGGGCGCACCCGGCCACCCAAGCCAATTATGCCCGGCTGGTCGAGCGCGGCGTGACCATGTTGGGGCCGGATGCCGGATTCCAGGCCTGTGGCGAGACCGGCGCGGGGCGCATGATGGAGCCGGAGGCGATTGCCGAGGCCCTGCTGGCCGAGGATGCGCCGGGGGACATGGCGGGTCTGGACGTGGTGGTCACCGCCAGCGGCACCCGCGAACCGATCGACCCGGTGCGCTTTCTCGCCAACCGCTCCTCGGGGCGCATGGGGTTCGCGCTGGCGGCCGAGGCTTCCCGGCGCGGTGCCCGGGTGACCCTGATCGCTGGTCCCTCCAGCCTGGCGACCCCCGCCGGGGTGCGCCGAGTGGACGTGGAGACCGCCGCGCAGATGCAGGTGGCCGTCGAGTCCATCGAATCGATGGACCTGTTCATCGGCGCGGCGGCCGTGGCCGATTACCGCGTTGCCCGCCCGGCGGAGCAGAAGCTCAAGAAGAGCGGTGCATCGCTCAGTCTGGACCTGCTGCCCAACCCCGACATCATCGCCGCGGTGGCCCAGCGAGAGCCGCGCCCCTTCGTGATCGGCTTTGCCGCCGAGACCGAGCGGCTGGCCGAACATGCAGCGGCCAAGCGCCAGGCCAAGGGCATGGACCTGATCTGTGCCAACGAGGTGGGCGCAGGGCGCGGCTTCGACACGCCAGACAACACCTTGCTCCTGCTCTGGCAGGACGGTGAGCGCGCCCTGCCCCGCGCGGCCAAGGAGCGACTGGCCACCCAGATACTCGACACCTACTTGCAGATAAAACAGGATTTCCCGCATGCATCGCGTTGAGGTTAAATGGCTCGACCCCCGACTGGGGGCCGAGATCCCGCGTCCGGACTATGCCACCGACGGCTCGGCAGGGCTCGACCTGCGGGCCTGCCTGGACGAGCCACTGCGGCTCGAACCCGGGCAGACCGAGCTGATCCCCACCGGCATGGCGATCCACCTGGACGACCCCGGCCTGGCGGCGATGATCCTGCCGCGCTCGGGCCTGGGTCACAAGCACGGCATCGTGCTGGGTAATCTCGTCGGCCTGATCGACTCGGACTACCAGGGCCAATTGTTCGTCTCGACGTGGAACCGTGGCGGAAGCCCGTTCACCATCGACGTGGGCGAGCGGATCGCCCAGCTGGTGGTCGTGCCGGTGGTGCAGGTGGCCTTCGAGGCAGTCGACGAGTTCGGCGAGACCGAGCGCGGCACCGGTGGCTTCGGCCATACCGGCCGGTCTTGAGTTCGTCGGCACGGCCAACGCGTGCCTTGCATCGCCCCCGGCGCAGGGCGACCTGAGCGGCACTTGAACGTTGCCCAGCCGGTTCTGAATGCCCGTTTTCCCTTAATTCGACCACAGAGATCCCGACATGCCCCGATTCGATCCTGCCTTGACTGCCGACGTGTTGATGGAGGCGTTGCCCTACATCCAGCGCCTGTTCGACAAGACCGTGGTGATCAAGTTTGGCGGCAATGCCATGGTCGACGATGCCCTCAAGGACGCGTTTGCCCGCAATATCGTGTTGCTCAAGCAGGTGGGCGTGAACCCCGTGATCGTTCACGGCGGCGGGCCGCAGATCAACGAGGTACTCAAGCGGCTGGGGAAGGAAGGCGAGTTCGTCGAAGGCATGCGAGTCACCGACCGCGAAACCATGGACGTGGTGCAGATGGTTCTCGGCGGGCTGGTCAACAAGGACATCGTCGCCCTGATCAATCGCCATGGCGGTCGGGCGGTGGGCCTGACCGGGCGGGATGCCGGGTTGCTGCGGGCGCGCAAGCTCAAGGTGACCCGAAAGAATCCCGAGTTCGACCAGCCGGAGATCATCGACATCGGCCACGTCGGCGAGGTGGCCTCCATCGATGCAAGCATCCTGCACACCCTGGATGCCTCCGACGTGATCCCGGTGATCGCGCCCATCGGTGTGGGCGAGGACGGCGAGGCCTACAACATCAATGCGGACGTTGTGGCCAGCAAGGTGGCCCAGGTGCTCGAGGCCGAGAAGCTGCTGTTGTTGACCAATACCGCGGGCGTGCTGGACAAGCAGGGCGGTCTGCTGACCGGGCTGACGGCGGATGATGTCGAGTCACTGATCGAGGACGGCACCATCCACGGCGGCATGCTGCCCAAGATCAACTTCGCCCTGGATGCCGTGCGTGGCGGGGTCAAGACGGTGCAGATCATCGACGGGCGCGTGCCGCATGCGGTGTTGCTCGAATTGCTGACCGACCAGGGTGTGGGCACGTTGATCCGCGGTTGAGTCGGCCGACCTCAGCTACGGCACGTTGAGGGCACGAAACCGCCGGATATCCGTTTTGAAGCGTTCCACGATGCCGTGGCGCTCCGTCTGGATCTTGCCCAGTGACTGTTGCAGGTTCTCAAGGTCGCGGGCGTAGCCCTCGTCGCTACCGCGTCGCTTAACCATGTCCTCCATGCGGTCGATCGACCGTTCCGTCTGGCGGATTTGCGCGTCCAGTCGCTCCAGCCGTTGGTCGCGTGCCCGCTCGATGTCCGCCACGCTGCCGTACAGGGACAGCAGGACCTGGTCATGGCGGGCGGCCTCTTCCGCCTGGCGACGTGCCTGTTCGGCGGCTTGCCGCTCTGCGGCTTCCCGGGCCTTTTGCTCCGCTGTCTTGCGCGGCAGAACCTCGCGCAGGATCTCGCCGGTCGCCGGGTCGATCACCTGATAGCCCGAGGCCATCGCTGCCGAAGGGAGGGTGTCGCTAAGCTGGACGTGGTCCGCCTCGTTTACCCAGCGATAGGTGACGTCGGCCGCCTGCACGCTGAAAATGGGCAGCATCGCCACAATGAGGGCGATGAGGGCGAATCGATGACACGGCAGCATGGCTCCCTCCTTGTGTCCGGAATGGCTACGGCTGTCGTGGCCGCCTAGTCAAAAGTTGACAATGCGCCACAACGGGAAGCCGTCCGAGGCGCTAGTTCATTCCGGTTGCAAGCAAAGTGCCAGAAAAATGCCTGGGTGGTCCTGGGTGACCCGGGTGGCCACTGATCAGTGATTCGAAGCGGCTTTCACTTCCTCCTGTGGGTTGATTCCAACCCCAGCGCAACCCAAAGCCCGGAGAGCAGCATGGCAAAGCCGACGAACCAGAAACCGGCCTCAATGCCACCGGTCAGCGTGGCCACCAGTCCCAGTGCCAGCGCGCCGACGGCATAGCCGAAGTCCCGCCAGAAGCGGTAGACACCCAGTATACCGGCACGCTCGACCGGCTCGCAGTGATCGGCGACCGCCGCCCCCAGCGTCGGGTAAAGCATCGCCATGCCCACACCGGTCACCGCCAGCGCCAGCCCCCAGGCCCAGGCCGAGTGGGTCAGCAGGATCGCGATGATTCCCGCCCCGCAGAGCCACATACCCCAGGTGATCAGCCCACGCCGGCCCAGTCGATCCGAGGCCGGACCGGTGATCAATTGGCCGGCACCCCAGACCACGCCGTAGATGCCCACCAGGAAACCCGTCGTCACGAGATCCGCCCCGCGGGCGACCAGCAGGATGGGCACGAACAGCCAGATGATGGTGTCGGTGAACTTCTCGACCAAGCCGGCCTGGTTGATCGCCAGCAGGCTGCGATTTCCCCAGGTGGCATGCAGGAAAAAGCCCAGCCCGGAGCGGGGCGCCGGGGCCTTGCCGTTGCCGCTGGCCTTCTGCTGGGCGTGCGCCCAGGGCAGCGTGTCGCGCGCCATCCAGATGGCCAGCGCCAGTGCCAGCACGATCACGACCAGCCCGAACCAGAACAGGCCCTCCCGTGCGCCGAGCTGCTCGGCGGCAATCGCGGCCAGGTACCCGGCCACCGCCACGCCACCGTAGCCGGCGAACTCGTTGGCACCGTTGACCAGCCCTCGCTGGTGGGCGTGGGTCAGGTCGAGCTTGCTGTTGAGTGCCATCGACCACGCCAGCCCCTGGTTGATGCCCAAGAAGACCGTGGCCAGCAGCACCCAGCCCCAGGAATCGGCGATCAGCAGCAGAAACGGTACCGGGATGGCGAACAGCCAGCCGGCCACCAGCACGCGCTTGCGCCCGTAACGATCGGAAAAACGTCCGGCCAGCAGGTTGAGCGTGGCCTTGATCACGCCGAAGATCACCACGAAGCTTGCCAGCGTGGTGAATGCCCCCGCGGCCAGGCCGAAGTCCGATTCCGAGAGCACCGGCAGCACCGTGCGGGTCATGCCCACCAGGGCGCCGACGAAGAACACCTGTAGCAGAAACTGGACGAACTGGCCGCGGTTGGCGGCGATGCCGTGAGTGAGATCCATGGGTTACCTCTTACCCCTTGCGGGTGACTTGGTTCCGTATCTGGGTTTTACACGCCTTGCCGGATGCGGTCCGGCCGAGCGGGCCGAATCGGGCAAGACGCCCCGCGCCATGGCGGGGCGTGGTGGGACGACTTACTCGCTTGCTTCCTCGGCTGCTTCCTGGGCCCGGGCGTTCGCCTCGAAGCCACCGGCCTCCTTGAAGCCGGTGAAGCCGCCCTGAAGGATGCGGACGTTGTTCATTCCCGCTAGGCGCAGCATCAGGCCGGCCTGGGCCGACAGCGTGCCGGTATTGCAGTAGACCAGCACCTGCTCGTCGGTCGGCAGCTCGTCGCGACGCTCCAGGATCTGCCGCCACTCGATGTTGATGGCGCCGGGGATGTGGTCTTCCTCGTACTGGCCGGCATCGCGGGTATCGACGATGGTGATGTTCTCCCACTGGTCCGCCGGGATCTGCTCCGGACGGATGGTCGCGCCGTGGTATTCCTGGAACATCACGTAGCCCTCAATGGCATCGATGAGCTCCTCGCTCTCGGCCATCGCCGGGCCGGCGGTGAAGGCCAGCGCCACGATCGGCGCGGCAAGCAGGGTCTTGAGATTCTTCATGTGTGGGCTCCTCATTTGCCGCCGGTCTTGATGATCGACTGCAGGTCGGTGAATTCCTTGTTGACCTTCTCGTTACCGATCAGGCCGACCGATTCGTGTTTCGGTACGCCGTCCATCTCCAGCGTGTCGGCCACCATCTGGTAACTGGACATGCCGTTGAAGTCGGCGCCGTCGGCGGCGATCAGCTGGTCACCGTAGTAGACGGCCGGCGCTGGCAGATCCTCGACCATGCTGGCGGACAGGATCTGGATCGGCACTTGGTAGGTGTTGGCCACCTGCACGGCGACCTGCAGGTTGTTGTTGCAGCGCGTGCCTGGCGGCTCCTTGCCGATGAATGTCAGTACCGGATGGCCGTTGGGTCCGGTCGCACCCGGCACGATGTCCTCGGCGGAGGCCGGGGTGAGCATGGCGGCGCCGAAACCAAGGGCCGCGGCCATCAGGCCGGTCTTGAGGCGGGTTGTCAGAGTCATGGGTATTCCTCCTCGTGTTTGAGTCGAGGTCACGGTGAGGCCGGGGTCAGGCCCCGGTGTTGAAGGTGTAGAACGCCTTGATTTCCTCGACTGGCGGCAGCTCGATCGAGGCGATGGTGTCGACGAAATTGCCGCGCTCGCGGATCAAGCCGTTGTTGTGGCGCTTCTCGAAGCCCAGCGTGGACATGGGCTTGCCGCTGATGCCGCCACCGCAGACGCTGCCCGCCTGCGCACCGGCCAGGATCTCGATGTGATCCGGCAGGCTCAGGATGGGGCCGTACAGCGAGTCGTAGAGCTTTTCCGCCATCTCGCGTTCGCGACCATGCAGGTCGGGTCGGCCGACGCCGCCCGGGAAGAGGGTGTGCCCGGTGACCAGGAACCATGGCTCGTCGGTGCGCGAGTGGTCGGTTACCAGCAGGCAGATGCTGTCGTCGGTGTGCCCCGGTGTGTGCAGTACCTGGGCGCTGACGTTGCCCAGTTCCAGGTGCTCGCCGTGTGCCACGCCACGGAACGGGTGCTTCACCGGCGCGGATTCATGCAGCACATATTCCGCGCCGGTGCGCTTGGCCAGTTCCGGGCCGCCCGTCTTGTGATCCGCGTGGACGTGGGTGTCGACCACGAAGCAGAGGTCCACGCCCTTTTCCTCGGCCATTTCGACAAAGCGGTCGACATCGTCGAGGTGCACGTCGACGGCCATGGCCCGGCCCTTGCCGGTGCAGCCGAACAGATAGGCGAGTGAGCTGAATTCGCAGGGATGCTGGATCAGGAACATATGGGTTGTCCTCCACGGTGTGTACGGAAAACATTCAATTACTCAATTGAATAAATGTCAAGCGCGATGATTCATCTGCGTTTCGCGGGCGCAATGCCTGCCCTATGCCGTTCCTGATCCGGGTGGACTGGCGACATGAGGCGATCTGGCGGGACTTGACATTAAGTTCAATTGACTGATTGAATGTCGCCGCGAGTGCGTGCCTTTCTGGTCAAGGAGCGACGATTAATCTCTTGAGCCGTCATGGCGCAGCAGTGGCATTCGAGGGGTCATGCGGCCCTCCTCGGCCCACGGGTAGATCGCGAGATCCAGCGCGGGCTCAGGGAAGAACGAAGAAAAGGAGCAAGGCGGCCTGCGTGGCCGTCCATCGAGGGGATGACCCTCTCGAATCGTCAACGGTCAATGAGGGTGTGGGTGATGGATCCGGAAATTTCCCAGTATTTGCTTTATGTCCTGGTGCTGTCGGTGGTGTTCGGCGCCGCGGCCCAGTTTTCGCGCTTCTGCCTGCTTGGCGGCATGAGTTCCTACATGTCCTCGCGCGATGGCGGGCGCATGGCGGTCTACCTGGGGGCCATCGGGGTGGCGATCGTTGCGACCACGCTGGTGCAGTGGATTGCCGGGCTGGATCTCGATCAGACCCGTCCGCCTTACCGATCGCCGGACTTCGCCTGGGGGCGTTACCTGATCGGCGGCTTCATGTTCGGTGTGGGCATGGTGCTCGCCCGCGGCTGTCCCGTCCGTAGCCTGGTCAAGACGTCGCAGGGGAACGTCCAGGCATTGGTCGCGATCGTGGTGATGGCGATTGCCGCGTACGCGATGACTCGGACCAGCCTCTTCCAGACCGCGTTCCTCCCCTGGGTCGGTGGGCTGAGTGTCGACCTGACCGCCTTCGGCATCCCACACCAGGACCTGGCCGCCCTCGTCGGCGGCGGAACGCTGGTGTACCTGCTGGTAGCGGCACTGCTGGCCGCTGCGCTCCTGTTTGTCAGCTGGCGCTGGCTGCCGCTGCGCGGCAACGGTCTGGCATGGCTTGCCATCCTGTTGATGGGTGCCGTGGTTGGCGCGGCTTTCTGGGTGACCGGCGGGGCCCCGGGCCAGGCCGCCGACATGGCGTCGATGATGCAGAACAGTCCCCAGGAAGGGCTGGGCACCCAGTCGTTCACCTTCAGTGCGCCACTAGGCGATGTGGTGTACTTCCTCCAGAATATGACCAGCCCGTCTACCATCACCTTTGGTGTCGTGGCGGTCGCGGGCGTCTTCCTGGGCAGTCTCGTTAGTGCGCTGGCACGCCGGGACGTGCGGTTCAGCATTCCGATGAGCGTGCGCGAATGGTTGCGCACGATCGTGGGCGCCACGCTGGTTGGCGTGGGCAGCGTGTTGGCGATGGGCTGCACCGTCGGGCATGGCCTGACCGGCTTTTCCACCCTCGCGCTCGGTTCGATACTGTCGCTGGCGGCCATCATGCTGGGTGCATGGGTCATGCTGCGCATCGACCGCCGTTCCTCCAATAATGCCGCCTCGGCCGGTTGTTCGGGCTGAGCGGCAAGGAAGATATGACTTGTGACTAGCCACGGATTCAAACAGGACCTCAACGACCAGTTCGCCCGCCTGGGTAAGGTGCTCTCGAACGGGCGCCGGCTGGAGCTGCTCGAACACCTGGCCCAGGGGGAACGTTCGGTCGATGGCCTGGCGCGGGTTTCCGGCCTGTCGGTCGCAAACACCTCGCAGCACCTGCAGCGCATGCAGCAGGCCGGACTGGTCGCGGCGCGCCGTGAAGGCAAGCAGGTGATCTATTCCATCGCCGCGGATGACGTGGTCGAGTTGCTGGACGTGTTCCGCCGGGTAGGTGAGCGTCATCTGGCCGAGGTGCGCCAGATGGTCGATGCCCACCTGCACCAGAAGGACGCGCTCGAGCCGGTATCGGCCGAGGAATTGGTGGAGCGCTGCCGCAAGGGACTGGTCACGCTGATCGACGTGCGTCCCGAGGAGGAGTACGAGGCGGGCCACATCCCCGGCGCGATGAACGTCACGCTCGAGGATCTCGAGCGGCGCATGGCCGAGCTCGATCCCGAGCGCGAGGTGATCGCCTATTGCCGCGGCCCCTACTGTACCTTCTCCTTCGAGGCGGTCGCGCGCCTGCGCGAGGCGGGGTTCCGCACCCGCCGGCTCGAATCGGGGTTTCCCGAGTGGAAGCTCGCGGGCCTGCCGATCAGTATTGATGACACCGAAACCGAACCGCAGACAAGCCGAGTCGAGCCATGAGCGAACAGATGCCCATCCAGGATCTCCGCGCCCACCTGGGCCACTACATCGTCGGGCAGACCGAACTGGTCGACCGCCTGCTGATCGGCCTGCTCACCGGCGGCCATTTGCTGGTTGAAGGCCTGCCGGGCCTGGCCAAGACCACCGCGATCAAGGCGCTGGCCGAGGGCGTGCACGCCAACTTCAAGCGCATCCAGTTCACCCCCGACCTGCTCCCTGCGGACCTGCTCGGCAACGAGATCTATCACCCCGAGACCCGTGAGTTCACCTTCGAGCCGGGCCCACTGTTCAACGAAATCGTGCTGGCCGACGAGATCAACCGCGCCCCGGCCAAGGTCCAGTCGGCGCTGCTCGAGGCGATGGCCGAGCGCCAGGTCACGGTCGCCGGCCACAGCCGTGACCTGCCCGAGCTGTTCCTGGTCATGGCCACGCAGAACCCGCTGGAGCAGTCGGGCACCTACCCGCTGCCCGAGGCGCAGATGGATCGCTTCATGCTGCACGTGTCGCTCGACTACCCCGAGCGCGAGGACGAGTACGACATCCTCAAGCGCACCCTCGAGGGCACGCTGGGCACCAATCCGGTGGGCGAGGCGAAGAACATCACCGTCGACCAGGTGCTCGCCGCGCGCGAGTCGGTACGCCAGGTGCGTTGCGACGAGGCTTTGCAACGCTGGGTGGTCGACGTGGTCGCCGGCACGCGTCGGGTCGGCGAACTCGACCCCGACCTGGCCGACCAGGTGCTGGTCGGCGCCTCGCCGCGTGGCGCGCTCGCCTGGGTGCAGGCCGCCCGGGCAGCCGCCTACCTGGAGGGGCGTGACTACATCGTCCCCGACGACCTGATCAAGCTCGCGGCCGATGCCCTGCGTCACCGCATCATCCTCGGCCCGCGCGCCATGGTCAGCGGCCTGACCCGCGACGCGGTCATCGACCGCCTGCTCGAGCTGATCCCGGCGCCGTGACCCCCACCGTGACTCAGGGCCTGATCGGCCGGGCGACGGCGGCCCTGCGGGGCATGGTCGGCCGTGGGCAGGCACGAGATGACGTGTCCCGCCAGCGTGCCGGCGTCGCACCGTCGGCCGAAGAGATCGCCATCGCCTGGGCGGGTGGCGAGCGCCTGCCCGCCCTGGTGCAGGAAAGCTCCCCCACGGCCACCCGCCTGTCCGGCGACCAGCTCGCCCGCCGCCTGGGCGAGGGGCTCGATTTCGAGCAACTGCGCGCCTACCAGCCGGGTGAGCCCGCCGCGCGCATCGACTGGCGCATCTCGGCGCGGGCCAACGAGCCGGTGGTGCGCGTGCACCGCGAGCCGGCCCAGCGCCAAGCCCACCTGGTGGTCGACTGTGGTGCCGCGATGCGCTTTGGTACCCGTCGGCGGCTCAAGCTCACTCAGGCCCTGCTCGCCGCCCACGCCTTCGCCGCCGGTGCGCTGCGGCAGAACCTGGCCGTCGAGATCCACGGCATCGGCGAGCAGCTTTGTCCCGGGCATCATGCCGCCGGGCCGGTGACCGGCCAGGGGGCGATCCTGCACCGCCTGGCGGAACTGGCTGAGGCGGCCGGCGAGACCGGCGAGGAGGCCCAACCGGTCGACTGGCCGGGTCTGCGCCAACGTCTGTTGCATCGCTTGCCCGCCGGCTCGGTGGTCATGGTGTTCTCCGATTGCCTCTCGGATACCGGCCCCGGCCGGGTCATCGACTGGGCGCCGCTGGCCGCCGCCCATCACCTGATCTTCGTCTCTGTGGCCGACCGGGTCGAGCTGGAAATGCCCGACCTGGGACTGGTCGCGTTCGAGGCGGGCAACCGGGCGCGCTGGCTGGATACCGGCAATCGCCGCTGGCGAGAGCAATTTGCCAGCCGGCAGCACGAGCGCCTGGAGGCCTGGAGACAGTCGGCCGAGGCCCTGGGCGCGGCCTTCCTGGCGTTGCCCGCCGAGGCCGAGCCGGCCGAGTGGCTTGCCGAGGCCCCGGTGGCCTTGGCGCGCGCCGCGGGGTC
>JAGXIF010000002.1 GCA_024635755.1 Halothiobacillus sp.
CGAGGGCCATTACAACTACCAGAAGCGCACGGTCGAAGACCTGCTCGAGGACATCCAGACCAAGGGCTGGGCCCAGACCATGCGCGAGCGCCAGATGTGGGGCGAGATGCGCATGAGCTCGCGGGACCTGCTCGACGTGACTGGCAGCACGTACACCTACCTGGTCAATGGCCGGTCGCCCAGTGAGAACTGGACTGGCCTGTTTCAGCCCGGCGAAAAGGTTCGCCTGCGGGTGATAAACGCCTCGGCAATGAGCTTCTTCGACGTGCGCATTCCCGGTCTGAAGATGACCGTTGTCCAGGTCGACGGCCAGAACGTCGAGCCCGTTGCGATCGACGAGTTCCGCGTTGGCGTGGCGGAGACCTACGACGTGATCGTCGAGCCGACGGACAAGCAGGCCTACACCCTTTTCGCCGAGTCCATGGACCGCAGCGGCTTTGCCGCCGGCACGCTCGCCACCTCGGTCGGAATGACCGCCGAGATTCCCGAACTGCGCCCCGTTCCCTCCCGCGGGATGGAAGCCATGGGCATGGACATGGACGACATGGACATGGGCGGCATGAACATGAGCGGGGACAGCATGGCCATGGACGACAAATCCAAGGCCAAGAGCGGCAAGATGGACATGTCCATGGACGACAAGTCCAAGGGTATGAACGGCAAGCCGACCATGGACGATCAAGGCTCCTCGTCCGGCGGAATGGCCATGGGCACTGATGCCACCAGCCACGCCGGGATGAACATGGCCGCGAGCGACCAGAACAAGCAAGCGCCTTGGCCATTGGCCGACCGCACGATCTCGCACGGCCCGGGCAACCACGGCCCGGGCGCGGCGATGGTCGCCAGAAATCCCGGCAACCGCATGGACGACCCGGGTATCGGCCTGAAAAGCACACCCGACCACAAGGTGCTCGTCTACAACGATCTGAAGGCACTGGCCCCTTGGCCCGACCCACGCGAGCCGGAACGGGAGATCGAGCTTCACCTGACCGGCAACATGGAGCGGTACATGTGGTCGTTCGACGGCGAGAAGTTCACGGAGGTGGACGGACCGATCCAATTCCACCACGGGGAACGGCTGCGCCTGATCCTGGTGAACGACACGATGATGGACCACCCGATCCACCTGCACGGGATGTGGATGGAGATGGAAAATCAGCACGGCGACCTCCGACCCCGCAAGCACACGATCTCCGTGAAGCCCGGCGAAATGATCTCCGCGCGCATCACCGCCGATGCCCCGGGCGACTGGGCGTTCCATTGCCACCTGCTCTATCACATGAAGGCAGGCATGTTCCGCGTCGTATCCGTCGCCTAAAGATTCAGAGGAGCAAGATCGATGATCATCAACCAACACACTTTCAAACCCGTCAGCGGCCTGCTGACCGCGACCATGCTGGCCATCATGCCCCTGAGCGCGATGGCCGATGGCCAGGCTCCGTTCGCCAAGGAGAAGGGCTGGGCGCCACCCGTGGGTGATTCGCCGCACGGTCTTTTCCTCATCGACCGCCTGGAATACGCCGCCGGTGACGACGAGGACAGCGTGAACCTCGAGTTCAAGGGCTGGTATGGCGGCGACTACAACCGGATCTGGGTCGAAGGCGAAGCCGAAGATGTGGTCTCCGGCGGCAGCGGCGGGGCGATCGAGAACCTCGACCTGCTCTACGGTCGACTCATCTCACCCTACTGGTCCGTTCAGGCAGGTGTCGGCTACCAGCTCGAATACGGTCCCGGACCGGACCCCGACCGAGCCTACGCCGTTCTCGGCCTGCAGGGCCTGGCCCCCTACTGGTTCGAGGTCGACACCAACCTGCGTGTAAGCGAGGACGGCGATGCCTGGGCTGACTTCGAAACCGAGTACGACTTCCTTCTCACCCAAAGACTCGTCCTGCAGCCACGCTTCGGGACCATGATCGCCTTCGACGAAGTCGAGGAATTCGGAGTCGGCAAAGGCATCAACAACGTCAAACTGGGCCTGCGCCTGCGTTATGAAATCAAGCGCGAGTTCGCCCCCTACATCGGTGTGAGCTGGAACAAGAAACTCGGCGACACGGCGGACATGGCTGAGGCCGAAGGCGAGGACACCGGCGACTTCCGGGTACTCGCTGGCGTGAGGATGTGGTTCTAGGATCGCAGCCCCACCAAACCAGAGCCCACTGGCCTCGCGTGCCGGTGAGGACCGGCACGCCCCCGGACACCGGTGGCGTTTTATTTCGGGTGCCCCACGAGCAGCTGGAGCGCCCGTGTACTTGAGCTGGCTCACGATTCTTTAGGACGACCGAGGAGACCACGATCCATGAGCGACGACTCTGCGTCCGACCATGCCCACCATCGCGATGCCGATGCGCACGCCCACCATGGCTCGAACCACGATCACTCGGGTCATCAGGGCGGTCACGATCATGGTGCGATGATCGCCGACTTTCGGCGGCGATTCTGGGTCTCGTTGGTCCTGACCGTACCGATCCTGCTGCTCTCGCCGATGATCCAGGGCTTTCTGGGCCTGGAGGCGGCGCTCGCCTTCCCCGGCGACCGCTACCTGCTGTTCGCGCTCTCGATCGCCGTGTTCTTCTACGGCGGCCGGCCGTTCCTGACCGGGCTGGTCTCGGAGATCCGTCAGCGCGCGCCGGGGATGATGACGCTCATCGCCCTGGCCATCAGCGTGGCGTTCCTCTACTCCTCCGCCGTGGTGCTGGGACTGTCCGGGCGCGTGTTCTTCTGGGAACTGGCGACGCTGGTCGACATAATGCTGCTCGGCCATTGGATCGAGATGCGCTCGATCATGGGCGCCTCCGGTGCGCTCCAGGCACTCGTCAAGCTGATGCCGGCCACCGCCCACCGCCTGACGGATGACGACGAGACTGAGGACGTCCGCGTCGACGCCCTGCAGCCGGGCGATCGCGTGCGCATCAAGCCGGGCGAGAAGGTCCCCACCGACGGGGTAATCGTCGAGGGTCGCTCGAACGTCAACGAGTCGCTGCTGACCGGCGAATCCAAACCCGTGAGCAAGGGTCAGGATGACGAGGTGATTGGCGGGGCGATCAACGGCGAGGGCTCCCTGATCGTCGAGATCAAACGCACCGGCGAAGCCAGCTACCTTTCCCAGGTCATCGAGATGGTGAAGCAGGCCCAGGCCTCGCGCTCGCGCACCCAGGATCTCGCCAACCGCGCCGCAGCTTGGTTGACCTACATCTCCCTGACGGTGGGGGCGATCACCCTGGTCACCTGGCTGATCCTCGGCTACGCCTTCGACTTCTCGCTCGAGCGCATGGTCACGGTCATGGTCATCACCTGCCCCCATGCCCTGGGACTGGCCGTGCCGCTGGTGGTCGCGGTATCGACCAGCAAGGCGGCCCGCAACGGCCTGCTGATCCGCGATCGGGCCGCTTTCGAGCGGGCACGGAACACCGACGTGTTCGTCTTCGACAAGACCGGCACCCTCACGGAAGGCCGGTTTGGCGTCAGCGATGTCGTGCCCCTGGGTGATTTCGAGACAGATCGGGTCGTGGCCCTAGCCGCTGCGCTGGAGTCCCTGTCGGAACACCCGATCGCGGTCGGTATCGTCGCGGAGAGCCAGAAGCGCTCCCTGTCTCCACCACGGGCGACGGACTTCGAGAACCTGACCGGCGAAGGCGTCCAGGCACGAGTGGACGGCGACACCGTACGGATCGTCAGCCCGGGGCACCTGGATCGAGAGGGGATCGAGATCGACAACGAGCAAATCGAACGGCTGGCCGACCAAGGCAAGACGGTCGTCTTCGTGCTGATCGACGGGCAGCCGGCGGGGGCCATTGCCCTGTCGGACATCGTCCGCGAGGTCTCGCGCGAGGCAGTCGAGCGGCTCAAGGCCATGGGCATGCAGTGCATGATGCTCACCGGCGACTCCCGGCCCGTGGCCCAGGCCGTGGCCGACGAGTTGGGTCTGGACGACTTCTTCGCCGAGGTGATGCCAGACCAGAAGGCGACCCGCATCCGCGAACTCAAGGAAAAGGGCCTGTCGGTCGCCATGGTGGGCGACGGCGTCAACGACGCGCCCGCCCTTACGGAAGCTGATCTGGGCATCGCCATCGGCGCCGGCACCGATGTGGCGGTCGAGTCGGCCGACATCGTGCTGGTGAACTCCGATCCGCGCGATGTCGCGACGATCACGGAGCTCTCCGCGGCGACCTATCGCAAGATGATCCAGAACCTCTGGTGGGCGGCCGGCTACAACATCGTCGCCATCCCCCTGGCCGCCGGGGTGCTCTACGGGGTTGGTTTCCTGATGCCCCCGGCACTCGGGGCGGCGGTGATGTCGGTCTCCACCATCGTCGTCGCGATCAACGCCAAGCTGCTGGACCGTTTCCAACCCGCCGAAGCGAAGGAAGATCAGTCGCAGGCGTCTGCCACGACCGCATGATCACCACGGCATAACCCGCAAAAGCTCAAGGGAACCTTCCATGCCCGCCACGCCGATCATTCTCCAATCGACGATTAGTTGCCCCGAGTGCGGTCACTCGAAAATCGAGGCCATGCCGACGGATGCATGCCAATGGTTCTACGAGTGCGTTGGATGTCATGCCTTGTTGCGCCCAAAGCCAGGAGACTGCTGCGTGTTCTGTTCGTACGGCACGGCCCCGTGCCCACCAGTCCAGGTCGATGATAGATCCTGCCGTGGATGCTCTGATGCGCCCGAGGCCTGACTCCAGAAGCCTTCGACCTATGCCAATGAGGCCTCTGCGGCAGCTAGAATCAATCGGCCGGCCCCACATGACAGCCCCCACAGGTCCGTATGGCGCACGTCCCCGTGGGCGAGGACGGCCACCCACCAGTACGGCTCCTGAGGGTTATGTTGTTCCGCCGCGCTTTTGGCAGGCCGTTGCCCTCGCCCCATCCCTCTGGGGTATTGACCCGATCAGGCTGATTACCACGTCGAGTGGCTATCGGAAAGGGGGACGATTCAGTGTTCGACTGCATCGACCGCTTCCACAACCCGAGAGTCCGCCGTCCAATCCAGGCTAACGAAAACGTATTACCCTTAACCCAACCGTCCGCGAAAGACAGGTAGAACCCACTCTTGGCGACGAATGACTAGCCAATAATTCCACAATACGCATTTTCTTGGAATGACTTCAAAAACCATATTTTGGTGCCAATCAAAGGTCTTCTGTATCCTGATTTCCTGCAGAAGACTTCCTCTGATGAATAATACTCTCTAGCCCTAGTTCCAAGAAAATAAGGGCAGAACGATTCAGGCGGTCGACATGCTCCACAAGTCGGATTTGGGAATCGCCTTTATTCCAAATGTGCTTTTCACTTTTGACAGACACACCCATCATGTTCTGGATGCGCTTGCGCTCAATACCATCCGCGGGGCCATATTTTTCACCCATCGCCCCACGAACGCGCGAATATCCTAAATGATCGAACGAAGCCACTATCTTTCTCAACAGGTGAGTGTCGAATTTTTCCATCTCTGTTGAGATGAAATAGTAGGTTATCGTGGCGGGCACATTGGCCACCGTTTCCTTGACCCCCCTTCGCTTTAAATGTGAAGGAATGGCTCTGCAGTTAATGAGCCCAATATGAAGTACCGATGGTGACAAAAAAGACGCATCACTCTCGTCTGAGCAAATGGCATCGGCGTGTCTATCCTTGAACTCTGAGAGCGTCATCTTTAGCCGATCCCCCTTTAGCCCGAAAGAGTCATCAGCACACGAGATTGCAGGAAACACTAATTGCACTGCCAGCAAGGCCATAAGCCAGCATTTCATGCATACAAAAAAGAGCCTCATCGGAAAATCACTCTCATCAGGACTGGTTTTTCTAGGTTAACCCACGGCCGTTGTTTGGCAATGGGCGGTTTAGCGCCCCTTCACTCAACCCCTTGGCGTATGCGTTTTACGGCCAACGAACGAATTGCTCCAAGAGCGCGGAGCTGGCCGAACTGCGTCCCGGTCGACCGCTACCAGTGGGTCGCGCTCAGCGTCAGTGCCACCCATTTCTCGCCGCCACCTCGGGATTGAGCAGGCGAATCTGCTGAACCACCGGGTCGGGGTGTTCGCGCTGGGGCTCGATCTGCATCAGTCGCAGCAGGTACGGCAGCAGCGCCCGGCGCACCGTCACGCAACGCTCGCCATCGACCATGCCGTAGTCCGCGGCGATCACTGCCTGCTGGGCCGGCGGCAGGTCCGGATGCACCCCCACCCGCAGCGTCACTTCCTCGAACCAGTCGGCATCGCCATCCCGCGGCGTGCCAGGCTGATCCGTCAGCGATTCGACATCCTCCATCCGTGCAAGCACGAAATCGCGGTATTCGTCGTGCTCGTGGCTGAAGGCCCGCAGGTGCCAGCGAAAACCGCTGAAGACCAACGTGTGCGGGGAAAGCTCGAGCCGTCGTGGAAGGGGACGGCGCATCGACTGGTAATCCACCCGCAACCGGTGGCCGTTGCTGGCCGCCGCCGAGACGGCACGCAGGATATCCAGATCCAGTTCGCGCTCGAGCGGACGCAGCAGTTCGACATTCGGCCCGGCCGCGGCCAGGGCAACGACGGGCCGATTTTCTCCCGGCAAGGCTGCCAGCACGTCGAGCAACTCGGACGTCCGACCCGAAAGCAGCAACGCCGAAAAGCGCTCACCGGGCTCGTAATACTTCTGCGAGCGGTTGTAGACCAGGTTATCCGGGGCGAGCGCTTGGTAGACGGCAAAATCCTTGGAGGCCTGCGCCCGGCTGATGCCGAAGCTCTCCGTGAGTGCCTGGGTACGCACCCAGCCGTTGAGCAGCACGGTGCACTCGAGCAGCTTGAGACGCTGGCGCAGATCCCATTTCAGGTCATCGATGGCAGTCGGGGCGTTGCGATTCATGCGGCCTCATTCTCCGCTCCGCCGCGGGTATGTCAATAAAAATGGCGCGAGTTTGTTGACACGACCAGATTGTGTGCATACTATTTAGACATGCCTAGTTTGTAGGCGTTCAACAGAGGAGCACTACCATGCATACCTACCGTGATGAAGTGATCGAATTCTGGGCCAACGTCTTCCGCGCCTGCCGGCTTTCCACGACGGGTCTGGATCTGGAGACCTTTCTCGAGGCACCGCAAGGACACCTCGACGAGCTCGGACTCACCGACGCCGTCGAGATGCTCGCCAGCGGCCACTTGCCCCTGATGCCCGAACAGGCGGCCGTGCGCCGGGAAATCGAGGCGACACACGGCGCCGCGCTGCCTACGTCGATCCCGGCGGCCATCCGGTGCCCTGCCCCGAACCCATTTGCAGGTCTCAACCCGCAACCCGCCTGAGCCTCTGGGGCTACCGCCCCCGGCAGTAGCACCGGCGCGGGCCGGTGAATCGCGTATAGTTTCAGAAGCCAGTCACTCGATGGTTTCCTAAGGACGATATGGACGCGATCAACTCGTTTATCCTGCTCGGCGCCCTGCTGCTGTTTTCCAGCATTCTGGCCAGCATGGCCTCGGCGCGCTTTGGTTTCCCGCTGCTGCTGATCTTCCTCGCGGTGGGGATGCTCGCCGGGCAGGAGGGTCCAGGCGGGGTCGAGTTCGACGATTTCAAGACCGCCTTTCTGATCGGCAACATCGCGCTGGCCATCATCCTGCTCGACGGCGGGCTGCGCACCCATATCCGCACCTTCCGCGTGGCCCTCAAGCCCGCCCTATCCCTAGCGACCGTCGGCGTGATGATCACCGCCGGCGGCATCGGTGCGTTCGCCACCTGGCTGATGGGGTTCGACTGGTACTACGGACTGCTGCTCGGGGCGATCGTGGGCTCGACGGACGCCGCGGCGGTGTTCTCGCTACTCAAGGGCAGCGGCACCCGGCTCAACGAGCGGGTCGGCTCGACGCTGGAGATCGAATCGGGCATCAACGATCCGATGGCGATCTTCCTCACCATCACGCTCCTCGAAGTGATCTCGAGTAGCCAGTCGCTTTTCGACCCTTGGATACTGCTGTTCCTGGTCCAGCAATTCGGCATCGGCGCGGTGCTCGGCGTGGCCTTCGGCTTCATCCTGCGCGAGACCCTGCGGCGCATCGAGCTGGCCGAGGGCCTGTATGCGCTGCTGATCGCCTCGGGCGGACTGCTGTCCTTCGCCATCATCAACGAGCTCGGCGGCAGCGGTTTTCTCGGCGTCTACCTCACCGGGCTGGTGATCGGCACGGCGAAGAATCGCGGCACCTTCCATGTGCTGCGCATCATGGATGGTCTAGCGTGGCTGGCCCAGGCGGGGATGTTCCTGATCCTGGGACTGCTGGTCACGCCGTCAGCGGTGCTCGACCAGATCGTCCCGGCCCTTATCCTGGCGTTCGTCCTGCTGCTGGTGGCCCGGCCGATCGCCATCTGGATCGGGCTGTGGCCCTTCCACTTCAACTGGCGCGAGACCACCTTCATTGCCTGGGTGGGGCTGCGCGGCGCGGTACCCATCGTGCTCGCCCTGTTCCCGATGATCTACGGCATCCCTGATGCGGAGCGATTCTTCGAGATCGCCTACGTGGTGGTGATCACCTCGCTGTTGATCCAGGGCAGCAGCATTTCGCTCGCCGCGCGACTGCTGAAGGTCGAAGTGCCGCCCCAGCCGGAACCCCGGCATCGGGCCGACCTCAACCTGCCCATCGAACCCCGGCTGGAAATGGTGCAGTTCGTGGTCGGCGAACATACCGACGCCGACGGCGCCGGGGCGGAGCGGATGCCCTTCGGCGAGTCGGTGTCCATCGCGGGTGTGGTGCGCAATCTCGCGCTCCGCAAACCCGAAACGGGCTTCACCTTCCAGCCGGATGATATCGTGCTGACCATCATCCCCGAGGACATGATCGGTGATCTCAGCCGCTTCTTCTCCGGCGAGCGGCGCAAGAAGACGGCATTGGTCGACCAGACCTTCTTCGGCGCCTTCTCGCTGCGCGGTGGCGCGAAGGTTGCAGATCTCGCCGCCGTATACGGTATCCGGTCGCCCGAGGAGCTGCGCGAGGCGACGCTCGACGAGGCCATCAAGGCCCTGCTGCGCAACCCGCCGGTGGTGGGCGATTCGGTCGACCTGGATCGCGTGCGCCTGACGGTGCGCGAGATGGAAGGGCCGACGATCACCCAGGTGGGTTTGAAGTTCCGCGAGTAGGCGTCGGGCCCGACCATGGCGGGCAAGTAGCTTCAGTCGTCGGCCAGTTCCAGGATCGAGCCGACGATGTCGCTCATGGTGACGATGCCGGCCAATTCGTCGTTACGCATTACGATCACCCGGCGGATGGATTGGGAAACCATCAGCCGGGCCGCGTACTTGATCTCCATGCCTTCGGCCACCGAGATGACCGGCTTGCTCATCAAGTCGTAAACATTGGCCAGATCGATATCACCCTCCTCGGCGGCGATGGTCTTGAGTATGGAGGTGTGGGTGAGGATGCCGTAAGCGTCGTGGGCGTGCGCCTTCTCCACCACCAACGACTTGACCCGGCAGCGGCGCATCTCGCAGAGCGCCTCGCGCAAGCTAGCCATCGGTGAAATGGTGGTCACGTCGGTGACCATGATGTCCCCCACCAGGCGGGGCGCCTGCTCAGATGTCATCTTTCACGCTCTCCTGGAATCGTTGCATCTGTCCGGTCTCGATGCCGGCGATGTGCTCGAGTGGCACCGTAAACACGACACCCTTGGAATGCTCCTTAAGTTCGAGTTCCCGGGTCAGCGCCTTCATCACCTTCAGCGACAGCGATCGCTCAAGGACGAACAAAAGAACCGACTGGCTGCCCTCGTAAGTCAGGCCGAAGAAGCTCTTCTTCTCCTCGGCACCGATGCCGCGCGCATTGAGCAGGGTGACCCCGACCGCACCGGCCTTCTTGGCCACGTCGATGGCCTTATCCTCCATGTCCTCGGCGAGCATGGCGACCAAAACCGAAAACCTCATGGCTCCACTCCTTTTTGTCCCGGCGAACGGGTGCGGTGCGGATACGACCCGACTAATATCGTAGTGATATCGTTGCCACAACGCTAAGACGGATCGAGGAGTCTCCATGCCCCAGCCCCGGCCGATATTGATCGCCAGCGACCTGTCGGCGAACAGCAACCTAGCGGTGTCACGCGCCATGCAGCTGGGCCTGGCGACAGGCAGCCCGTTGATCGCACTCAACGTAATCCAGGAAGAACCGCTCTGGTGGGTAGTCAAGAGCGGTGACCTCGATCCGGACGAGTTACGCGCCAACCTGCTGCGCGAGGCGATTGCCTGTCTAAAGGACCAAGCCCGGCAAGCAGCCAAGACGCTCGACGTCGCGCCCCCGGAAATCGACGCACATGCCCGGCTGGGCAGCCCGGCGGCGGTAGTAGCCGAGATGGCCGACAGTCATGACTGCAGACTGATCGTCCTCGGGGCTCACGGCCGACACATGGTGCGCGACTGGATTATCGGCACGACTGCCGAGAAGATCGTACGAGAGAGTGACGTCCCGGTGTTGGTCGGGAGAGTAGAGCCCAGTCATACCTACCATAGGGTATTGGTAGCCGTGGACTTTTCCGATCCCAGCGCGGCCGCCCTGAGAGCTGCTGCACAGTGGGCCCCGAATGCTCAATTTACCCTGGTGCATGCCTACGAGACCTGGTTCGAGAGCTACATCGATGCGGCCACCTACGAACGCATCCGCCAAGAGCAGGAGGACGCCCTGCATGAACGGCTGCGCGAATTTTCCCAGGCAAACGGCATAACCCGTGACCACGACCCGGACTACCAGGTCATCGCGGGGCATCCCGGCACGGCAGTGGTGAAAGCGGCCCTCGATGCCCATGCCGACCTGACCGTCTGCGGCACCCTCGGGGCGACGGGCCTGCGTCGCCTGCTTCTGGGAAGCGTCGCCCAGCACATCCTGCGCGAATCCCGAAGTGATGTGCTGACCATTCCGCTACGCGGCTAAGCCACCACCGGCGGGCGCCCCGCCCCCCGGCCGCCGAGTGGTTTGCATGCCCGACCTGGCCTGCTTTATTCCCACATGGTGGGCCCGATATTCACCCGGATCACCGGCACATCGGAGGATGTCACCCATGAGCCTCGTTATCTACAGCCACCCCGTCTGTCGCAAACACGAGAACGCTCCGGACGTCATGGCGCCGCACCCGGAACGACCCGAACGACTCGATGCGGTCGAGGCCGCCATCAAGCGCCTGCCTCCCGATGCCTACCAGCGGGTCGAAGCGCCGGCCGCCCGGCAGGAGGACTACGAACTCGCGCACGACCCCCGCTACGTCCAGGCGATCTTCGACCAGGCCCCGAGCGAGAATTTTCTGCGGGTGGACGGCGACACCGCCATGAACCCCTACACGCTGGATGCCAGTCGCCGCGCGGTCGGGGGTGCCATGGCGGCAGTCGACCGGGTACTGGAAGGTCCGGGGAGCGCCGAGCCTTCTGCGCGACCCGCCCCCCGGGTCACCACGCGGCGCCCTGCCGGCCGGCCGGCTTTTGCATCTTCAACAATATCGTCATCGCCGCCTATCACGCCTTCCACCGGCACGGGATCGAGCGCATCGCTATTGTCGACTTCGACGTGCATCACGGCGACGGCACCGAGGAGATCGTCGCCGGCAGCGAGCCGATCTGGTTCTTCTCCTGCTTTCAGCATCCCTTCTACCCCTATTCCGGCATCCCGCCCTTGGCCGATAACTGCCTACCCGTCGGTCTGGAAAACCTCACCGACGGCAAGGGTTTTCGCCAGGCGATCACCGATTCGGTCTGGTTCGAGCGACTGGCCGAGTTCAAGCCGCAGCTGCTGTTGTTCTCCGCCGGCTTCGATGCCCACAAGCAAGACCTGCTGGGCGGTCTGCTCCTTCTGGAAGAGGATTTCGCCTGGATCACCCGCGAGGTCATCCGGGCAGCGGGCGAGGACGTGCCTGTGGTCTCCCTGCTGGAAGGTGGCTACGACCTCGAAGCGCTTGAGGCCTCGGTCCTGGCGCATTTGCACGCCCTGAATGACAGCTGACGCGGCCACCCATACGCGGGAATTCAACGCACTCGAGACCGAGGTCCGCGCCTGCCGCCTGTGCGCGCCCGAACTGCCGCTGGGACCACGGCCGGTGTTCATCGCCCGCCCCGAAGCCCGGCTGCTGATCGCCGCCCAAGCCCCGGGGCGGCGCGTCCATGAGACCGGCCTGCCCTTCAACGATCCCAGCGGGGAGCGACTGCGCGACTGGCTGGGGGTAGACCGCGAGACCTTCTACCATCACCCGGCCATCGCCATCGTGCCCATGGGATTCTGTTATCCCGGTACCGGCAAGGGTGGCGACCTGCCGCCGCGCCCGGAATGCGCCCCCACTTGGCGCGAACCGCTGCTGGCCACCATGCCCGCGATCGAGACCACCATCGTCATGGGTCGCTACGCGCTCGCCTGGCACCTGGGACTCACCGGCCGCGAGCGCGTCACCGACGTGGTCTCCGCCTGGCGCGCGTTTGCCCCGCGGCACTTCCCAGTCCCCCATCCCAGTCCGAGCAACAACCGCTGGCTGCGCAACAACCCCTGGTTCGAGCGCGACGTGATACCCGTGCTGCGGGAGCGTGTCAGCGAATGCCTGCGACAGCAGGACTAGCACCTCAGCAACGGTGGGGGTAAGCACTGACGCGGCCCTTCGCGCGTGGGACCCGCTTCCACGCAAACACGCCGCTTACAAGAAGGCCCGACCGGGTAGCTGCCTCGGTCGGGCCTTAAAAAATCAAGCTTTCGCCAAACGGCGAGGCGGGATTAGTGCCAGCCGATGAAGGCGGTGGCCGCATCGGCCGCATCATAGAGAAACAGGTCGCGGAACATGTGGTCCGAACCGGGGACGACCGTCATTTGGACGTGATCGTCCTCGACCCGCTCTGCCATCTTCTCTTCGAGGTCGGTCACGGTGGTGTCCGCTCCGGCGACGATCACGAGCGTCGGGACGGAGACCTCGCCGAGCACGGTGGGCGTGTTCATGCGCGGATCGTCACGATAGTAGCTGACCACGCTGGCCGCCTCGGCACGGGTATCCGGGCAGTAGATGAAGTCCATTTCGATGATCTCGTCGCCCTTGCCCTGCTCGACCAGCGCCTCGGCCTTCTCCAGCAGCGGGGCAAGCTCGGTGTCGTAGTTCGCCTTGTAGTCCTTGGCAGAGTAGCCCTCCGACCAGGTCTGCGGCGCCAGCAGGACCGCCTTCTCAACCATCGGATCGGCCTGTTCGGCGAGATAACGTGCCACCTGGTTGCCACCACGCGAGTGCCCCAGGACGGCGAGCCGCTCGGCGCCCTCGCCCTTGAGCCACCCGACCCAGGCGGTCATTTCATCGACGGCATCCTCGTGCTTGTGACGGTGAGTGCTATCGCAGTCGTACATACCTTCGCGGGCGTCCTGACCCAAGCTCAGGTTGACCGCCAGCGAGTTGTAGCCGGCATCACGCAGCAATTCCTGCATGCCGCTCATGATCTCCATCTGCCCGTGGGCGAGCGTGCCGTGGACCATCAGCACCACGCCATCCTCGACCGAGCTGCCGGGCGCCGTCTCCATGTGCCCGATCAGGGTCATGTCCTCATGCTCCAGCTCGACCCGATCGGCCGCCTGGGCCACCGACTGGGTCAGGCCGAACCCGCCGATCAGCGGGAGGCACAACGCCGCCGCGGCCATACGTTTCAACGTGCTTTTCATTGTTATCTCCCCCTTGATGGACCTCGACGCCAAAGTGTAGCCCGCTGCGACGAGTCATGCCCATCCATATAACGCCAAACGATTGCCAGGCGAACGGAAACGCTGCCTCAAGTTGCCAAGTTGAAAAGGCCCAGACAGGACGCGGAGGGACAAGGCGGATACTGCAGACAAAAAAATGGGCAGGTCGGTCCCCGAGGGAATCGACCTGCCCGCAAGCTCACCACAGGAGGAGTCAATGAAAACGAAGAAGCATCTCAACGCAACTCACGGCAATACGACCGGGAGGAAATTCAGGAGTTCCCCGGATCGGGGGGAATCCCGTGAATCGATGCGTCGCCTGGGGTCTGGCTGACTCGACGGCCTCTTCGTCTTCAGGTGACGGACGAATTATAGCGGCACGTTATGCAAATGCAAACGTTTCGCATTGCTGTTTGCGTGACGTTTCGATAACGGCCGACACGCCCGCGGCCGGGCCTAATGAAAGTCCCGCGAGTGGGTCGGCAACTCGCCCAGCCAATCGCTGTGATCGACCAGCATGCGGGCGACCAGGTGCGCGACCCCGTCGCGGTGCTGCCACTGGCCGCGCACCTCCAGCAGGCGCGCATTGACCACCACCTGCCGGTATTCGGCCACGCGATCCGGCCAGACGATCACATTGACCGTGCCCACCTCGTCTTCGAGCGTGAGAAACACCGTACCCTTGGCCGTGCCGGGGCGCTGGCGCATGGTCACCAAACCGCAGTAGCGCGTGTGCGCGCCATCATGACGAGTCGCCAACTCGTCGCTGCGCCGCAGCCGCAATCGCCGCAGCCGCTCGCGCAGCAGGCCCAGCGGATGGCCGTTCAACGACAAGCCCAGGCGTTGGTAGTCGGCGACGATGGTCTCGGCCTGGTTGGGCGCCGGCAGGTCGACGGCGGGCTCTGTCGGCAGGCGATCGGTCGGCAGTCCGGCCTCGAGGTCCATGTCCGCGGGGATGCCACCCGCTGACCAATGCGCCGCGTGCCGATTGCCCTCCAGTGCGGCGAAGGCACCGGCATGGGCCAGTGCGCGGCGGTCGCGGGCATCCAGGTGCGCCCGGCGCACGCAGTCGGCCACCTCGCGAAAAGGTGCCTTGTCCCGTGCGGCCAGCAGCCGCTCGATGCCGGCAGCGGAAAGCCCGTGGATGCGCCCCAGCCCCAGGCGCAGGGCGTGGGTCTGGACGGCACTCCCCTTCTCTTCCAGTGACTCGAGCGTGCTCTCGCCGTCACTGGCCATCACGCAGGGCGGGCGCACGACCACGCCGTGGCGGCGGGCATCCTGCACCAGTTGCGACGGGCCGTAGAATCCCATCGGCTGGCTGTTCAGGAGCGCACAGTAGAAGGCCACCGGCTCGTGGCACTTGAGCCAGGCCGAGGCGTAGGCGATCACGGCGAAGCTGGCCGAGTGCGACTCGGGAAAGCCGTACTCGCCGAAGCCGAGGATCTGCCGGTAGACCCGGTCGGCGAACTCGGGAGCAAACCCGCGCGCGGTCATGCCGTCGTACAGTTTCTTGCGAAAGTCCTCCAGCGTGCCGCGCTTGCGCCACGCCCCCAGCGCCCGGCGCAACTGGTCGGCCTCGCCGGCGGAAAAGCCGGCGGCCACCATGGCCAGCTCGATCACCTGCTCCTGGAAGATCGGCACGCCCAGGGTGCGGCCCAGCACCCGCCGGATGTCCTCGTTGGGGTATTCCTCCGGCTCGAGTCCCTGGCGGCGCTTGAGGTAGGGATGGACCATCTCGCCCTGAATCGGTCCGGGACGGACGATGGCGATCTCGATCACGAGATCGTAGAACGAGCGCGGCTTGAGGCGCGGCAGCATGCTCATCTGCGCACGCGACTCGATCTGGAACACGCCGACGGTATCCGCCCGGCTGATCATCTCGAAGGTGGCCGGATCCTCGCGCGGGATCGACCAGAGCGCCAGTGGCCGCTCGCGCGGTCGGTGCCGGTTAACCAACTCGAACGCCCGGCGCACCGCCGAGAGCATACCCAGCGCCAGCACGTCGATCTTCATCAGCCCCACGGCATCCAGATCGTCCTTGTCCCACTGGATCACGGTGCGATCGGCCATCGAGGCGTTCTCTACCGGCACCAGATCGGCCAACTGACCGCGGGCGATGACGAAGCCGCCGACGTGCTGCGAGAGATGTCGAGGCATGCCGGTCAACTGGCGGGCGATCGCCAGCCACCAGTGGATCTGGCGCAGGTTGCCGTCGATGCCGGCCGCGGCGAGCTTGTCGGCATCCACCTCGCGGTCCCACCAGGCGAGCTGCTCGTTGACGCGCTCGGTGACATCCTCGCCCACGCCCAGTGCCCGGGCGGCGTCGCGCAGCGCGGATTTCCGCCGGTAGCGAATCACCGTGGCCGCCAGCGCCGCCCGCTCGCGCCCGTAGCGACGGTAGATGTACTGCATCACCTCCTCGCGGCGATGATGCTCGAAGTCGACGTCGATGTCGGGCGGCTCGGCGCGTTCCTTGGAGATGAAGCGCTCGAACAACATCGAGGATTCGGCCGGATTGACCGCGGTGATACCGAGCGCGAAGCACACCGCCGAGTTGGCCGCCGAGCCCCGCCCCTGGCAGAGAATCCCCCGCGAGCGGGCAAAGCGCACGATATCGTGCACGGTGAGAAAGTATGGCTCGAAGGCCATCTCGTGGATGATCGAAAGTTCGCGCTCGATCTGGCCGGAGACGCGCTCGGGGATGCCCTCGGGCCAGCGCCCACGCGCGCCCTCGAAGGTCAGCCGACGCAATTGCTCGCGCCCGGTCATGCCCGGCGGGATCTCGTCCAGCGGGTACTCGTAGGACAGCTCCTCCAAGGAGAACCGGCACTGGGCGGCCAGCGCCACCGCCTCGGTCCGCCATTCGGCCGGAAACCGCTCGGCGAGCACCTCGATCGGGCGCAGGTGGCGCTCGGCATTGGACGGCAGTCGGTCGGCCGCCTCCATCACGGTCAGGCGATGGCGCAGGGCCGTGACCACGTCCAGTAGCGGCTTTTCCCCCGGCTCGGCCATCAGCGTGTCGCCCAGGGCGGTGACGGGCAGATCGTGGGTCGCCGCCAGCGCCCTGGCATGGGTAGATCGACGCCCGTCCAGCCCGTCAAGCCACGCCACCACGCCCAGCCAGGGGCGGACGCCACTGGCCAGCAGCCAGTCCGGTGAGACCATGCCACTAGCCGGCACCTGCCAGATCACCCGTACCCCGGCATCGAGCCCCTCGAGCACGTCTGCCCGGCCGAGCCGGTAATCGCCCTTGGCCGCCGCCCGGCGCCCGCGGGTGACGATCTGGCTGATCGCGGCATAGCCGGCCCGGCTCGCGGCCAGCAGCACCAGCTCGTCGCCCTCGTCGAGCACCAGTCGCGTACCGATGACCAACTGCGGACGGCCGTCCTCCGGTAGCGCTCGCCAACCCTGCTGGGCACGCACCACCCCGGCGAGCGAACACTCGTCGCACAGCGCGATGGCCGCGTAGCCGCGCGCGGCCGCCACCTCGACCAGCCGTTCCGGGTCGGGCGTGGCGGTCAGGAAGCTGAAATTGGAACGGGCGGACAGCTCGGCATGGGCGTTCATGCCGATACTGTATATAAATACAGATTACGATATCCAGTCACTGCGCAAGTCGCCCTGCCTCGGCCCACATGACCGGCCCGAATCATCGAGTCAGAATCACCGGTCCTGGCGCCGACGCGACCGGGCGGATGGTCAGCCTGCGTGCACCTGCAGGATGCGCAGGAAGCCCTCGCCGTACTTATCCAGCTTGTGCTCGCCCACCCCAGAGACGGCGGCCATTTCATCCAGGATAGTCGGCCGTATCTCGAGCATGTGCTTGAGGGTGGCATCGCTAAACACCATGTACGGCGGGATGCCTTGCTCCTCGGCCAGCCGCTTGCGATGGGCGCGCAGCGAATCCCAGAGCGGCTCGTCTTCCGTGGGCACGGGGGCGCTGCCCGGCTTCGCCCCGCGCCGACCCGCCTGGCGCTTTTTCTCCGGACGCAGATGCAGGGTCTCCTCGCCGCGCAGCACGGCGCGGGCGCTCGGGTCGAGGTGCAAGCCGCCATGGCCTTCGGCGTCGACCGCGATCAGCCCGCGCGCGATCAACTGGCGGAACAGGCCCCGCCAGCCCGTCGCCGACAACTCACCGCCGATACCGAAGGTGGATATCTGGTCGTGGCCGAACCGGCGCATCCGGTCGTCCGTCTCGCCGCGCAAGACCGCTACAAGGTAATTCACGCCGAAGCGCTGCCCGGTGCGGTGGATGCAGGACAGGGCCTTCTGCGCCGCCTCGGTGGCATCCCAGGTCTCCGGGGGGTCGAGGCAGTTGTCGCAGTTGCCGCAGGGCTCGGCCAGCGTCTCGCCGAAATAGCCCAGCAGGGACTGGCGCCGGCAGCGGGTCTCCTCGGTCAGCCCGAGCATGGCGTCGAGCTTGGCCTGCTCGATACGCTTGATGCGCTCGTCGGCCTCGGAGCCCGCCATCATCTGTCGCAGGGTGAGCACGTCCTGCAGGCCGTAGTCCATCCAGGCGTTCGCCGGCAGACCGTCACGCCCGGCCCGACCGGTCTCCTGGTAGTAGGCCTCGATGCTCTTGGGCAGGTTCAGGTGCGCGACGAAGCGCACGTCGGGCTTGTCGATGCCCATGCCGAAGGCGATGGTCGCGACCACGATCACGCCCTCCTCGGCAAGGAAGCGCTCCTGGACCGTCCGACGGTGCTCGGCCGACAGTCCGGCGTGGTAGGGCAATGCGACCAGCCCCTGCTTCTCGAGCCATTCGGCGGTCTGCTCGACCTTCTTTCGCGACAGGCAATAGACGATGCCCGCCTCGCCGTCGTGCTCCTCGCGAATGAAACGCAGCAGCCGGTCGCGGCTACCGCCGCTGCCCTGGCTGATCCGATAGCGGATATTGGGCCGGTCGAAACCGGAGACGAAGCGCCGCGCGTTGTCCAGCCGCAGGCGATTGATGATCTCCTCGCGGGTCGCCTCGTCGGCCGTGGCGGTCAGGGCGATGCGCGGGACGTTCAGGAAGTGGTCGGCCAGCTCGCCCAGACGGATGTACTCCGGGCGGAAGTCGTGGCCCCACTGCGAGACACAGTGCGCCTCGTCGATGGCGATCAGGTTGATCGGCAGGCCCGACAATCGCTCGAGTGCTCCCGGGGTCATTAGCCGCTCCGGCGCCATGTAGAGCAGATCGAGTTCCCCGGCGTGCAATTGGCGGATCACCTCGCGGGATTGCTCGGCCGAGAGGCTGGAGTTGAGAAAGGCCGCGGCCACGCCCAGCTGGCGCAGCGCGGCCACCTGATCCTGCATCAGGGCGATCAGCGGCGAGACCACGATGGCCGTGCCGGGGCTCGACAGCGCTGGCACCTGGTAGCACAGCGACTTGCCGCCGCCGGTGGGCATCAGGACCAGGGCATCGCGGCCCGAGGTGACCGTCTCGATCACCTCGCCCTGCGGCGGGCGGAAGTCCTCGTAACCGAAGACCGATTTCAGTATTTCTTGGGGGGTGGCCTGCATCGCGCCATTGGGCCAGATTCGGCCTCCAAAGGGAACCGCCGTCAGCCGACGAGCCGCTTTGCGCGCTCGCTGCCATGCAAGACATTGGACGGGAAAAACCCCATGGATTACGGTTCATTTTCACCCCATGACAATGTGACAGGCGTAACGACATGGATCTCAACGAAATGGACGCGTTCGACAAGGTTTCCCGCTCCATCCGCCAGGAGTTGTTCCGCTTCGGCTGGGCGCTGTTGTTCGTCATCGGGGTGGCGCTGTTCACCTGGCTCACCCAGGGCCATGTCAGCTTGGTGATGGTGGTCGCAGCGGTGATCGGCGCCTACATGGCCATGAACATCGGTGCCAACGACGTAGCCAACAACGTCGGCCCGGCCGTGGGCTCGAAGGCGCTGACACTCGGGGGGGCGATCGCCATCGCCGCGATCTTCGAGGCGGCGGGCGCGATCATTGCCGGCGGGGACGTCGTAACCACCATCAAAGGCGGCATCATCGACCCGGCCGCCATCGGCGACCCGATGACCTTCGTCTGGCTGATGATGGCCGCCCTGTTGGCCGCGGCGATGTGGCTCAACCTCGCCACGGCACTGGGCGCGCCGGTCTCGACCACCCACTCGATCGTCGGCGGGGTGATGGGCGGCGGCATTGCCGCGGCCGGCTGGGGCATCGCCAACTGGAGCACCGTCGGCCAAATCGCGGCCAGTTGGGTGATCTCGCCGCTGCTCGGCGGGTTGCTCGCCGCCGGCCTGCTCTATCTGATCAAGCGCAGCATCACCTACCAGGACGACCTGATCGCCGCGGCGCAAAGGCGCGTCCCCTGGTTCCTCGCCCTGATGGCCTGGGCCTTCGGCACCTATCTCGTGGTCAAGGGGCTGAAAAAGATCGTCGAGGTCCCGTTCCTGGGCGCCGCCCTGATCGGCCTGGTCATCGCCGCGATCGTGTTCTTCCTCGTTCGGCCGATGGTCGTCCGGGCGGCCGATGGCATGAAGGAGAACAGCAAGGCCAACGTCAACCGCATGTTCATCCTGCCACTGATCTTCGCCGCCGCCCTGCTGAGCTTCGCCCACGGGTCGAACGACGTCGCCAACGCCGTCGGTCCACTGGCCGCGATCAACGACGCACTCACGCAGGCGGGCACCGCCACCACGGCAGCCATCCCGCTCTGGGTGCTGCTGATCGGCGCACTCGGTCTCGCGGTGGGTCTCGCCCTCTATGGTCCGAAGCTGATCCACACCGTCGGGCACGAGATCACCGACATCGACCCGATGCGCGCCTATTGCATCGCGTTGGCCGCCACCCTGACGGTCATCCTCGCCTCGCAGCTAGGCCTACCGGTCTCCACCACGCATGTGACCATCGGCGCGGTCTTCGGCGTGGGGTTCCTGCGCGAACACCTCAAGTCCAACTACGACCGTCTCGAACAACAGGTGCGCGAGCTGCACCCGGAGAGCGACGACGACGAGGTGATGCGGGACTACCTCGAGCGCTTCCGTGCCGCGCCGCTCAAGCAAAAGAAGCGGATGCTCCAGGAGCTCAAGGACAAGATTACGCGTCGCGAGGCACACATCAGCAAACGTCAGCGCAAGGGCCTGCAGAAGATCTACAAGCGCGAACTGGTCAAGCGCTCGCTGGTACTCAAGGTCATCGCCGCCTGGGTGATCACGGTCCCCGCCGCCGCCATCCTCGCCGCCGTGTTCTTCCACCTCATCCGCTGGATCAGTGGTGGATGAACGATGCCACACGCGGTCAGGACGCCTTCTCGGCCGCCTGGCCGGACCGCCCTCATGACATGGACCGGGGCAGTGAAACGACCTGACGAAGCGTAGGCACCCGGCCTCCCCGGCGATACACTGCCGGGTACTTTGAAAAAACTGTTGCGCCACCCGATTGCGGCATCGCGTGCTCGCTCCTCGCCTCTCCTCTTGATATGTCTCGTCGCTCGCTGCGCGGCTCCTTGCACTCGGGCGGCTCACGACGGTTTTTCGAGGTACCCTGCCGTCATGCCTGCCGACCCACCCAGTTCAGATGCCATCCGGGCCGCGATCGACGCGATCACACCGACCTGGCAATCCGCTCGACACCGCCTGCCAGTGGTCATCAGCGGGGCGTCGAACTGGGCCCTCTCCCGCGGACGGATGCTTGTCGACACCGACACCCTCTGGATCGGTACCGGCGCACCCGCCGGCACCCCGACACTAAACTTCAAGCGCAGCCGCGAGGCCCTGGGCGGCGAATGCAGGCAGGTGATCTTCAATGCCCTCGACGGTCTTGATCCCGACGCCTTGGGAGCGGTCGCCGGTCTGCCGCGGGGCGGTGGCCGGTTGGTATTGCTCACCCCGCCCCTCGACCAGTGGCCACAGCTCGCCGACCCCGAGCTGGCCCGCATCACGGCCTATCCGCACACCGCCTGGGAGGCGCGCGGCGTATTCGTTGCCCGCCTGTGCCGACTGCTCCGGGCCTGCCCGCAGGTCTGGCATCTTCGTGAAGGCCAACCGCTACCCGTCCCGCCGCGACCCACGGGCGGCACGCCCGCTTCTTCCGAGCCCCCCGAGGATGCCTGTCGGACCGCGGACCAGCGCGAAGCGGTCGACCGCATCCGCGCCGTCGCCCGGGGCCGCCCGCGGCGTCCGCTGGTGCTGCGTTCCCACCGGGGACGGGGCAAGACCTCGGCCTTGGGCCTGGCCGCCGCCGGCGTGCTCGCCGACGGGCTCGGAGATGTCCTGGTGACCGCGCCACGGCGCGCCTCGGTCGAGCCCCTTTTCGCTCTGGCCGCCTCCCAGCCGGGCGTGGTCACCGAGAGCAACGGCCGCCTGCACCACGGCGATCAGCAACTGCGTTTCATCCCGCCGGATGTGCTGCTGGACTCCCTGCCCGAGGCCCGCCTGCTACTGATCGACGAGGCAGCCGCCCTGCCCGCGCCTGTGCTCGAGGCCTTGTTCCAGGCCTATCCGCGCTGCGTTTTTGCCACCACCGAGCACGGCTACGAGGGCACCGGACGCGGCTTTGCCATCCGATTCCAGGCATCGCTGGCACGACAGGCCGTCTCGGTCCATCGCCTCACCCTGACGACCCCGATCCGCTGGGCACCGAACGACCCGCTGGAGGCCCTGATCGACCGCCTCCTGCTGCTGGATGCCGATCCGGTCGAGACGCTCCCCGCCGACCCGGCCGTCGAGCGGGTCGATGTCACGGCGGTCGACCCGGCGCGGCTGGGCGAGGACGAGCCCCGCCTGAGCGAGCTGTTCGGCCTGCTGATCAGTGCCCACTACCGCACCACCCCGCGCGACCTGCGCCAATTGCTCGACGTTCCCGGTAGCCGTGTCTGGCAGGCCACCCTGCAAGGGCATGTCATCGCTACGGGGCTGACCCAGGACGAGGGCGGCCTCGGGACAGCACTCAGCGAGGCGGTGTTCAATGGCGAGCGGCGCGTTCGCGGGCACTTGTTACCCCAGACCATGGCCGCCCATGCCGGCGAGCCCGACTGGCCGGCACTGCGCGGACGGCGCATTCAACGGATCGCCGCTCACGCCGAGGCCCGCCGCCAAGGCCTGGGAAGCCGACTGGTGCAGACCATTGCCCAACAGGCCCGGGACGACGGCCTGGATTTTCTCGGCGTGAGCTTTGGGGTGGAGGATGATTTGCTCGCCTTCTGGGCGGCTCAGGGCATGCGACCACTGCACCTGGGCCATCACCGCGACCACGCCTCCGGCCAGCGGGCCCAAGTGATGGCCATGGGCCTCTCCGACCGGGGCCGGGACCACGTCGAGCGCTCCGCGCGGCGATTCCAACAACGGCTGCCCGCCCTGGCCGCCGGCCCCTTGCGCGAGGCCGATCCCGCCTTACTCGCCCAATTGCTTGCCCAAGGTCAGTCACCGGCAGGAAACGACCTGCTCGCGCTCGTTCCGGCCGATCGTCGGCAAGTGCTCGCCTGTGCTCATCGCCAGCATCACCTGGATGCCGCGCTGCCGGCCTTGCGGGCTTTCCTTCCCAGCGGCTTGGGCCACCAGATGGTCCAGAACACCCTGCCCTTGCCGGATCGCGCCCTGCTGGTCGGCCGCTTCCTGCAGCTACGAGAGCCGGAAGATCTAGCCACCAGATTCGACCTGTCGGGAAAGCAGGCCGTCGATACCCAATCGCGTCGCATCTTGCGGGACCTGCTCTCCGCACTTGAGCAAGACACTGCCGATCAGTCCGGCCCCGATGGGTTAGCATGAGGAACCCATCGAAAAATGGACCGACAGCCACAGGATTGCCGCCATGAAAGTTGCGCTCTTTTCCACCAAGCCTTATGACCGCGAGTCTTTCGAGGCAATCGATCACACCCATGAAATCGACTTCTTTCCGCAGCGATTGACCGAGGAAAGCGTCCACCTCGCCCGCGGGTATCCGGCCGTCTGCGCGTTTGCCAACGACGTGCTCGGGGCGCCCGTGATCCATGCGCTCGCCGAGGGCGGCACCGAGGTGCTCGCCCTGCGCTGCGCCGGCTGCAATCACGTCGATTTCGACGCGGTCGAGGAGACCGGCCTGCGCGTGGTGAACGTACCGGCTTACTCGCCCAACGCGGTCGCCGAACACGCCGTAGGGTTGATGCAGGCAGTCAACCGTCACCTGCCACGCGCCGTCGCGCAGGTCCGGATGGGAAACTACGCCCTGCACGGCCTGGCCGGGATGGACGTGATCGGCAAGACCGTCGGCGTGGTGGGCACGGGCAAGATCGGCACCGTATTCGCCCGCATCCTAAAGCAGGGCTTCGGTGCCGAGGTGATCGCCCACGACCCCTATCCCAACGAGAGTTGCCGGGAGATGGGCATCGAGTACGTGTCGATCGAGAACCTGTTCGAACGCTCAGACATCATCAGCCTGCACTGCCCCCTGACCGAGGCGAGCCACCACCTGATCGACGCCGACGCGGTTGCTCGACTCAAGCCGGGGGTGCTGATCGTCAACACCAGTCGCGGCGCGGTGATCGACACGCAGGCGGCCATCGACGGGCTCAAATCCGGGCGGATCGGTGGTCTCGGGCTGGACGTCTACGAGCACGAAGGGCCGCTGTTCTTCGAGGACCGCAGCGACGAGTTGCTCACCGACGACCAGTTCGCCCGCCTGCTGGCTTTCCAGAACGTGGTGATTACCGGTCACCAGGCCTTCCTCACCCGCGAGGCGCTGGACCAGATCGCGAAGCAGACGCTGGAGAACCTCACCTGCATCGAGACCGGTACGGCCTGCGAGCGGGAGCTCACCCCGGCCACCTGACCTGCACGCCGGTCAGAGGCGCTACAATGCGGGCACCTCAGCTTTACCGGCACTATCCATCGACCGGATCACCCCGCTTAAACTCGCCTCCCTCGAGCCCGTCGGCCAGGGGCACAAAAGCTCGTCTACCGGCACCCGGACGACCCGCGCGTGCTGGTCAAGGTGGTCAACCCACGCTTTCTCGAGCGCCGAGACAAGCGGGATCGCTTCTACCAGAAGCGCCGCCGCATCGGTCATCACCGCGCGTTCGCCCGCGAGATGCTCGAGCACCTGGCCTCGCGGGCCCTCAAGCCCGGCCGCCTGGCACCCTGCCCACACATGCAGAACATCCTCGGCGTGGTCGACACCGACCTGGGCGCGGCCCTGCTGGTCGAGGCGGTGCTCGATGAAAACGGCGAGTTGGCTACCACCCTGCGCGATCTGGTGGAATCCGGGCACCTTGGGCCGCGCGAGCAGCAGGCACTTGAGGCCTTCCTCGACTGGGCACTGACCTCCAACGTGCTGATCAACGACCTATCGGCAGACAACCTCGCTTGGCATCCAGACGGACACTTCGTGATGATCGACGGGCTAGGCGATCGCGCCGGCATCCCAATCCGCGCGGTCAGCCCTTGGTTCAACCGGCTGTACAAGCGCAAAAAGATCCGCCAGCTCCTCGAGGAGATCGGCATGAAGGAGGAATCGGGAGGCTCCCGGGAGGCTGTCGCGATCGCCCTGGCGATCATCTTGGCGTTGCTCGGCCTGCTTGCCACCCAGATGGAACTGTTGCTCGACTAGACGACTCGGCCGGGACAGACATCGGGCGCAGTTGGGGCTATGCTTTTTTAGAAAAACAAGGAGGAGAGCATGCGCCCCGAGACCATCGCCCTGCACGCCGGCTACCAACCGGACGACCAGCACGCCGTCGCCGTACCCATCCACCAGACCACGTCCTACGCGTTCGATAACGCGCAGCATGCCGCCGACCTGTTCGACCTCAAGGTCCAGGGGAATATCTACTCGCGGATGATGAACCCCACCTGCGGGGTGCTTGAGGCGCGCATAGCGGCTCTCGACGGCGGTATCGGGGCGCTGGCCACGGCCACCGGCATGGCCGCGATCACCTATGCGATCCAGACCATCGCCCAGACCGGCGACAACATCATCTCGATCAGCGAGCTCTACGGCGGCACCTACAACCTGTTCGCGCACACCTTCCCGCGACAGGACATCGAGGTGCGGATGCAGGACAAGGACGATTTTGCCGGCATCGAGGCGGCGATCGACGAGCGCACCCGCGCGATCTACTGCGAGTCGATCGGCAACCCCTCGGGTAGCGTCGCCGACATCGAGCGACTGGCCGACATCGCCCATCGCAACGGCCTGCCGCTGATGGTCGACAACACCGTCGGCACGCCCTTTCTGCTCAAGCCGATCGACTACGGCGCCGACATCGTCATTCACTCGGCGACTAAGTACATCGGCGGGCATGGCACCACGCTCGGCGGCGTGATCGTCGACTCGGGCAACTTCGACTGGGCCGCACACCCGGAGCGCTTCTCGCTGCTGATCGAGCCCGACCCCTCCTACCACGGCGTGAGCTACACCAACGACGTCGGTCAGGCGGCCTTCATCACCCGGGCCCGCGTGGTCCCGATGCGCAATACCGGCGCGGCCCTCTCCGCCCAGTCCGCCTGGAACCTGCTGCAGGGGCTGGAAACACTCTCGCTGCGCATGGATCGGGTCTGTGAGAACACCCAGGAGATCGCCGAATTCCTCGAGGGCCACCCGCAGGTCGGCTGGGTGCAGTACGCCGGGCTACCCGAGCACAAGGATCACCGTCTGGCGCAGAAGTACATGGACGGACGGGCCTCGGGCATCCTCAGCTTCGGGCTCAAGGGCGGCCGCGAGGCAGGCGTGCGCTTCTACGACGCGCTCGATCTGATCCTGCGGCTGGTCAACATCGGTGATGCCAAGAGCTGCGCGGCAATCCCCGCCTCGACCACCCACCGCCAGCTCAACGACGAGGAGCTGCGCGCCGCGGGCGTGCCACCGGACATGGTGCGTTTGTCGATCGGCATCGAACACGTCGACGACCTGATCGAAGATCTCGACCAGGCCCTCAAGGCCGCGCGCTGAGGTATGGGAGCGGGCCTCGCCCGCGAAAGCCGCAACAGCGGCTGTCCTCGTCCCAGGCATCTGTAGCGGGGACACGCGCCTGTCGGCGCGTTTCGCGCGAGGGCGCTCGCACTATAAAGGCGACCGGCTTCAGGCCAGTAGCACGGCGATAATGCCGGTGATGAAGATGCCATCGAAGGTGCCCGCCCCGCCGATCGAGGCGATTGGCGAGCCGAGCTTGCGCACATCCTTCAGGCGCAGCAGGTCCGCCCCGATCAACACACCCACCGTCCCGCCGACATAGGCCAGTGCCGGGCTGTGCTCGGGGTCGAGCACGATGCCCGCCATCGCTGCGGCCAGCGGCGCAATAAGCACAGGCATGCCAATGCCCAGCCCCGCTATCGGCCGGCTGGCGAAATAGCTCACCGCCGAAACGGTCGCTACTGCCAGCAGGTAGTCGGACAGCGCCGCGCCGGCGTTGAGCAACAGGTAGGAGGCGAAAGTCAGCGGCAACAGGCACCCGCCTAGGTTGACCGCCACCGTGGTGACCCCCTCGAAGGGAATCTGGCGATGCCTGAGCAAGCTGCGCAGTGGCTCCGGTGGCGGCTTGCTCGGTCCTTCCGCACGCATGCGAAACAGTGGCACGTTCACCAGGCTGCCCATCAGTGAAGCCAACAGCAGCGTGATCCCGGCCTCCGGAGCCAGCCCGAGCTTCTGGAAGGTAAACTGCAGCGCCCCGACCTGGATCAGGGCGAACAGGAAAACCAGCCCCAGCACAGCAATCAGGAAAAGACCTCCCGGCATCGTAAACCCCGCTCAGGCGCAACGTGTGGCCGAAACGACCACGAAGGCGCACTCGCCCCGGCCGGGACGCAGCGGCTCGATTTCGCGGATTTCGGCCAGGGGCCGCGAGAGGGTCTGCCCCCAGCCCGTCACCGAAAAACCGCCGTCTTGCAGCAGCCCGGCCACCTCGTCGGCGGAATGGAAGGTGGCGTCACGGTAGAAAACGCTCTCATCCTGATGAGGCGCGTAGGACTGCCCCAGCGGGCTCTCTCGGTCGATGAAGCCAATCACCAGCTGTCCGCACGGCCGGAGCACACGGCGGGCCTCGGCCAACATGGCCTCCGGGGAGTCGACAAAGCAGAGGGTGGTGACCAACACGGCGTAATCGAAACGGTTCGCCTCGAAGGGCAGCTGCTCGGCCACGCCGTCGACCACGTCGATACCGCGCTCGGCGGCGTATTCGAGCATGGCCGGCGACGGATCGACACCTACCTGGATACCCAGCGGCGCGGCGAATCGACCGCTGCCCACGCCGATCTCCAGGCCCTGCCCGCTCCATGGCACGAAGGCGCGCATGGCGAGCAGCTCGGAGAGGTAAGCCGGCTCGTGCCGCTCGAACCAATCCTCGTACCGCTGGTGGTGCTGCTCGAAGGCGGCGGCTCTGTCCATCGGCTGGATCTCCGCTGATTAGGGGCAGGTCAATCGCCGACACGATAGCACCCGGCGATGCGCTCTGCCGTGGGCCGAGTCAGGCAGAGGGAGGCCGTTCAGGCGTCCGCGGGGGCGCCGCTGCGCTTGCGGTGGGGGGCATACAGGGCCGCGATGGCCAACACCAGACCGGAGACCGTCGCGATCATGCCGGCGGCGCTGACGGCATCCTCGCCACCCAGCCACAGCGGACCGTAGCCGGCGAGCACGTAGCCGATCACCGCCGAGAACACGGCGAAGGCCACCGACCAGAGCACCTGGACCTCAAGGCGGTTGGTCATCAGGCGAGCGGCGGCGGGCGGGCAGATGAACATGGCGATGACGATGATCGAGCCGACCGCGTCGAATGCCGCCACGGCGGCTATGGCGGCCATGATCACCAGTGACAGGCCGATCAGGTTGGTGCGCATGCCGAGCACGCGGGCAAAGCCCTCGTCGAAGGTGGATATCTTCAATGGCCGCCATAACAGCAAGGTGTAGAGCAACGTCGCCGCCGCCACGATGGCGATCCGCGGCAATTCCGGCGGCAGGCCGGCCAGGGCGACCGGGTCGAGCAACGAGCCCCAGCCGGTGGCCTCGACCCAGATCAGGCTCTCCAGATTGCCGTAGAGGGCGTGCTGGACATCCAGGTGCACCGAGGAGGTGTCGGATTGTTCCAGCAGGAGCACGCCGAAGGCGAACAGGGCCGTGAACGCCACACCCATCGCGGCGCCCGGCTCAATCCGCCCCAGCCGCCGGATCAGCTCGATCAGCATCACAGCGACCACGGCGGCGCCGGCCGCGCCAGCCATCATCGCCCAAGAATTGACCATGCCGGTGACCAGGAAGGCGACCACAATGCCCGGCAGAACCACATGGCTGATCGCATCGCCGATCAGCGCCTGACGGCGCAGCACCAGGAAATTGCCCGGCAACGCACAGGCGATCGCCGCCAGCACGCCGATCGCGATCGGTACCAGGGAGAGCATGACGAACTCGCCGCCCATCAGGCACACCCCCCGCCACCGGCGTCGATCTGGCGGTCGATCTCGTGGATTTCGTCGAGGGTCAGCACCTGCTCGATCGGCATCAGCCCGTCATAGCGGGACACGGCCGCCTCGTGCGAATGAATCCGGCGGGCGATGGCCCAGCGGGCCTCGTCGCGACAGGCCTTGGCCGCCCGCGCACGTCCGGCCTGCGTGGGTACGCCATCGGGCCGCGCCAGGCCGGCCCTGACCAGCAAGCGAAGCGTGTAACGCTCGTAGATCGGCAACTCCTGCGCCAGCGCGAGAAGGCCCTGGCGCAGGTGGATCCGCCGCTGGTGACGCCGGTGGCGCAACCAGACCACCAGGATGCCCCGGCCGGGGGCGAACAGCAGCGAGACCGTGAACAGGGCAAACGCGGTCAGCACGATGAGCGGACCAGTGGGCAACGACGGAGCCGAGGCGGAAATCGCCGCGCCGACGAAACCGGCCAGCCCGCCCAACGCGCCGGCAATCCAGAGCACGTGGCCGCTGTGGTTACTCCAAAACCGCGCGGTCACCGGTGGGATGATCAACAACGCCACGATCAACACCAAGCCGACGACCTTCAGGCCGATTATGGTCACCGCCATCACCAGCCCCATCATGGTCAGGTCCACCCGGGGGACGTTCATGCCGATGGACGCGGCAAAACCCGGGTCGAAAGCCACCAGGGTCATGGGGCGGCGCAGCAGCCAGATCGCCAGCACCGCCACGGCGCCGGCCACGGCGATCAGCACCGCATCGGCGTAGAGCATGCCGGCGGTTGCCCCCAGCAGGAATTCCTCCAGCCCCGCCTGGCGCCCCTTCGACAGGGACTGGATGACCGTCAGCAGCACCACGCCGAACCCGAAGAACACCGAGAGCACCGCGCCAATCGCGGCATCCTCGGCCAGGCGCGTCCGGCGGGTCAGCCAGTGCATGGCCAGCAGCCCGGCCCCGGCCGTCAGCGCCGCACCGAGCATCAGGCCGGCGAGATTGCGGCCGTCGCCCCCCAAGGCGACCATGACGATGAAGGCCAGTCCGATGCCCGGCAGTGTGGCATGGCTGATCGCATCGGAGACCAGCGCGCGTTTGCGCAGGAAAAGAAAGGTCCCCGCTGCCCCGGCGGCGATACCCAACAGGCCGGCTCCGATGGCCACCAGCGTGGCGTTGTAGCCAAGTTGCAGGGTCAGCGCCTCTATCAACATCAATGACCGCCCAGCTGCAGTTGGTCCATCAGGTTGGCTGCCAGCCGCCCGCCGTAGGCCTGCTGGAGATTGGCCTCGTTGAAGGCCTCGCTCACCCGCCCCTCGGCGACCTTGCGGACATTGATCATCATGACCCGATCGAAGTAGTCGCGCACGGTGGACAAGTCATGGTGCACGGCGACCACGGTGCGCCCCTCGTCCTTGAGCGACTTGAGCACGTCGATGATGGCCCGTTCGGTGGCCGCATCCACACCGGCGAACGGCTCGTCGAGCAGGTAGAGATCCGCGCCCTGGGCCAGCGCCCGAGCCAGGAACACGCGCTGCTGCTGCCCGCCGGAAAGCTGGCCGATCTGCCGTTCGGCAAAGTCCTTCATACCCACCCGATCGAGGCAATGGAAGGCGCGTTCGCGGTGCCGTTCTCGTACCAGCCCCAGCAGGCCCAGTTCGCGCGCCATGCCCATCAGGACCACGTCGATCACGCGGGTAGGAAAGTCCCAATCGACCGAGGCACGCTGCGGCACGTAGGCGATGCGATGGCGGGCCTTGGCCAGCGGCGCGCCGTAGACGGACACCATCCCCGACAGCCGCGGGACAATGCCCAGCACGGCCTTGAGCGTGGTCGACTTGCCCGCGCCGTTCGGCCCGATGATCGCCGTCATCGAGCCATCCTCGACGGTCATGTCCAGGGAGAAAACCGCCGGCTTCTGGCCGTAGGAGACCGTCATGCCCCGCACGGCCAACGGCTTGTCGGCAAGCGCGGGCAACCCCTGCGATCGCTTGCCGGGCGTGGTGTCAGCGAATTCAGCCATCCGTGAGAGTCCTATTCCGACGAGTCACTCGCGCCCTCCCGGGCGGACAAACGCCCCTGCATGCCGCGAGCGGGGGCCTCGCCACCCAACGCCCGAACGATGGTGGTGAGATTGTGATCGATCATGCCGATGTAGGTGCCCTCGTAGTTGCCCGGCTCGCCCATGGCGTCCGAGTAGAGTTCGCCCGCGACCCGCACCTCGTGGCCACGGGATCCGGCGCCCTCGACCAGGGCCCTGATGTTGCGATCGGAAACCGAGGTTTCGACGAAAACCGCGCCCACCTCGCGTTCGACCAGCAGATCGACCATGTCCCGGACTCGACGCAGCCCCGTCTCCGATTCGGTCGAGATACCCTGGATGCCGACGACCTCGACATCATAGGCCCGGCCGAAATAACCGAAGGCATCGTGGGCGGTCAGCAGGATCCGACTTTCGACCGGTACCGTCGCCGCCACGCGGCGGGCATAGGCCGACAGCGCCTCCAGGTCCCGGCGATACGCGACGGCGTTGTCACGGAACGCCTGCTCGGATGACGGCCGTGCCTGGATCAGCGCGTCGCGCACATGCAGGACGACCTCGGCCCAGAGCTCGGGGTCCATCCAGACGTGGGGGTCGAACTTGTCGTCATAATCCTCGTGGGCCAGCAGTCTCTCGCGGGGCAGCGACTCGGCCACCGCCACCACGGTCTGGCGGCGGGCCAGGCGCTCGAGAAAATGCTCCATCTGTGCCTCGAGATACAGGCCGTGCCAGATCACCAGGTCGGCGCGTGTCATGGCCACGATATCGCTGCGGGTCTGCCGGTAGCTGTGCGGATCGACTCCCGAGCCCATCATCCCCCTAACCGAGACCTGATCACCACCCACCTCGCGCACGGCGTCAGTGAGCATCCCGGTAGTGGTCACCACCTCCAGCCGCTCGGCCGCCTGCACCGGCAACCAGCCGGCTAGGAGCAATAACGCGCCCCATCGGCAAAGACGGTTCATGGCCCCGGTCAGCGAACCCGGGGCCCTTGCATATTTCATCGTCGCGATCACCTCGAGGAAAATGGGCTTCGACTAAGAATTAGTCTTGCCTAACTCTTGAGACTCTAGCCGCTCCCCGGGGCAGGCGTCAATGCAAGGCACGCCGGCGAGCGTCTCGTGTCCAGGGAAGGTCTACACGAATCCGATACCGCTCTGCGCGGCAAAATCGGGAACGGAATGTAGAATCGCGCCGCAACCCCAGTCCGTGGAGATCATCATGGCGCAAATTCAATCGCTCCTTGAAATGGGCAAAACCTGGATCGGTCCCGGCACCACTCGGGTCGGCTGGCGCGAAGTCGGCATCTCCGGGGTGGCCGCCCTGATCGGCATCTACGCCGTCTACGCGCTGACCAACTGGGTCGCCGGGCCGCTGGCCGCGGTATTCATGGTCGCCTCGATGGGCGCGGCGGCGGTCCTGCTGTTTGCCGTCCCGCACGGCGCGTTATCCCAACCCTGGCCGGTCTTCGGTGGTCAAATGGTCTCGGCGGTGATCGGCGTGACCGCCGCGCAATGGATCGGCGACCCGGCGCTGGCCGCGGGCGTGGCCGTCGGCGGGGCCATCGCCGGGATGCAGCTATTGCGCTGCGTGCACCCACCCGGTGGGGCAACGGCACTGGTGGCCGTGATCGGCGGGGCCGCGGTACAGGATCTGGGCTATGGCTTCGTCCTGCTGCCGGTGCTGGCCAACACAGCGATCATCTTCCTGGTGGCGGTGCTCGCCAATGCCCCCTTCCCCTGGCGCCGCTATCCGATCGGGCTGGCCCGGTGGGATGAGCCGCCCGCCCCGCCACTGTCGTCAGAGCACCTGCAAGCCGCGGTGCGCGATCTCAACGTGGTGGTCGACATCACTCCGGCCGAGCTGGATGCAATCGCCCGCAGTGCCATCGCGCACGCCACGCAGGACACCTCGCCATTGCAGGTGCCGATCGGCGAGCGCTACGTGCATGCCGAGGCCGGGGAATCCGTGACGATTCACAAGCGTTTCGAGGCCGACCAGCCGTTGCAAGAACGCGGACAGGTCACGCTGAACGTGGTTCGGCGAGAGGATGCAGCGGACTCCGGCGAGGACTCCGGCAAGGACGGCCGCGGGTCGTAGGCAACGCGGCGAAACCCGCCCCGGGGCGAGGACCGTTCGCTCGATCTCTCGCGGTGCCTACTTGAGCGGCTCGCGCACCCGGAGTGCGGCACGGCCGTCTTCGGTGGAGAGGCTGTTGACGATGTGACAGAACAGCTCGGCGGTCTTCTGCGCATCGTAGAGCGCGCCATGGGCACGACTGTTGTCCCAGTCGAAGCCCGCCGCCGTGCAGGCACGCGCCAGAACGGTCTCGCCGATGGCGACCGCCGAGGCCGTGACCGTGTCGAGGGTGGAGAATGGGTGGAAGGGGTTGCGCTTGTAGCCGGTGCGCTCGCAGGCCGCCTTGACCACGGCCAAGTCGAAGGGCGCGTTGTGGCCCACCAGGATGGCGCGCCGGGCATTGAGGGACTTGACCTGGCGACGGATGGGCTGGAAGAAGGCATCCAGCGCCGCCCGCTCTTCCACGGCCTCCCGCTCAGGATCATCCGGATCGATGCCGTGGATCTTGATCGAGGCCGGGTCGACCACGGTCAGCGCACTGGGCGAGACCGAGACGGCGATCTCTTCGGCGGGATAGAGATTGCCCTCCTCGTCGACGTCCAGCAGCACGGCGGCCAGTTCCAGCAGGGCATGACCCTGCGGGTCCAGCCCGCCGGTCTCCACGTCGACGACCACCGGCACGAAACCGCGAAACCGGCGGGCGACGTTCCATTCCTTGTTGTCGGTGGCGGTATCGCTCATCGGGATCGGATCAGTCCAGCCCCAGACGATGACGCCAGGAGACCACCGTGTTGTGCATCAGCATGGCGATGGTCATCGGGCCGACCCCGCCGGGCACCGGCGTGAGGAACCCGGCCCGCTCGGCCACGGCGTCGAAATCGACGTCGCCATGCAGCGAGCCGTCCTCGCGACGATGGATGCCCACGTCGATGACGATCGCACCCTCCTTGACCCACTTGCCATGCACCAGACCCGGCTTACCGGCAGCGACCACCAACAGATCCGCGCGCCGGACATGCTCGGCCAGGTTCTGGGTAAATCGGTGGCAAACCGTAACGGTCGCTCCGGCGAGGAGCAGCTCCAGGGCCATGGGCCGACCGACGATATTCGAGGCACCCACCACCACGGCCTCCATGCCGTGCAGGTCGCAACCGGTCTCTTCCAGCAGCCGCATCACGCCGAACGGCGTGCAGGGACGCAGGCCCGGCTGACGGATCGCCAGTCGGCCGATGTTGGTGGGGTGGAAACCGTCGACGTCCTTGTCCGGGTCGATGCGGTTGATGATCGAATCGGCACTCAAGTGCTCGGGCAGCGGCAGCTGCACCAGGATGCCGTCGATGCGGTCATCGCGGTTGAGCTCGTCGACCAAGGCGTCGAGTTCGCCCTGCGAGATGGTCGCCTCCAGGTCGTGCGAGTGGGAGACAATGCCCAGCTTGGCGCAGGCCTCGCGCTTTTTGGCCACGTAGACCGAGGAAGCCGCATCCGCGCCCACCTGCACCACCGCGAGGCCCGGCGGGCGATGGCCGCTGTCCGTATAAGCGGCAATGGTCTCGGCAAGCCCGGCGCGCACGTTGGCGCCGACTGCCCGTCCGTCGAGAAGTCTTGCAGTCATGGAGCGATCACATGCGGGGAAAGGCGTGATTGTCGCACGCGCCCCGGGCCGACTCAACGCCGTAATCGTTCCTTGTTAGCCCAAAGCCGTCCGCTCCTGTCCGCAGCGGCGTCAACCCATGCGCTGGTGGTCGGGCGATCGCTGAACGAATCAGTCGGCATAGATCATCTTGCGCGTCATGCCGCCATCAATCACGAAATTCTGCCCGATCACGAACCCGGCCTCTTGCGACAATAGATAGGCCGCCATGGCTGCCACATCGTCAGGTCGGCCCACGTGCCCGGCCGGGTGCTGCTGATGGTCCCGTGCGCTCAGCGCCTCTGTTGGCTGGCGTGCCGAGCGCTTCTGCCATTGGCGCACATCGATCCATCCGGGGCTGATTGCATTGACTCGAACGGCCGGGCCCAGACTGATGGCCAACGCGTGCGTCAGTGCGACGATGCCACCCTTGCTGGCTGCATAGGCCTCGGTATCCGGCTCGGACTGCAGGGCACGGGTGGACGCGATATTGACGATGGCACCCCGGTTTTGGCGCAGATGTGGCACGGCATGTTTGCTGACCAGGAAGGGACCGGTCAGGTTGATGTCGATCACCCGTTGCCATTCCGCCAGATCCACTGACTCGATCTCATCCATAAACGGATCGGCCTGCGCCGCGTTGTTGATCACGCCATCCAGGCGACCGAACAGGTCGACTGTTTGCCCGAGGCTGTGCTTCACCGCCCGTTCATCGCGCACGTCGACCGGCAGGAAGTGCAGTGGGCCGATTTCACCCAACTCATCGACGCACTCGGCCCCCGCCTCCTCGTCGACATCGACGATCACGACCGAATGCCCCCGCTCCAACAGATAGCGTGCGATCCCTTTCCCGATTCCCTGTGCACCACCGGTGACGTAGATAACCTGTGACATCGATCTACCTGTCTCAATGCTGAATTTCAATTTCGGACAGGCTCAACCTGTATCGCCAAGCGATGTGCAAATACTGTTTGAGCACCGCGACATTTATTGCGTCGAAGGAGAGGCCGACAAATCCGGCAAACCAACATGCATCCAGAGCCTAGATCAAATCGACCTGGTCTCTGGCGCCCCGCAACTAGGCTGGAGGCCCGACCGGGACGCTCCGCGGATCCGACTTTGCGTTGAACGAGGCCGGATCAAGGGGGCATTTCCACTTTGGGGCGACACCGCCGCGCCCCTCCCCGGTCTATTCGACGGTCGCCAGCAAATGCCGGGTGGGCGACGGGGCAGGCCTGCCGATCAGGAAACCCTGGGCGTAATCGATGCCCAGGCCACGCACCTGCTCGAGCACTTCCTCGCTTTCGACGAACTCGGCGACGGTATGGATGCCCAACTCGCGTGAGAGCTCGGCGATCAGCCGCACGAAGGCGCGATCGCGCGAATCGTCCATCAGGTTGAGAATGAAGTCGCCCTCGATCTTGAGGAAATCGATCGGGAAGTGCTTGAGGTAGTGGAACGAGGAAAAACCCGAGCCGAAGTCGTCGATGGCGAACTTGAAGCCCTCCAGCCGCAGCTCCTAGACGAACCTTTCCAGCATCCGAATGTTCTTTTGACCGTGTCGCGCTCGGTCAGCTCAAACACGATTTGCTCCTTGGCGACACCGGCCCCTTCGACGATCCGGCGCACGGTGGGAATGAATTCGGCCAACACCAACTCACGCGGCGAGAGGTTGATGAACACCATGCCGGCAAAGTCGCTGCTGGCGACTTCGGCGAGCGCCTTCTCGATCATGATGTAGTCGATCCGGTCGATCACGCCCATTTTCTCGGCGATCTCGATGAATTCCGAGGCCCCCATGATGGTGTCCCCCAGGTCGATGCGCGAGAGCACCTCCACGGCCTCGATGCGGTCGGATCGCGTGGCCAGGATCGGCTGGAAATACGGCACGATGCGCCTTTCCTCGACCGCGCGCAGGATGGTCAGCCCCTTCTCGCTGATCGAGCGGAACACGGCCATGACGTCCTCCTCGCTCGGCACCGCCACCCGTGCCTTACCCTCGGCCTTGGCCTTGGCCTTGGCCTTGGCCTTGGCCTTGTACATCATGTTGTCGGCGAATAGGAACAGGTCCTTGGGCTCGGCGGCGTTTGCCTAGAATGGCAGGGTTCGTCGCAAGGACGGAATGCCATGCGCGGGAAAGCGGAATCGGTCGGCCCGCCCGAAGGGGGCCGGGGCGGTCAGGAGGTTTCTGCAGTCGGTTGGACGAGCATGTCCCGGGCGACGCGGCCATTGTGGGTGCGGCACATCGGCGGCAGGGCATCGAGGATCTGCTTGCCGTAGCCCTTCGACTGCAGACGCGGGTCGCAGAGCACCATCACGCCCCGATCGGAGGTGTCGCGGATCAGCCTGCCCACCCCCTGCTTGAGGGTGATGATCGCCTCGGGCAGCGCCATGTGGACGAACGGCACCAGCCCCTTGTCCTTGAGTCGCTGCTCCCGGGCACCGCGCACCGGATCGCCCGGGGCAGCAAATGGGATGCGGTCGATCATCACCAGTGAGAGCGCCTCGCCACGCACGTCCACGCCCTCCCAGAAGCTTTGCGTGCCCAGCAACACGCCGTTGCCCGCCTGGCGAAAATCCTCGAGCAACGCGGATTTCGGGCGGGTGCCCTGGACGAACAGCGGCAGCTCGTCGAGATGCTTTTCCAGTGTCTCAGCGGCCAGCCGCAGGGCGCGGTGCGAGGTGAACAGCAAAAAGGCTCGCCCGCCGCTGGCCTTGAGCAGCGGGTAGACCGCGCGCAAGGAGGCCAGCGTGTGCTCGGTGGCGCCCTGGGCGCCCACCGGAGCGGGCATGTTGGGCGGCAGGTAGAGCACCGCCTGGTGCGCGAAATCGAACGGCGAGGCGACCTGGTGGCAATGGGCGCTCTCCAGGTTCATCCGCCGGGTGAAGTGGCTGAAATCCTTGCCCGCCGCCAGCGTCGCCGAGGTCATGATCCAGGCGCGCGGGGCCGACTCGACATGCGACTTGATCTGCCCGGCGGCATTCACCGGCGTGGTGTGCAGCGTGAACGAGCGTGGCCGCCGCTCGACCCAGCGCACCGCATGGCCGTCGGTCTCCGACCGCCCCTGGCGGAACCCGGCGAACTCGTCGCGCAATTGCTGGGCACGGCCGTGCAGGTTGGCCAACCCCTTGCCGCGCGGCGCGCCGAGCTCCAGCTCGGCAACCAGGCCTTCCAAGGCCTCGCCGAGCGTGTCGAGTGCCGATACCAACCGTGCATTCTCCGCCAGCTCCACCCAGGGCAGGCGATCGGAACCGACCTCCGCCAGGGCCTCGACCACCGGCTCGATGACGCTCTTGACCCGCTCCGCAGCCTCCAGAAGACCCAACTGGTCGCGGGCCTCGTGTTTCTGTTCCGTGCGGGCGTCCTGTGCCAGCTCGCGGATCTGGCGCGAACCGATTGCCTCGCCGAAGAACATCGAGGCTATCTCCGGCACCTGGTGGGCCTCGTCTAGCACCACCACGTCGGTTTCGGGAAGCAGCTCGGCAAAGCCGGTCTGACGCAGGGCGAGATCGGCACAGAACAGGTGGTGGTTGATCACCACGATATCGGCCTTCTGGGCCCGCTCGCGCGCCTTGACCACGAAACACTCATCGTATAGCGGGCACTCGCGCCCCAGACAATTGTCGTTGGTGGAGGTCACCAGCGGCCAGATGTCGTGGTCGTCACCCACCCCGGCACAGTCGGCCCGGTCGCCGTCGATGGTCCGGGTGGCCCAGTCGCGCACCCTCTGCAGGGCACGCACGTCCTCGCGTCGGTGCAACTGCGCCTGCTGGTCGGCGAGGTCCAGGCGATATTTGCACAGGTAGTTGGCGCGTCCCTTCAAGAGGGCCACGCGGGTCTTGACCCCGAGCAGGTCGCGCAATTGCGGCAGGTCCCGATCGAACAACTGGTCCTGCAGGTGCTTGGTGCCGGTGGAAATCAGTGCGCGCTTGCCCGAAAGCAGCACCGGCGCGAGGTAACCGAAGGTCTTGCCCACGCCCGTGCCCGCCTCCAGCACCAAGGTGTGCTGGTCTGTGATCGCATCGCGGATCAGCTCGGCCATGCGCCGCTGGCCGGGACGGGGCTGGTAGCCGGCAAACGCCCCGGCCAGCCGGCCTTCCTGGCCGAAGACATCCTCCAGGCCCAGTCGCGTCTCCGCCGTCATGCCGGCAGGGGATCGCCGGCGTTCATGCTGGCCTTGTGCCCGGCGCGCTCCTCGGCCTCGCGGGCACCCAACTCGTCGCCCTGGGCGCGGCGCGCCTTGGCCACCAGTTGCCAAGCGGCAGACAGGGTGTCGTTGTCGCGGGCGTGCTCGATGGCGCGCAGGGCCAGTTGCTCGGCCTGCTCGGGCTGCCCCTGGGCTAGGCGCAACTGAGCCAGGTCGAGCCACAAGCGGGCATTGCCCGGCTCGATCTGCACCGCCCGTTCGAGCGTGGACTGCGCGCCGGCCAGATCACCGGCCCGGCGACGCTCATCGGCCTGGCTCACCAGGGCGATCACGGCCGGCGAGGTCTGCGTCGTGCGCGGCTGGGTCTGCTCTGCCGGCAGTTCCTCGACCCGGACGTTGGGCGCCTCAAGCGGCGTGGCCCGTACCTGCGGCTTGGGTTCCGGTGCCGGTTGCGGGGCCGGAGCCGGCGTCTGCCGGGTTTCCAGGGGCGCACAGCCCGCCACGAAGAACCCCACGGTCAACACGGCAAGCGCCCCACGCCAGCCCTGAGGGCCGATCATGAATCCTGTCTTCATCGCATTCATCCTGTCACCCATGTCCATTCAGTCAGATCTGTTCGGTCGGCATATGGGGCAAGGTTACCGGAACCAGTCCCAGAATCCGTTGGCGCCATCGCCCTTGTCTGTCCCGCCCTGGCAACCGTCGGCCCTTGCCGGCCGATGGGCGGCGATGAACGGCAGCGACTCGCCCGGGCATCGCTCGGGCACGACGTGGCGTCGCACCGGGTCCACCCGAGCGAATTCCACCCCGCGTGGTGGCTGCATGTCGCGCGGCTGGTTGTCGAGCTGCACGAAGGTCTCGGCCCACAGCGGCAGCGCGCTGCTCGAGCCGGTGAGATTGCTGGCGCGGTCATCGTCGCGCCCCACCCAGATCACGCCGACGCGATTGCCGGTAAAGCCGGCGAACCAGGCATCCCGGCCCTCGTTGGTGGTGCCGGTCTTGCCGGCCACGCCTACCGACGGCGGGATCACCTGGTTCAGACGGGTGGAGGTGCCCTCGGCCACCACCGTCTGCAGACCGTACTGCAGCAGGTAGAGCGGCTCGCGGTCGGCGGCGCGGCGCACGTTGAGCGAGTAACTCGACAGCGCCCTGCCCTCGCGGTCCACTACCGTGCGGATCGCCCGAAGCGGCGTCATGAAGCCATCACCGGACAGAGTGTGATACATCTGAGCCACTTCCAGCGGCGTCATGGTCATCGAGCCCAGCAGCATGGAGGGGTAAAACGGCTGCGGTCGCGGCGCGCCCAGCCGGGCGAGGGTCGCGGCCACCGAGTCCAGCCCCAACGCCATGCCCAATCGCACGCTGGGCACATTGCGTGAGTGGGCCAGGGCTTCGAGCAGCGGGGTGCTGCCGTGGAACTCGCGACTGTAGTTCTGCGGCTCCCAGTCCTCCGAACCGCGCTGCTCAATGACCGTCGGCTCGTCCGCGAGCGGGGTGATCAGCGAGTAGTCCGCCGGCCGGGATAAGGCCGTCAGATAGATCGCCGGCTTGATCAATGACCCGATCTGGCGATGGGCGTCCAGCGCGCGATCGTATCCCTCGAAATGCGCGTCACGCCCGCCGATCATCGCCTCGATCTCTCCGGTACTCACCGAGGAAATCACACCGGCGGTCTCCAAGCTGCCGGCGTCCAGCCCGCGATTTTCCTCGACCTGGTCGAGACGCGCGGTGCTGTCTTCCAACGCCTTCTGCACCTGCGGGCGCAGCGTGGTGAAGATCTTGAGCCCCTTGCTCCGCAGATCGTCGCGATCGTACTGCTCAAGCAGTTGACGCCGCACCAGGTCGACGAATGCCGGATGACGCGCCCGGGAGCCGGCCTTCTCCAGCACTCCCAGGGGGCGTGCCTGCCACTGGGCGCCCGTGGTCGGATCGACCAGCCCGACGTCGATCATCACGTCGATGACCACATTGCGGCGCGCTAGGGCCCGCTCGGGATTGCGGCGCGGATTGTAGTAGTTCGCCCCCTTGACCATGCCCACCAGCAAGGCGATTTGCTCGGGCTTGAGTTCATCGATGGGTCGACCGAAATAGAAGCTCGCCGCCAGGCCGAAACCGTGGATGGCACGCCCCCCGTCCTGCCCCAGATAAACCTCGTTAAGGTAGGCCTCGAGGATCTTCTCCTTGGGGTAGTGCCACTCCATCTCGAGGGCCATGATCATCTCGGCGAACTTGCGCCGGTAGGTACGATCCTGGGTTAGGAAAAAATTCTTTGCCAATTGCTGGGTAATGGTGCTGCCGCCCTGGACCCGCTCGCCCGAAACCAGGTTGGTCAGAAAGGCACGCAGAATGGAGGTGGGCACCACCCCGCTATGCTCATGGAAGGCACGGTCCTCCACCGCCAGGAGGGCGTCGAGCAGCAGCGGCGCCTGTTCGATCACATGCGTGACATCCAGCAGGACGCGGTCCTCGGCATGGTTGGGATAGAGCGTACCGATCGAGCGCGGCTCGAGCCGGATGATGCCGATCGATTCGCCGTCGGCATCGTCAAGTTCGGCCACCGCGCCGTCGACGATACGCGCCTGCACTCGCCGGGCCGGCTGTTCACCGTCGGCAAAGCCAAAGGCACGCCGATGGAAGGCGACCTCGTTGCCGCGTCGCCGGTAGGTGCCCGTCTCCTCGATCGATCCCGCCGACTCGTAGTTGAGCCGCTCGAGACCGGCGACCAGATCGGCAAGCGTCAGGGGTTGCCCGATATAGATCTCGTCGGGAGCGGCGTACACGGTCGCCGGCATGGTAAACAGCGCGCCCTCGAAGCGCTCGGTCACTCGTTCGTTGAGGTACCAGGCCCAACCCGCGAGCAACACCACCGCCACCAGCAGCAAGACACCCCCGAACCGCAGCGTCAGTCGACGCAGACGGGCATGCCAGGTCGGCATGGCCTTCTTGGCCGACCGCCCCCGCGCCCCGCCGTTACTCGACCGGCGGGGCCTGGGGTTGGGATTGGAGTTGGATCTCGACTTGCCTCGCGGCGTCGTGCCGCCCTTTCTGCCTGTGCGATTGCCCTTACCGGATGCCACGTATCAACCACGCTGTTACACTTTTGCCAAAAGAGCCGGGCCGCGTCACGACGCGGCCCGGCCGCCAGTCTATCAGGCCGGGGAAAACGGCGGGGGACGACGGACCTCACCCGCCGACCTACCGCATCATCGCCCGGCCCACTTTACCCAGGAGAGCCCATGTCCGAGCACCCGCAAGAGCGACTGATCGAACGATTCAAGGAAAACCTTGCCCAGCAGGACCCGTCCCTCGAGCACCTGCAGACGCATATCTCGCATGTGTTTCTTACCGGTCCCTGGGCCTACAAGGTCAAAAAGCCGATGAATTTCGGTTTTCTCGACTTTTCCAGCCTCGATCGGCGCCGGCATTTCTGCCACGAGGAGTTGCGCCTGAATGCCCGCCTGGCCCCCGACCTCTACGACGGCGTGATGGGCCTGGACGAGGAAGGCCAACTGATAGATGACATCGACAACGCCGAAGAGTTCGTCATCCGGATGCGGCGGTTCGCTCAGGACGACCGATTGGACAACGTCGCCCGCCGCGTCGGGCTGGACGAGGCACTGGTCACGCAGATCGCCGACCTGATTGCCAACTTCCACGCCAAGGCCGAAGTCGCCGCCGCCGAGACCCATTTCGGCACGCCGGAGGCCGTCTGGGCGCCGATGGAGCAGAACCTGGAACAGATCGCGCCATTCCTCGAAACCGAGGCGGATCGCGAGCGCCTCGCCCGCCTCGACACCGTCTCGCGCGCCGCCTTCGAGGCCGTGCGCCCCACGCTGGCCGAGCGCAAACGGACCGGTCATGTCCGCGAGTGCCATGGCGACATGCACCTGGCCAATATGGCCCTGCAGCATGGCGAGGTCACCATCTTCGACGGCATCGAGTTCAACGACGATTTCCGCTGGACCGACACCGCCAATGATCTCGCCTTCGCCCTGATGGACCTGCACAAGCGCCGGCTCGTGGCCGCCGCCCGCCAACTGCTCAACCGCTATCTCGAGGCCAGCGGCGATTACGAGGCCTTGCCGACCCTGCGCTTCTACCAGGGCTACCGTGCCGCGGTACGCGCCAAGATCGCCCTGCTCGGCCTGCGCGCCGGCATGCCGGACGAAGAGCGCGAGGAGGTCTGGCAGGACTTCCGCGACTACAGCGATCTCGCCATCGCCTTCTTCGAGCCCGCCCGCGGCGAGATCTTCATCACCGTGGGCGTCAGCGGCAGTGGCAAGTCGCTGGCCAGCAATGAATTGGTGGTCGGCCGCGGCGCCGTCCGCGTGCGCTCGGATGCCGAACGCCAGCGCCTGTTCACGGACCCGGCCGAGCGCTACACCGACATGGCCACCGACCGGACCTATGCCCGGCTCGAAGCGATCGCCCGTTTCGGGGCGGCGGCCGGCTGGCCCATGGCCATCGACGCGACCTTCCTCGGTCGGGCACGCCGCACTCGATTCCAGGGACTGGCCGAGGACATGGACGTGCCGTTCACCATCCTGTTCATCGAATGCGACAACGAGCAATTGCTCGACTATCTCCGGGAACGTCGCGCCCACGGTCGCGACATATCCGAGGCCGACGAACAGGTACTCGAACGCCAACTGCAAAAACTCGAGCCGCTCACACCGGCCGAAGCCAGGCACTGCGTGCGCCTCAAGTGCGACGCCCCGTTCGGGCCGCAAATTGCCGAGCGCCTAAACTAACTATTGCGTAACTTGGGTTAACCGGGGCTGATCCCCGCGCTCAAGGGGAGATGAATCCGGCCCTCACCCAGCGGCGGCACACTCCTGTCGCCCCTGCCGATCGAGGGTGATCGCTGACAAGGCTCTCGGGCGCGACGCGTCCAACACGGGCGCGTGTCAGACGGGGCGGGCCTACTCCAGCGGTTCGACTGTGGCCCCGCTGCGGATGGCATCCACGGCCAGCCGATACATGTCGATGTCCAACGGATACTCGTCGCTATCCACAAGCAGCTCGCGGAGCTCACCCTCGGAATGCGCCGTGCCGTGATAGCGCCAGTGGCGAAACAAATGGCGTTCCTCCATGCCGTCGCGCACCTCTCGAATCGCGATGGCGCCGGGATACGGCCAGGCCTTAAGCGCCAACGGCGCCAGCGCCTGCTTGAGACGCAGTCGATGAGCGATTTCGGGCTCCTTACCGGCGCACAGCCCACCACACTGCCCGATCTGGTGGGCGAAACAGGCACGCCCCGCCCCCTTCTCCAGACCAAGATATTGCGGACAGAGCCGGTACTCCTTGGCCAGTTCGCTCAAGCGTTCGCGTGCCTTCATCCGCGAGCGGAACACCCCATGCGCTCGCCCCAAGTCCGACGGAGCCAGCTCGTCGATCTGTACCAGCGCCGGGGGGTCGCCCGATTGGTCGTCCCAGTACCAGGCGAGCAGGCCGCGACGCGCGCGCAGCCGGCGGTTGAAGATCGGCTGCTCGCTCTTGACCAGTCGAGCCTCGGTGAGCAGCGCACCGATCTCGCCGGCGGTCTCGATCCAGTCGATTTCATGGGTCTGCTGGGCGATGCGCATCTCGCGGTCGCTGCGATGGTCGTCGGAGAAGTGCGAGCGCACCCGGGCACGCAGATTGACGCTCTTGCCCACGTACAGCAGCGCGCCCTCCTCGCCGAAAAAGCGGTAGATCCCGGGCACGCCGGGTACGGCATCCAGACGGGCGGGGTCGAGGTTGGGCGGCGTGCTGGCACGACTGACCTGCCGCCTCAGGGCCTCGACCACCGCCCCGACACCGTCGCGCTCGATGAAACGGGCCACCAGGGCGGGCAGGGCCTGGCAATCGCCCATGGCACGGTGACGATCCCCCACCGGCAGACGATGTCGAGTCACCAGGCTGTCGAGGTTGTGGCGGCGCTCCGTGCGGTCCATTCGCCGCGAGAGCTTGACGGTACACAATTCACCCAACCCCAGACCCTTGCCTGCCTGACGGAAGGCATTGCGCAGAAAGCCCGCGTCGAAACGCGCGTTGTGGGCCACCAGCCAGCGGCCTTCCAACAGTCCGACCACCTCGTCGGCCAGCCGACCGAATGCCGGCGCGTCGACGACCATTTCGTCACTGATGCCGGTCAGGCGGGTGATGGTGGGCGGAATCGCCACGCCGGGGTCGATCAGGCTCTGGAACGACTCGCCGACCACGCCGTGATCAACGGGAATGATGGCGATCTCGGTCAACCGGTCACGGGTGGGCCGCGTGCCGGTGGTCTCGACGTCGACGAAGGCCAGACGCTCAAAAGGCGCCGGCAGGGATGCCAGCGCCTCGATACGCATGCCGGGCTGGAACGGGTTGGTCAACCTATCAAGCGTCCAGTGTCTCCACCCGCATGCGCACCACCGGGGCACGTACGGTGTCGAGCGCCTCGATCTCGGCGATCGCCTCGTTCATGTCTTTCTCCCGCACCTGGTGAGTCAGCATGACGATCGGCAGGGTGCGCTCGTCCTCGGACATCTCCTTTTGCATCATCGCCTCGATCGACACGCCGTGGTCGGCGAGGATCTGGGCGATCCGCGCCAGCACGCCCGGCTTGTCCTCGACCGCCAGCCGCAGGTAGTAGGCCGTGGCGATCGAGTCCATCGGCACCACCGGCATGTCGCTGATCTGGTCGGGCACCACCGCCAGGTGCGGCACGCGGTGCAGCGGGTCGGCGGTGAGCGTGCGCACCACGTCGACGAGATCCGCGACCACCGCGGAGGCGGTCGGCTCGGCCCCGGCGCCGGCGCCGTAGTACATGGTCGGGCCGACGGAATCGCCCCATACCAACACGGCGTTCTGCACCCCATCGACGTTCGCCAGCAGGCGACGCTCGGGGATCAGGGTCGGGTGGACGCGCAGCTCGACGCCATCGTCACGCTGGCGCGCGATACCCAGGTGCTTGATCTGGTAACCGAATTCCCCGGCGTACTCGACGTCCTCGGTCTCGATACCGCTGATGCCTTCCGTGTAGACCTCGTCGAACTTGAGTGGCATACCGAAGGCGATCGCGGCGAGGATGGTCAACTTGTGCGCCGCATCGATACCTTCCACGTCGAAGGTGGGATCGGCCTCGGCGAAGCCCAGGTACTGTGCCTCGGCGAGCACCTCGGCGAACGCCCGGCCCTCGTCGCGCATGGCGGTGAGGATGTAGTTGCCGGTGCCGTTGATGATGCCGGCGAGCCACTCGATGCGGTTGCCCGCCAGTCCTTCGCGGATCGCCTTGATGATGGGGATGCCACCGGCTACGGCCGCCTCGAAGGCGACCATGGTGTGATGCTTTTGCGCCAGTTCGAACAGATCCATGCCCTCGTGGGCGATCAGCGCCTTGTTCGCGGTGATCACCGGCTTGCCCAGCTCCAGCGCACGACGGATCAGGTCCCCGGCCGGTTTCATCCCGCCGATCAGTTCGATCACCACGTCGACGTCGGGGTTTTCCACCACCTCCATGGGATCGGTGGTCAACAGGATGCCTTCTAGGGGGCATATCCGCGGGGTGTCGAGATTGCGCGCCGAGGCATGCAGCACCTCGATCCGTCGCCCGGCACGCCGTGCGATTTCATCGGCGTTGTTCAACAGGACGTTGACCACGCCACCGCCGACGGTTCCCAGGCCCAGCAGCCCGACTCGGACCGGTGGCAGTTGTTCTTGATTGCTGTTCGGCATCTGGCTCATTGCCCTCCCTCCGACGGTACGGGTACGCCATGGGCGCGAAACATCGCCTTGATGCCACGAATGGCCTGGCGGGTGCGGTGTTCGTTCTCGATCAGAGAAAAGCGTACGTGGTCGTCGCCGTAATCACCGAAACCGATACCCGGCGAGACGGCCACCTTGGCCTCGGCCAGCAACAACTTGGTGAACTCCAGCGAGCCCAGGTGGGCAAAGGCCTCGGGGATCTTCGCCCAGACAAACATGGTCGCCTTGGGCGGCTCGACCGGCCAACCGGCGGCGTTCAGGCCCTCGCAAAGCACGTCGCGACGACGGCGGTACATGTCGCAGATCTCGTCGACACAGGTCTGGTCGCCTTCCAGGGCCAGGATCGAGGCCACCTGGATCGGCGTGAAGGTGCCGTAGTCGAAATACGACTTGATCCGGGCCAGGGCGTTGACCAGCGTCGGGTTGCCGACCATGAAGCCCACCCGCCAGCCGGGCATGTTGTAACTCTTCGACAGGGTGAAGAACTCGACCGCCACGTCCTTCGCACCCGGCACCTGCATGATCGACGGCGCCTTGTAGCCATCGAAGACGATGTCGGCATAGGCCAGGTCGTGCACCACCCAGATACCCGCCTCGCGGCAGATCTCGACCACCTTCTCGAAGAACTCCAGGTCCACGCATTGCGTGGTCGGGTTCGCCGGGAAGTTGAGGATCAGCATCTTCGGCTTGGGCCAGGTTTCCTTGATCGCCCGCTTGAGCTCTTCGAAGAAATCCACGCCCGGCGTCAGACGCACATGGCGAATGTCCGCGTCGGCGATCACCGAGCCATAAGGGTGAATCGGGTAGGCCGGGTTGGGCACCAGCACCGTATCGCCCGCCGAAAGCGTGGCCATCGCCAGGTGTCCGAGCCCTTCCTTGGAGCCGATGGTGACGATCGCCTCGGACTCGGGATCGATATCGACCCCGTAGCGGCGCTCGTACCAGTTGGCCATGGCCCGGCGCAGACGCGGGATGCCCTTGGATTGCGAATAGCGATGCGTGTCACCCCGGCGCGCGGCCTCCACCATCTTCTCGACGATATGAGGCGGGGTCGGCTGGTCCGGATTCCCCATGCCGAAGTCGACGATGTCCTCGCCGGCGGCACGCGCCTTTGCCTTGAGCTCCCCGATGATATTGAACACGTAGGGCGGCAGTCGCTTGATGCGGGCGAAATGTTCGTTCACTTGGATACTTTGATGCGTCTTGAAGAGGTGGACGGGAAGCCGCTGCCTCGGCGCAAACACCGAAGACGGGCAAAGGCTACGAACAGTAAGGAGCGGCGGCCTGACTGTCAATGTCCCGACGCCGAAACCGCCGGCTCGATCATCGGGTCTCCCCATCGAGAAAGCGCGGCGAAATCGTCCCGGCCGCACACATGGGAAACAACCGCCTGGACGAATATCTAAAAAACCGATTGACCAAAACATCATATTATTGGCAAATGGAAAATCGGTCCACTAGGTTTACTTTCGTTTAAAAACAACGAAAACAAAAAACCAACGAAAATACTCGGAGATAATATGATCGCCATGCTATCGGTTACCGAAACGCTGCCATGGCGCCATTACGATCGCCGGGAGAAAACCCGGCCACTCGGATATCGAATCGACGAGCAATCATCACTAACTGACTGACAATTACTCTCAAGTGGATTGAAAACCGGCCGAAAACAATAATCACACACGCCAGGACAGGAGGTCCGCATGAAGGTCAATCTTCCCGTCACGCAGAAGAATCTGGATTACCCAGCCGACATGCAGCTGATCTCGACCACCGATCTCAAGGGGCAGATCCGCTACGTGAACCACGATTTCATCAAGGTCAGCGGCTACAGCTGGGACGAACTCATCGGCCAGCCGCACAACCTGATCCGCCACCCCGACATGCCGGCGGCGGCCTTCAAGGACATGTGGCAGACCATCAATGCGGGCAACGTCTGGAATCAGCTGGTCAAGAATCGTTGCAAGAATGGCGACCATTACTGGGTGGACGCCTACGTCACGCCCGTGTACGCCGGCGACGAGGTCGTCGGTTACCAGTCGATCCGCACCAAGCCCAGTAAGGAGGCCATCGCGAAAGCCGAGAAGCTCTATCGGTGGATGAACGAGCAGAAGGTCGAAAAACTGCCGCGAAAGCGGCAGCTGGCCAATCTGAGCCTAGGCAAGCTGACCTTCGCCGGCTTTGCCCTGCTGATTCTGCTCAACTTCGGCCAACTGGCGAATGCCTTGATCGAGCAGGACCGCATGGCCGAACAGGTCGCCAGTCAGGCCGAACAGATCGAGGCCCTCCGCGAGCCGGACAATAGCGACCCGGGGGCACTCGCCGGGATAGAAACCGCCGCTTTCGCCGCGCACGGCAACACCCCGGCCGTCACCCTGGCAGCGTTGGCCATCCTGGTGTCCGTCCTGGTCTACCTGATGCTGTGGCGGCGGGTCTTCCGGCCGCTCAATCACACCGGCCACATCCTCAAGCGCATGGCCGGCGGCAAGCTCAAGCAGACCATCACGGTCTCGGGACATAACGAGATTGGTGAGCTCAACCAGTCGACCAAGCTGCTCCAGGCGCGTCTGAATACCGTGTTCGGTCAGTTCACCGAGTCGGCCATGTCGCTGACGGCGTCGGCCGACCAGTTGTCGGCCACCGGGGACGAGACCCTGCGCCGCATGGACAAGCAAACTCGCGAGGTCGAACAGGTGGCCACGGCCATGAACGAAATGGCGCAGACGGTCGACGAGGTCGCCCGCAGCGCCGCCGAGACCGCGCACGCCGTGGAGAGCGCCGATCGCGAGGCTTATGGTGGCAAGGAACAGGTCCGGCGCACCCACGAGGCCGTGGCCGATCTGTCGGGGCAATTCGAACAGACCGCCACGGCCATCGAGTCCCTGCGCGAACATGGCGATCGCATCGACAGCATTATCCAGGTCATTGGCGGCATCGCCGATCAGACCAACCTCCTGGCGCTGAACGCCGCCATCGAGGCGGCCCGCGCCGGCGAGCACGGCCGCGGCTTTGCCGTGGTCGCCGAGGAGGTGCGTGCCCTGGCCAGCAAGACCCAGGACTCGGCCGGCGAAATCCGCGGCATGATCGAATCGCTGCGCAACGGCATTCAGAACGCCGTCACCAATGTCGAGGACGGCCGCAATCGCATGGACCAGGTGGAAACGCAGGCCGACGCCACCGACCGAGCACTCGATTCGATTACCGAGGCAGTGGACCAGATCAACAACATGAGCAGCCAGATCGCCACGGCCACCGAGGAGCAGAGCTCGGTCGCCGAGGAGATGAGTCGCAACATCACCACGATCAGCGGCGAGACCGAGGACACCACCGAGAACAGCCGCCAAGTCGCCACTCTGGGCAACGATCTTTCCGAGATGGCCAACGAGCTGCAAAAGCTGCTCGCGCAGTTCAACACCGACAGCAGTGCCTCCTTCGATTTCGAATCGGCCAAGGCGGCCCATCGCGCCTGGAAAACCCGGCTGCGGGCCTACCTCAACGGTGACAGTGACGCCCTCGACCCGGACAAGGTCGCATCGGATCACCAGTGCGAACTGGGACGCTGGTATTTCGGGACGGGCAAGCAGAAGTTCGGCCACCTGACCGCCATGCAGGAGATCGAGAGACCGCATCGGCAACTGCATCGCAAGGTCAAGGAAATCATCGATCTCAAGCAGGCCGGACAACGCGAACAGGCCGAGGGCGAGCTCGATCAGGTCGACCGGCTGTCCGACCGCATCGTGGCCCTCCTCGACCGCGTCGAGCGCGAGGTGTAACGGCATCGCGTCGATTGCAGCTCAGTCGGCCGGCCGGCGTGCTAAGGTTCCGTCCATTCACACATGGGCCAGGGATCTCGGCCACGTGGGCTCCCTGGCCCTCAACCTGAAAGGGCCTTCCGCATGAACACCCCCTCGCCTTCCCAGCAACGCCCGACCGAGACCGGCCTGGCCCGCTTCGGCGATCCGGTGGTGCTGGTGCTGACCATCGGCTTCGTCATCGCCTTCATCGGCCTGAGCCTCTACGACGTCGATTTGGTCGCCGACGGCATTGGGGTCGGTTTCGCCTGGACCGCGAAGGCACTGGGCTCCTACTTCCAGCTGTTTCTGCTGCTGACGTTCTTCATCGGCATCGGCGTGGCGCTCTCCCCGGCCGCACGCGCCCGGGTGGGTGATCTCGAACGCCCCGAAATGAGCACCTTTAAGTGGCTCTCGATCATCATGTGCACCCTGCTGGCCGGCGGCGGGGTCTTCTTCGCTGCGGGCGAGCCGGTCTACCATTTTCTGGTCACGCCGCCGGCTTTCGACACCGAGGCCGGTACCGCCGAGGCGATCGCCAGCGCCTTGGCGCAGTCGTTCATGCATTGGGGCTTTCTCGCCTGGGCGGTGCTCGGCTCGCTGACCGCGGTGGTCCTGGCCTACGCCCACTACGTCAAAGGCCAGCCGCTGCGCCCGCGCACTCTGCTCTACCCGGTCTTCGGTGAGCGGATCATGCGCGGCTGGTTCGGCGGCGTGATGGATGCCTTCTGCGTCATTGCCGTGGTCGCCGGCACCGTCGGCCCGATCGGCTTTCTCGCCACCCAGCTGAGCTTTGGCCTGTCGGAACTGTTCGGCCTGCCGGCGACCTTCGCCACGCAGCTCGGCATCCTCGCCTTCCTCGGGGCGATCTACATCACATCGGCGGTCACCGGCGTGCATCGCGGCATCCAGTGGCTCAGCCGGGCCAACGTGCTGCTGGCGATCGCCATCGGCGTGGTGATCTTCGTCTTCGGCCCCACTCTGTTCCTGACCAATGCCTACGTGCAAGGTTTCGGCAGCTACCTCTCCTCGTTCTTCTCGATGGCGACCATGACCGCCGAGACCGCGCCGGGTTGGTGGATGCAGTGGTGGACGGTGTTCTTCTTCGCCTGGTTCATCGGCTACGCTCCACTGATGGCGGTGTTCGTCGCGCGCATCTCGCGGGGGCGCACCATCCGGCAGATGATCCTGGCCGTCGCGGTCATGGCCCCCATCGCCACCACGATCTGGTTCACCCTGCTGGGCGGCTCGGGCATCTACTACCAGATGAACGGTGTCTTCGACCTGACCGAGCCGCTGAACAACTTCCAGTTCGACGTGGCCACGCTGACCGTCGCCCAGGCCCTGCCGGGCGGCGCCTGGATGGCCGCGGCGATCATGCTGCTGACCCTGATCTTCGTCGCCACCACGGGCGACTCCATGAGCTATTCGATTGCCATGGTCGGTTCCGGTCACGATGCGCCGCATCCGCTGGTGCGTGCCTTCTGGGGCGGCGTGATGGCGGTGATGGCCGCCATCCTGCTCTACATGGGCGCCGGCCAGATCAGCGTGCTGCAGCAGTTCATCGTGATCACCGCGATTCCCGTCTCGCTGATCCTGCTGCCCTCGCTATGGACGGGACCACAGGCGGCCTACTCCATGGCCCGCGCCCAGGGCGTGCTGGAGAAAGACTGAGCCGGTGAAATCGGGCCGAAACCGGCCGGGTTCCTTGCCTATACTTCCGAGGCATTCCATATCCCCGGAGGTGCCCGCATGAACACCGCTCGCCACAACGATTTCCCCCGCCGCCAGCCACTCGCGGTTAGTCTCGCCGCCGCCGGACTCGCTGCCGGCATGGCCTGGGGCAACCCGGCCCTGGCTCAGAGTGATGATTGGCAAGCCAATGGCCAGGACCTCAACTACCCGGTCGATGGCGAGGTCTTCACCGGTTACCTGAGCCCAGCAGAGGGCGAGTCCCGCGGCACCGTGCTGCTGGTCCATGACTGGGACGGTATCGACGACTACGAACGTCAGCGCGCGGACATGCTCGCCGAGAGCGGTTATGACGCCTTCGCCGTCGATCTGTACGGCGAGGGCAACCGACCGCAGGAAACCGGCGCGAAGAAGGCGGAGACCCAGCGGCTCTATCAGGACCGTGCCCGCATGCAGAAACTGACCACCGCCGGCCTCGACTTTGCCCGCCAGCAAGGCGTGGCACCAGAGACCGTCATCATGGGCTACTGCTTCGGCGGCGCGGTCGTACTGGAGGCGGCACGCAATCGGATTGCCGATAACGTCAAGGGCTATGCCACCTTCCATGGCTCGCTGGCCACCCCCAAGGGGCAGGAATGGCAGAACCCCGATGCCCCGATTCTGATCGCCCACGGCGGGGCCGATTCGATGATCTCCCTGGACGACGTCGCCACGCTCGGCCGCGAGCTCGAGGACGTGGACGCGACCTATGAAATCGAGATCTATTCGGGCGCCCCGCATGCCTTCACCGTGTTCGGTACCGGGGCCTACCAGGCGCGTGCCGACCAGAAATCCTGGGCCGCATTCGAGGACCTGCTCGACGAGGCCTTCTGATCAGTCAGGTGGCCCACCTGATGTAGAAGGCCCGGCAAGTCATGTTGTCGGGCTTTTTTACGGGTCACGAGTGCCCATTGGCGATTGGCTCGGCGATCTCGGATATCGTGGACATAGCGGCGCGACGGCCGAAGCGGGCGCTTCCTAACGGATGCCTTGTCGGGAGACCACCCGGTGGGGGACTCGATTTCCCCGAGGCGGCGGGAACTGACCCTCGATCCGGCGCAACCCGCATCGCTGGTTCGCCACAACCTCCGTCTAAACTCCAGACAGGCGACTACCTGAAAGCCCTACTAACCCCAAGGTGTCCGAAACATGCCCGCCGTATTCACTCGCCTGCCACGACTCCGACACGCCCGGACCATTGCAGTGGCCATGCTGGTCGCGCTGACGATGTTCGCGGCGGGTAGACCGGCGCTGGCCGACGCGGCACCGCCGCAACCCAGCGCCGCCGAGATGCGAAGCTGGGTGGAGGCGATGAAAGATGCCCCACGCGGGCCGTTCAGCCGCATTCGTTGGTTCTGTGAGGACGGCACGGTCCGGCCTCCCGAGCCGTATGCCTGTCGACCACACGGCGGCGGGGTACAACATGGCGAATGGAGCGACCGGACAGTGGCGATCCGTGAGCAGGGCTTTCTGATCGCCACGCTGCTGGCTGACCTGGACCCTGCCAATCATGTCGGCGACGACCCTCACCTGGACGCACTGCGACAGATACTGCTCGAACGTTTTCTGATCCGCTTCGACGACGGCTGGATCTTCCATCAGGCGCGTTTTTACCGCGGTGCGATCCAGGTCGAGGACGAGCAACGCAAGGCCCGCGAGCTCCTGCTCGCCATGATCAACGATCCGGACTGGCGCCGAAACGAGCGTTACCTGCTGCTGCGCGAGGCCGTCCGCCTATTGCCGGTCAACGGCGACCAGCCGGCCGCCACCCGGGTGCGGGAACTGTCGACCCGGGTTGCCAAGGAAGACCCCGACTTCCAGGATCTGCGGGTCAAAATCCACGGCATGCCGGACGCCGGCGATGCCCAGCGCGTTCGCCGGTACGCCCGCGACCAGGGCAAGACGGACCTGGCAGAAGATTACCAGCGGCTGGCCGACGAGCTCGATGTCCTCTACGAACCGCAGACCGCAATCCGGCGACTGGAGATGCTAGCCAACGAAAGTCGCGGCCGGCCGATCGAATCGATGCTGCGCGAGGCGGCCGACCGCCTCGACCGGGCAGGCTCACTCGACATCCGACTGGACCTGACGGCCGAATACGCAACGGCCTGGCGCGGCCGGGTTCTCGGCGACGACCGGCTGCTCGATGCCGTCGACCGACTGCGCCTGCTGCAGGCCGGCCTGGCGCTGGAACAGGAGGCCTATGCCGTGGGCAGCCGCCTGGCCGAGACGACAGAACAGGCCGACCGGCGCCGGCAGATCGGCTGGCTGGCCGATCTCGCCGCGGCACTCCATGGCAGCGGGTTCCTCTCCGGCCGCCAGCTCGAGCAAGCCACCGGCCGCATCGACGGCCTGGTCGGCGCCGACGAGCCCCGCGCCGACGCCTGGGCCGCCGCACTGCGATATCTCGCGAGAATCCCGCAGTGGGTCCAGCGCGCCATGGGCTACCACTTCGACCCCACCATCGAGCGCTGGTCCATGATCACGCCCCTGGCCACCCACTACATTCCCGACCGGCTGCGGGACAGCCCGCTGCTGCCCTACACGCGCGTGCTCGATCGCCTGCTCGAGGACGCCAACGCCCGGCTTGGCATCCGCCACGATGTATTCGGCGAGGAAACGGCCTCCGGCCTGCGCGCCCTCAATCCCGGCCTGCGGCGCGGCGTACTGCTCGAGGCACCCGACGAACCGAATGATTTCCGCGAGGACGGCATCTACCTGATGGCCTCGACCACCCCCGAGCTGCCGCCGGTGGCGGGCATTCTCACCCGTGGCGAGGGCAGTTCGCTCTCGCACGTGCAACTGCTGGCCCGCAATCTCGGGATTCCCAACGTGGTGGTCGACGATGCGCTGATGCCGCGACTCGAGGCCCGTCTGGGCGAGCGTGTCGTGCTCGCGGTGACACCTCGCGGGCACGTGCAGCTCGCCGCCGACGGCCCCAAATGGGACCAGGTCTTCGGGGCCGATCCTCGCGGCGAGGAGGTGATCATCCGCCCGGATCTCGACAAGCTCGACCTCGCGACGACCCAGATGCTGCCGCTGGCGGGACTGCGGGCCAGCGACTCCGGTCGCCGTGTCGGTCCGAAGGCCGCCAACCTGGGCGAGCTGGCACACTACTACCCCGAGTGGGTCAGCCCCGGGCTGGTCGTTCCGTTCGGCGTTTTCCGCGCGCTGCTCGACCGCCCCATCGAGGCGGGCGGGCCAACGGTCTTCGACTGGATGCGCGGGGAATACGATCGGCTGGCCGCCATCGAGGACAGCGAACAGCGCCGCGAGGATGCACGAGAGATGCTCGCCCGCCTGCGCGAGTGGATCACGACCACCGACCCGGGCGAGGCATTCCGGACACGATTGCGACAGGCGCTGGAGGAACAGTTCGGCCGCAGCGACACCCCCGGCGTGTTCGTGCGCAGCGACACCAACGTCGAGGACCTGCCCGGCTTTACCGGTGCCGGGCTCAATCGCACGGTCGCCAATGTGGTCGGCTTCGAGTCGATCGTGGATGCCATCCAGGCGGTCTGGGCCTCACCCTTCGCCGAGCGCGCCTATGCCTGGCGCCAAGCACACATGCCCGACCCGGAGCACGTCTACCCGGCCGTGCTGCTGCAGCAGACCGTGCCCGCGGACAAATCCGGCGTAATGGTCACCACCGACATGCAAACCGGCGATCGCGACTGGCTCACCATCGCCGCCAATGAGGGGGTGGGTGGCGTGGTCGACGGGCAGAGCGCCGAGGAGCTGCGCGTGCACCGACGCAGCGGCGAGGTCCGCCTGCTCGCCCAAGCCACCGCACCCGCTCGCAGCGAACCGGTACCGGGCGGCGGCATGCGCCGCGTGCCCGCCTCCGCGCCGGAAGAACTGCTCACACCGACCGAGATCGACCAGCTTCGCCGGCTGGCCAACGACGTCGAGGCCCGCTTCCCGCTGCCCGCCAACAACGGCACACCACCCCCGGTGGATATCGAGTTCGGCTTCGTCGACAGCCGACTGGTGCTGTTCCAGATCCGTCCCCTGGTCGAGAACCGCCAGGCCCGGCGCAATCTTTATCTCATTGAGCTCGACCGGGCACAAGAATCGCCGGACGGCGGCATGATCGACCTCGACAGCCCTCCCCGCCCCGGCAACTGATTGCGATTCATTCAACGGTTCCGTTATGACCTATGCTCAAGGCATGCAACGACTAACACGCCCTTTCTCGACCGGGGTCACGCCGCTGATCGTCGGCGGCCTGCTCGCCCTCATCGCCACCAGTGCCGGCGGCTACCCGCTGGATGCCGCCGAGGAAACCGGCATCCAGCGCCTGGAGGGCTACCGACTCGCCAACGAGGGCCTGATCGGTGGCAACCGAGTGCCTCCCGGCGCCCTGCTCGACCGGGAGCAGATCCTTCTGCGGCTGGTCGACCGGCCCGATTTCCAACTCCCACCGGTCGATCGGGAACTGACTCGCCGCATCGTCCACCTGCTGGGCGCCCAGGCGCCGCGCTACAGCGTCAGCGTCCTCGACATCAGCGACCCGGCCAACCCCGTCTATGCCGACCACAACGGCGAGGCCCGGCGCAATCCCGGCAGTGTGGGCAAGGTGATGCTGGCCACGGCCCTGCTCCAGGCTCTGGCCGACCTCCATCCCGACGACATCGAGGCCCGCCAGCGTTTGCTGCGCGAGACCCAGGTCACCGCCGACGAATTTATCCAGTGGGATAGCCACTCGGCGCCGTTCTGGCGACCGGAGGAGCAGCGTTTCCTGCGCCGTCCGTTACGAGTGGGCGACAGTGCCAACCTCTGGACCTGGCTGGACTGGGCGCTCTCGGCCAGTTCCAACGCCGCGGCGAGTGCCGTGATGAAGGAGTTGATGCTGATCCGTCATTTCGGTAAGGATTACCCCGTGTCTCCCGAGAGGGAGCAGGAATTGTTCGGGGGGATGTCCTGGCAGGCGCGCAGCGATCTGCTGGTCGACAGCCTGCTTACCCCGCTGGAACGCAACGGGATCGATCCGGAGAAACTCCGCCAGGGGTCGTTTTTCACCAGCACGGGAAAGCGCCGCGTGGGTGGCACCAACAGTATCGGCAGCACCCGGGAGTTGATGCGCCTGCTGGTGAAGATGGAGAAGGGAGAACTAGTGGATGCCTGGTCGAGCCGGGAACTCAAGCGACTGCTCTATATGACCCAGCGGCGCATCCGCTACGCCTCGTCACCGGCACTCAAGGATGCCGCGGTGTTCTTCAAGTCCGGATCGCTCTACAAGTGCGACCGGGAGAAGAACCCAGATTGCGGCAAGTACCGCGGCAACGTCTACAACCTGATGAACTCGGTGGCCATCGTGGAGTGGCCCGCGGGCGACCCCGAGCTGGTCTACCTGGTGACGCTGACCTCGAACGTGCTGAACGTCAACTCGGCCGTCTCCCATCAAACCTTCGCCACCCGGCTGCACCGGATCATGCAGGCCCGGCATCAGTGAGACGTTGCCGGGGTGTGACCGGGACTCGCGCCTGCCGGCGCGATTCGTTTGCAGAGAAAACTCCCACAATCGGCTCGTCCCGCCGTAACAAGAACTCGTATGGGAGCGAGCCCCGCTCGCGAAAGCCGCACCAGCGGCCGTCCCGGTTGAAGGCTGCCCGGTAACCGAAACCCCGCAACCTGGACGACGTCGATGACGATCAGGCAGCCGGTTTCAGGCGATCCCTATACCGATCAGAGACCGGCGGTGCGCATCGGGGCATCCATGATGATGCCATCGAGCTCGACGATGAGTTGCTTGAGCCAAGTGCCGCCACGGGGGTTCTGCGCCAGGGCCACCGCGATGTAAGTGCGCCCCTCATGCTCGACGATGGCACTGTCCGCATGCCAGTCGCGCCAGCTACCGGACTTGCGGTAGATCAGCGCGTCCGGTGAATCGGCCAGCAATCCGCCGACGAACTTGTGCTGGATGGCGGGATGGCCGAGGATGACCTTCATCTGGCGCGAGCGCTTGGGCGAAACCAGTTGGCCTGTCTCGAGCAGGTAGTAAAATCGGGCCACCTGGAAGGCGGTTGCCCCGTGCGACAGGTTGTGCAGCGGATCGCGCGCATAGGCGGTGCCCCGACCATACTCCTTGCCCACCCAGAGTCCGCCGTTACGCTTTTCGTCGTAGAGACGATATTTGGGCGAACGCAGCAGGTCGTTGATGTAGTCACGACCCACACGCCGGATCATCTCGGTGGCCGCGGCATTCGAGGACCGGCGGATCATGCGGGTCATCAGGTCGCGCGTCTCGCCGTCGAATGTCAGACTACCCTCCTCGATGCGCTCGAATGCCGCCAGCAGGATGGCGATCTTAGGCAGGCTGGCCGCATAAAGCATCTCGTCGCCGTTGACCTGTGCGAGACGGGGACGATCCGGCCGGGTGACGTCGACCAGGGCCACGGCCAGCTGACCGGCACGCACCCCAGCATCCAATTGCAGGCGGTCGATGCGCTCCTCGAGCTTGGCCTGCAGCGTGGGGTCAACAGCGGTCCCCAAGGCACCGGATTCGCTCGGCACCGCCGCCTGCGCCGTGGCAATCAGACCGAACCAGAGCACGGGAAACGTCAACAGTCGCCGCAACATAGGCCTTCTCTCCTCCGGGGATTACCCGGATAGATAACAAAAGTGCTCGAAACCTTAACCGATAAATCGTGCAAAGTCATGCTGATAGCATCATCAAGGATCGAAAAGCGATGAACATGCCGTTCCAGGGAAGCGCCTACGTCATGCGCGGCATGCTGTTGTTCGCGAACTTCTTTTTGATCATCGCCGCCGTCTACCACCTCAAGCCCGCCAGCCGCTCGATCTTCATCAGCTCGCTGGGGGCGGACTTCCTGCCCTACGTCTGGATCGCGACAGCAGTGGTCCTGGGCCTGACCATCGGCCTGTACAACCGCCTGATCGCCTACTACTCGCGCATCCACGTCGTGCTGGGGAGCTGCGCGATCGCCATTGGCATATTGCTGGTCTTCTACCGGCTGCTCAACGACAGTGGCTTTGTCCAGGCCTTCGCCTTCTACATCTTCGTCGACATGCTCAGCGTGATCCTGGTCGAGCAGTTCTGGAGCCTGACCAACACCATATTCAGCACGATCGAGGGCAAGCGTTGGTACGGATTGATCGCCACCGGGGGCCTGGTCGGCGGCGTGGTGGGCGGCATCGCCTCGAGCACGCTGATCCGCCAGTTCGGGCTGCAGACCATGGACCTGTTGCCGATCGCGGCGGGCATCATCGCCCTGTTGATCGCGCTGACCCTGCTGATGGGGAGGCTGGGCCTCTACGAAGAAAAACCCGGCGTGGGCAACCACGAACAGGCCTCGACCGGCGATTGGCGGGCCATCCTGCATCATCGCTACCTGCTGCTTATCGCCGCCATCCTGCTGCTCGCCCAGATTGCCGAGCCCATCATCGAGTACCAGTTCATGCAGATGGTCGAATCGACCATCGAGGGGCGCGATGCGCGCACCGCCTACCTGGGTGCATTCTTCAGCGTGCTGAGTGCCGTGGCCATCGGCATCAATCTCGCGATCACGCCGCTGGTGCATCGCTGGCTGGGGGTGCTCGGCGGGCTGTTTGTCCAACCCCTGGCCGTGTTGGTGGGAAGCCTGTGGTTCATCTCCCAGGCCACGCTGCAGGCCGGCGCCTTCCTCAAGATCGCCGACCGTGGCCTGTCCTATTCGATCAACCGCGCCTCGAAGGAGCTGCTGTACGTGCCGATCGCGCCACTGCTCATGTTCCGCGCCAAAGCCTGGATCGACATGTTCGGCTACCGGCTGTTCAAGGTGGCCGGCTCCCTGCTGATCCTGCTGCTCACCCAGTGGCTGCCCTGGAGCATCGATGCGGTGCACCTGAGCTGGCTGGTGCTGGGCTTCTGCCTGGTCTGGATGTTCGCCCTCACCCGCCTGGGTGTTCGCTATCGCGACATCCTCGTCCGAGCCGACGCCATCAAGGCCGGAGGCTAGGCACATACTGCCTCGGCCCGCGTCGTCGATCCGTGCAAGGGCTCCGTATAAAAAGGCCCGGATCGTTACCGATTCGGGCCCCTTCGATTGCCTGTTGATCCGTTGCCAGCCGCCTTAGCCGCCCTGATCGCCTTGGCTACCCTGCCCGCGCTGGGCGAAATGGCCGGTGAATTCCTGGAAGGCGTTGGTCAGCTCGATCGGCAACGGGAAGAACACCGCACTGGTCTTGCCGTTGGTGGACATGTCCGCCATGGTCTGCAGGTAGCGCAACTGCAGCGCGGCGGGGCTGTCCTTCATCATGTCGGCAGCCTGCACCAGTTTCTCGGCGGCCTGCAGTTCGCCCTCGGCGTGGATGACCTTGGCACGACGTTCGCGCTCGGCCTCGGCCTGGCGGGCGATCGCGCGGATCATGGATTCATCCAGGTCGACATGCTTGATCTCGACGTTGGTCACCTTGATGCCCCAGGCGTCGGTCTGCTTGTCGAGGATGGTCTGGATGTCATTGTTGAGCTTGTCGCGCTCGGAGAGCATCTCGTCGAGATCGTGCTTGCCGAGCACTGAGCGCAGCGTGGTCTGGGCCAGCTGGCTGGTGGCGGCGTAGTAGTCCTCCACCTGGATTACGGCCCGTTCCGCGTCCACCACGCGGAAATAGAGCACGGCATTGACCTTCACGGTGACGTTGTCCTGCGAGATCACGTCCTGGCTGGGTACGTCCAGGGTGATGATGCGCAGGTCCACCTTGACCATCTGCTGAATCACCGGCACGACGATGACCAACCCCGGCCCCTTGACTCGCTGGAACCGGCCCAGAAAGAACACCACGCCACGCTCGTACTCGCGCAGCACCCGCAACGACATGGCGATGAGGGCGACGAGCACGACCAGCGGCACGACCAGAAATCCGAAATTGCCTAGCATGTCCTTCTCCTGTTATCGATACAGACTTGTATCAGAGATGGTCCGACTCGACCGGCTCGACCGTCAGGCGCAGGCCGTCGATGGCGAGTACCCGCACGGCCTGGCCGGCACGCACCGGCGCGCGGGTGTCCGCAGTCCAAAGCTCACTGTGCACCCAGACCCGCCCGGTGGTATCGAAATCCTCCTCGGCGGTGCCCTGCATACCCAGCATTTCCTCGTAGCCGGTAACCGGTTTCTTGCGGCGTAGATCGAGAAAACGTCCCAGCACCCAGATGGAAAATCCGGCGATGGAGATGGCCACGCCGATGATTAGCGGCAAGGCGATATTGAGGTTGGGGTCATCCCAGAGCATGATCGATCCCGCGGTGAAGGCGACAAGGCCGCCGATGCCAAGCGCGCCGAAACTGGGCACGAAGGCCTCGGCGATCATAAAGACGATGCCCAGCAGTATCAGCGCCAACCCGGCGTAGTTCAGCGGCATGACCTGCAGGGCGAAGAAGGCCAGGATCAGCGAGATCGAGCCGATCGTCCCGGGAATGATCGCGCCCGGGTTGGCCAGCTCGAAGATGATGCCGTAGATCCCGACCAGCAGGAGGATATATGCAATGTTGGGGTTGGTGATCACGGCCAGCAGCTCGGCCCGCCAATCGGGATCCTCGCGTACCACCTGGAGATCAGCGGTGGCCAGGGTGCGCGTCGCGCCGTTGACGACGACCTCGTGACCGTCGAGCTGGGCGAGCAACTCATCGACATCCCTGGCGACGAAATCGATCACGTTGCGCTCAAGGGCCTCGCGCGCGCCCAGATTGAACCCTTCGCGCACGGCGGATTCGGCCCAGTCGGCATTGCGTCCATAGCGCTCGGCCAGCCCACGGATATAGGAGACGGCATCCTCGAGCACTTTGCGCTCCATGGCGTCTTCACCGCGTCGGGGTGAATCGCCCGGTTCGCCCGACTCGCCTCCGCCATCACGATCGGCATCCGCCGATCCGTCTTCGCCCTCCTCCGGGCCGGATTGCGGCGGGGTCATGCCCGGCAGGCCACCCCCACCACCGATCTGCACCGGCGTAGCCGAGCCGAGATTGGTGGAAGGCGTCATGGCCGCGATATGCGAGCCGTAGAGGATGTAAGTCCCCGCGCTCGCCGCCCGGGCACCGGCGGGATGGACATAGGTGGCCACGGGCACGTCGGCCTGAAGCATGGACTGGATGATCGAGCGCATGCTCGAATCCAGGCCACCGGGGGTATCGAGTTGGAGGATCACCACCTCGGCGTCGCGCTGGATGCCCGTTTCGATGCCGCGAATAATGTAATCCGCCGTGGCCGGGCCGATGGCATCCTGGACGGTCAGCAAGAGCGCCTCGCGCCGCTCGCCCTGCGCCTGGGCGACGAACAACCACGACAGCCCCACCATCAGCAACAGCGGCCAGAGAAGCCGGCGCGCCAGTCGAACGACCGACGGGCCGGTGAACCTGCGGTGCGACATCGCCTTCATCGGTGTGCGTCTCTCCCGATCCTGCCTGGCCGGTCGGGGCGACCGGCACTGCCGGGAGCATAGGCCATTGACAGCCCGTCGACAGCGCACGAAAAAGGCCGTCTCGGTCGAGACGGCCTGTGTCCAATGCATCCAGTTGACGGCTTGCCGTCGGGCCGATCAGCCCCCCGTCATCGACATGAAGCGAACCACCTTTTCCGGCTTCTCGGTGAACTCGTGCCGCTCGGGCTTGAGACCGATCGCCTGGATCAACGCCTCCTTCAATTCATCGTCGGGAATGCCCTTTCTGAGCAGCGGGCGGAAGGAAAAGCTCTCATCCTGACCCAGGCACATGTACATGGTGCCGTCGCAGGACAGGCGCACCCGATTGCATGTCTCACAGAAGTGCTCGGACATCGGGGTAATGAAACCGACCATGGTGTCGGTGCCGGCCACCTGCAGGTAGCGGGCCGGGCCCGCCCCGGTGACCGAACTGACCGCCGGGATCAGGTCGTACTTGGCCTGGAGGCGCTTTTTCACGTCCTGAAGGCTGACGTAGTGATCGATGGCATCGCGGCCGGTCTCACCCATGGGCATGGTCTCGATCATGCGCAGGGTAAAGCCGTTGTCGATGCAGTAGTCCAGCAGGTCATCGACGTCGTACTCGTTGATGCCCTTCATCACCACCGAGTTGATCTTGATCGGATCAAACCCGGCGGATTTGGCGGCAGCCAACCCCTCGAGCACCTTGTCGACCTTGCCCTTGGTGATGTCCTTGAAGCGCTGCGGATCGAGGGTGTCGAGACTGACGTTGATGCGATCGGCGCCGGCGGCTCTGAGAGGCTCAGCCATCTTGCCCATGCGCGTGGCGTTGGTCGACAGCGACACGTCGCGAATGCCCGGCAGCGCAGCCACCCGGCCGACGATGTCCTCGATGCCCTTGCGCACCAGCGGTTCACCGCCAGTGATGCGCACATGCGACAGGCCCATGTCGGCCATCACGCCCAGCAGACGCTCGATCTCGTCGGGCGTCAGCCAGTGCTCGGGCACTTCAAAGTCCTTGAAGCCCTCCGGCATGCAATAGAAACACCGCAGATCACAGCGGTCGGTCACGGACAACCGCAGGTAGTTGATCGAACGTCCGAAGGGGTCGGTCAGCTGCTGCATCGCATTTCAGCCCTAGCCTGTTCCATGCCGGCATCCGTTGGCATGGGTGTCTGATAAGCGAGACCGGCGCGTGGCCCATCTCCCGGATTAGGGACCGGCCGAAGCCGAGGGGTCGGAGTCGGAGTCGGCCGGGACCTGCCTTGCAGGAGCAAGTAAACGTGCGTCATGTTCACTTGGACATAACGGTACTGGCGACCTCGAATAAATGCAAGCGCTATGTCCGGGAAAACCGATCGCCGCCCGCAACCACCACTCCCCGGGCCGAAGTCCGCCAGCCCGTGGGCTTCAGTCGCCCGCTTCGATGGTCCAGTGCCCGCTCTTGCCGCCGCGCTTTTCCAGCAGCCGGGTCTGTTCGATCACCATGCCGCGGTCGACGGCCTTGCACATGTCGTACAGGGTCAGCGCGGCAACCGAGGCGGCGGTCAACGCCTCCATCTCCACCCCAGTCTGGCCGGTCACGGCGCACTCGGCGGTGATGCGCACGGCGTGGCGCGCCGGCTCGGGAACCAGCTCGACCTTGACCTTGGTGAGCATCAGGGGATGGCACATGGGAATGAGGTCCCCCGTGCGCTTGGCCGCCATGATGCCGGCAATGCGGGCCGTGGCCAGCACATCGCCCTTCTTGTGCCCGCCGGAAAGGATCATGTCCAGGGTTTGTGGCTGCATGACGATACGGGACTCGGCCACGGCCACCCGCTGGCTGTGCTCCTTGGCACCGACGTCCACCATGCGGGCCTCGCCCTTCTCGTCGATATGGGTGAATTCCCGGCTCATAGGCCAAGCTCCTTGAATACAATGAATTCGACCGGATCACCGGCGGCCAGCGTGACGTGCTCGGGGATATAGGCAAGTCCGTCGGCCCAGGCCAGCGAACTGAGCAGCCCCGAATTCTGATCGGCATAGGGTTCCAGCCGCACCTGACCACCTTCGAATACCCGTCGCACCCGGATGTATTCGGGCCGGTCGCCACCGCGGCGGGCCGTGCCCAGCGCCACGCGCTGGCTGGGTAGCCGCCCGGGGTGCGTCTGGCCGGCGGCCTGCTCCAGCGCCGTTCGCACGAACAACAGATAGGTGACAAAGGTCGATACCGGGTTGCCCGGCAGTCCCAGAAACGGCGTGCCCTGCACCTCGCCTATCGCCAACGGCTTGCCGGGCTTGAGGAAGATGCGCCAGTGATCGATGTGACCAAGCGCCTCGACGCCGGCGCGCACCAGGTCCGCCTCTCCCACCGACACGCCACCGGAGGTGACGATCAGGTCGGCATCGGCCGCGTCGCGCAGGCGCGCATCGATAATGTCCCGGTCATCAGGCAGGCAGGCGCACTGCACGATCTCGGCACCAGCGGCGTCCAGCAACGCCTCGAGCATCGGGCCGTTGGCATCGTAGATCTTGCCCGGGGCGAACGGCTCGCCCGGCCCCAGCAACTCATCCCCGGTGGTCAGCAGCGCCACGCGCACCCGCCGGGTCACGGTCACCTTGCCCACGCCGGTGCTCGCGATCAGGCCGATCATCGCGGGCTGGATGCGGGTACCCGCCGGCAGCAACACCTCACCCGTACGGGTATCTGCGCCGGTGGCGCGCACGCCGGCACCCGGCTCGAGGGCCTCCTCGCAGCGAATCGCCCCGTCGGACTGGACGGGCGCCGACTCCTGGGCAATAACGGTGTCGGCCCCCTCGGGCAGTAGCGCGCCGGTGAAGATACGCATTGCCGTGCCCGACTCGAGAGCGGACAGTGGTTCCCCGGCAAACTGCTTGCCCGCCACGGCGAGCCGCTGCCCCTCGGCGACCGGCCCCTTGACGGCATAACCGTCGAACAGGCTCAAGGGGGCGAAGGGCACGTCGCGCGGTGCGGTCAGGGGCTCACGCAGCACTCGCCCGACCGCCTGACGGATCGGGAGGCTTTCGGTCGCATCGATGGCAGGGATGCGTGCGCGCAGGCGCTCGGTCACGGTACTGACGGCTTCCACCGGGCTTTCTCCTTCAAGCGTCGAAATCGGCAAACCAGCGGCGGCGGGCCGCCTCGTCGCTCTCGCGGGCATCGACCCAGCGGGCATTGCCCGCCGGATCGACTTCCTTCTTCCAGAACGGCGCATGCGTCTTGAGATAGTCCATAACGAAGGTGCAGGCATCCAGCGCATCGCCCCGATGGGCGCTAGCCACAGCCACCAGCACGATCTGGTCGGTCGGCCGGAGGTGACCAATACGATGAACGATACTCACGCCCGCCAGGGGCCAACGATCAATGGCCTCATCAGCGACCCGCTCTAGCGCCCGCTCGGTCATGCCGGGGTAATGCTCCAGCACCAAATCACTGACCTCGAGATCGTCGTTGATGTCGCGGACCGTGCCCAGAAAGCTGGCGACGGCGCCGACATGGGCGCAATGGCCGCGTAAATCGGCAAGTATTTCTCCGACGTCGAAATCGGCTTTCTGGACACGGATGGAACGGTACACGGGGTAAGGCCTGCCTGATTGGATATTTCCGACAGACTATAACGACTCGAGGCGCGCTCGCAACGCAAAACCACCGGTAAGCCCCGTGCCACGAGGATAGCCGGGATGGCGGGGGTCGCCTCCGCAAGCGGCCTGATACCCCATTAATTCTTCAAAACCGTGGTTGGTTGTTAATTAGAACCCGCTGATGTAGATTGCTGCGGGTTCATTTTTTAGGTCTGGTCGTCCCTCGCGGGCGCCGCGTCTTGATTGACCCGGCCGGACGACCCATGAACAATAGCGGGTCAAGGTCGACGTCGGCAACCCGCTGACCTGTCCGCAAATACGCGCCTCCCGGTTGTCGGAGAACCGGAAGGCTCGGAATGGATCAAATAATAAGATCCGACCAATTGCCTACGATGCAGGAGTGAGCAATGTCAGAAAACACACTTGATCAGACGCCGCAGAGCGAGGCCCGCGAGGGCGTTGCTTCCAGCGACCGTCGCAAATTCCTCCGCAAGAGCGTCGCGCTGGCGGCTTCCGGTGCTGCCGTTGCAGCCACCGGCAATGCCCATGGTGCCGTGGAGCTGGAGACCGTCACGGAGCCGCTGGAAATCGGTCCGACTCGCAACATTCTCGGCCGTGGTGTCGTGTCCGTCCCGTACGGCATGCCCTCCAAGTTCGAGAAGGACGTCGTGCGCCGCAACGTCAGCTGGCTGACCGCCGATACCGTCGCGTCGATCAGCTTCACCCCCTGGCAGGACCTGCACGGCATCATCACGCCGAACGGTCTGCACTTCGAGCGTCACCATGCCGGTGCCGTCGACGTCGACCCGGCTACCCACCAGCTGGTCATCCACGGCATGGTCGACAAGCCGATGGTCTTCTCCATGGACGACCTCAAGCGCATGCCGTCGCACACCGCGATCCACTTCCTCGAGTGCCCGGCCAACGGTGCCATGGAGTGGCGCGGTGTTCAG
>JAGXIF010000012.1 GCA_024635755.1 Halothiobacillus sp.
AACGGTGGAGCGGCAAGACGAGAGCCTGGTCGCCGATCGGCGAGGTCTGGCTCAACCCGGACCCGCCGGCGGCGGAACCCGCCCAGGAAATGAGAGGCCGGGCAGCCTAGAAATCACGACATCTTTCTTGACAAACGTCGTGATGGAGACATCACCGCTCTTTGCAATCGCAGTCAAGCTGGCCAAGGCTGGTCACCGCGCCCTAAGGCCAAAGCCATTCGGGACATCGAGAGTGGTGTGTACCAGTACTACGTCGGCCTAAACGATGGGAGCCGAGCCATCATTAAGGTGGTAAATGGCTCCTCCGGCAAGTACCTCAGGACTAGCTGGGACTCCACCAGTCGAAACAATCTTGATGATCTTCCGGACTGTGCCGGGTAAAGCCGAGGAGGCAACAGATGAGCGAAAAGCGAGATATTCATGTAGTGCCCCACAAAGAAGGTTGGGCGACCCGGCGCGAAGGGAGTTCCCGTGCCTCGGGCGTCCATCGGACCCAAGCCGATGCTCTGGAAAATGGACGCGAGCAAGCCAAGCGCGATCGGGTAGAGCTCGTCACGCACGGCAGGGATGGGCGCATCCGTGACTCCGACAGCTATGGGAACGACCCCTATCCACCCAAAGACAGGAAGCACTAATAGCCCAGTGGCCACGGAAGGTCTTCTTACAACTTCACCCCCAGCTTCCTCAGCGCATTACGGGCCGCCGCCTCACAAGGCACCAGGTCGTCTTTCGACTTGCTGTGGGCAAATATTTCCGCGTGTCCCGGGCATGACCCAACAAGCTCCTTGAAGACTCCTTTGGTGTAACGGACCGTCGACAGGAGTGTCCTTATCCACCTCTCGAGGCTTGCTTCCCCGTCAAGAAAGAAGCAAAGCCCGCTCATTGATTCCTCGTTCTGTTCCCCGGAGCCGTCATTTTTTGGACGCTTCATGCGTTGAATTTCCACGACATAAAAATGTCGATCATCTGCCTGGATGTGCATGATGAGAGCCCCTCGGGGTTGCCCGGTATCGTAGTCGAGGAAAGGCCACTTGCGCTTATCGCGAGAGATGTGCTCCGTATCGTCAAACGGTTCTATCCGAATGAGCGTGGGCCACCCCTCTCTCCGCATGCCATCCTCGAAAGTGAACCATTCGACGCTCTGAATTCGTTGGGGGTGGGTGCGTTGGAGGTGCCGGAAAGCTTCCCACATGTCCTTAACCTTGCCCTTCGACTCCATTTCCACCGGAGCGTGGCACAAGGCGAGGCCGACTCCCTTATCATTTCCATAGGGGGCGCCGCTGGCGAACGTGTCTGCTTCGCTGGCAGTGCCCTCACGTGTGATTGGAGCCTCAGCCAGGCCCCCTTCGATTTTTCTTGACACCACCTGCTGCCGTTCGCCGGATGGGGGAAGTAGCTCTTCGAATTTGGGGTCATGAATTGTGGCACAAGGTCCGGAGCGGTCAGGCTCCTCGTTTTGGGTCAAAGGTAGGTCCGTTGCGCCTTTCAGTGAGGTTCGGTGGGTCCTCCGTGGAGAACATCCGTCGGATGTCGAATCCAAAGAGTCGGTCATCCAGCCTTCTCCCGTCTTGCGGTATAGGGTAATGGGTGGGCTCTCTGGAATGCTGCAACCGATAATGTCTAGGGCTAGGAAAGATTTCTCGTGGTCGAAAGCGAGGCCACGGACTCGTAGCCGGGCGGGCTGCTTGAACCATGGTCCTATTTTGGGGTGCGCTAGCTTATTTTTTCCCTGTTGTAGACCGGCGTCGTGCGCTTGCTCGATTTGGGCATAAACTTCCTTCAGTCTGTTTGTGGCGTCAGGGTCATATTTGGCAAACGCCAAGATCCTAGCGTCTCCCGTTACAAGTCGGCCATTTCCTTTGATTGCTACCTGCCATTGGCCGTCTGTCTCTGGCCGGTTCAGGGGCGCATAAAGATGGCTATGCGGGTCACTGGGGCCACTCCAGGGGTAAGTCGCTAGGACGCGAGACAGCTCTTGCGACCGACCGTAGCATCTCGAAAAAAATTCCAGTGATGGGATCACCAGCTTTCCATCGGTTCCGAGGCTCAGCTCGATCATGGGGTTTTGGTCGCGTTCATACTTCAGTGGATGAAGTGACTGAGGGTACGGGGGCTCCTCGGCCTTCCATGCGGCCTGTGCGAATGAGTTGTAACGCCAGCCGCCTTCGCGGAAATCCACCAAGAACTCCTGCCTCTGGAAGACTAGCCGTTCCCGGCTCCGATTGTTCTCCCAGATCGTCCCGATCCTCACTTGCCCCAGTGCTGTTAGAAGGACGGTTCGGACGAGGTAGTCGCCGAAAGAGGAGTCATCGGCGATCAGTTCCCGGAAGACGACTGCGACGAGAGGTTGGGTTTCTGCTTGGCGATTTTTCATCAAACCGCCGTACCACCATGTGACCCAGCGTCTGCCGTCGGCTTTTGGCAGGGAGTCCAAAGTTACTGAAGAAGCGTCCCTTTGGATTTGCAATCTAGGTTTGTTGTTCATCTGGTCGTCTTCGAACAAGGAGAAGCAGCCGCACCAAGGGTGGAGTGGGCGACTCTATGAAGACAACGTACCAGCCTTTGGCTTTTGTCGCATCTATTTCCGAAATGTCGCACCAATTGCGATAACTGACAACCGCCGCCGATCAGGGCCACGGCGGAGGCCGAATGGTGGGGGCTGCGAAACGGCCGCCGGCCGAAACGCCGCGGCTCGAACCCGCCGGGCGTGACGGCCGCGACCTCTGCAGCGGCCAGGGCCTCCGCCTCGGTCATCGGCGGCAGGATGCCGGCCAGTCGCAGGGCCAGCATGCTCTTGCCCGCCCCGGGCGGACCGATCAGCAACAGATTGTGTGCGCCGGTGGCGGCGATCGCCAGGGCCCGCTTGGCACGCGGCTGGCCGCGCACATCGGCCAGATCGCCGTCGGCCGCGGGATCGATCGGCGGCGGCGCGACATGCTCGAGCGCCTGCAGCTCGCGTTCGCCGGCGAGAAAGCCCACCAGCTGGGACAGGTGGTTCACCGTGTAGCCGCCGCACGCCGGGGGTCAGTTGCGCCTCGTGGCGGCCTGCCTCGGGCAGGATCAGGCAGCGTCTGGCATCCCGTGCGGCACGGGCCGCGGACAGGGCGCCGCGAATCGAGCGGATGCTGCCATCCAGCGACAGTTCGCCCAGGCATTCGACTTGGCCGAAGCGGTCCTGCGCACTGGCGGGCAACTGGCCGGTGGCGGCGAGAATGGCCGCCGCGATGGCCAGGTCGAAACGGGCGCTTTCCTTGGGCAGGTCGGCGGGGGCGAGGTTGACCGTCAGGCGCCTTGGTGGGAATTCGAAGCCCGAGGAGAGGATGGCCGCGCGCACGCGGTCGCGGGACTCGCGTACCGCGGTTTCGGGCAGGCCCACCAGCGTGAAGGCGGGCAGCCCCGGGGCCACACGTGGGCCTCGACGGTTACCAGCGGGGCGTCAATGCCCAGTAGGGCACGGCTGTGAATCTTGGCGATCGGCATGTCCGTATGCCTCGATGGTCACGGGAGTTGGCCGGGCATCCATGCCCGGCACGGACGAAAATGGCGAATCAGCTGGCCAGGTCGCCTTCTTCCGACTCGGGCGGCCGGCCGTTATGCCGGGCCTCCATTTCAGCGACCCGTTGCTCGAGAATTTCGAGTTTGGCGCGCGTGCGGGCCAGTACCTGGGTCTGTACGTCGAATTCCTCGCGCGTGACCAAGTCCATGCGCGAAAAGCCGTTGCTGACCGCTTGGCGCACGGCCTTCTCGAATTCCTGCTTGCCCTCGCGCATGCCGTCGGGCATGGCCTGTTCGATGCGCTGGGAGATCTCTTCGATCGTGTGGGTGATGGACATCTCGTTACCTCGGTCTGGCTCACCGTCGAACCGGGCGGGCCCGGGCCTTCGAGCCCGTTCGGGCTCCATGGAAACCCGATTGTTGGGGATAGATCGCCCGGATGCAAATACGGTCGGGTTGGATGGCGCCGCTGCATCCATCCGTGCCGCTGCGGGTCGGCTGTGCGGGGACGGCCTCGTTCTGCACCAAATCAGGGAGGTGGTGTGAAATGCGGGCCCCAATATGGGGAGGAGGGCTTTTCCCGCGTCACCCTTTCTCGTCTGAAATATCGTCTAACATGCTGTTAAAAAATAGGAAACAGAACATGGCACGCCGGATGCTTTACGAGGGGCGAACCCGAACGTTCACTTGTGGAGCACAGATCATGAAAAAGACCCTTATCGCAACCAGCATCGCCTCGGCCGTCAGCCTGTCGGCCCTCACCCTGCCTTCCATCGCTGCCGCCGAGGTTTCGGCCAACATCGGTGTGGTTTCCAACTATCTGTTCCGTGGCGTCACCCAGACCGACGACAGCGCGGCTGTCCAGGGTGGTCTCGACTACGCGCACGAGTCCGGCTTCTACGCGGGCACCTGGGCGTCGACCGTCGATTTCGGGGCGGATGCCGCCAACTACGAGCTGGACCTGTACGCCGGCTACGGCGGCAGCGTCGGCGACCTGAGTTACGACGTCGGCTACGTCTACTACGCCTACCCGGATTCCCCGGACGACATCGACTTCGGCGAGATCTACGGCTCCCTGACGTACAGCTACCTGACCGCCGGTCTGGCGTACACCGCCAACGGCCAGGCTGACGCCGGCCCGTTCATCCAGGGCGACCTGTACTACTACGCCGGCGTTGACGTGCCGTTCGCCGACACCGGCTTTACCGGCAGCCTGTACTACGGCTACTACACCTTCGAGGACGATGGTAAGCCGGCCTATGGTGATATGGACTACGGCCACTGGACCGCGTCCATCGCGAAGGACGCCGGTGATTTCGGTTCGTTCAATATGAACTTCGAAATGGCGGATGTCAGCGCGAATAACTTCGTTTCGACCAACGACGACCTGCAGGTCTGGGTCGGCTGGTCCAAGAGCTTCTAAAGCATTCCTCTAACCACTGGTTCGCGGGCCGGCCACTGACCGGCCCGTCACCAAGGAGAGACCCATGAAACTGATTACAGCAATCATCAAGCCCTTCAAGCTTGACGACGTTCGCGAGGCCCTCGGCACCGTGGGTGTGAAGGGCATCACCATGACCGAGGTCAAGGGCTTCGGTCGCCAGAAAGGCCACACCGAGCTCTACCGGGGCGCGGAGTACGTGGTCGACTTTCTGCCCAAGGTCAAGCTGGAAATGGTCGTGGACGAGAACCTCGCCGAACAGGTGATCGAGGTAATCACCAACTCGGCGAGCACCGGCAAGATCGGCGACGGCAAGATCTTCGTCTCGCCGATCGAGCAAGCCATTCGTATCCGGACCGGCGAGACCGGTGCGGACGCCCTTTAAGCGGAGGATTTCACCGTGGAAACTCAAGTCATCGAACTGGGCTATGCCCTCGATACGTTCTACTTCCTGATCGCCGGTGCCTTCGTCATGTGGATGGCGGCAGGCTTCACCATGCTCGAGGCCGGGCTGGTGCGTTCCAAGAGTACCGTCGAGATCCTGACCAAGAACATCGCGCTGTTCTCGATCGCCTGCGTGATGTACATGATCGTTGGCTACAACATCATGTACAGCGACGGTATCTCCAGCATCATCCCGGGTCTGAGCTTCTTCCTGGGCGCGGACAACACGGCAGCCGAGGTCGTCGCGAGTGGTGGTGACATCTACTACTCCAACATGGCCGACTTCTTCTTCCAGGTCGTGTTCGTGGCCACCGCCATGTCGATCGTCTCCGGCGTGGTCGCCGAGCGGATGAAGTTGTGGGCCTTCCTCGTCTTCACCGTGGTGCTCACCGGTCTGATCTACCCGATCCAAGGCTACTGGAGCTGGGGTGGCGGCATCCTGAGCGAGCTCGGCTACTCCGACTACGCCGGCTCGGGCATCGTCCACTTCACCGGTGCGGTCGCCGCGCTGGCGGGTGTCCTGCTGCTCGGCCCGCGGAAAGGCAAGTTCGGCCCCAACGGTCAGGTCAACGCCCTGCCGGGCGCCAACCTGCCGCTGGCGACCCTGGGTACGTTCATCCTGTGGCTGGGCTGGTTCGGCTTCAATGGCGGCTCGGAACTGAAGGTCTCCGACGTGGGTTCGGCCAACGCCGTCGCCCAGGTGTTCACCAACACCAACCTGGGGGCTGCCGGTGGCGTGATCGCCGCGATGATCACCTCGCGTCTGGCCTTCGGCAAGGTCGACCTGACCATGGTGCTCAACGGCGCGCTGGCCGGCCTGGTCGCCATCACCGCTGACCCGGCTTCTCCGTCGGCCCTGCTGGCGACCGTGATCGGCGCGATCGGCGGCGTGATCGTGGTCTTCTCAATCCTCGGTTTCGAGAAGATCCGTATCGATGACCCGGTCGGCGCCCTGTCGGTACACGGCGTGGCCGGTATCTGGGGTGTGCTGGCGGTGCTGCTGTCGAACGACGAGGCCACCCTCGGCGGGCAGTTGGCGGGCTTGGCCCTGATCGGCGGTTTCGTCTTCGTCGCGAGCCTCGTCATCTGGCTGATCCTCAAGGCCGTAATGGGCCTGCGCATCAGCGAGGAGGACGAGCAGGAAGGCGTCGATTCGATCGAATGCGGCATGGAGGCCTACCCCGAGTTCACTAATAAGTAACTCGGTCCCAGTGACGCACCGAAGGGTGTGTCGCAAACGAGCAGGCCCGGGCGCAAGTCTGGGCCTTTTTCGTGTCCGGGGTGGTGACGCGACGGACTACCGGGGCTCGGGTTCGCCCAGTCGGGTGATGTTCTGCGCGCCGAGAAAGGCCTGCAGTTCGTCTTCGTGTTCTAGGGGAACGGACAATCGAGCGGTGACCTGCGGGCCGTACTCCACGTCCAGCAAGTGGGCATCGTGCTGTTCGGCCCAGTGGCGCAGCGGTTGCTCGCGGGAGAAGTCGAGTTGCAGGGGATGAACCCGTCGGGGTCGGTGTTCGGTCAGGGCGAGGTCGGCGAGCACCTGCTGGGTCGCACCCGAGTAGGCCCGTACCAGCCCGCCGGCCCCAAGCTTGATGCCGCCGAAATAGCGAGTGACCACCACGATGAGATCGCCGATGCCCTTGTGCTGGATTACGTTGAGAATGGGTTTGCCGGCGGTGCCGCTCGGCTCGCCGTCGTCGCTCATGGCCGCCGCAGCGGCGGTGGCCGGGTTGCCCAGCAGATAGGCCCAGCAGTGGTGACGGGCATCCGGGTAGTCACCACGGACCGATTTGACGAAGGTCAGTGCCTCCTCGCGACTACTGACCATGCCCGCTCGGGCAATGAAGCGGCTTTTCTTGACCTCGAGCTCGCGTTCGAGGGTTTCGGCCGGGTTGAAGAAGGAATCGCGTTGGCTCAAATCCTGACTCGCGGGTTGCAACGGCAAACGCCTGCCACAGGGGCAGGCGTGGGGGAGGAGGGGGCTTTCGCGCCGGCTCAGCGGGCTAGCCTGGCCTCGACGGCATCACGTGTCTCCCGGTCGGCGAGCTGCTCGACCAGTGCCAGGGCAAAGTCGATGGCCACACCCGGGCCACGCCCGGTGACCAGATCGCCATCGACCACTACGGCCTCGCCGACCACCTCGGCCCCCTGGGCCTCGGTATCGGATAGGGCGCCGGGAAAGTGCGTGAGCCGCCGGCCCTTGAGCAGGCCGGCGGCAGCCAGCACCTTGGGCGCGGCACAAATGGCGCCGATCAACCGATTGGCGACCGATTGCTCCTGCAGGCGCTTGATTACGCGCTTGTCGGCGGCCAGATTGTTCGCGCCGGGCTGTCCGCCGGGCAGGACGATGGCGTCGTAGACCGGTTCGCTGCCGAGCAGGGTCAGGTTGGTGTCCGGGATGATTGTGTTGCCTCGGGCACCGGTAACCCGATCATTGTGTAGGGAGGCCACGAGCACCTGGATCTTGGCGCGTCGCAGAATGTCTATGGTGGTGATGGCCTCCAGGTCCTCGAACCCGGGGGCCAGAAGGATCAGCGCCTTGCTTGCCATCTTCGTGAGTCCCTCTTCGTCTGTATACGCGGGCGAACTGGCGGCCGCCCGCAACCGATTTAGCGGCGTGTGTTCTTGCTGACGATCACCATGCCCTTGAGCATGTTGAGCGCCTCGTAGAGCTGGTAGTCGCGTATTGCCAGCGGCTCTCGGTTGTCCTTTTTAGCCTGCTCGCCGTCCTTCGACGGCTTGATCACGTCCATCATCTCGGAATTACCGTTGCTCAGATGGCCCGCCAGGCTGGCCTCGGAGATCGAGAAAACCTCTTCGATGTCGCTGACCTTGAGCTGATGGACCTTGACGTCGGGCTCGATGCCCTCGGCCTGGATCGAACGCCCGTTGGGCGTGTAGTAGCGCGCCGTGGTCAGGCGCAATGCGCCGCCGTTGGACAACGGCATGATCGACTGGACGGAGCCCTTGCCGAAGGTCCGCTCGCCGATCACCAGCGCGCGTCCACTGTCCTGCAAGGCGCCGGCGACGATCTCGGAGGCCGAAGCCGAACCGCCGTTCACCAGTACCACCATGGGTGCGCCGTCGAGCTTGTCGCCCCGACTGGCCTCGAAACTCATCTTGGCATCGGCCACCCGGCCCTTGGTGTATACAATCTGACCTTCCTCGAGGAAGCTGTCGACCATCTCCACCGATCCTTGCAGCACCCCGCCGGGGTTGTTGCGCAGGTCGAGCACCAGACCCTTGAGTGGCTTGTCGTCATTCTCCTCGACCAGTGCATCGAGCGCCTCGTGCATCTGCTCGACCGTGCGGGACTGGAACTGCGAGATGCGGATGTAGCCCATGCCGGTCTCGAGCAATTCGTGCTTGACCGACTCGGTCTTGATGATCGCGCGGGTGATAGTGAATTCCAGCGGCTTCTTCTCGCCCTGGCGGGCGATGGTCAGGTCGATGTCCGTCTCCGGCTTGCCGCGCATGCGCTTGACGGCTGCTTCCAGATCCATGTCCTGCGTGAGCTCGCCGTCGATACGGATGATCTTGTCGCCCGCTTCCAGGCCGGCCTTCTTGGCGGGGGTGTCATCGATGGGGGCGATGACCGTGAGTACCCCGTCTTTCATGCCCACCTGGATACCCAAGCCGCCGAACTCGCCCGAGGTGGACTCTCGCAGGCTCTTGAATTCCTCCTCGTCGAGGTAGCCCGAGTGCGGATCGAGCTCGGAAATCATGCCACGGATCGAGTTCTCGATCAGCTCGCTCTCGCTGATGTCGTCGACGTAATCCGAGCGCACCTGGTCGAGGACGTCGGAGTAGGTGCGCAGCTGTTCGAGCGGCACGTCGACCGCGTTTTCGGCGGGCCGCTCGGCCACGGCATCGATCGCGATGGCAATGGCAAAACCGAAGAAGGCGGCAACGCCCAGGCTCGAGGCCTTGCGAATCCAGCTGGTCATAGTGTTCTCTCTAGACATGTTCGGCGTATCGGCCCTTTAGGGTAGTGATCGAGGTGGTGAACGTCGCGGTGCGACGCCACCGGAATCCGTCTGCTGGCAAGAATGGGGATGCCCATCCGACAATCAAGCGACGGCTGTCGCTCGCTGCCACAAGCGCAACTATGCCATGCCCAACGGGGACTCGCGAGCCCGCGAGCCCCATCAGCCACCGGCTACCTTCCGCCAGGCCGGCCAGCGGCCGGGATCGATCGGGCGGCTACCGCGGCGCACCTCGACGTACAGACCATGTCGGTCGGCGTCCACGGTGCCGGATTCGCACACCTGGGTGCCTGCCTCGACGCGGTCGCCCTTGTTGACGTTGACCGCGCGGCAGTGCGCGTAAAGGGACATGTAGTTGTCTCGATGGCGCAGCATCACCAGCTTGCCCCAGCCCTTGAGTATGCCGGCGAATGCCACGGTGCCGGCATCGATGGCACGCACCGGCTGCCCGTCCTGCGCACTGAATATCACCCCTTCGTTGCGTAACTGTCCATTGGAGATGGATTCCCCGTAGCGGCGCTCGATAATCCCGTCGATGGGGATGGCGCCGGATGAGGGGGGCGTGGCCGAGGGGCGGCTCTTGACCTGGTTTGACGCGGTTGCCGCCTTGGTCCGCTTTTCCCGCTGGGCCCGCTTCGCGCGCGCCTTGGCCTCGGCTTCGGCCTGTGCCTTCGCCTCGGCACGCGCCGCGGCCACTTCGCGGTCCAGGCGCTTCTTTTTCTGCAGGAGGGCCTGGAGTGTCATCTGTTGCTGGTCAAGCGCCTCGCCCAGACGAGCCAGGACGGACTGCTGCTGGGCCAGGTTCTCGGCCACCTGTTGCTGGTGTTGGTCGAGTTGGTGGCCGGCCTCGTCGAGGGCTCGGGCGGTGGCGCTGATGGCCTGGTGGTTGCTCTCGAGGGCGGCCTGCTGCTTCTGTAGGTCCAGCCGGGCTTGCTGGATGGGCTCGATCAGGCGCTTGATGTAATGGAAGTCGCGTCTCGCCTGCAGGATGTCGCCTTCGGCCAGCAGGGCTTTCAACGCGCCGCCGCGAGTCAGCGGATAGGCGGCCTGCAGGCGGTGATCAAGCTCGGCCTGTCGTTCGGACAAGCCTTGGCGCAGTTGCGTCTCCTGCGTATCGAGGGACTCCCGGCGCTCCTCCAGGGCAGCCCGCTCTTGTGCCAGTTCCCGGGCCTGCCGTTTGAGCTGTTCCATCGCCTCGCGGTGAGTCTCGAGTTCCGCCCGGGCGCGCTCGTGCTGCGCCTCGGTCGCCTGGATTGCCTCGCGTTGGGTTTCGATCTTCTGCTCGACCTCGACGGCCGAGGCAGCCCCCATCACGAGCAGGCACAACCAGGCCAGGACAAGCCGGGAGCAGCCGCTTCGGCCATGGGCCAAAAGCCGGTGCGTGCGGTTGGCAGGAGATGGGAAATCAGGCAAGACGATCCCCGAATGCTGGATAACGGAAATGAAAAAGCGGGCGCTGGGAAGGAGACTGCAACAAAACGCTGCAAAAGCGGTAGTATACGGCCCTTGAGGCATTTCGCCGAGCCGCCGGCGCCGGATGGACGGGGCGGTGCGGCGAGGTCCGACACCCTTTCCTGGACTTGGGTCAACGCCATGAATTTGGAAACCGAGCAATACCTTTCCACCCGGCTGATGGGTCGTTCCGATGACATCGAGCGGGCGTCGCGCTCGCTGAAGGCCATGTCGCACCCGCTGCGGCTCAAGATCCTGTGCGTGCTGGGTGACAACGAACTGAGCGTCCAGCAGATCGTCGAGGCGGTCGGCACGACCCAGAGCAACATCTCCCAGCACCTCGCGATCCTGCGCGACAAGGGCATTCTCGCCTCGCGCAAGGACGCCAACCGGGTTTTCTACCGGGTCTCGGACGCGCGGACGTTGCGCCTGATCGGCATGATGCAGGAAGTGTTTTGCCCCATTGATTAGGGTGTAATAAAATTATTCTATTCGGACCGGGCGGGATGCCGCCCGGTCACACTCGAAAACAATTCCCGTGTCGCGGAGGCAACATCATGACGACTGATCGCTACGTTCGCATCATTGCCGGGCTGATGATCCTGATCACCCTGTTACTGACTCACCTGACCGGCCAGGCCGATCTGGGGCATGTCTCCTGGCTGTGGCTGACAGCCTTCATCGGCCTGAACCTGTTCCAGAGCGGGATCACGCGGTTCTGCCCGATGGACTCGATCCTGACCAAACTGGGCGTTCGTCGCGCTTCCTGAGGGAGCCTCGCCATGCACCGGTTCCCGGAACCGGCCGACCCCATCAAGGCACCGACCCGGCCCCCGCGCTGGCGGTGCCTTGAATTTTTCTGCCCGCCCGGCCATTGTATTGCGCACTTTCCCGCGCCCAAGTACAGAGAAGACCCATGCAACCGTTTATTGATTTCCTCGTTCGTCACTGGGCGCTGTCCACGGTGGCGATTGTTCTGGTGGTACTGCTGATTGGCAACGAGTTGTCCCGACGCCTGCAGAAATTCAAGACACTCGAGCCCTCGGACGTGGCCCGCAAGGCCGGCCGCGAGGGCATCGCGCTGATCGACGTGCGCGAGAGCAACGAATGGAAGGACGGCCATATCAAGGGGGCGCGTCACATTCCGCTCGGCCAGCTGGACAAGAAACTGGGCGAGATCCGGGCGGAGTCCCCCGACGAGGTGGTGCTGTACTGCCGCTCGGGCAACCGCTCGGCCACAGCGGCCAACCTCCTGGTCAAGGACGGGATGGAAAACGTCAGCCACCTCGGCGGCGGCATCCTGGCCTGGGAAGCGCAGAACTACCCCGTCAGCAAGGGCAAGTGAGCCCGCTCGATGAACGCTGATTCCCATTCGACGGCTCCGATCGATCCGCCGCCGATCGTCGTCTACCAGAGCCCGCTGTGTCCGTTCTGCCACTTCGCCAAGCGCTTGCTCAAAAAGCGTGGCCTGCCGTTTGAGTCGATCAACGTCCAGCTGTCGTCGGCCAAGCGCGACGAGATGATCCAGCGGGCCAAGCGGGTCACCGTGCCGCAGATCTTCATCGGCGAGACCCACGTGGGCGGTTACGACGAGCTGGCCGCGCTGAACCGTGATGGCGCCCTCGATCGCCTGGTCGAGGGCGAGGCCCGGCGGGCTGCCGGTGAGCCGCCCATGGGCGATGCCTGAATGCGGCGTGCGTTGGCGCTATCATGGGCCAGCGGGTCCCGGTTGAGGAGAGGCGGTCATGGCTGATGCAAAACACGTGGTCTGTCCCGCTTGCGGGGCCGTCAACCGGCTGCCCGCCGAGCGGCTGGGCGGGGGCAACTGCGGTCGCTGCGGGCAGGCGCTGTTTCCCGGTTGTCCACTGGACCTCGACGAGCCGGGCTTCGACCGGCAGGTCGGGCGCAACGATTTGCCGGTACTGGTCGATTTCTGGGCAGAGTGGTGTGGTCCCTGCAAGATGATGGCGCCGGTGTTCGAGCAGATCGCCCGTGACTACAGCGGCCGGCTGGTGGTGGCCAAGCTCGAGACCGAGCGAGCCCCGGGTGTCTCGGCACGCTTCGGCATCCGCAGTATTCCGACTTTGATTCTCTTTTCCGGCGGCCGAGAGATCGACCGCCTTTCCGGTGCCCTGCCCGCCGCCCAGTTGACGCAATGGCTGGCCGGACACGGCATCCGCTGAATTTTCGCAAACGCAACAAGCAGGAGAAGCTGACATGGCAGAGGGTGAACAGGAACAGAACGCGGCTGCCGGTGGCGAGAACGCCGGTCAGGACGAGCAGCAGTTCTTCGTGCAGAAGGTCTACCTCAAGGACCTGTCTTTCGAGTCGCCACAGACTCCAGACATCTTCACGCGCGGCGACTGGTCGCCCGAGATCAGTGTTCAGGTAGGCAACAACGCCACCCGCCTGAGCGACAACGCCTTCGAGACCGAGCTGACCATCACGGTTACCGCGACCCACGAGGAGAAGACCGTCTACCTCGCCGAGGTCCAGTATGCCGGCGTGTTCACCATCAAGGGCTTCGAGGACGCCACGCGTCGCCAGCTGCTGGGTGCCTACTGCCCGACGCTGATCTTCCCCTACATCCGCGAAACCGTCTCGGATCTGGTGATGAAGGGCGGCTTCCCGCAGATGGTCCTCCAGCCGATCAACTTCGATGCCCTCTACGCGCAGCACGAGCAGGAGCAGGCGGCCCAGGCCGAGGCGCCCGCCGACGCGCGTCCCAACTAAGCGATCGCACGGGCAGCAGCCACCATGACGCAGCCGGGGCAGACAACGATCGCGGTGCTCGGGGCCGGTTCCTGGGGCACGGCACTGGCATCCCTGCTGGCGGCGAACGGCGCCCGGGTGCGCCTCTGGGCGCGTGACCCCGAGCAGGCGGCGGCCATCGACCGAGATCACCAGAACGCGCGCTACCTGCCGGGAATCGGCCTGCCGGAGACGCTGCGTGCCGGTTCTGACCTGCCGTGGGCCGTCGAGGATGCCGATCAGGTCTGGCTGGTGTTGCCGACCAAGATCCTGGGTGAATTCCTGGCCGAGCACGCCGCGACACTGCCACGCTCGGCGGTTTATGTCACCGCCTCCAAGGGGTTCGAGCCCGGTACCGGGCGGCGTATCGACGAACTGGTGGCCGGCGCCTTGGGCGACGTGTCGTTCGCGGTGGTTTCGGGACCGACGTTTGCCATCGAGGTGGCACACGGTCGGCCGGCGGCACTCGCCGTCGGCAGCCAGGACCGGGCCGTGGCCGAGCGGGTCGCCGATGCATTGCGCAACGAGCATATCCGCTGCTATCCCAGCAGCGACGTCGTGGGCATCGAACTGGCCGGTGGGCTGAAGAACGTCCTGGCGATCGCCGCCGGCGTGTCCGATGGTTTCGGCTTCGGGGCCAATACCCGTGCGGCCCTGATCACACGGGGGCTGGCGGAGATCATGCGGTTGGGTGAGGCGATGGGCGCGCGGGTGGAGACCTTCACCGGGCTGGCCGGGTTGGGTGACCTGGTGTTGACCTGCACCGACGATCATTCGCGCAACCGGCAGTTCGGCCTGCGTCTCGCGCAAGGCGAGTCGGTGGATGCCGCGGTTGCCGCGATCGGCCAGGCGGTCGAGGGCATCAGCGCCGCCCGCGAGGGACACCGGCTGGCCCAGGCCCACGGGCAGGACATGCCGATCACCGAGGGCGTCTATCGCGTGCTCTACGAAGGGCTGCCCGCCCGGCAAGCCGTGGCCGAATTGCTTGCCCGCGACCCGCGTCCCGAGGGCTGAGCCCGTCTTCCGACCCTGATCCGGCGGCCGTCAGTCCGTCACGGGCACGATCTCGCGAATCTCCGCGCGGTGCTCGCGCACCACGAAGCGCACGTCGATTTCCTCGATACGCATACCGTAGACCCGGTCGGCGTCGTCGTGGAATGCCGGGCGGGGGTCCTGGGCCAGGGTCTGCTCGATCAGCGCGATCCGTTCGGGCGACAGTCGTTCCAGCCACGGTTCGGCCGCGCCCCAGACCACGGCCAGCCGCTCCGGCGGCGTGCTTGCCCAGCCGCCACGGCTGTCCGCTGGGCAGTCGGCGTAGGGCACGTGCGGTTTGACGTCGAGGATCGGCGTGCCGTCGAGCAGATCCAGCCCGCCCAGGTGCAGCCGGACCCCACCGTCGACCGGCTGCACGTCGATCAGCCGCACCACCGACAGCCCGATCGGGTTGGGCCGGATCGGCGCGCGGCTGGCAAACACCCCCACCCGTTCGTTGCCCCCCAGTCGCGGTGGCCGGACCGCCTTGCGGTCGCCGGGCTGCATGCGCCGCTTGGCATGGAATACCCACACCAGCCACAGGTGGGAAAACGCCTCGATGCCCTGCCACGCGGCGGGATCCTGCCATTCCGTCGTGGGCACCAGGATGCCGGTGGCCGCCGGCACGATGCCCGACTGACGCGGGATGCCGAAGCCTTCGCGGTAGGGGCTCTCGATGTGCCCGATGGGCTCCATGCGCCAGTCGTCCGTCATTTCGCCCCCATGAAGTTCAGTTGTCGCCAGGCCTCGAAGAAGGCCACTGCCGCGGCATTCGCCAGGTTCAGGCTGCGCGAGCCCGGTGCCATCGGCAGGTAGAGCCGTTGCGATGTGGGCAGTGACTCGATCACCTCGTCGGGCAGGCCGCGGGTCTCGGGCCCGAACAGCAGCACGTCGTCGGCTCGGTAGTCGACCCGGTCGTAACGCGTCGTGCCGCGCGTGGAGAAGGCCAGCAGCCGACCGGGCGCCGCCGCCCGGGCCTGATCGAGGTCGACATGACGATGGACGTGCGTGAGGGCGTGATAGTCGAGGCCCGCCCGGCGCACCGCCTTCTCGGACAAGGAAAAACCCAGCGGCTCGACCAGATGCAGCTGGGTGCCGGTATTGGCGCACAGCCGGATCAGGTTGCCGGTGTTGGGTGGGATCTCGGGTTCGAACAGCATGATCGATGGCATCTTGGCATTGTAGGCCAGCCGGTCGACACTGCGGCCGCGGCCGGGGACTTGGCCGGTTGGCATCGCCTGCTGATGTAGAATGCGGCCCATTCCTGTTCGCCGGCCAGCGACTCTGTGGTGGGCGAATCGAGCAGACGCGAATCGAGGTGAAGGCATGAAGGTACTGGTAATCGGTGGAGGCGGCCGCGAGCACGCCCTGGCTTGGAAGATCGCCCAGTCGTCGCGGGTGGAGACCGTCTTTGTCGCCCCGGGTAACCCCGGCACGGCCGCCGAGGCCAAGTGCCGAAACGTGCCGATTGCCGCGACCAACGTCGCCGAACTGGTCGCCTTCGCCGCCGACAACGCGGTCGGCTTGACTGTGGTCGGCCCCGAGGCGCCGCTGGTTGAGGGCGTGGTCGACACCTTTCGCGACGCCAGCCTCCCGATCTTCGGCCCCACGCGCAAGGCGGCCCAGCTGGAGGGCTCCAAGGCCTTCGCCAAGGACTTCATGGAGCGCCACGGCATCCCGACCGCCGCCTACCGGGTGTTCGACACGGCCGCCCCGGCGATCGACTTCGTCCACGAACACGGCGCACCGGTGGTGGTGAAGGCAGACGGCCTGGCCGCCGGCAAGGGCGTGATCGTCGCCCAGACCATCGAGGAGGCCGAGGCGGCCATCCGCGACATCTTTGCCGGCCAGTTCGGCGCGGCCGGCGCCCGCGTGGTGGTCGAATCCTTCCTCGAGGGAGAGGAGGCGAGCTTCATCGTCATGGTCGATGGCGAGCACGTCCTGCCGATGGCCTCCAGCCAGGACCACAAGGCCCGTGATGCGGGCGACAAGGGGCCGAATACGGGCGGCATGGGCGCCTACTCGCCCGCCCCGGTGCTGGACGACGCCATGATCGCCCGGGTGATGGCAGAGGTGATCGAGCCGACCGTGAAGGGCATGGCCCTCGACGGCCTGCCCTACACCGGCTTTCTCTACGCCGGCCTGATGATCGGCTCGGATGGCGAGCCGCAGGTGCTCGAGTTCAACTGCCGCTTCGGCGACCCGGAGACCCAGCCGGTGCTGATGCGGTTGGACAGCGACCTGGTCGACCTGGTCGAGGCCGGTGTCAACGGTACGCTCAATCAGGTCAGCGCCGAGTGGACCGAAAAGGCAGCCGTGGGCGTGGTGCTGGCCTCGGCCGGCTACCCGGAGAGCTCGTCGAAGGGTGACGTGATCACCGGCCTCGACGCCCTGCCCGCGGGCGTGAAGGCCTTCCATGCCGGCACCGCCGAGAAGGACGGCCAGGCCGTCACCAACGGCGGGCGGGTGCTCTGCGTCACCGCGTTGGGCGAGACCGTTGAGGCGGCGCAGCAGGCCGCCTACGCCGGGGTCGACCAGGTCTCCTTCGAGGGCGGTTTCTGCCGCCGCGATATCGGGTGGCGCGCCATCGGTCGCTGACCGAACAAGCGCCTCGTCCGCGCATCAATACGATCCTTCGCAGCGGTAGGGGCTAGTCGTCGTGTTCGACGTGCTCGTGCTCGTCGCCCTCGCTCAGGGGCACACCGCCCAGCTGCCACCAGCCGGAGGCGGCCAGGCCCATTGCCAGCAGTACCATCAGGATCAGGGCTGGGATCGGGGTTTTCATGCCTATTCCTCCTCAGGACGGTTGGCGCGCTTGCGGCCGGTGACCATTGCGCGGACGAGATTCTCGCGATGCAGCAGGCTGCTGAACAGCACGCCCAGCACATGCAGGCCGATCAGGGCGAGGGTGAAGTTGGCGAAGAACTCGTGGGTTTCCTCGAGCGCCTCCTCACCGGCCTCCCCGGCCAGGCCGATCTGGGCGACGAAGCCATGCAGGGCGTTGCCCGGTTCGGTGCCGAGCAGCAGCATGCCGAGCACGGTGGTGGTCAGCAATGAGCCCATCAGGGCGATCACCATCACGCCGCCGGCCGGGTTGTGGCCCAGATAGCGGCGCGCGCGCCCGGCGAGGGTCGACTTCAGGTAGCCGAGCACCTCGCGGGGGCGTCGGACGAAATCGGCGAAGCGGGCGTGCTCGCTGCCGACGAGTCCCCAGGCGATGCGCAGCACCACCAGGCTGAAGACGAGATACCCGGCCCAGACGTGCGCGCCGAGCCAGTCGTCTTCGACCAGGTAGGCGGTGAAAAATCCGCCCACCAAAAGCCAGTGAAACAGCCGCACGAAGCGGTCCCAGACGGTGATTTCGTGGCCGGTTGTCATTTCGATGGCCCTCTTTGTCGCGTGAGTGACCGACAGGATGCGCGTCCTTCCTGAAATGACCCTGAATGATGTGCGGGTATCGAATGGAGCGCGAACGGCGGTGAAACCTGCTTAACTGGGTGTCCGACCGCAATCGCGATACCAACAGGAGATCGCCTTCCATGAGACGACATGCCCTTTCCCTGCTGGCGGGCCTGTTTGGCGCGCTGGCCGCCCCGCTGGGCCTGGCGGCCGAGGCGGTGCTCGGCGTTGGTGATCCGGCGCCTGCCTTCACCCTACCCGACCAGCACGGTGAGCCCCGCTCGCTGTCCGACTATCGCGGCGACTGGCTGGTGTTGTACTTCTATCCCAAGGACGACACGCCCGGTTGCACCACCGAGGCCTGCAGCTTTCGCGACAACATCAACCGGCTGATCGCGCAGGATGCCGCCGTGCTGGGCGTGAGCATGGACAGCGTGGCAAGCCATGCCGCGTTCGCGAAGGAATACGAGCTGCCCTTCCCGCTGCTGGCCGACCCGGGGGGTGAAGTGGTCGAGCGGTATGGTGCGTTGAGTGACTACCTGGTGGTGAAGTTCGCCAAGCGCCAGACCTTCATCGTTGATCCTGAGGGGCGCATCGCGGCGATCTACCGTAAGGTGGATCCAGATGCACATGTTCAGGATGTGCTCGAGGATCTCAAGGCGCTGTCCCAGCCGGAGTAACGCTTGCATCTCTCCCGGCGCCGGGATTGGAACTCGACTCAGTCCGCCTGGAATTGCGCGTGGCAGGCCATGCACTGGTTCATGGCCTCTGCCGTCATGGCCGTGATGTCTTCGAGCGGATCGGTTTGTGCGCGGACGGAAATTTCCTCGAAGGTCATGTGTATGGGTCCGCCGATCGCCTGAAACTCGGCCGGTACCTTGGCACGGATGGTCGCGGGGGTGTTGCGGGCCATGCGGTTGCCCGAGCGCTTGGCCGCGGCGATGATCATCTCCCGGTCGTCTGCGGCGATGCCCTGCATGATCTGCTGGACGCTGCCGAGCATGTGGCGCATGTCCTCGAGAAAGGCCGCCTTTTCCTCGGCGGTGAAGCCGAGGTTCTGACGAGGGTCGGGGTCGTTCGCCTCGGCCGGCGACACGATCGGTACGACAAGCAGGGCCAGCCCGCCCAGCACCGCGAGCGCTCGGCCGACCGGACGGACGTGGTCGGATTGGTTCGCCATGCGGGAGGTCTCCTTGCGCTAGTCTGACAATGATCATAGGCGGTCGGATACGACACCGCACCAGTCCGCAAAGGTTTCACCATCAAAAAACCCCGGCATAGCCGGGGTTTCTCGTCTCGGGCGGGGGGCGTTCGTTAGCCGCGGCGCATCGAGTCGTAAAACTCGTTGTTGGTCTTGGTCTGCTGCAGCTTGTCGAGCAGGAACTCCACCGCCTCGAGCTCGCCCATCGGGTGGAGGAACTTCCGCAGGATCCACATCTTCTGCAGTTCCTCGGTATCCGTGAGCAGCTCCTCGCGGCGGGTGCCGGAGCGGTTGATGTTGATCGCCGGGTAGGTGCGCTTTTCCGCGATGCGCCGGTCGAGGTGGAGCTCCATGTTGCCGGTGCCCTTGAATTCCTCGTAGATCACCTCGTCCATCTTCGAGCCGGTGTCTACCAGCGTGGTGGCGAGGATAGTCAGGCTGCCGCCTTCTTCGACGTTGCGCGCGGCACCGAAGAAGCGCTTGGGACGGTGCAGGGCGTTGGCGTCCACGCCGCCGGTGAGCACTTTGCCCGAGGACGGCACCACGGTGTTGTAGGCGCGCGCCAGACGGGTGATCGAGTCGAGCAGGATCACCACGTCGCGCTTGTGCTCGACCAGACGCTTGGCCTTCTCGATCACCATCTCGGCGACCTGCACGTGGCGCGGTGCCGGTTCGTCGAAGGTCGAGGCGACCACCTCGCCGCGCACGGTGCGCTGCATCTCGGTGACTTCCTCGGGCCGCTCGTCGATCAGCAGGACGATCAGGTCGCACTCGGGGTGGTTGTGGGCGATGCTCTGCGCGATGTTCTGCAGCAGCATCGTCTTGCCGGCCTTTGGGGGAGCGACGATCAGGCCGCGTTGGCCCTTGCCGATCGGCGAGACGATGTCGATGATCCGTGCGGTCAGATCCTCGGTCGAGCCGTTGCCGCGCTCCATCCGCATGCGCTGTTCGGCGTGCAGCGGTGTGAGATCCCCGAACAGGATCTTGCTCTTGGAGGCCTCGGGCTTCTCGAAGTTGATCTTCTCGATCTTCAAGAGCGCGAAGTAGCGCTCGTTGTCCTTGGGCGGGCGGATCGAGCCGCTGATGGAGTCGCCGGTCTGCAGGTTGAACCGCCGGATCTGCGAGGGCGACACGTAGATGTCGGCCGGCCCGGCGAGATAGGAGCCGTCGGAGCTTCGCAGAAAGCCGAAGCCATCCGAAAGGATCTCCAGTACCCCGTCGCCGTGGATCGATTCGCCCGTCTTGGCGTGGGCCTTGAGCAGGCCGAATATCACGTCCTGTTTGCGGGTCCTGGCGAGGTTTTCCAGCCCCATGGACTGGGCCAGCTCCATGAGTTCCGGAACGGGCTTGCTCTTGAGTTCGGTTAGATTCATTCGGATGGATTCGTCGTGGGGACCGCAGCGGGCCACAGATGGATAATCAACGGGATGTTCGAGGGTGACATCAAATGCTTGAGATCAGGAGGTCGCCGAGGCGCGACCGGACGACGGAAGGGGCGCGTCGTCTTTAAAGCGGTCGGGAGTTTGGCACATAACCGGTCGGTTGCCAAACCAAGTCAAGCCACCTGTGGGCGCATGGGGTCGATCAACCGGCCATGCGCGCCGTGGAAGCTGTCGAACCCGGGTCAGTTCAGAGCGCGGAGTCGATGAAATCGGCCAGCTGCGATTTGGAAACCGCGCCGACCTTGGTGCCTTCGACCTTGCCGTCCTTGAACAGCATCAGCGTCGGAATGCCGCGAATGCCGTTCTGGCGCGGGGTTTCCGGGTTTTCGTCGATGTTCACCTTGGCGATCTTGAGCTTGCCGGCGTAGTCGTCGGCTACCTCGTCGAGGATCGGGGCGATCATCTTGCAGGGACCGCACCATTCGGCCCAGAAATCCACCAGCACGGGCGTGTCGCTGTTGAGGACCTGGGTTTCGAAATCCGCGTCGGATACGTAGATGATGTTGTCGCTCACGGCATGACTCCTGAATCAGTAACTGTTAATGCCTAGGCGGCAATTGTTCATCCCTTAACGCCGCTTTTCAAGCCGATCTGCCTGGCGGTGCTATTCTGAGCCCCCAGCAAGCGGGCCAGCGGGGCGTTGCGAACGGCCCGAGTATGGCCCGGGTTTCATCATGACGCAAAAAAGAACCCCGCCCATGGCCTCTCTTACCGAGCTCCGATACGTGGTTGCCGTTGCCCGCGAGCGACACTTCGGTCGTGCCGCCGCCCGCTGTTTCGTCAGCCAGCCGACCCTGAGCGTGGGGGTCAAGCGCCTGGAAGAGGCCCTGGGTGTGCAGATCTTCGAGCGGGCGAGCCGATCGGAGGTACAGATCACGGTCGAGGGGCGTGAGATCGTCGAGCAGGCCGAACGCGTGCTCGACGAGATGGGGCGGCTCGAGGACCTGGCGCATGGGCGCCGCGATCCGCTCGCCGCCCCGCTGCGCGTCGGCCTGATCCACACCGTCGGCCCCTATCTCCTGCCGCGACTGATCCGCCGCCTGCACGAACTGGCGCCGAGGATGCCGATCGAGATCACCGAGGGGCTGACGGCCGATCTGGCCGAGCGACTCGAGCATGGCGAGCTGGACGTGGTGGTGCTGTCCCTGCCGTTCCAGGTCCCCTCGGTCGAGGTCCAACCGGTCTATCGCGAGCCCTTTACCGTGGCCGTGCCGGTGGACCACCCGTTGGCTGCGCAGGCGGCGATCGAGCCGGACCAGCTGGCCGAGCATGATCTGCTGCTGCTCGGCCAAGGGCACTGCTTTCGCGACCAGGTGCTGGGCGTGTGCCCGCGCTGTGCCGACGGACGCGCGTTCGGCCGGCTCCAGCGCACGCTCGAGGGCGGTTCGCTGGAAACCATGCGCATGATGGTGGCCACCGGCGCGGGCATCACCGTGCTGCCCTGCGCCTCGACCGCGTCGGAGGACGAGGGCACGCGGGCGCTGATCCGCTACCTGCCCTTCGCCAAGGCCGCGCCGACGCGGGATATCGCGCTGGCATGGCGGACCAGGTTCACGCGGCCGCAGACGATCGAGGTCTTGGCCCGCTCGATCCGCGAGACGCTGCCGGCCTGTTGTCAGCCGTTGCCGGCTGTCAGTCGAGGATGACGACTTCCTCGGCCTGAGGGCCCTTGCGGCCCTGACCGATCTGGTACTCGACCTTCTGGCCCTCGTCGAGGCGCGAGGAACCGCCCTCGTTGATGGCGCGGAAATGAACGAACAGATCTTCGCCGTTTTCGCGGACGATAAAGCCGAAACCCTTGTCGACGTTGAACCACTTGACCGTGCCGGTCTCACGGACGGGATCGTGCTCGACGGCCACTTCCTTGGGGCGCAGGCCGGGTTTGTTGGAGCGATCGGCGAAGCGGACGGCCAGCAGTGAGATGGCCAGAAAGACGACCGCCGAGGCAATGAATTGCATGCCCGGCTGATCGACGGGATATGCGTAGATCTGGCCGATGGCCAGTGCGCCGATAATGGCGAGTCCGAGGATGACGAGAAAGTTGGTGAGTCGGGAGTCCTGCCAGGTTTTCATGAGGTGGGTTATTCCGCTTTTTTGCTGTGTTGTGTCGAGAATCGCGGCGGGATCGCCGGACGTTATGGCTTAACGCCAACCGCTCCGCACGGGGCCGCATCGGCACGTAGACGCCCGAGTCTGTTCGGCGCCGGGCCGTCACGACGGGGTTGGCGCCTGTTATTCTGTCACATTTTGCGCATGACTTGGCGCCCCGTCCGCCGCGAGACGGCGTGGGGCGCTTGCGACGAGGAAGGGGAGAAAGGGCATGTCGGGAAACAACGACTGGGTCTACGAGACCGTCGAGGAGATGGGCGCACGTTTCGGCATTCGCGTCACGGACAAGCTGCTCGACGAGCGGACGCCCTACCAGCATCTCGAGGTCTACCGCACCCAGCATTGGGGCAACCTGATGCTGCTCGACGGGGTGATCATGCTTTCCTCGTTGGAGAACTTCGTCTACCACGAGATGATGTCGCACCCGTCGCTGCAGAGCCACGCCGCGCCGCGCAACGTCGTGATCATCGGTGGTGGCGATTGCGGCACGCTCACTGAGGTGCTCAAGCACCGGGAGGTCGAGACAGTGACCCAGATCGACATCGATCAGGCGGTCACCCGGGCCGCCGAACGGTTCTTCCCCGAACTGGTGGCGCACAACGACGATCCGCGGGCCGCGTTGCAATTCGAGGACGGGGTGGCCTGGATGCGCAATGCGCCTGCCGCGAGTGTGGATGTGATCATCGTCGATTCCACCGATCCCATCGGCCCGGGCACCGGCCTGTTTGGCCCCGACTTTCTCGCCGACTGTCACCGGGTCCTGCGCGACGACGGCATCATGGTCGGCCAGAGCGAATCGCCCTTCTACCACATGCCGCTGATGATCGATTACCACCGTGCCATGGTCGCCGCGGGTTTTGCCGAACGGCGCTCGCTGTTGTTCCCGCAGCCTGTCTACCCCGGTGGTTCGATCACCGGCACGCTGGCCCGCAAGACCGGTCGGCTTGACGAGATCCGGCCATTGACCGACGGCATCGCCACGCGCTTTTACAACACCGCACTGCACCGCGGGCTGCTGGAAACGCCGGCCTTCATGCGCGAGGCACTTGACGGCGTCTGACTTCTTCCCGGCATGCGCCCTTGAAAATCCGGCTCATGCCCCGAAAACCGGGGCACGAGCGACGTTCCTTGCACCATCGAGTTGATTCCCTGCCCATGACCGACCGGCCCGACCTGATCATCATCCGGCCCGCCCCGGAGATGCAGCTCAAGTCTTCGTCCACGCGGCGGCGCTTTCGCAACATCCTGATCCACAACCTGCACCAGGCGCTGGGCGAAATCCCGCACGAATTGCAGGTCGATCAAGGGCGCCTGCTGTTGCGATCCCCCGCGGTCGATGCGGCCTGCGAATGCCTGGGGCGGGTGTTCGGCGTGGCCTCCTTTTCGCCGGTGGAAGCGGTGGTCGACGCGGATATCGACGCCCTCGAACGTGTCGCCCGCGAGCGGTTTGCCGAAGCGGTGCGCGGACACAGCTACGCGGTGCGCTGCAAGCACCACGGCGGACCGAAGCTGTCCACTCGCACGGTGGAGCGCCGCCTGGGCGCGATGCTGAATGATGTCGGTACCGTCGACCTGACGCGGCCGCAGGTCACGCTGCGGGTCGATCTGACCGACGAGGGGGCCTGGCTGTACACCCGCCGTCTCCCCGGCCCCGGAGGCATGCCGCTGGGCGTCCAGGATCGGGCGGTGACGCTGATGTCGGGCGGTTTCGACTCGGCCGTGGCCGCCTGGTACACCATGCGTCGCGGTGTCGGCATCGACTATGTCTTCTGCAACCTGGGCGGGGCCACCCACGAGCACATGGTGCTGCAGGTGGCCCATCGACTGGTGCGGGACTGGGCCATCGGCGACCGGCCGCGCCTGTTCGTGGTCGATTTCCTGCCGGTGGTCGCCGACTTGCGCGCCCGACTACCTGGCGAGGTCTGGCAGTTGGTCCTCAAGCGCCTGATGTACCGGGCCGCCGAGGCCGTGGCCAACCGGCGCGGCGCCCAGGCGCTGGTGACCGGCGAGGCGCTCTCGCAGGTGTCGTCGCAGACACTGTCGAACCTCAATACCATCGACGCGGCCTGCGATCTGCCGGTGCTGCGTCCGCTGATCGGGTTCGACAAGTCGGAAATCATGCGCATGGCGCGTGATATCGGCACCTACGAGCTTTCCGAGGGGGTGCCGGAATTCTGCGCCCTGTCCTTGAGCCGCCCGGTGGTCGTTTCCCGGCGGGGGCGGATCGCCGCCCTGGAAGAGGCGCTGGATGACCAGCTGCTCGACAAGGCGGTCGCCGAGGCGCGCGAGGTCGACCTGCTGGCGATCGACGAGGCCGACTTGGTCGAGCCCGACGTGCTGACCGAGGACATTCCCGCGGACGCGGCGATCATCGACTGCCAGCCGCCGCGGCGCTTTCGTGACTGGCACCTGCCCGGTGCCGTCAACTACCCGCCGGACGAGCTGGCGCGCTGCTACGAATCGCTGCCGAAGGACCGCCCCTATCTGCTCTACTGCCTGCGGGGCACCAACGCCTCCTTGCTGGCCGAACGGATGCAGCGTGCCGGCTTCGACGCGCGGGCATTCCGGGGCGGGGTGAACCGGCTGCGCAAGGTGTGGTCGAAGCGGACGGAGGGCGAGTCGTCCTGAGCGGGGATGGGGTCGCTTCGATTCGCGGTAACTGCTGGATATAACAGCGCTTTCCGGTATACTGCGCCGCCCCCGGATGCCGGGCGGCCCCGAGCGGGTCGGCCCGGCGTGTTTTTCTTGTTTGCCCGGGCGGCCAGGCCGCGTTGCGGCAGGAGGTTTCCATGGACTATCCAGATCGATTCGCCGTGATCGTCATCGGTGGCGGCCATGCTGGCACGGAAGCGGCGCTGGCCGCCGCGCGCATGGGCGTGGAAACCCTCCTGGTCACCCACAACATCGAGACCCTCGGCCAGATGAGCTGCAATCCGGCCATCGGCGGGATCGGCAAGGGGCACCTGGTCAAGGAAATCGATGCACTGGGCGGCGCCATGGGGCATGCCGCCGACTTGGGCGGCATCCAGTTCCGCACGCTTAACGCGCGCAAGGGGCCGGCGGTTCGCGCCACACGTGCTCAGGCGGATCGCGCGCTCTACAAGGCGGCGGTGCGCCGCATCCTGGAAAACCAGCCGCACCTGACCCTGTTCCAGCAAGGGGTCGATGACCTGATCCTCGACGGCGAGCGGGTGGTCGGTGTGCGCACCCAGGGCGGGATCGACTTCCGCGGCGACGCCGTGGTGTTGACCGCCGGCACCTTTCTCGCCGGGCAGATCCATGTCGGTCTGGAGCGCTCCGAGGGTGGCCGGGCCGGCGATCCGCCGGCGAAGAAACTGGCCGATACCCTGCGCGCGCTCGACCTGGGCGTCGCGCGGTTGAAGACCGGCACCCCGCCGCGCCTCGACGGACGCAGCCTCGATTTTTCCGTGATGCAGGCCCAGCCGGGCGATACGCCCACGCCGGTGTTCTCCTTCCTCGGGCGGCCCGAGGAGCACCCGCGTCAGGTCGACTGCTTCATCACGCACACCAACGAGCGTACCCACGAGATCATCCGCGGCGGGCTGGATCGCTCGCCGATGTTCACCGGCGACATCGAGGGCATCGGTCCGCGCTACTGCCCGTCGATCGAGGACAAGATCCACCGCTTTGCCGACAAGGCCTCGCACCAGATCTTCGTCGAACCCGAGGGGCTCGATACCCACGAGGTCTACCCCAACGGCATCTCCACCAGCCTGCCCTTCGACGTGCAGCTGGAGCTGGTGCGCTCGATCCGCGGTTTCGAGAACGCGCACATCACCCGCCCGGGCTACGCGATCGAGTACGATTTTTTCGACCCGCGCGGCCTGAAGCCCACGCTCGAGACCCGCGGGATCGAAGGCCTGTTCTTTGCTGGCCAGATCAACGGCACCACCGGCTACGAGGAGGCCGCCGCGCAGGGGCTGATGGCCGGGGCCAACGCCGCCGCGCGCGTGCTCGACCGCGAGCCGCTCACCCTGCGCCGCGACCAGGCCTACCTGGGCGTGCTGGTCGACGACCTGACCACGCAGGGCACGCTCGAGCCCTACCGCATGTTCACCAGCCGGGCGGAGTACCGCCTGATGCTGCGCGAGGACAACGCCGACCAGCGCCTGACCTCGATCGGCCGCGAGCTGGGCCTGGTGGACGAGCGTCGCTGGCGGGCCTTCAACGAGAAGATGGAGGCGGTCGAGGCCGAGCGTGGCCGCCTCAAGGACATCTGGGTCCATCCGGGCCATCCGGCCGCCGACAAGCTCGACGGCTCGGTCTCGCGCAACGTCACCGCGCTGGATCTCTTGCGTCGCCCGGAGCTCGACTACGCCGCGATCGCCGCGATCGACGAGCTGGCACCCGAGTCGATGCCCGCCCTGGCGGTGATCGAGCAGCTCGAGATCGAGGCCAAGTACGCCGGCTACATCGACCGGCAGCGCGACGAGGTCGCCCGCTCGGTCAAGCAGGAGCGCGAGGCCATCCCGGCAGAGATGGATTACGCTTCCATCCCGGGGCTGTCCAACGAGGTGCGCGACAAGCTGGCCGCCCAGCGGCCGGCGACCGTCGGCCAGGCCGCCCGCATTCCCGGGGTCACTCCGGCTGCCGTGTCCCTGTTGCTGGTGCATCTCAAGCGCCACGGCCACCTGGCCCGTTCGGCGTAAGCGGCGCATGCCCTCGACCCTCAGCGCCGACCAGCGCAGCCGCCTCGAGCGCCGCTTGCTGTCGGGGGCCGATGAACTCGATGTGCCACTGGCATCCGAGGCGGCCGGGCGGTTGCTGGACTACATCGAGTTGCTGCTGCGCTGGAACCGGGCCTACAACCTCACGGCGGTGCGCGAGCCGGAGGCCATGGTGATTCGCCACCTGCTGGATTCCCTGGCGGTATTGCCGCACCTGCCCCACTGCGCGCAACTGCTGGATATTGGCAGTGGCCCCGGGATACCGGGTATCATCTTGGCGGTTTGTCGCCCCGACAGTGAGGTCACCTTGGTCGACTCCAATCTCAAGATGACGCGTTTTGCCGCCCGTGCCCAGCGGGCGCTGGGCTTGTCGCACGTGACGGTCTGCCGCGAACGCGTCGAGCGCCTCGATTCTGCGGACCGCTTCGACTGCATCATCTCGCGCGCCTTTGCCTCCCTGGCGGATTTCGTCCGGCTGGGCGGGCCCTTGCTGGCCGATGCGGGCTCGATGTTTGCCATGAAGGGCCGCCTTGATCCCAACGAAATGGCCGATCTGTCGTCAGACTTTCGTATCACGGAGCGCCATGCGCTCGCCGTGCCGGGGCTGGATGCCGAGCGGCACCTGTTGGTCCTGCGTCGGGTGACCGGTTCATGAGCTGGGTGATCGCGATTACCAACCAGAAGGGCGGCGTGGGCAAGACCACCACGGCGGTCAACCTGGCCGCGGCCCTGCAGTCCTTCGGCCGCCGGGTCTTGCTGGTGGATATGGACCCGCAGGGCAACGCCACCGTCAGCTCGGGTTATGCCAAGAATCAGATCGAGCGCCACGTCGGCCAGGTCCTGCTCGACGAACTGCCGGCCCAGGAGGTGATCCTCGAGACCGATCCGGGTGGCTACGACTTGTTGCCCGCCACCATCGATTTGGCCGGGGCCGAGTTCCAGCTGGTGACCCGTATCGGCCGAGAGACCAAGCTGCGCCAGGCCCTCGCCCCGCTCAGCGAGGACTACGACTTCATCCTGATCGACTGCCCGCCGGCCCTGAACACGCTCACCATCAATAGCCTGGCGGCGGCCGACGACGTGCTGATCCCGGTGCAGTGCGAGTACTTCGCCCTGGAGGGGCTCAGCGCCCTGCTGGACACGGTCGAGCAGGTGCGCCTGGCGCTGAATCCGGACCTCGGCATCGCCGGGGTATTGCGCACGCTGTATGATGCTCGCAACCGCTTGGCGCAGGATGTCAGCGCGCAGCTGCGTCAGCATTTCGGCGAGCGGGTGTTCGACGCCCTGGTGCCGCGCAACGTGCGTCTGGCCGAGGCACCCAGTCATGGGCTGCCGGCCATGTTCTACGACAAGAGTTCCGCGGGCGCCGAGGCCCATGCCGATGTGGCGCGCGAGCTGGTCAAGCGGGCCCGCAAGCGCGGCCGCCTGGGCAAGCCGGTCGCTCTGCGCCGCTGATCGCCGTCCGTGCCACTGCACTTGAGCTTGGGAATCCATCGATGAGCACCAAACGCAAAGGACTGGGTCGTGGCCTGGATACGCTGCTCGGCACCGCCGACCGGCCCCAGGAGGAAGGTGCGCAGCTGCGCGAGATCGCCGTCGATCTGATCCACCCGAACCCCTTCCAGCCGCGCACCCACTTCGACGAGGATGCCCTGACCGAGCTGGCCGATTCGATACGCGCCCAAGGCGTGATCCAGCCGGTGGTGGTGCGCCGTCGCTCCGGCGAATACGAGCTGATCGCAGGCGAGCGCCGCTGGCGTGCCGCGCAGCAAGCGGGACTGGCGCGCATTCCGGCGGTAATCCGCAAGATCGACGACAACCAGGCCGCCGCCATGGCCCTGATCGAGAACCTCCAGCGAGAGGATCTCGACGCCATCGAACAGGCCAAGGCGATGCAGCGACTGGTCAAGGAATTCGACCTGACCCACCAGCAGGTGGCCGACGTGCTGGGGCTGTCGCGCCCCGCCGTCAGCAATGCCCTGCGGCTGCTCGACCTCGCCGCCCCGGTCCAGAAGCTCCTGCGCGAGCGACGCATGGAGGCGGGGCACGCCCGCAGTCTGGCGGCCCTGCCCAAGAAGGAGCAGTCGGCCGTGGCCGACAAGGTGGTGGCCCGGACCTTGACCGTCCGTCAGGTCGAGTCGATGGTCAGCCGGCTTCTCAAGGAGTCGACCCGTCAGGAGGCCGCGTCGGACGACCCGGATACCCGTGCCCTGGAGCGCCGCCTTGGTGACGCGCTCGGGCTCCCCGTCGCCATTCACGCCAACCGCCGTGGCAAGGGCCGGGTGACACTGGGCTTCGATAGCCTCGAGCAGTTGGACGCATTGATCGAGAAGGTCGCCGGCAAATAGGTTGTCCCGGGTGGCCGGCTCGTTAGCGTTGCGAGCCATAACTGCTTGTCGATCCGCGACCGAATCGCTACACTGGCCGCCAATTTTTGGGCTCCGTGATGACCGATCCAGACAAGATGCCCGACGAGACAGCCCACGATTCGAGCCGCGGCGGCTACCTGCAGTCCCGCTTCAAGGGGCTGCTGCACATCGGGGCGGGCAACATGTTCGCCGCGAGCATCATCGCGGGCCTGTTGATGGGCTACCTGCTGGATGTCTGGCTGGGGACGGCGCCGATTTTCATGCTGGTCCTGGGTGCGCTCGGCTTTGTCAGCGGAATGCTCAAGGCCCGCAAGAACCTGCTCGCCACAGGGCGGGGCGACCAGGACAAGGATTCGGATCGCCCATGAGCCGGATGGCCGAGGCGATCACCCGCCGCGGACGGCGCGTGGTGCAGGTCCAGTTGGCCCTGCTGGTGTTGTTCGCTGGCGCGGCGTTTTTTCATTCCCCGCACGCGGCGCTGTCCGCGGCGGCGGGAGTGGTGGTGGCCATGGTGCTGGCGTGGATGCTGCGCCGCTCCATGGCGCGGGCCACCGAGCTGGCGGTGGAGTCACCGCAGCAGAGCATGAACATGATGTATCTCGGGGCGGCAGTGCGTTTCGTCGCGCTGCTTGCCCTGATGGCGGCGGGCCTCGGTCTGCTGGGGCTGGACGCCCGATTCATGGTGGGGGCTTTTGTCGCCGCCATGATCGCGGGAGTCCTGGCAGCGCGCGGACAGGACTCCGGTCGACCGACCGCCTAGAAACGATTACTGATTTTCAAGTCTTGAGGAGTGCGACAAGTGGCTACGGAGAATGCGGGCGGTGGCCCGGTTGAATATATCCAGCATCACCTGACCAACCTCTCAGTTGGCGAAGGTTTCTGGCAGCTGAACCTCGATACGGTGTTCTTCAGCATCCTGCTGGGGGCCGTGCTCGTACTGGTTGCCATGCGCATCGGTCGCAGCCTGCGTGCTGAGACGCCCAACGGGTTGCAGAACGCCGCCGAAGGGGTGCTGGAATTCGTCGACGATCAGGTGCGCGACTCCTTCGGTGGTCGGGTCCCCAAGATCGTGGCACCGCTGGCCCTGACGGTCCTGCTGTGGGTCTGGTTGATGAACTTCATGGACCTGATCCCCGTTGACCTGCTGCCGGCGATCGCCTCCGGCCTGGGGGTCGAGTACCTCAAGGTCGTGCCGACCACAGACCTGAATACCACACTGGCCATGGCGATCTTCGTGTTCGCCTTGACCATCTACTACAGCATCAAGGTCAAGGGGTTGGGCGGTTACATCAAGATGTTCCTGTTCCACCCCTTCGGCAAGTTCCTGATTCCGCTCAACATCGTGATGACCGCGATCGACGAGATCGCCAAGCCGATCAGCCTCGCGCTGCGTCTGTTTGGCAACATGTTTGCCGGTGAGCTGGTATTCCTGCTGATCGCCCTGCTGACCCTGGGCGCCAGCATCAGTGCCAGCCTGCTCATCTGGTTCCCCCTGCAAGTCGTGCTCGACATGGCGTGGATTGCCTTCCACATCCTGATCATCACGCTGCAGGCCTTCATCTTCATGGTGCTCACCATCGTCTACATCGCTATGGCGCATACCCAGGACGACCACTGAGCCCGTTGAGTTTCCTTTGACCCTTTGTTTTTCTTGATTAGGAGAAGTAGCTATGACCCCCGATATGCTCGCCACGATCTATGCTTACACCGCTGTTGGCGTTGGTGTAATCCTCGCTGCCGCCGGCCTGGGTTCGGCCATCGGCTGGGGGCTGATCTGTTCCAAGACGCTTGAGGGCATCGCACGTCAGCCGGAAATGCGTCCGCAGCTGATGACCAACATGTTCATCTTCGCTGGCCTGATGGAATCTTTCCCGTTCATCATCCTCGCGTTCGCCATGTGGTTCCTGTTCGCCAACCCGTTCGTTGGCGCCCTGTCCGCTGCGCTGGCCGGTATCTAAATCGCGGCCTGAACGGCCATGCGAGACGCACTGGCGGCCCCGGCTGGCAGTGCGTGCCGACCTGAAACCCAATTCGTTTATACGCGAGGGGACATTGTGAGTATTTCGATCACACTGCTTGCTCAGCTGATCGCCTTCGTGCTGATGATCTGGCTGGTCAACAAGTATCTCTGGGCGCCGCTGTCCGCATTGATGGAAGCGCGTCGCAAGAAGATTGCTGACGGCCTGTCCGCTTCCGAGCGCGGCAAGCACGAGCTAAAGCTGGCCCAGGAGCGCTCCACGGAGCTGCTGCGAGAGGCCAAAGACAAGGCAAACGACATCATTGCCCAGGCCAATTCGCGGTCCAACCAGATTCTGGAAGAGGCCCGCGACAACGCCAAGACCGAGGCAGAGCGCATCGTGGCGCAGGCCAACACCGAGATCGACCGCGAGGTCAATCGTGCCAAGGAAGAGCTCCGCACCCAGGTGGCCGACGTGGCCGCGACCGGTGCCGAGCGGATTCTCAAGCGTGAGGTGACGGACAAGGACCACGAATCCGCGATCTCAGATCTGATCGCTCGGATCTAACGAAAGCGGAGGCCCTATGTCTGAGAACACCACAGTCGCGATCTCGTACGCGAAGGCAGTGCAGGACCTGTGCGCGGATGCCGTGCAGTCCAAGCATTGGTCCGAGACCCTTGCCGGACTGGCCGCCGTGGCCCAGAACCCCGACATGGTCGCGTTTCTGGGCGACGACTCGCGCAGCCGTGACGCCCGGGTCGCCGGGTTCGTCAAGGTGGTCGAGGACGCCGTCGACCAGCAGGCGCTCAACCTTGTGCGCCTGCTGGGCGAGAACGACCGTCTCGAGATCCTCCCGGAGGTTGCCACGGAGTTCGAAAAGCTGCGTGCCGAAGCGGAGCGTCGGATCGTTGCATCCGTTGTCTCTGCCAAGCCCCTGACCGACGAGCAGTCGAACCAAATCAAAACAGCGCTCGGCAAGCGACTCGATCGCACCGTAGAGCTCGAAACAACCGTCGACGAGGACCTCATCGGAGGCGCGGTCGTCCGCGCCGGTGACCTCTTGATCGACGGATCGATGCGCGGAGAGCTCGAGCATCTTGCCGTACAAATGAGTCGCTAAGGAGATCTTCCATGATCAACCCGTCTGAAATCAGCAGTCTGATTAAAGAGCGCATCGAAAATTTCGATGCCGGCGCGGAAGC
>JAGXIF010000013.1 GCA_024635755.1 Halothiobacillus sp.
ATGAAACGATACCGCTCAAACGCCAGCGCGACGGCAGCTACCGGACGACCGTCAGCCTGCCGCAGGGCGGCGAGTACGCCTTTCGCTACCTGATCGACGAGGACCGCTGGGACAACGACGAGGCGGCCGACGACTACGTGCCCAACCCGTACGGCACCGGCGACAATAGCGTGCTGCGCACCTGAGGCGCCCCAGCCCGGACGTCAGCCCGGGTCAGCCCCAGGGGTCATCGGTTCCGGGTCACCCCCGGGTCAGTCGCAGGCGTTGCAGGCGCATGACCTCGCGGTCGATCAGCTGGCTGTCACGCGGGGGCAGTGCGGAGAACTCCAACCCATAGACCACGCTCTTGCCCACGCCCGGGCGGCGGTTGCGCACAATGAATTCCAGGCGCACGTCGATGCTGTCGCCGACCTTCAGGCGCGCGGCGCTGACCTCGTCGCCGGGTTTGAGCCCCGGGTCCTTGCCGCCCACCACGCTCACCGCGCAACCGGTGGCCGAGAGGTTGACCACGTCCCCGGACGTGACGCCTTGCGGCATCGACGGACAGAACGCCAGCGTACCGGGCACATCCGGAGGCAGGTCGACTCGAAAGGCCGCGCGGCGCTGGAGCCGCTGCATGAGCTCGGGATAGCCGACACTCAAGTAGCAGTCGCCATCCTCTTCACGGGTCGCTAGGTCGGCGGTATAAAACCAGTTCAGCAGGCCGTCGATGACCGCCTGCAGCCGCACCTGGCGGGCTTGCAGCACGTGGCGAAGCACCACGGGATCGGGGCAGTCGAGCACCAGCCGGCGGGCGGCGGGCTCGTTGCCCACCACCTGCACCTGGCCCTGGAAGTCGGGGTCGTCATCGGGGATCAGCCAGACATGGCCGCGCGCCTCGAACAATCGCTCGAGCGTGCGCTCAATGGCGCGGGGGGCGCGGACGGTTTTGATGTCCTGATCGTCCAAGACCGATGACTCCGAATCCGTGGGTTCGTTCGAGCGGCCAGCGCCGCCCGGACATGAGCGCCGACAAGCATACCCATTTTGCCCCCACCCTGCAGCCACCCGGAAACCCCTTAGCAACACGGCTCGTGGGGCACAGTTCGATTGGTGCCGACGATCGGTTACCATAGGCTCCAATTTTTCGGACAGGGTGGCTCTGAATGCCCGCGCATTCAAAGACTTCCTGTCTCCGAAATCCCGTTTACCCATTCGACTGACACAGAGGACTTTTCCATGTCTGAAGCCAAGCGACTTTCGCAGTACCTGGCCGAGCACCAGCGCCAGGGCCGCGTCGATGCCGACTTCGTCGGCCTGATCAGCGACGTGGCCGCCGGCTGCAAGGTGATCGCCGACCAGGTCGGCCGCGGCAACCTCATCGACCTGCTGGGCTCGGCCGAGACCGAGAACGTGCAGGGCGAAACGCAGAAGAAGCTCGACATCATCTCCAACGACGAGTTCACCGACATCCTCACCGAGGGCGGCCACGTCGCGGGTCTCGCCTCCGAGGAGATGGACGAGGTCTACGACCTGCCGGTCGGCAAGCACCGCGGTCCGTACCTGTGCACCTACGACCCGCTGGATGGCTCGTCGAACATCGACGTCAACGTCACCGTCGGCACCATCTTTTCCGTGCTCAAGGCCCCCACCGGCAAGGAGAACCCGACCGAGGAAGACTTCATGCAGCCGGGCACCGAGCAGGTCGCCGCCGGCTACGTGACGTACGGCCCGTCCACCATCCTGGTCCTGACCATCGGTGACGGCGTCGACGGCTTCACGCTCGACCGCTCCGTGGGCGAGTTCAAGCTGACCCACCCGAACATGACCATCCCGGAAGACACCGCCGAGTTCGCCATCAACATGTCGAACCAGCGTTTCTGGGATGCGCCGGTCAAGCGCTACGTCGACGAGTGCCTCGCCGGCAAGGAAGGCGAGCGCGACAAGGACTTCAACATGCGCTGGGTCGCCTCGATGGTTGCCGAAGTGCACCGCATCCTGGTGCGTGGCGGCGTGTTCATGTACCCGATCGACAGCAAGCACCGCGAGCGCGGCGGCAAGCTGCGTCTGATGTACGAAGCCAACCCGATGTCCATGATCGTCGAGCAGGCCGGCGGCCTGTCGATTACCGGCCCGGACCGGATCATGACCATCGACCCGGAAAAGCTGCACCAGCGCGTACCGGTCATCCTGGGCTCCAAGAACGAAGTCCAGCGCCTCTGGGATTACCACAAGGAAGGCTAAGGCCTTCCGGACAACCCGGATGCAAGAAAGCCCCGCGGGTCATCGACTCGCGGGGCTTTTTCTGTTCAAGGACAGGAAACGGGGAGAAAGCTAACGCATCGATCTATCCCTGGACGCTTTCACTCATTTTCGGCCCGACGACGTGGCCCCCGTTCCCCGTGGGAGTTTGCCTCGCAAACGAAACGCGCCGGCAGGCGCGTGCCCCTTCAAACGCTGTCGCCAATCGGCGAACCGGGACGGCCGCTGGTGCGGCTCGCTTCCCACGGAGCAACACGCCTCATCGGGGACGCTCATCACTCCCGGGCGCCGCCCCTATTCCGGATTAACCGTACCGCCCGGTGATGTAGTCCTCGGTCTTCTTCTTGTCGGGCGTGGAGAACATGGTCGCGGTGTCGTTGTACTCGATCACCTCCCCGAGATGAAAGAAGGCGGTGTAGTCGGCCACGCGCGCGGCCTGCTGCATGTTGTGGGTGACCACGACAATGGTGTAGTCACGCTTGAGTTCATGCATCAGCTCCTCGATCGTGGCCGTGGAGATCGGGTCGAGCGCGGAGGTGGGCTCGTCCATCAGGATGACGCTCGGCTGCACGGCGATGGCCCGGGCGATGCATAGGCGCTGCTGCTGACCGCCGGAGAGCGATGTGCCCGGCTGGTCGAGCTGGTCCTTGACCTCGTCCCAGAGGCCGGCAGCACGCAGCGACTGCTCGACCAGCTCGTCCTGTTCCTTGCCCTTGGAGACGATGTCGTGCATGCGCGGGGCGTAGGCGACATTCTCGTAGATGCTCTTCGGGAACGGGTTGGGCTTCTGGAACACCATGCCGACCTTCTTGCGCAGGGCGACCTCGTCGACCTGCTTGGAGAGCACGTTTTTCCCCTCCATCATGATCTCGCCCTCGGCGCGTGCCGACGGAATCAGGTCATTCATGCGGTTCAGGCAGCGCAGGAAGGTGGACTTGCCGCAGCCCGACGGACCGATCAGCGCGGTGATGTTGTTCTGGTAGACGTCCAGATCGATTCCGTGGAGCGCTTGTTTCTGCCCGTACCAGAGATTGAGGCCACGCACGGTCAGTTCGAGCTCGTGGGTGGTTTCCTGGTTGAAGGTTACCGGAGCGCCGGGAGATGCGAGTTTGCTTGTCATGCTCGCCGTACCTGTTGTTGATGGGCGTTCATTGAAATGGATCGGGCCATGCCGTCGGGCTTACCAGCGGTGCTCGAACTTCTTGCGCAGGTAGACCGCCGTGGCGTTAAGCGATATCAGCACCGTCAGCAGCACGAGAATGCCCGCGGCGGTGCGCTCGACATAAGACGATTCCGGCATACCCGCCCAGGTGAATATCTGTGCAGGCAAGACGGTGGCGGCCTGGGTGAAGCTGGTGGGGGCGTCCGGGATGTAGGCAATCATCCCGATGATGATCAGCGGCGCGGTCTCGCCCAGAGCCTGGGCGAGACCGATGATCGAGCCGGTGAAAATCCCGGGCATCGACAGTGGCAGCACATGGTCGCGCACGGCCTGCCAACGAGTCGCGCCCACGCCGAAAGCGGCATGGCGGATCGAGTCGGGCACTGCACTCAGCGCGGCCCGCGAGGTGATGATGATGATCGGCAGGGTCATCAGCCCCAGCGTCAGACCGCCGGCCAGCGCCGACGAACGCGGTACGCCGAAGAAGTTGATGAAGATCGCCAGGCCCAGCAGACCGAAGAGGATCGACGGGATCGCGGCGAGGTTGTTGATGTTGATTTCCAGAAAGCGCGTGAAACGGTTGTCCGGCGCGAATTCCTCGAGATAGACCGCCGTCATCACGCCCACCGGAAAGGCAAACGCCAGGGTGACGATCAGCACCAGCACCGAGCCGATGGCCGCCGAGGCCAGGCCGGCCATCTCCGGCAGCTTGGAATCGCCGTTGGTGAAAAAGCCCGTATTGAATTTCAGCTCCGCGCGTCCCTGTTCGGCCAGCCGGTCGATCACAGCGATTTGCTTGTCTTTCAGACCGGTCTGGCGCCCCTTGAGGTACTGGTCGACCTCGTCATCCGCCAGCACCCACTCCATGCGCTGGGTGCCCAGCAGCGACTCGTTCTCGGCCATGCGCCCCGGGATCAGGCGCAGATAACCCCGGCTGACCAGATCGCGCACGTCGGCCTGCACCGCGGCGAGCGGCAGTTCGGCGGCTCGCTCGCTGTAGTCGATCTCGACCTCGATATAGCCCTGCTGGAAGGCCGGCAGGCCCTTTATCAGCATGTCGGTGAGGAAGAGGACCAGGAAGACACCCGCAGCGATGAGTGCGGACATCGAAAGCCACTTCATCTGCGCAGATCGGCGGTGGCGCTTTTTCAGCTGACGGGAGATGTCGTCGAGGGACTGGGCCATGACAGGGTCTTTCCGGTTGATCGAATTAAAGAGCGTTGACCGCGTACTTCTCGCGGAAGCGGCGGATCATTATCACGGAGACGAAGTTCAGCGCCAGGGTGATCACGAACAGCACCAAGCCCAGGGCAAAGGCCGACAACGTCGCGGCAGACTCGAACTCGTTGTCCCCGGTCAACGCCGAGACGATGCTGACGGTCACGGTGGTCATGTCCTCGAGCGGGTTGGCGGTGAGGTTGGGGCGCATGCCAGCGGCCATCACCACGATCATGGTCTCACCCAGCGCCCGCGAGACGCCCAGCAGCGTCGCCGAGATGATGCCCGGCAGCGCGGCGGGCAGCACCACGTGGCGAATGGTCTCGTTGCGGGTGGTTCCCAACGCCAGCGAACCCTGCCGCATGGCCGAGGGCACGGAACTGATGACGTCGTCGGAGAGCGAGGAAATGAAGGGGATGATCATTATCCCCATGACGACCCCGGGGGCCAGGGCGTTGTTGAACGAGGCATCCAGCCCGACCGCATCCGCCGCCGATACGATCAGCGGGGCGACCGTGATCGCGGCGAAAAAGCCGTAAACCACCGTCGGGATGCCGGCGAGCACCTCGAGCACCGGCTTGGCGACGTCACGCACCTTGTTCGGTGCGTACTCGGCCATGTAAATCGCCGCGGAGACGCCGATGGGCACGGCCACCAGCATGGCAATGGCGGTAATCATGAAGGTGCCGGCGAACAGCGGCACGGCACCGAAGTTGCCCGACGGCCCCTCGGTCGCCTCGCCCCGGCCGGCGGCCTCCAGGAACGCATCGCCCGGCGCCCAGTTGGTACCGGTAATGAAGTACCAGAAGCTCTCCATCTGGAAGAAGCGGATCGCCTCGAACAGGATGGAGAACAGGATGCCGAAGGTCGCCAGCACCGAGATCGAGGCCGCAGCGATCAGCACCCACTTGACCGCCCGCTCCAGAGCATCCCGCGCCTGCAGTTCGGGCCGGACACGATTCAGACCGACAAACAGCCCGAAGGCGCCCAGGCCCAGCGCGCCGAGCACGGCCAGCCAACCGGGAAACGCCGTCTCGAACAGCCCGAGGACGATCGCGGCGATCATGGCGACAATCACCGCCGGACCGGCCGCGCTCAGGACGGTGAACCAGGCGTACTGACCCGGCTGGGAATGCATGTGCGCGCCCCCGGCGCGCACCCGGACGGCCTTGGAGCGCCCGAGGAAGAATCCCAGCACCCCGAGGAGCAGCACCCCGGCGAAGAATGTGATCAGTATCTGGTCGGTCTGCATGTCAGCATTTTTCCGTCTTTGGCTGGCCCCGCCCGGGCGAGGGGCGATACGCGGTCGAATCAGGCGGCGATTCTCAAACGGCCCATTATTGGCAACCTGGCTCCTGTTGCAAGCATTCGGCCCAAGAAACGCCAAATGCTTGCAACAAGAGAAAACCGGTGAGCGAACCCACCGGTTTTTTCCCATCCCTAGGAAGGCATTTTCCCCGTCCCTGGGGAGCGGGGCTTTCGCTTACTTGAGACCGGAGAGCTCAAGTGCCTTGCGATCGGCAACCTTCTCCTGCCACTCGTTGAGCAGGTCTTGCGGCATCGGGATCAGGCCGATGCCCTTGAGGTAGCCCAGGTCACTGATCATCTTGTCGCTCATGAACAGCTCGACATAGTCACCCATGGCCGGGACGTCGTCAGCGTGGCTGTTCTTGATGTAGAACCACAGTGAACGGGAAACCGGGTAGTCACCCGAACCGATAGCTTCCGGCTCCGGGGCGACACCGTCGATGTTCGCGCCGGCCAGCTTGTCGGCGTTCTCCTCGAGGAAGGAGTAACCGAAGATGCCGAAGGCATCGGTGTCCTTTTCGAGCTTCTGCACGATCAGGTTGTCGTTCTCGCCGGCGTCGATGTAGACGCCATCCTTACGCAGGTTGGCGTAGCCTTCATTACCGTAGGCTTCCATCTCCTCGGTCACGGACTCGAGGACCAGTTCCTCGAACGCGTCACGGGTGCCCGAAGTGGTCGGCGGGCCATAGACGCGGATTTCACGATCCGGCAGCGAGGAGTCGATGTCGCTCCATTTCATATACGGATTCTCGACCAGCTTGCCGTCAACCGGCACCTGCTCGAGCAGCGCCATGGCAATCTGCTCGCGGGTGAACGCGGCGCTGTCGTTCTTGTTGCTCTGGGCAAAGGCGATGCCGTCGTAGCCGACCATGGCCTCGGTGATGTCGGTGACACCGTTCTCCTGGCAGCGCTCGAACTCGGAAGGCTTCATGCGACGCGAGGCATTGGTGATGTCCGGGGTGTCCAGACTGCTGCCTTCGCAAAACAGCTTCATGCCGCCGCCTGAGCCGGTGGACTCGATGACCGGGGTCGGCCAATCGGTGGTCGCACCCAGCTCTTCGGCCACGTAGCTGGCGAACGGGAAAACGGTGGAAGAACCGACGATGCGGATCTGGTCACGGGCATGGGCGGTGCCAATGGAAGCAGCCATGACGGCGGCCAAGCCAATGGTGGATACGGTAAACGGTTTCATCAGTGTGATACCTCTATTTGAATTCAACACAACGCTAGTGCAGAAGAGGAGTCTGATCTCCATTTATGACAGCAAGATGAAATTGTGACAACGGTTCGGTGACAAGCGAGCTGAAAGCTGAAGGCGGGACGCTCGAAGAGGTCATGAGACGGGACGTCCGCTTTCCGCCAACTTCAAGCTGTCAGCGTCCCGCTTCTGACCGCCGCGGGCGGTCAGGCAGCCTCCGGCGGCCGCACCCGAAACCAGACGGCATACATCGCCGGCAGGAACACGATGGTCAGTATCGTGCCCACGGCGATCCCGCCGATGAGCGTGTAGGCCAGCGGCCCCCAGAAGGTGCTCGCCGTGAGCGGGACAAAGGCGAGTACTGCGGCCAGAGCGGTGAGCACCACCGGCCGGGCACGGCGGATGGTCGCCTCGATCACGGCTGTGTAGCGGTCATCTCCCGCCCGGCGGTTCTCGTCGATCTGACCCACCAGAATCAGGGTGTTGCGCATCAGGATGCCCGCCAGGCCGATCAGTCCCAGCAGGGCGACGAAGCCGAAGGGCTGGTTGAACAGCGCCAGCGCCCCGGCCGCGCCGATCAATCCCAGCGGGGCGGTTAGCAGCACCATGAAAAGGCCCGGGAAAGAGCGCATGTTGAGCATCAGCAAAGTCAGCATCAGCACCACCATCAGGGGCATGATCACCTTGATCGAGTTTTGCGCCTTGCCCGACTGCTCAACGGTGCCACCGATCTCCAGGCGATAACCGGGTGGCAGGTTGGCGCGCAGGTCGGCCAGATCCTGCCAGCTGGCACTGGTCGCATCCGGCGGCTGGGCGCCGCGGATCTCGGCGTTGACGTTCAGATAGGGGACCTGGTTGCGGCGCTTGAACACCGGTAATTCGCTTTCCACCTCGATCTCGCCCAGCTGCGCCAGCGGCACCGTCCGGCCGTCGCCGCTGCGGATCGGCAACTGATCGAGCCGGGCCGGATCGCGTGCCTGCTCCGGGTTCGCCAGAACGATCACGTCGGTGCCGCGGATGCCCTCGCGCAATTGCGTGGCTGCCCGGCCGTTGATCAAGCCTGCGAGCTGTTGCTGTACCTCGACGGGGGTCAGCCCCAGGGCCGCCAGACGTGCGGGATCGAGGGCCAGGCGCAGCGTGGGAATCTCCCGCCCCCATTCGAGGTGCGGGTCGACCAAATGAGGATTGTCCGCCATCACCACACGCACCCGCTCGCCGATCTCGACCAGCCGCTCGACTTCCGGCCCCATGACACGGAACTGCACCGGCCAGACCACCGGCGGGCCGTATAACAGCGGGTGCGCGCGGACTCGTGCCTCGGGAAAGACGCCCTCGGCGATCATCGTCTGCATGCGCCGGCGCAGAGCCTCGCGCGCCTCGGCATCGTGCGTGACGGCGATGATCTTGGCGAAGGCCGGATCGGGCAGTTCGGGATTGAGCGCGAGAAAGAAACGCGGCGCGCCGCGGCCGATGAAGGTCGACAGCGATTCGAGCGCCGGATCGTCTTCGAGCGCCGCGGCGACCCTCTCGGCGACCTGGCGGGTGGCGACCATAGAACTGCCCTCGGGCAGTTGAATGTCGATCAGCAATTCCGGGCGATCCGAGCTGGGGAAGAATTGCTTGGCCACGCCCTGCCCCATCAGCACTGCCGAGGCGACGAACAGGATCAACGTGATCCCGATCACCCACCAACGCTGATGCACGCAACCGATGACCAGCCGCCGCAACCCGCGGTAGACACGGCCGGCATACATCTCACCGGACGAGGGCTGGATCTTTGGCAACAGCTTCACCCCCAAGTAGGGGGTGAACACCACCGCCACGAACCACGAGGCGATCAGGGAGATACCCAGGATCCAGAAGATGTTGCCGGCGTACTCGCCCACGTTCGACTGGGCAAAGCCGATCGGCACAAAGCCGACCACGGTCACCAGCGTGCCCACCAGCATGGGCATGGCGGTGACCGTCCAGGCATGCGCCGCAGCGGCGATGCGGTCGGCACCTTCCTCGAGCTTCACCAGCATCATCTCAATGGCAATGATCGCGTCGTCCACCAGCAGGCCCAGCGACAGGATCAGCGCCCCCAGCGTGATCCGGTCGAGGTTCTTTCCGGTGATCTGCATGACGACGAAGGTCATGGCGAGCGTCAGCGGCACGGCCAACGCGACCACCAACCCGGCGCGCAGACCCAGGGCGAGAAAGCCCACCAGCATCACCACGCCCAGCGCGAGCAGGAACTTGACCTGGAAGGTGTCGACCGCCAGGCGAATCGCATCGGCCTGGTTGGTGACCTTTTGCAGTTGCACGCCTGCGGGCAGCCCCGCTTGAATGCGTTCTTCGAAGGCCGCCAGTCGCTCGCCGAGCTTCAGGCCATTGACGTTGTCGGCCATGACCACGCCCACCATCAGGGCGCGCTCGCCGTTGTTCTCGACGATGAAGGCGGGCGGATCGGCCAGCCGCCGCGAGACCTCGGCGACGTCCGAGACACGCAGCACCTGCTCGCCGATCACCAGTGGGGTGGCGCCGATGCGTTCAATCGCGTCCGCGCCGCCGCCATCCAGCCCCGGGCCGACGCGCACATACAGGCGCGGACCGTCAGTCTCGATCCGTCCGCGCGCGGTCATGCGGTTCTGCCCGGCAAGGGCGGCGGCCACCGCATCCAGTGACAGGCCCAAGGACTCGATGCGCGCCGGGTCGAGCCGGATCTCGATCCGGTCGACCTGCTCGCCTATCAGGTGCGCCTTGTCCACGCCCTCCACGCGCAATGCCTCGCGCCGCAGGGTTTCGGCGGCCCGGACCTGCATGCGCTGCGTGACCCCCGGCGCGGTCAAGGCGTAGAGGGTGAAGTAGACGTCGGAGAAATCGTCGTTGAACAGCGGGCCGACCACGCCCGGCGGCAGCTCGGGTTCGGCATCAGAGAGGTGCTTGCGCACCTGATAGAAGGTGTCGCTGACTCGCTCGGGCGGCGTGGACTCCTCGAAGTTGATCCGCAGGTAGATCGATCCGGGGCGGGCGACGGTCTCGACGAAATCGAAGTAGGGCACGTTGTCGAGCGCGCGCTCGAGCGGCTCACCCACCTGCTCCTGCATCTCGCGGGCGGTCGCGCCCTCCCAGTGGGCCTCGGCGAGCATGACCTTGAGGGTGAAGGCCGGGTCTTCGGCGCGGCCCAGCGAGACGAAGGCATATAGGCCGGCGGCAGCCACCAGAAGGATCAGGTACAGCGTGATCGAGCGCTCGCGGACCGCCAGCGCCGAGAGATTGAAGCGCGAGGATTCGGCGGACTGGCTCAAGGCCGCGGCTCCCCGGCCCCGCCGGCCAGCTCGCCGGCACGGCGCGGGCGGACGTGCTGGCCGTCGTGGAGCCGATTCACGCCCGCGGCCACCACCAGCGCACCGACGGGCAGTTCGCCTTCAATCACCGCGTAGTCGCCCGCCATCGAGCGTACCGTCACCGCGACCGCCTGTACCGCATCGTCCTGCACGCGGAACACCCGCGACTGGCCATCGCGGGCGAAGACCGCGCCTATCGGCACACGCAACGTCGCTTCGCCGCCGGCAAAGCGCAGGGTGGCCGTCTGCCCCAGCGACCAGGGCTGCCCCTCGGCCGCCGCCCCCTTCAACCGGTAACGAGCGGCATAGGTGCGACTGGCCGGGTCGGCGGCGCCGCTGACCGAATCGAGCTCGGCCTCCACCGTTTGCCCATCGCCGACCAGTTCGGCCACGGCCACTCCCGACAGGGTCGACCTCCGGCGCTCGGGCACGGCCACTTCGACCAGCCTCCCGGCATCCGCGGCCAACCGCAGCACCGGCTGGCCCGCGGCGACCACGTCGCCGACATCGGCCAGCAGGCCGGTCAGCAGGCCATCGAACGGCGCGCGCAGCTCGGCATAGTTCAGGGCATTCTTCGCCTCGGTCAGTCGTGCCTCCGCGTTGCTCATTGCCGCGGCGGCCGCCCGTTGGCGGGAGACGGCTTGATCCAATTGCTGACGGCTGGCGACATTGCGGTTGAACAGATCGCGGATGCGCGCCAGCTCCTGATCGGCGAGCGTTGCCTCGGCTTGCGCCTGCGAGAGGGCCGAGCGGGCCGAGTCCAGCCGTGCACGCAAGTCCCGGGCGTCGATTCGGGCCAGCACCGCACCGGACTCGACGCGCTCACCCCGCCGGACCAGCCGCTCACTGATACGCCCCGCGACCTGGAAGCCCAGCGCGCTGCTGGTCTCGGCGACCACCGCACCCACCAGCGCCGGGCGGGCATCGACCCCGGCGCGCAGCGGCGCGACCAGCACCACCGGCGGGGTTTCGGCCGCCTCCTCAACATCTTTCGCATGGGCCGCATGGGCCGCATGGGCCGCAAACAGCAGCGTGGCTGCCAACAGCGCACCCGGCAGGAGCCCAGACGGCCGCCCCGCGGCAAAAAGCCGCCTTTCCTTTGCCATACTCACCGGCAATTTCCCTCTCCCGTCCACGGATATCCCGAACATTCCATGTCAAACGCCCTCACCATCGTCTGGTTTCGCCAGGACCTGCGCCTGGCGGACAACCCGGCCCTCGAGGGAGCCGTCGCAAACGGAAACATCATACCGGTATACATCCTGTCGCCCGAGGGCAGCGATCAAGCGCGTCGTGACGGCTTTCACCACGGGGGTGCCAGCCGCTGGTGGCTGCATCACAGTCTCGAGGCACTCGATCGTGACCTGCAGACTTTTGGCGGCCGACTGGTCGTACGCCGCGGCGAGCCGGCCGAGGTTCTGACCCGGCTCGCCGCCGACTCCGGCGCCACGACCGTACACTGGAACCGCCGACTGGAGCCGGCCGGCATCGCCACCGACCGGGAGGTCAAGCAAGCGCTGCGCGACGAGGGCCTTGAGGGACATTCGTTCAATGGTAACTACCTGCACGAGCCCTGGAACGTGCTCAACAAGAAGGGCGCGCCCTACAAGGTATTCACACCCTACTGGAAGGCACTACTCGCCGAGGGCATCGACCAGTCGATCCTGTCCGAACCCGAGAGTCTCAACGCCGTTCCGGCGGAAATCGACAGCGAGACGATCGACTCGATCGGACTCCTGCCACGGCTGGACTGGGCCGACGGCTTTGCCGACTGGTGGACGCCCGGCGAGGCGGGGGCCTGGGATCGATTCGAGTCCTTCATCGACGAGGTGGCCGGCTACCACGAGACCCGCAATCAGCTCGACCTGGACGGCACCTCGCGGCTGTCCCCGCACCTGCACTTCGGCGAGATTTCCCCCCGCCAGGTCGTCGCGCGGGTTCGGGCCGCCTATCCGCACGCCCTGGAGGAAACGGGCCCCGAGGCCTTCCTGCGCGAGATCGGTTGGCGCGAGTTCGGTGCCAATCTCCTCTACCATTTCCCGCGGTCGGAGACCGACAACCTCGACGGACGCTTCGACCACCTGCCCTGGCGCAACCACCCCGATCACATCACGGCCTGGCGGCGCGGCCAGACCGGCATCCCGGTGATCGATGCGGCCATGCGCGCACTATGGGCCACCGGCTGGATGCACAATCGCGCCCGGATGATCGTCGCCTCGTTTTTGACCAAGAACTGCCTGGTCGACTGGCGCATCGGTGCGGACTGGTTCATGGACACGCTGGTCGACGCCGACCTGCCCAGCAACACGGCCGGCTGGCAGTGGGTGGCGGGGACCGGCGCGGATGCCGCGCCCTACTTCCGTATCTTCAACCCGGTGTTGCAAAGTGGAAAGTTCGACCCTGAGGGCGCCTTCATCCGCCGCTGGGTGCCTGAACTGGCCGAACTGCCCGATAAGGCACTATTCGCCCCCTGGGAGGCCGACCCCGGCACCCTCAGCCGGGCCGGCGTCACCCTCAGCGAGACCTATCCCCGCCCGATCGTCGATCTCAAAGCCTCCCGCGAGGCGGCACTGGAGGCGTTCCAGCAAATCAAGAATTACGAGAGGTAACGGTCACCCCGTTGCAGTCACCCCGTTGCACCCAGCCGCCGGCCAAGTGATACGCCGCCAACCCGGGTAAGATCGGCCCATGTTTCACTCGTTGTCCCCATCCTCATGTCGATATATAGTGAAAAACATAACGTGATGTTCACCGGCTCGCTGGGCTTGAAATTGGGCGAAGGTGAGGTGTCCGATCGCCGCCTGCGGCTGCTGGCCGCCCTCGAACGGACTGGCTCGATAAGCGGCGCGGCGCGGGCGATCGGCATGACCTACAAGGCGGCCTGGGACGCGGTCGACGCGATCAACAACCTCGCTGACAAGCCGCTGGTCACCACCCGTCACGGCGGGTCGAAGGGCGGCGGGGCGGCGCTCACCGAGGAAGGCCGGCGCCTGCTGGCCTCCTGGGGGCGGCTCAACGGCATGCAGCAGGAGCTGCTGGCCCTGTTCGAACGCAACGAGCTGACCGATGACCTGGACCTGCTGCGGAGGATCCACATGAAGACCAGCGCGAGGAACGCCCTGGCCGGCCGGGTCAAGCAGATCACCCATGGCCCGGTCAGCAGCGAGGTGGTCGTCGCCTTGGCCGGTGGCGATGAACTGGTGGCCGTGATCACGCGCCGCAGCGCCGAGGACATGGCGCTAATCGAGGGGAGTGCCGTGCACGCCCTGATCAAGGCGAGCTTCGTGATCCTGAGTGACGCCGGCTCGCGCACCTCGGCGCGCAACCAGCTGTGCGGCACGGTCGAGCGCATCGAGACCGGCGCGGTCAATAGCGAGGTGGTGGTCGCCCTGCCGGGCGGTGCGCGCCTGACGGCGGTGGTCACCAACGCCAGCATCGACACGCTGGGCCTTGGCGAAGGGGCGGCGACCTGCGCGCTGATCAAGGCGAGCCACGTAATCCTGGGCGTGGGCGAGTAGCAGCCCATGCGCTGCAAGCGGCGGCTCGCTTCGCCCTTCGATATATACCTGACAACCTCTCGAGAGACGAAACAAGGAGTTCGGCATGTCGAAGAAAACCCTGATGGCCACCCTGCTCGTCAGCGGCTGGCTGACTGCGGCGGCCGCCCGGGCCGAGACCATCACCGTGGCGGTGGCCGCGAACTTCACCAAGGCGGCCGAGGAAATCGGCGCGGCCTGGGAGGAGGCATCCGGCCACGAGGCGCGGTTCTCCTTCGGCCCGTCGGGCAAACTGCTGGCCCAGATCCGAAACGGCGCCCCCTTCGACGCCTATTTTTCCGCCGACACCGGCCGGCCGCAGCGCCTGGTCGCGTCCGGCGAGGCACGCGACTTCTTCGTCTATGCGCAGGGAAAGCTGGTCCTATTCAGCCTGGAGCTGCCCATCGACGAA
>JAGXIF010000014.1 GCA_024635755.1 Halothiobacillus sp.
AAGCGCGCCGCTGTCGTCCGGCTGCCGAAAAGGCCGTCCTCTCGACCTCGGACCACACGTAGCTTAAATGGCAACGAATATTTAGCCATAAGAAAACCCCTGTCAGTTGGATTGGTGTCCAACTTTCAGGGGTCAGTTCAGCACCGCCGGGGCTTTTTCGTGGACCGGCGGGTTCGACCAGAGGATCCTCAGTCGAAGGCCGGGCCGATCACGTCGCGATAATTGCGGATCCGCTGGACGTAATGGACCGGCTCGTAGCCCCGGGCGTAGCCGTACTTCGTCTGCGGGTAATAGCGCTTGTCGGCCTTGAGCGGCAGCACCTCGCGCATGTCTGCCCAGGAGTCGGGGTTCTTGCCCAGTTCGCGGGCCAGCTTGCGGGCGTCCAGCAGGTGCGCGCGGCCGATGTTGTAGCTCGCCAGGGCCAGGTACGTACGATCTGGTTCGGGGATATCCGCGGGCAGTCGCTCGTGACGATCAGCCAGGTAGCGCGCCCCGCCCCGGATCGATTCAACCGGATCGAGCCGGTTCTCGACGCCGAGTGATTCGGCGGTCGACCGGGTCAGCATCATCAGACCGCGCACGCCGGTGGGCGACACGGCCCGGGGATCCCAGTGCGACTCCTGGTAGGCCATCGCCGCCAGCAGGTCCGCGGGCATGCCGGTCTGCTCGGCGGCCTCGACGAATTCGTCTTGGTAGCGCGGCAGCCGCTCGTCCAATCGACGATTCAGTGCCCGCAAATCCACGAAATCGAACTTGCCGATGTAGTCGTAGTATCGCTCCTGCATCCGCTCGAACGCCCGCTGCCCGGCCTCGCTCTCGTGCCAGTCGCGTGACTGCTGTGCGATCCGGGCCTGACTCTTGGGGGCATACCAACCGGTCTGTTGCCCCGGCCCGATGTCCATGGCGACCTCCAGATGGGGCCAGTGCCGCCGCAGCACACGAACGATATTCGAATCGGCGACGGTGCACTCCTGTTCGTGCAGCGCCACCTGGGTGAGCAAGACCTCGGTGCTGCCCCGGTCATCCGCATGAAAGGTAATCGTCGGCTGTGTCGCAGCCATCGCCTCGAGCATCTCGACATAACTCGAGTCGGCGGTGACACGCAGGTCGACGTCCGCTAGGTCGGCTGGTTTTCTCGGCAGCGGCCGATCCTCGCGATGGCAAACCACCTGCTGGACCACTTGGCTGTGCACCAGGCCGGGGGCGAGTTGGGCGTCGCGCCCGGGTAGGTGGGTCAACCCGGCCGCGGCCAGGTGAACCTGCCCCGACTTCAAGGCATCGAGCACCTCGGCGGTGGAATCCAGCAGGCGCCATTCGACCTCCCAACCCTGTTCGCGGGCAAAGGCCTCCATCAGGTCGTGTTCCGGTCCAGTCGGCTGTTTGTCCTGATCGAGATACCAGGTGGTCGCGCTGTTGCGGGTGGCCACGACCAGCGGCGTGGTCCCATCCGGGGCGCTCAGATCCGCCGCAGCATGCGGGTCACAGCCACTGGAGACGAACGCTGCCAGCGCGAGAATAGAGACTATCGACGATCGATACATGACCGACACTTTAAACCACTGACCCGCGCCCGTCGCCCCGCCCAAACGAACCAACGCGCTCTCTCGACCTCTGCCTGGGCGCGGGTTACCCTCGATGGAATGGCCCGCCACGGCGGAAAGGTCATGCACCATAGGACGCCATTCGCCCTTGGGGCAGGCTGGATGGCTGTTAACTGATACGAAGGAGGCTTGCGATCGCTCCCAGCCGGGGCATCGCCCAGCATATGTCGGAACCCGAACGTACCCCCAAGGGCCTGCCCGCTCCCCGCCAACCGATCCTGCAACGCGAGGTCGGGCCGGTCTTGTTGCTCCTCTATGGCCTCGGGACCATCCTCGGGGCGGGCATCTACGTGGTCATCGGCGAGGTCGCCGGGGCCGCTGGGATCCTGACGCCATTCGCCTTCGTGCTCGCCGCGCTGGTCGCCTCTCTTACCGCCCTCTCGTTCAGCGAACTGGCCGCCCGAATACCCGAAGCGGGAGGCCCCATCGACTATGCGCGACAGGCCTTCGGCCGGCGCTGGCTGTCCACCTCGATCGGTTGGGGACTGGTGGCCACCGGCACGGTCTCGGCGGCCACCATCCTGACCGGATTCGAGCGCTACGCGTCGTTGTTCCTGGATTTCCCGGCCTGGCTGACCATCACGACCGTCACCCTACTGCTGGGCGGGCTGGCCGTCACCGGGATGCGCGAGAGCGCCTGGTTCATGGCCGCCACCACCCTGCTCGGCATCGGCGGGCTGGGTTATGTGGTGTGGTTGGCCGCCCCCGACATGCTCGGCGCGCCGGCGGCGCTGTCGGCCTCGCTGAGCGGGTTCGAGATGGGTTGGTTGGCCGGGCTGTTCATGGGCGCCTTTCTGGCCTTCTATTCGTTCATCGGCTTCGAGGACATGGCCAACCTCGCCGAGGAGGTGCGCGACGTCCAACGCAACCTGCCCCGCGCCATCATCGGGGCGGTGGTCGTCTCGCTGGTCATTTATGCCCTGGTCGCTCTCGCTGCGACCAGCGTACTGCCACCAGAGAAACTGGCGGCGGCACAGGCGCCCCTGGTCGCCGTGGTCGAGGCCAAGGGGCATCCGGGCGTGCCCTTGGGGCTGATCAGCCTGTTCATCATCGTGAACGGCGCGCTGGCGCAGATCATCATGGCCACCCGCCTGCTGATGGACATGGGCCGTGATCGTCAGGGGGCGCCACCTCTATTCGGCCGCGTCCATCCGCGCACTCATACCCCGATCATCGCCACGGTCGCCATTACCGCCGTGGTGCTCGGCCTGACCCTGTTCTTGCCGCTCAAGACCCTGGCCAACCTGACCAGCGCGATCATGCTGGCCGTGTTCATTACGGTGAATGCCTCTCTGATCGTCCTGAAACGCCGCGGCCAGCCCGAGGACGTCCCGAACGTCCCGGTCTGGATCGCCTGGCTGGGATTGCTGCTGAGCTCGGCGGCGCTGCTGGCCCAAGGGTTTTTCATGCTGCTGGCCGACGGCAATCCGGTCTAGACTCGGCCCGGAAGCTGGAACGCAACCATGGTCCGGGCGGAGCACCCGCTTGATGACGCGAGGCGCACACGATGGGGAAACGATCCCGATGGGATGTCTGCTCGCGGCCCTGCTGACAGCCGGCTGCGCCAACGTCACGCGTTTCGATGCAGGTCCTAGGTCCTCTCACCGCATTCGGTGAACCCCTGGAAAGCCCGGACGTCGTCCTGTCCTACCTCGTCCGTCTGGATGCACGCGCCACCCCGATCGAGGACCTGCCCCGGTTTGCGCTCCGGCTGACCGAGATCGTCGGACCGCCCGATCGCGTCCGGAAAGTCATCGAGGTGACCTACTGAGAACGGGAAGCCGCCTGAGATCGGTCGGCCCCGACCACCACGGCGCGGTCATTGAAGAACTGGACGCGTTCGATTTCCGCCTCGCTCAGCTCCAGGCCATGCTCGGCCTTGAGGCGCTCGGCGGCTTCCTGACGGCTCTTCGGGTACGGGGCCATGTCCCGCAGGAACTGCCCCACGTCTTCCACTAGGGCCCAGGGGTAGAGCATCCATCGCCACTGCTCGATATACCCGGACCTGAAGTCGGCCGTACGGGAGGTATTCGCTTTCTCGTGGAGCACGGCGGTACGGACGGCGGCCGGGCCGCGCTGGAGAAGATAGGGCACAGCCGCTTCCAGCGTGTCGCCACTGTCATTGACGTCATCGACCAGCAGCACCTGCCGGCCGGCGATATCGCCGTACAACCCTTCGCTCACCTCAGCGGCGGCCTCGGCATGTGCGCCCGCGCCGTAATGACGCACTTGGAGACTCAGCAGGCGCGAGACATCCAGAAAATCGCACAGGAAACGGGCGGGCCCGAAACCGCCCCGGGCCACGGCGACCACGGTATCCGGCTGGAATCCGCTCTCCCGCACCAGGCGGGCGACCCGGTCACAGTGCGTCACCACTTCGTCAAGGGTCACGCGCTGGACCGGCAGCGTCGGGCGCCTGCCATCATCAATCATCGGGCAAAACCTCCACACCGTCTTCGTAAAAACACCGAACGAACAGGCTGAAGGCCACCGACTCGTTCCAAGACTCTAACGAACCGTTCGAGTCTTGGTTAGGCAGTGACCCCTGTCAAGACGCCCCGATTGGCCGTCGCCGCGCACCGCCGCCAGGTCAAGAAAAACCGGCAGGATGCCGGGGAGCAATCTCAGGCCTTTTTGACGAACTCAGACTTAAGCTTCATGGGGCCGATGCCGGGCACCTTGCAGTCGATGTCGTGGTCGCCCTCGACGAGGCGGATGTTCTTGACCTTGGTCCCCACCTTCACGACGCCCGAGCCGCCCTTGAGCTTGAGGTCCTTGATCACGGTCACCGTGTCGCCGTCGGCGAGCGGATTGCCATTGGCATCCCGCGCGGCGGGCTCACCCGCATCGCTCGACGTCTCGGCCTCTCCCGACCATTCGTGTCCGCATTCCGGGCAAACGAAGAGCGTGCCATCGTGATAGGTGAAGGCCGAGTTGCATTGCGGGCATTTGGGGAGATCACTCATGGAAAATCCTGCATCTGTCGTGAAAACGCCGCATTTTACCGCAATCCACCCGGCGTTACCCATGACCGCTGTTGGACGGCAGACACGGCGGGTACTCGAGGTTACGTTGCCTAGCGTCGCGAGCGCGACTTGATCGCTAGGGCCGCCTGATTGCGCAGTGTGCGCAGGCTATTGAGATTGCCTTCGGTAAACACCGACTTGCGTCCCTCGAGGTAGATCAGGCCGAACGGCGCACGGTTGACGTGCAACGGATAGATCATGGCCGCATCGCCCTTCCCCTGAAACTGCCAGTCGAGGATGTCGTCACTGGGCATGCGTGGCCGGGCCACGCTGCGATCCTCGCCGGACTGGAACACCTGAGCGATCCGGCTGTTTTGCGACAGCGAGATGGCCATGCGCGGCTTGAATTCCGCAAAGCGCGCCCCCTGACCCATCCGGGGAACAAGTTCCCAGGATTTGCGCTCGAGCATGTACAGCACCGCCAAATCCAGTCCCAACCCTTCCTGCATGGCCGCGAGCATCCGGGCAAAGATCTGGCCCAGTTCATAGTCCTCGGTCAGTGCCTGGGTGGTCTGCTCGATGCTTTCGATCAACAGCTCTGAACGCGTCTCGACCTCGGGCTCTGCCGCCTCGGCCATCGGGTTATCCAGCGGCATGCGCTCGTCGGGCTCGGTTTCCATGCGTTCGAGAAAGGCCGGGCGAGCCCCGGAGGATGCCAGCAGCTCCTGGTACTCGAGAATATGCTCGCGCGCCACCGCGCTGGCCGCTTCGAACACCGCCGGTTCCACCTCGCAGCGCCGGGCGAGGTCGAGGGTGTCGCGGCGGATGATGTCGGTCGAATCGGCCCGTGCGACCACGTCGGCGCTGGCCCGCGCCATTTGCCCCAACCGAAGCGCACGGGCCTCCGGGGTCAGTCGAGTGATCTTGCCCGAGGCCCGCGCGGTCGTCAGGAAACGCCGGGCCGACTCGGGCAGCCCCCATTGGCGGCACACGTCGCGCGCCAGCGCCACGGGCAGGACACCGACTACCTTCTGGATGGCGGTGTCCTCGTCGAGCCCGTCCTCGTAGCGGGCCCGCTCGATCTCGGCCAGGTGCTCGGGGGCATGGAGATAGACCAGCAGCGCACCGAAGTCCTGAAACAGGGCGCAGAGAAACATTTCCTCCGCGGAGAGGCCGCCCAGCTCGCGGGCAAGGTCCTGGGCGAGAAACGCCTGGTAGAGGGCTTGCAGAAAGCGGCTTTGCAGGATGCGGCTGTGGGGCTTGCTCTCGATTTGCTCGAACAGCGACAGGGCCAGGGCGGCCAGACGCACTTCCTCGAAGCCGAGCACGGTGACCGCCCGGGTAACGGTGTGGATCTGCCCACCCAGGTGGCGGAAATGCGCGGCGTTCGCCAGGCGCAGGATGCGGTGGGTCAGAGCGGGGTCGCGCAGGATCATCGCGGACAGGTCGTTGGCCGAGGCCAACTCGTCATCCGTCAGGCGATACGCCTCCTGCACGGTCCGGGCGAAGGCGGGGAAATCCGGGTTGCGGGAAATCCGTTTCAGCAGGATCTTTCGAAAGTCGTCTTTCACCAAGGTGCCGCAGGGTTGGGTGGCTGGTACGCAGGGCCGCACTTTAACACGCCAACCCGCAGGAAGACGGCCCGGCACGACGCGCTTTTCGCCGTGCCGATCCAGTTCAATCCCCGCCGATACGACCCTTTACCGGTGCAGACAGAAAGGTGCGCCACACCAGCCGAGCGGTAAACGGCTCACGCCGATTCCAGGGGAACAGTGACACCAGCCGCGCCATGGTGCAGTAGCCCACCAGCACCTGGGCCCAGGTGCCGACCGTCGGGATCCAGAACAGCCACCGCAAGGGCTCGGGCAGCGCGACCAGCAACAGGAGCAGGTAGAAAAAGCGCACCTGGACCGGAAAGGCGGTCAGTCGATCCGCGCGCACAGCGAAGTGCAGCAGATTGATCACTGTCAGGGCGACGGCCAGCCACAGCCCGACCGAATCGACCGTCAGGCCGTAACTCAGCAGCCCGGCCGTCACCAGCCAGTACCACCATCCAATCTCTCGTGTCTCCAGCATCAACATGCAATCTCCCCCTCTTGCGGCATCAGACGTGGCCGCTCTCGTCCATATGAAAAGTCAGCATATCATTAGCGATCTATGTTGTTTGCTGCATCCGATCGCCGACGGTCAAAGGCCAACCACTCGATGCCCCATGACGCCGTGCGCGTGCATCGCAGGACATCCCCGGTCGTTGGGCTAATATCAGTCGAATGGAAGGGCGGGCCACGACCGCCCATCAGCGCACAAGGGAGGACCGAGCGATGTCGTCAGACCGGATCAACGACAAGTCGCGATTCAGCGATGAACTACTGCAAGAGGCGGACGAATACCTCAAGGGCCTCGGTGAGGAGATGAGCCTGGATCGACGCATGCGCGAGGGTCACAGCGAGGATTTCCGACTGTTCGTCAACAACGACCGACACGACCTGCATGGCTATGTCGGCTATACCGAGGATGGCGACGTCGCGATCATCGTGCCCGAACCGCCAGCGTCTCTACGAAATGCCCACATGATCCCCGGCGACCAGGCCATTGTTAAGTCCTCGCGCGACCAGTTCGCCGGCCGGCTGCGGAACACCGTCGGCGGCCGTCGCGACGAGGACCCGAGCGGGACCTTCGTCATGACGCTGCACCCGATCTGAACCGGTGCACATCTCGGGCAATGAAAAAAGGCGCGTCCATGACGCGCCTTTTCGCTTGCCGGGCCGCATCAGGCGACCCGCTGAATCACCACGGAATCACCACGACTTGTAGGGCAGGAACTTGCCGTTCATGGTGATCACCACGCGATCGCCGGCCGGGTTGGCCTCGCGATCCACGCCCAGGGTGAAATCGATCGCACTCATGATGCCGTCGCCGAATTCCTCGTGGATTAGCTCCTTGATGGTCGGCCCATAGACGCCCATCACCTCGTAGATGCGGTAGATCAGCGGGTCGGTCGGTACGGTCTGCTCCCAGGTCTTCATCGGGCAGTCCTCGATCGCGGCCTTGGCCTCGGCGGGCAGTTCGAGGATCGCGACCAGCTTGTCGGCGAACTCGGGCTTGAGGCTGTTCATGCCCAGGCAGGCCGAAGTCACGAAGGTCGGTGACAACCCCACCCCGCTGGCGATATTGGCCCAGGACAGGCCCAGCTCGGACTTCTTCTCCAAGATCAGGTCGGTCAGTGCTTGCTTGGTCATCATGAGGGCATCTCCGTCAAGGGATCACATTGGTTTGACTTCGTGGCCGGCAATGGCCACTGCCCTCTTCCATTACAAGAAGCCTGCCAAGCATCGGTTTTCTCGTTTTTTCAGATGGTTAGACGACCATCTCGACTGACGGCACACCTCGAGTCGGACATTGTCCACCCCGCACCGCACAAACACCGGACATTGTCCGACACTGCGCGCCCCACCGCGGGGCACCCCTTCGAAAAACCCTCCCAAACGACGCATTGACGCCATCCCCGGTTTTTGGCACAGCCTCTGCAATGCAGTAGGCGACGGCGGGATTCGTCCAGAGACATCCCGGCCCACGTCCAAGCCAATCCAACACCGGAGTGAATACTCATGAGCACAGCAACCGCCCAACCCGTCGCCCCGTCCTGCATCCGCCAGGCGATCAAGGAAATCGATGCCGACGGCCTCAAGGCGCTGAGCGAGAAGGGCAAGGCCAACCCGGACGCAGTCGTCACGCTCAAGGCGAAGACCGTCTGCGAAGGCCGCTTTCGCAACCTGACCTACATCCGCGAGCTCGATCCGGTGGTGGTCGACGAGCCGCCGCACCTCCTGGGCGACGACACCGCCCCGAACCCCTCCGAGGCCACCCTGGCCGCCCTGGGCGCCTGTCTTGCCGTGGGCGTGCACGCCAATGCCACCGCCCGCCAGATCAAGATCAGCAAGCTCGAGCTGAACATGGAAGCGGACATCAACGTCACCGCGGTCTGGGGCACGGGGGATCTCGACGAGAGCAAGCCGCTGGGCTTTACCGCCATCCGCGTCTACTTCGACGTCGAGACGGTCGACCCGATCAGTGACGAGGACCTGCAGGACCTGCTGGATACCGCCGAGAAATGGTCACCGGTGGCCAACACCATGACCCGCCCGGTCGATCTCTCCTGCCATCTCGCCTGATCGCCGAGACGTCTTCCAATCGGCCCGGTCCGCCGGGCCTCCTTTCGGAGATGATTCCATGACCCTCGCTACCCACGCCCCCATGGCGACCGGGCCGAATGTGGCGCCACCCGAGGTGCCGAGCTTTCTGAAAACCGCAACCCCCGACCTCGACACGGTCATTCGCCGCGCCCTCAAACCGAAGGTGATCGCGATCGACCACGGCGAATACCCCGCCGACGTGTTGCACGAAATCGGTGCAGCCGGCGCCTATCGCCACCACCTCTCCACACAGAACCCCGGCGGCATGGATATCGCCGCGGCCATCGACGACATGGACCGCATTTCCGCCGAATGCATGTCGACCGGCTTCATGACCTGGTGTCAGGACGCCGTGGCCTGGTACGTCGAGAATTCCGACAACCAGCACCTCAAGGACACCGTCCTGCCGAAACTCGCCAGCGGCGAACTGCTCGGCGGCACCGCCCTGTCGAACCCCATGAAATATTTTGCCGGCATCGAGGACATCCTGCTGCACGCCGAGGAGACCGCCGACGGCTTTATCGTCAACGGCAACCTGCCGTGGATATCGAACCTGGGCGAACACCACGTGTTCGGCTCGATCTTCCACGTCGAGGGTGACAACCCGCGCGACGTGATGGCGCTGGTAAACACGGACACGCCGGGGCTTTCCATCAAGCAACTGGTCGAGTTCTGCGGCATGGAAGGCACCGGCACCTACGCCCTGTTCTTCAAGGATGTCTTTATCCCCAAGAACGAGATCATCGCCGACCCGGTCGGCCCGTTCCTGCAACGCATCAAGGCCGGTTTCGTCCTGCTCCAGGCGGGCATGGCCACCGGCGTGATCGAGGGCTGTATCCGCCTATGCGAGGACGTCGAGCCGCGCCTCGGCCACATCAATGCCTATCTCGACGACCGCCCCGACGAATTGCGCGAGGCACTCGAGGACACCCGCGCGCTGGTGCGTGAACTGGCCACCGACGTGCATAACCCCGACCCGGCCTATTTCCGCCAGGTACTGGAACTGCGGCTGGCCGGCTCGGAGCTCGCCCTGCGCGCGGCCAATAGCGCCATGCTGCATACCGGCGCGAACGGCTACCTGGTCGACGCCCCGGCCCAACGCAAGCTGCGCGAGGCCTACTTCGTCGCGATCGTAACCCCGGCGATCAAACACCTGCGCAAGGAAATCGAGGCGTTGATCGACTGACCCCATGCGCCACCACCCGCTTATTGCCATCCCTGTTCCACCGATCGGCCCAACCCTGCCGCTGCTGTTCACCGGCAGCCTGCTGGCCTGGCTGTGCATCGCGGCCATCGACGTGACCCGGCCGAAGGCTGAACCGCGGCCGCCCGCGCCAACTGAAATGAACGAAATCAAGGTGACCCGCCATGAACACGCCTGAAGAAGACATCCGCTGGATCTGCACCGTCTGCGGCTGGATCTACGACGAGGACGAAGGCGACCCGGACAGCGGTCTTGCGCCCGGCACCCGTTTCGAGGACATCCCCGACGACTGGTACTGCCCACTGTGCGGGGTCACCAAGGCCGACTTCATGCCGCTGCACGAGTACGCCGCCCAGCGCGCCGCCGAGGCCCATGCCCCACGCCCTCGGGCGGTGCGTGGCGGCGTGGGCAGTCCGGACTCGGTGGTCATCGTCGGGGCCGGCGTGGCCGGCTGGACGGTCGCCGAACAACTGCGGGCCCGCGATCCCGACCGCCCGATCACCTTGATCAGTAACGACGAGGCCGCCGCCTACACCAAGCCCGGCCTCTCCATGGCGATCAGCCAGGGGCGTGCGCCGGCCGACCTGATCGAACAAAGCGGACCGGCCAAGGCGGCCGAACTGGGCATCACCCTTCAGCCGAACACCTCGGTGTTGACCCTGAACGCCGACGGCAAGCGCCTGCTAACCACGCGCGGTCCGGTTCACTTCGGCGACCTGGTGCTGGCGCTTGGCGCCCGCCAACGCTTCCGCGCCTTCGATGGCGATGCCGCCAATCGCATTACCCGCCTCAACCACCTGGCCGCCTATCAACGTCTGCGCGCGCGTCTCGACGGCGAGCCGCGCCATCTGACCATCATCGGCGCCGGGCTGATCGGCGTGGAACTGGCCGAGGACCTGACCGCCGGCGGGCACCGGGTAACCCTGCTCGACCTGGGCGAACGCATGCTCGACCGGCTCGCCCCCGCCCCGCTGGGCAACGAGCTGGGGCAACACCTCGCCGCAAAGGGCGTGGATTTCCGGCCCGGCACCAGCCTCAACCGCGTCGATCACGCCGATGATCGGCTGAAGGTGACGCTGACCAACGGTGGAGAGCTCCGCAGCGACGAGGTGATCTCCGCGATGGGCCTGGCGCCCAACACCGATCTGGCCCAACGCGCCGGGCTGGTCACCAACCGCGGCATCCTCGCCTCGGCCCAAACCATGCAGACCAGTGACCCGCACGTCTATGCCATCGGCGACTGCGCCGAGGTCAACAGCAACAGCTATTTCTTTATCGAGCCGATCCGCCGCATGGCACAAACCGCCGCCGCGGCCCTGAGCGGCGATTGCGTGCCGTTCGAGCACCGCCCGACCGCCATCCGCGTCAAGATCCCCAGCCTGCCGATCATGCTCTGCCCGCCCGACCGCAAGCTCGTCGACCTGGGCCGGTGGACCCCGCGCACCGTCACCCACGGCCAACGCAACGACTTCGTCAGCCGCGGCAAACTGGCCGGCTATGCGCTGGCCGGCAAGGCGACCTCAGAACACGAATCCCTTTACCGGCAAGTCACCGGACGCGTCAGTTGAGGTGGTCCTATCCATCGACCACCGCCGAACCACCCACCGGGCCAGGAGCCCCAGGAGCAAGACATGAGCAACCCGCTGATCGAACCGCAGGACTTGCAGGAATTACTCGGCACCACGTCGGTCGTGCCGATCGACACGCGCAGCCCCGAGGCCTATGCCGCCGGGCACCTGCCGGGTGCGATCAACATGCCGGAGATCTTCACCTTCCTCGCCACTTCCACTCCGGAAGGCCTGGCCGAACTCGAGCAGCAGTTCAGCGAGAAATTCGGTGCCATCGGCCTGGATGGGAAAAAGACCGCGGTGCTCTACGAGGACGCCATGGACACGGGCTTCGGTCAGTCCTGTCGCGGCTTGTTCCTGCTGGAACATCTGGGCTACCCGAAGGACAAGATCCGCATCCTGCACGGGGGCTTTCAGGGCTGGGTAGCGGCCGGCCAGCCGGTGAGCACCGAGACACCGACGCCGATCGCCACGCCATTCCCGCTCGACAGCGGTGCCAGCGACGTCATGCTGGACAAGGATGACGTGCTGGCCGCGTTGGACAGCGATGACGTGGTGCTGCTCGACGTCCGCGACGTCGACGAGTGGATTGCCGAGAGCTCCTCGCCCTACGGCAAGGATTTCTGCCCGCGCAAGGGACGACTGCCCGACGCGGTCTGGATCGAGTGGTATCGCTTCATGAAGCCCGGCGAGGTGGCACGCTTCAAGTCACCCAGCGAGATCCGCGCCGAGTGCGAAAGCGTCGGCATCTCGCCGGACTCGCAGGTGTTCCTGTACTGTTTCAAGGGCGCCCGGGCCTCCAATACGCTGGTCGCCCTGCGCGCGGCGGGCATCGAGAACGTGCGGCTGTACTTCGGCTCCTGGAACGAGTGGTCACGCGACCCGAGCCTGCCGATCGAGGAAGGCCTGCCTTTCGTGGCCTGATGCGCTTGTGCAGCGCCCGCACATCGCACTGAGGCCCGGCATGCCGGGCCTTTTTGCTGCGGGCCGAACGAACTCCCGCCCCAACCCACTCCCGGAGACACCGCCGTGAGTTCTATCACGCTCTACGACTTTCCCCTGTCCGGCAACTGCCACAAGGTGCGATTGCTGCTCTCGATGCTCGATCTGGAGCACGAGCGCGTCCCCATCGACGTCGTCGCCAAGCAGACCGCCTCGCCCGAATTCAAGCGCATCAACCCGCGCGGCCAGGTGCCGTTCCTGATCGATGGCGAGGTGCGGATCTGGGATTCGATGGCGATTCTGGTGTACCTGGCCCGCCAGTACGGCACCAGCCGGTGGCTCCCCGACGACCCGGCCGCCGAGGCGGTCGTGATGCAGTGGCTGGCCGTGGCCGGCGACGAGCTGCTCTACGGTCTGGCCCGTGCACGCGCTGTCTGGCGACTCGGTTCACCCTTCAACCGCGAGCAGTGCCAGCAGGAGGGGCGCGCCGGATTGGCATTGATGGAGCAACGCCTCGAACAGGCCGACTGGCTGGCCGCCGACCACCCCACCATCGCCGATCTCGCCTGTTACCCCTACGTGGCGCTGGCCGACGAGGCCGACATCTCGCTGACCCCCTACCCGACCGTCGGCAAATGGATCGCGCGGGTAGAGGCCCTTCCCGGCTATGTGCCGTTGATCGAGCAGGAAGGCGAATCGGGTTGAATTGCCCTGTCGAGGCGAGGCGGTGGGTCGATCAACTCGCCCGGATCAGCGTCCGTCGAGCCGTTCCTCGAGTCGTTGTTGGGCACGTTCCTGCAGGGGACCGGGGATCTCGGCGGCCCGACGTAGGGCGTCGTTGGCTTGATCGGTGCGACCGAGCGAGCGGAGTACCAGCCCCCGATTGAGCCAGGTGGCCGCGAACGCCGAGCCTGCCTCCACCGCACGGCGCAAGGCCCGGGCCGCCTCACGACGCTCGCCGGTGGCGACCAGCGCATTGCCGAACCCAAACTGCGCCAGTGCCAGAGTCGGCTCACGCACGGGCCAGCGCCTGCCACGCGGGCAGCGCCGTCTCGGCCCCCTGCACCAACTCGAATGCCGAGATCGCCTCGGCGGCCTCGCGACCCACCGCCGAGGCCGGCAATTCGCCCGGCGTCAAGGCGACGAAGGCCCAGCGCCCCGAACGCGCCCAGGTGGCATCAAAGCGCCCCATGGAAATGTCCATGCGCGGTGTCTCGCCGCTGTGGAGCACGAGGCCTTCGTGGACGAACGGCGTGACGAATCAAGCAACTTTTTTCATGACATTCACCCCCTGGATAACGTCATTTCTTCCGGCAAACCGGACAAGGTAAGTGCAGTCAAGTCACGGCCGATTTCCGTTCGGTTGCGAAATTATATTACTGGAAACAGTAACTTGTCAGGTATTGTGCAGGCCAAGTTTATCCAGCCGATACCGAAATTGCCGGGTGGTCATGCCCAGTCGCCTGGCGGCCTGCGTCTTGTTGCCGCCCGTATGCTGCAATGCCTGGAGCAGCGACTCGGCCTCGTCCTCGCGCACCCAGCGATAACTCCGCTCGGGGGCCGCCGTAGGCGGGAGCGATGCATGACCACCCGGTCGCGGATTGCCGGTTTCAGCGGCGCCCCATTCAGACTGCGGTTCGGGTGCGTTCGGGGTGCCACCCGCCTCAAGGTGATCGGTAACGTGCGACTCGTGGGTCAGGATCAATTCAATATCGGCAACCGTGATCCAGCCGTTCTGCGCGACGAGCACCGCCCGCTTGATCACGTTCTCCAACTGTCGAATGTTTCCCGGCCAGTTATAGGCCGCCAGTCGATCGAGCACGCCGGCCTCGAAGGTGGCATTCCGGTCGAACTCCTGGCTGGCGACCTGCAGGAAGTGCCGCGCAAGCAGCTTCACGTCGCCATCACGCTCGCGCAGGGCCGGCAGGTGGATGGGAAAGACGTTCAGCCGGTAGAAGAGATCGATGCGAAAGCGGCCCTGGTTGACCGCTTCCTGCAGATTCTTGTGGGTCGCGGCGATGATGCGCACGTCGACCGGCACATCCTTGGTGCCACCCACCCGGTGAATGGTCTGTTTTTCCAGCACATGCAACAACTTGGACTGCAAATCGAAGGCCATATCGCCGATCTCGTCGAGAAACAACGTGCCGCCGGAGGCGAGCTCGACGCTACCCTTCTTGGCCGAGACCGCGCCGGTGAACGCCCCCTTCTCGTGGCCGAACAGCTCGGATTCCAGCAGCGCGTCGGGAATGGCCGCGCAGTTGATGGCGATGAATGGCCCGTCGCAACGCGGGCTGGTCAGGTGCACCATGCGCGCAAATCGCTCCTTGCCCGTGCCGGACTCGCCGTTGAGCAGCACGGTGGCTTGGGTGGGAGAGACGTGCAGGGTCTGGCGAAAGGCCTGCCGCAATGCCGGGCTTTCGCCGAGGATGCCGTGGCGCGCCTCCTGGTTGCTCGAAAGGGCCTCGCGCAGGGATTCGTTCTCCTCGGCCAGCGCAGCGGTCTGCTCGCGGATCAGATCGTCGACCTTGAGCACGCGGGCGATCAGCGCGGCCATGATGCGCAGCAAGGTGATGTCACGGTGCAACGGCCGGTGGCGTTCACGGATGCGGTGGGCACCCAGCACCCCCATCGGCTGGTCCTCGTTGAGGATGGGCACGGCAAGAAAGGCGACCGTCTCGTCCGGCAACGTGCCGCGCTCGACCGCCCGCGTGAGATAGACCGGTTCCTCGTCGATGTCCTGCACCACCGCCACCTGCCCGGTGCGCATCACCCGGCCGGTGACACCCTCACCCACCCGGTAACGCCCGCGCTCGCGCTCGGCGGATGCCAGCCCGTAGGCATAGCGGATCTCCATGAACTCGCCACTGGCATCGGGCAACACCACCCGACCGCGATTGAGCCCGGTGATCTGCGAGAGCAGCCGCAACATGCGACCAATCACGGTATCGGGGTCGTTCAAGTGCGAAAGCCACTGCGTGGCCTCGTGGACGACCAACAGTTCGGCATCGGCGCTATCGGCGCGTGCCGATGATTGAATGACTTGCGCGTGGGTCATGGGGCAACTCCGGGCGAATAGATGACATTCCCGGAACTGCAAGAAGCAGGCCCACGACTTTGTCCGCCATTGGCGGGCATTGCGCGGTGATCGGCGGGTGTTCGGCGCACCAATAGCGGGACGCGGCCGGCCTACACGCTCCACCACGGTGCGAAAATGCGCGAATTACTGCCAAAAGGTGTCGATCTGGCACAAAACGCGGAGTGGCACGGCATCTGCAAACCATGGGACGTCACTCACCGACCTGAGAGCGAAACCATGTCCACATTCGACAATCCGTTTGATCCCGACAAGTCCCTGCATCGCGGCTGCACCTGCGGCAAGCACGCCAACCAGGCCGATCACAACGCGGCCGTGGCCGCCACCCCGAATCCCACGGATGAGGAGGCGGCGCTCAATCGTGCCGTCGAATCCTCGGTAATGCGCTCGCTTTTCCCGGAAGACCGGACCCGTCGCAATTTCCTCAAGGCCGTCGGCGTGAGCACCGCCATGGCGGCCGTCTCGACCTTCTTCCCGATGGCCGCCGCCAAGGCCGTCGCCGCCGACCCGGTCGGGCCGCTGGAGAAGAAGAAGCTCAAGGTCGGCTTCATCCCAATCACCTGCGCCACACCGATCATCATGGCCCACCCGATGGGCTTCTACGAGCGTGAAGGCCTCGACGTCGAGGTGGTCAAGACCGCCGGCTGGGCGCTGATCCGCGACAACGTCGCCAACGGCGAGCTCGATGCCTCGCACATGCTCTCGCCGATGCCGATCTCCGCCTCGCTCGGGATCGGTGCCCGCCAGCAGGACACCTACGTCGCCACCATTCAGAACATCAATGGCCAGGCGATCACGATGCACAACAAGCACAAGGACAATCGCGACCCGAGCAACTGGAAGGGCATGACCTTCGGCATTCCCTACGACCACTCGATGCACAATCTGTTGCTGCGCTACTACCTGGCCGAGTACGGCGTCGACCCGGATCAGGACGTCAAGCTCAAGGTGATCGCCCCGCCGGAGATGGTCGCCAACCTCAAGGCCGGCAACATCGACGGCTTCCTCGGCCCCGAGCCGTTCAACCAGCGCGCGGTCTACGAGGGCGCCGGCTTCATCCACGTGCTCTCGAAAGACCTCTGGGACGGCCACCCCTGCTGCGCCTTCGGCGCGACGAAGCCCTTCGTCGAGGAAAACCCCAACACCTTCTCCGCGCTGTTCCGCGCCATCGCCAGCGCCACGGTCTACGCGCACAAGAAGGAGAACCGACCGGAGATCATCGAGGCGATCGCCCCGGCCAACTACCTCAACCAGCCCAAAATCGTGCTCGACCAGGTAATGACCGGCCGCTACGCCGACGGGCTGGGCAACATCATCACCGAGCCCGAGCGCGCCGACTTCGACCCGTTCCCGTGGGAATCGATGGGCGTGTGGATCCTCACCCAGATGAAGCGCTGGGGTTACATCAAGGAAGACATCGACTACGCGGACATCGCCGAGGAGATCTTCCGGGCGACCGACGCGCGCCAGCGTCTCGCCGAGATGGGCCTGCCGGCACCGGAGATCAACAGCAAAAAGCACACGATCATGGGCAAGGTCTTCGACCCCGCACGCCCGCAGGAATACCTCGAATCGTTCGAGATCGGGAGGAGCTAAGCCATGAGCCAGTCACTCAACTTACGTGCCGGCCTCGTCTCGATTCTCCTGCTGCTCGCCTTCATCGGCGCGTGGTGGGGGGCCACCCTGCCCACCCAGGTGGATCTCGGCGACATGGACCCCGAGTACGCCGCGATGATGGGGCTGGACTCCGTCCAGGAGTCGGACATCCCGACGCCGGGGGATATCGGCTCGGCGATCTGGACGCATCTCTCGGACCCGTTCTACGTCAAGGGCTCCAACGACATGGGCATCGGCATCCAGCTGGCCCATTCGCTCTGGCGGGTGCTCGCTGGCTTCGCGCTGGCCGCGATGGTCGCCGTGCCACTGGGCTTTCTGATCGGCATGTCGCCACTGATGCACAAGGCGCTCGACCCCTACATCCAGATCCTGAAACCGATCTCGCCGCTCGCCTGGATGCCGCTGGCGCTCTACATCATCCAGGACGCCTCGATCTCCTCGATCTTCGTGATCTTCATCTGTTCGATCTGGCCAATGATGGTGAACACCGCCTACGGGGTCGCCTCGGTCCGCGACGACTGGCTCGCCGTGGCCAAGACCCTCGAGGTCGGCCCGATCAAGAAGGCGTTCAAGGTGATCCTGCCGGCGGCCGCACCGACGATTCTCACCGGCATGCGTATCTCGATGGGCATCGCCTGGCTGGTCATCGTTGCCGCGGAAATGCTCGTCGGCGGTACCGGCATCGGCTACTTCATCTGGAACGAGTGGAACAACCTCGATCTCGCCAACGTGATCTTCGCCATCCTGCTGATCGGCGTGGTCGGCATGATCCTCGACATGATCATCGGCCTGCTTGGCAAGGCCGTCAGCTATAAGGAGGTCTGAACCATGACTACCCACAGCTTCATCCAGGTCGATGGCCTGGAAAAGACCTTCCCCGCACCGATGGGCCAAGAACCGGTCACCGTGTTCCAGAACCTCGACTTCGAAATCGAGAAGGGCGAGTTCGTCTGTCTGATCGGCCATTCGGGCTGCGGCAAGTCGACCATCCTCAACATCCTCGCCGGGCTGGACGCCGCGAGCGACGGCTACGTGTTCATGGAGAACAAGGAAGTCACCGGACCGGGCCTCGACCGCGGCGTGGTCTTCCAGGGCCACGCCCTGATGCCGTGGCTGACGGTGCGAGAGAACGTCGCCTTCGCGGTGAAATCCCGCTTCAAGCGGCACTCGAATGAGGAAGTGAACGCACAGGTGGAGAAATACGTCGACATGGTGGGTCTAACCCCGGCAATCGACAAGAAACCCCACCAGCTTTCCGGCGGCATGCGACAGCGCGTCGGCATCGCCCGGGCGTTCGCCATCGAACCGAAGATGCTGTTGATGGATGAGCCGTTCGGCGCGCTCGATGCCCTAACCCGCGGGGTGATACAGGACGAGCTGCTGGCGATCTGCCAGGCCACCAGCCAGACGGTCTTCATGATCACCCACGACGTCGACGAGGCTATCCTGCTGGCCGACAAGATCCTGTTGATGACCAACGGCCCGTTCGCCGAGGTCGCCGAGTGCGCCTACAACCCGTTGAAAAAGCCGCGCTCACGCCAGGAGATGCATCACGACGGTCACTACTATCCGTTTCGCAATCACCTCATGGACTTCCTGGTCAACGGCCCCGGGACGCCGTACGCGGAGAAACTCCCCGTGCCCGAAGCGGGTCACGCCGAGCCCCAGCCCGCGCGCGGACCCCGCAAGGTGGTCAACGGCTGACCATTCCGCTGCCCGGGGATGCCGGGGGATGCCGGGGGAAAGCGAACGATCCGGCCACGTGGCCGGATTTTTTCGTTGGCATGGCCCGCCAGGACGAGGCCGCGTGACGCCGACGGTGCGTTAGGCCTCACGCACCTGGCGGGCGACCGTTTCGACCGCCTGCTGGTCTTCCGCATGGTAGACGATGAACCGCAGATCGGCCAGCGAGCGTGGCTGGTATTGGGCCACCTCCTCGAGAATCAGCCGGGCACCGGTCGCCAGGTCGAAGCCGGCGACGCCGCACCCCAGCGGCGGGATCACCATCGAGCGGCAGCTCAGTTCGTCGGCCTTCTCCAGCGTATTTCGCGTCGCCTCGCGGATGCTCTCCTCGGTCGCCCGGCCATCGGCGTAATGCGGCATGGCGGCGGCATGAATCACCCAGTGCGCCGGCAATTCGAAGGCCGGTGTGACCACCACACCGCCTAGCGGGATGGGCCCCTGCTGCATGGCCTGCTCGTTGATCGGGCCATGGGCGGCCTCACGCAGAGCGCCTGCTACCCCACTGCCCATGGCCAACGACGTCCCGGCGGCATTCACCAGGCAATCGGCCGACTGCTCGGCGATATTGCCCTGTATGATCTTGAATTCCATGATGACCTCTGCATCGATAACCTGGCTTGGTGCCCTGACCCGAGTCTGGACCGTCACGCCCCGTGATGTGAAACCAAAGCGGTTGTGGCCAGTCGAAGCGGTTGCGCACGTCGTTCGCGGCGGGATGACATTGAACGGACCTCACGCACAACTGGAAACGGTAGTCAATACGCATGCTCCCAATACGCCGGCCTTTCCCCCATGCCACCACCTTCTTGATCGCCTTGGCAGCCCTGGCGACCTTGGCCGTGATCCTGGCCTTGCCGACCGGGGCGGCACAGGCCATGGAGGTGCACGAACGCAGCCTCGACAATGGCCTCAAAGTCCTGGTCCTGCCGGACGAGCGCGCCCCCGTGGTGACCCACCAGATCTGGTACAAGGTCGGTTCGGCCGACGAACCCGGCGGGATCACGGGCATCGCCCACATGTTCGAGCACATGATGTTCAAGGGCACCGAGAATCTCGGCCCGGGCGAGTTCTCCGACATCATCGCCCGGCTGGGTGGCGAGGAGAATGCCTTCACCGGGCGCGATTTCACCGGCTACTTCCAGACACTGGCTGCCGATGAGCTGTCCACCGTAATGCGCTGGGAGGCCGATCGCATGGCCAATCTGAAGCTCGATCCCGAGGAGTTCACCCGCGAGAAGGAGGTGGTCAAGGAGGAATGGCGCTCGCGCGTGCGGGACAACCCCAACGCCCGCCTCAGCCAGTTGTTGTACGCGACCGCGTTCACCAGCAGCGGTTACCATCACCCGATCATCGGCTGGAACACCGACGTGGAGGCCTACACGATCGATGACCTCCAGGCCTGGTACCGCAGCCACTACGCCCCCAACAACGCCACCCTCGTCGTGGTGGGCGCGGTGGACCCCGAGGCGGTATTCTCGCTGGCCGAGCAATATTACGCCCCGGTGGCCAGCCGTGACCTCGCCCCGGCCAAGCCGCGCGAGGAAATGCCGCAGCACGGCCTCAAGCGGGCGCAGCTCTCCGTCCCGGCCCAGTTGCCCCACGTGTCGATGGGCTACAAGGTGCCCTCGCTGGTCACGGTCGAGGACTCGCGCCGGGCCTACGCGCTGGCAGTCGCCTCGGGCATCCTCGCCGGGGACTCGGGCGCCCGTCTGCACAACGACCTGGTACGCCAGGGCAAGCTGAGCAACGCCTCGGCCAGCTACAACCTCAATGCCCGCCAGACCACGCTGTTCAGGCTGGATGCCACGCCCAAGGATGGCCAGTCCCTCGACAAGGTCGAGGCCCTGCTGCGCGAGCAGATCGAACGCCTCAAGCGAGAGCCCGTGGGCAAGGACGAGCTGAATCGCATCAAGGCCCAGGTCGCGGCCTCGGATGTCTACGAGCGCGACTCGCTGTTCTACCAGGGCATGAAGCTCGGGATGTACGAGACCGTCGGGCTGGATTACCAGTTGGCCGACCGCTTTGTCGAGGGCATCCGTGCGGTGACCGCCGAGGATGTGCAGGCCGTCGCCCGGGCGTTTTTCCGTGACCAGGCGCTGACCATCGCCACGCTGGAGCCCCAATCCGCGGATGCCACCCCCAACCAGCCGATTCCGACCGGAGGTGTCGACCGTGTTCACTGATGCCCGCCACCCGATGACCCGGCTCCCCGGCCTTGTGCTTGTCTTGCTGGCCCTGCTACTGGCGACGAGCGTGCGGGCCGAGCCGGTGCTGCCGCTACAGACCTGGCAGACCGGCAACGGAGCGCAGGTGCTCTTCTATCCCAGCGACAGTCTGCCAATGGTGGATGCCCGCATCACCTTCGATGCCGGCAGCGCCCGTGACCCGGCCGACAAGGGCGGCACCGCGAGCCTGACCGCCGATCTTCTCGGGGAAGGCACTACCCAACGCGGGGCCAAGGCGATTGCCGACGGCTTCGCCCGCGTCGGCGCGCAATTCTCGGCCAGCGCCAACCTCGAATCGGCCACGGTCCAACTGCGCAGCCTCAACCAGCCGGACTGGTTGTGGCCGGCCGTCGAACTGTCCGGGGAAGTGATCAGCCACCCGGCATTCGACGCCGAGGACTTCGAGCGCGAACGCGACCGGCAACTACGCGGCATCGAGTCGCGCAAGCAGTCGGCCTCGGCGGTCGCCCAAGACACCCTGCGCAAGGCGGCCTTCGGAGACCACCCCTATGCTCACCCCACCGAGGGCACCGCCGATTCGGTCGAGCGCATCGAACACGCCGATGTACGCGACTTCCACACCAGCCACTACGTGGCGAGCAATGCCACGGTGGTGATCGTCGGCGACCTCGACCAAGCCGATGCCCGCCGGCTGGCCAAGACACTGACCGCCGATCTGCCCACCGGCAAGCCGCCCGCCCCGCTGCCTGAGGTGCCGGAGATCGCCGAGTCCCGCACGCTGCAGGTCGACTTCCCCTCCGAGCAGTCAACCGTGCTGGTCGCCCATGACGGCATCCCGCGCAAGCATGACGACTACCTGCCCCTGTACGTGGGCAATCACATCCTCGGCGGCAGCGGCTTTGCCTCGCGCCTTATGTCAGAGTTGCGTGAAAAACGCGGCCTGGCCTACAGCACCTACAGCTACCTGATGCCGCTGCGAGCCGGCGGGCGCTTTGTCATGGGCATCCAGACGCGCAACGACCAAGTCGAGAAGGCCCTGGACCTGATGGGCGAGGAATTGCGGCGCTTCATTGACGAAGGCCCGACCGACGAGGAACTCGAAGACAGTCAGGCCAACCTGATCGGCGGTTTTCCGATGCGCCTGGACAGTAACGCCAAAATCAGCGAGCAGATAGCCGCACTGGCCTTCCTCGACCTGCCGCTGGACTACTTCGACACCTACACCCAGCGGGTCGCTGCGGTTGAAGCAGATGGGGTCCGCCAGGCATTCGAACGGCACGTCGACCCGGAGCGTCGCATCGTGGTCATCGTCGGGCCGAATGGTGACGACGGGGAGACCTCCGACGGGCAGGACGACGGCAACTGAGGGGAACTCCACCGCCCTGCCCGGATCGAACTTGGCTGATTGCAGTCGGGCGGGCCTCTCCCGTCGATCAAACCCATACCGGAGACATCCTCGTGTCAGTACGCATTCCGACCCTGCTGGCGGCATTGATCCTGCCCGCCACGGCCGCCATGGGCGGCGACCTGCATAAGGACGCGGCCATCGGTGGCGCCATTGGCGGGGCGCTGGGCGGCGTCGTCGGCGCCGAAGTCGGCGGTCGCGAGGGCGCGATCGTCGGCTCGGGCCTCGGGGCGGCGATCGGCACCGGCGTCACCACCCGCGGCTACGACGATCACGATGGCTACCGCTACCGCGAGCGCCATCGCCACGAGATCCGCGGGCATTCGCACCCGAGCCGCTTCTGCCCGCCGGGCCAGGCCAAGAAGGGCCGTTGCTGACCCAACCGGCACGAGAAATGAGAAAGCCCCCGTACTTGAACTTCGGGGGCTTTCCATTGGGACGCGCGATTCAGTCGTTGCTCTTGGAGGGCGGGTCGTCCTACGAGTCGCCGTTGGTCACGCCCTTGGCCGGGGCGAGCACCAACAGACTGGCGAACGTCAGCCCCGAGAGCAGCAACGCCAGCTCGAACTGGTTCCAGGCCACGGCGACGCCGATCCCGGCGGTTGCCCACAGGCTCGCCGCCGTGGCCGTTCCGGTGGTGTGATCGCTGTTCTTCAGGATCGCCCCGCCACCGATGAACCCCATGCCGGTGATGATCCCCTCGAACACGCGCGCCTCGGCCGTACTGGAGTCAAGCGCATTGATGCCTAGCAACATGTACCGCAACTGGCGACCGCCACCAGCGGAAAGGTGCGCAGGCCGGCCGAGCGGGAATGCTGCTCACGCTCGAAGCCCACGGGAAGCGCCAGAACCTAGGCCGCGGCCAGATAGCTCAGGTTCAGGTAGACCGACGACCAGTCGATATCGAATGTCATTCGGCGCCTCCCCCAGCGACGGGTCATAGCGACTCGTTCACCTGCTTCGAGTACTCCCGCAGGAGCTCTTCAGCACGGTGCTTCTCGTCCTCGTCGTGGGCGTGGGCGTGGGCGACAACCGTCCACTCGCCGTGCGTCGAGGCGTCCCGGGTCTCCGCGTTCACCCGCTCATGATCCAATCGAACGGACACCACACCGGCGCCGAGCATGCCGATCAGGCCGCCGACCACGGCCAGGATGCCATACACCCAGCCCGGCCGGGTCTGCGCAAAATCGAAGCCCGCAGCGACCAGGATGCCGGCGAAGATCAGACCGACGACGGCACCGATCACGCCGAGCGCGGCATGGGAACGAAGAATGGTCCGGGATATCTCGGACGACTCCGGCTCCAGCTTCTCCGCCCGCTGGGGATCGTTCGGCTCGACCACGTCGATCTGATCGTTCGACAGGCCGGCCTTGGCGGCCAGGGCGGTCGCCGCGTCCCGGGCGCGGCGCTCGTCATGGAATACGGCGTCGACCACGTGCGGGAAACGTTCGGAAATGATTTCTGCACGGTCCATAACATACCCTCCTCTGAGGCGATCCGTAACGGGCTCGAAAAATGCCCGAGTCCTGTCAATGGAATTCCTACAGAAGAAGGTAATTCAGATAGTCGGGCGTTTGCCGTTCAGTGCTCTGCCCGCTACAGATCAGTGGCGCTTGAAGCGCACCACGAGTTCATGGAGGTCATTGGCGACCTCGCCGAGTTCCTGGATCTTGTCTTCGGCCCCGGCGGACTGGTCGAGGCTGGATGCGGCCAGCTCGGAAATGTTGTGGACCTGCCGGTCCACCTCGGACGACACCGCCGACTGCTCCTCCACGGCCGCGGCCATGGAGTTAGACATGTCGCGGATCGTCTCCACCGCCTTGGCGATGCCATCGAGCATCTGCTCGGATTCCCTCACCCGCTCGACACCTGCAGTCGCCGCCCCCCGGCCCCGCTGCGTGATCGTCACCGACTGTTCGGACTGTTCGGTCAGTCTTCCGATGACGTCATTGATATCGCGAGTCGATTCCTGGGTGCGCCGCGCGAGGTGGCGGACCTCTTCGGCGACCACGGAGAAGCCTCGGCCATGCTCACCGGCACGCGCGGCCTCGATGGCCGCATTCAGGGCGAGCAGATTGGTCTGCTCGGCGATCTGGTCGATGATGCCGGCGGCCTCGGCGATATCCGCGGTCCGGCTGGACACGTTCTCCACGGAAACGCCGATCTCGTTGACCGTCTCTTGCAGGTCGACGATCGACTCCCGTGTTCGCTCGGACAATGACCGACCCTCGAGAACCAGGTCACCGGATCGACTCGCCTCGTCGGCGGTCCGCTGCACCTGCTCGGAAACCTCGCCGATCGTCGTGGACATCTCGTGCATGGCGGCGGCCACCTGCTCGGTTTCGGCCTGCTGGCGAGCGATCCCCTCTTTCGCCCGAACCGAACGCTGCAGACCGTCGGCGGACTCCCCGGTGACCCGTTCGGAGGAATCCTCGATCCGGGTGAGCACCGTGATCATGCGCGACTGCTCGCTCTTGATCGCCACCTTCAGTCGCCCGATCAGTCCGTCCTCGTCCATATACGAGGCCACGGCCAACGGGTGGCTGAACGCCCCGGGCAGCTGATCATGCATGGCCCGGATCATGCGCCGCTCCTGCAGACGGCCCAGCGCGGCATAGGTCGCGCTCGTGGCACCGAAGGCGACTGCCGCGGGCAGCGCACCCGCAGCGGTCAGCAAGGCCCCACTGGCTGCCAGACCGCCGAGACCGACCATGTCCCGGCCCTGCAAACGCACGCCGCGCGCACGGTAGCCGCGCCGCCGGATCCGCCGGTACAACGCGTCCGCGCGGCGCACATCCTTGGCCGCCGGGCGCGAACGGACCGACTCGTAACCGACGATCTCGCCGTTCTCGCTGATCGGCGTGACGTAGGCATCGACCCAGTAGAAGTCACCGTTCTTGGCGCGATTCTTCACCAGCCCCATCCACGGCTGGCCCGCCTTCAGATGCGCCCACATCACCTCGAACGCCTCGGGGGGCATGTCCGGGCGACGCACGATATTGTGCGGCGCGCCGATCAGCTCCTCGCGCTCGAAGCCGCTGATCTCGACAAACGCGTTGTTGCAATGGGTGATCCGCCCCTTGCGATCCGTGGTGGATACCAGCCGCTCACCGGGCGGGAAGGAGCGCTCGGTTGCGGTGACGGGCAGGTTCTCACGCATGCAAATGCTCTCTTGAGGAAGGATTAAGACTGGTCCCGGTTCTTGTCGGCTCGACCGGACGATACTTGAGCCCCACCCTCAACAATGGCCCGTGGCGGCGAAGCTCATGATGCGGCCAGACCGGCCGGGGATTGTACGGGTCACTAGCCGACTTCCAATAAGACGCGGGCGGATCTGACGGCGAGGAGCGGCACGGGTGATCGAACCGATGGCCGCCTCCACCATCTACGTTCTACGTTGGTTGGGAGTACGGGGGGAGCCAGATCGTGATCCAGGGAATGCCACGCATCGGAAAGCTGATCGTCGCGCTAGCCGGCTGCGCACTGACGCCTGACGAGGAAGGCGACATCGGCTGGATCGAGAAGCGCGGTGACAAAGTCACCCGGCACGAGCACGAACCCGGCGCCGGCCCGCTCAAGCGCGGCACCGCCTGATTCTTTTCCCTGATGCCGATCGAGTGGCTCCTCTAGCCACGACCCGGCTGCACCAACAGCGGGCGTCGGCATGTCCATCAGTGTGCAGATGACGATCCACTGCACGCTCCCACTCGCTCCATCCGCAGCAATACCTACTGTTTTTCAGTCGCTTAGCTGCAGACCCCCAGATTGGCATCATCCCTGCAATCCTGGTTTCCGTGACGCGCAAGGAGTCTGGACGTGCGGTTCCGGACACCGTCAACCACATGGATTCAATGGGCGACTAGGGTTCCGATCCGCACCGCGGGTGACTGGTCCGAGAGTCGCCGACCTCTCCTAAGGGGTTACACGGCGGGACAAAAGCCCGGGAGATCGCACGTGATGCTCCGGCGCGCCGTCTGCAAACCTCACAGGAGAGAACCATGCCCGGTTTCAATCGCCCGTTTCGTTCCTATCTGACCGCCGCGGCCCTGTCGGTCGCCACCCTCACCGGCACCATTGCCGCTCCCCAGGCCCTCGCCGAGGAGCGTGACAGCTTCAAGATCGCCTGGAGCATCTACGTGGGCTGGATGCCCTGGGGCTACGGCGAGACCGAAGGCATCGTCGACAAGTGGGCCGACAAGTACGACATCGACATCGACGTCGTGCAGATCAACGACTACATCGAGTCGATCAACCTCTATACCGCCGGTTCCTACGACGGCGTGACCGTCACCAACATGGACGCGCTCACCATCCCGGCCGCCGGCGGCGTCGACTCCACCGCCCTGGTCATGGGCGACTTCTCCAACGGCAACGACGGCGTCGTGCTCAAGGGCAGCGATAGCCTCGAGGACATCGAGGGGATGCCGGTCCACCTGGTCGAGCTGTCCGTCTCCCACTACCTGCTCGCCCGCGCGCTGGAATCGGTCGGCATGAGCGAGCGTGACGTCAAGGTGGTCAACACCTCGGACGCCGACATCGTCGCGGCCTTCGCCTCGCCCGACGTCGAGGCCGTGGTCACCTGGAATCCGCAGCTCGGCGAGCTCAAGAAGCAGGAGAATGCCAACGTGGTGTTCGACTCCTCGCAGATCCCTGGCGAGATCATGGACCTCCTGGTCGTGAACACCGAGACCCTCGAGGTCAACCCCAAGCTCGGCAAGGCCCTGACCGGCGCCTGGTACGAGATCATGCGCACCATGCGCGGCGACGGCGATGCAGCCGTCGAGGCGCGTACCGCCATGGCCGAGGCCGCCGGCACCGACCTGGCCGGCTACGAGGCCCAGCTCGACTCCACCAGCATGTTCTTTGATCCGACCAACGCCCTGACCTTCCTCGAGAGCGATACGCCCAAGGAAACCATGGACAACGTCCGCCAGTTCGCCTTCGATCACGGTCTCTTGGGCGAGCGCGCCGACAGCCCGGACTTCGTCGGCATCCAGTTCGCCGATGGCTCCGTGCTCGGCAGCGAGTCGAACGTCAAGTTCCGCTTCAACGCCGACTACACGCGCATGGCGCGCGATGGCGAGCTCTGATCCGGGCCCGTCGACCCGGGCAGGCCCAGTGCCCGCCCGGGACCCCCACCGAGCCAAACGGACTGACCCATGAAGCGTTTGATCAACCAGACCCCGGGAGCCCCCTGGCGACTCGCCCTCGGCCTGCTGCCGTTCGTGCTGGTGCTGCTGGTCTACCTCTCGGCCTCCGCCACCCGCCTGGCAGAGAACCCGGACGACCCGCTACTGCCGTCGATCGCGGCGATGGCCGACACCTTCGCCGAGGTCGCCACCGAGCCCAACCGGCGCACCGGCGAGCTCACCCTGTGGGTGGACACGTCGGTCAGCCTGATCCGGCTCGGCCTCGGGGTGGGCATCGCCATGACCATCGGCCTGGTCGTGGGTGTGCTCACCGGCTTGATCCCCTACGCGAATCGGACCTTCTCGCCGTTTGTCTCGGTCCTCTCCATGATCCCGCCGCTCGCGGTGCTGCCGATCCTCTTCATCGCCCTGGGCGTGGGCGAGGTCGCCAAGGTGGCACTGATCGTGTTCGGGATCGCCCCTTTCATCATGCGTGACATCCAGCAGCGCGTGGAGGAACTCCCCCGCGAGCTGCTCGTGAAGGCGCAGACTCTGGGCGCGAACACCTGGCAGATCATCCTGCGACTGGTGCTGCCCCAGGTCATGCCCCGCCTGCTCGATGCCACGCGCCTGGCCCTGGGCTCGGCCTGGCTGTTCCTGATCGCCTCGGAGGCCATCGCCGCCACCGAGGGGCTGGGCTACCGCATCTTCCTGGTGCGCCGCTACCTCGACATGGAACTGATCCTGCCCTACGTCCTCTGGATCACGCTGCTGGCCTTTCTCGCCGACCTGGTCCTGCGCCTGATCGTGCGGGTCGTCTTCCCCTGGTACCGGGCACGGAGGTCCTGATGAGCACCGTCACGCTAAAGAACGTCTGGAAGGAATACGGCCGCGACGTGGTGCTGGAGAACATCAACCTGCACGTCGAGTCGGGCGAGTTCGTCACCATCGTCGGCGCCTCCGGCTGCGGCAAGAGCACCTTTCTGCGGATGCTGCTCGGCCAGGAGAGCGCCACCCGCGGCGCAATGGAGCTCGACGGCCGGCCGATGCCCGACGAGCCCGGCCCCGACCGCGGCGTGGTGTTCCAGAAGTACTCGGTGTTCCCGCACCTGACCGCGCTGGGCAACGTGCTGGTCGCCGAGGAACTGGGCACCACCCGCGTCACCGGGCGGCTATTCGGCCGGCGCCGGCGCGAGGCCCGTGAGCGGGCGCTGAAGATGCTCGCCGCCGTCGGGCTCGAACAGGCGGCGGGCAAGTACCCCAGCGAGCTCTCCGGCGGCATGCAGCAGCGCCTGGCGATCGCCCAGGCCCTGATGAAGGACCCGAAAATCCTGCTGCTCGACGAGCCCTTCGGCGCGCTCGATCCCGGCATCCGCCAGGACATGCACGAGCTGGTGCGCGAGCTCTGGGAGCGCCAGGGACTGACCATCTTCATGGTCACCCACGACCTCAAGGAGGCCTTCGAGCTCGGCAGCCGCCTGCTGGTGTTCGACAAGGTCCGCCACGACCCGCAGGCCCCCGGGGCCTACGGAGCCAACATCACCTACGACATCCCGCTGTCCCACACGACCCCGCACCCGTCGGTGTATCGCGCGGTGGGTCAGCGCCTGGGCGTCGATCCCTATCCATCCGCAGCCGAGGAGGAAGGATGAACACCACTCCCGAACTCAACACGCCGATCGTGTACCGGGACACCCTGCCCGGCGCACGCTACTGGTCGCAGGTAGTAAAGCGCGGCTTCACGCTGCGCCTGGTCGACCGGCAGGGGCGCGCCAATGTCTCCACTCTGCTGTACAACCCGGCCAACCCGCTGGAGCGCTACAACGCCCCGGACACG
>JAGXIF010000015.1 GCA_024635755.1 Halothiobacillus sp.
AAGTGGCCCCGGTGGTCGCTCACGGCACCCGAGAAGGCGCCCCGGCGGTGACCGAACAGGGCACTCTCGATCAGGCTCTCGGGCAGGGCGGCGCAATTGACATGCACCAGGGGCCCGTTTCGGCGCTGGGATCGATCATGCAGGGTGCGAACGACGTGCTCTTTGCCCACCCCGGTCTCGCCGGTCAGCAGGACGTTCATGTCCGTGGGGGCCACCAGCTTTACCGAGCCCATCAACTCGCGCATCGCCGGGCTACCCCATTCATGCAGAGATGGCTGGTGGTGGCCGTCGTCGAGCGCTTCACTGAGCATCGAGCGCGTGGCGCTGAGCCGTTTCGCCACGCGCAGACAGGTGGCCAGGAGCTCGGCGGCCGCCTGAAGCTCGCTCTCGTTGAGGTTGTCCAGGTCACCAGGGCCAAGCGCGTCGAGCGTCAGGATGCCCGTCAGGCGACGATCGTCTTTCAATGCCACGCCGACGCAGTCGTGAACGTGACTGAGCTGCTCGTCCAACAAGCCGTCGAACGGGTCAGGGAGGTCCGTGTCCGGGGGGAAGCGGCAAACGCCCGGGTGGGCGGCGATCGCGGCAAGCCGGGGGTGTTCGTCCAGTGTGAATTCCCGCCCGCGAACCTCGTCGTTGAGTCCGAGAACGGCGACGGGGCGCAGGACGCCGTCGTCCATGACCATCAGGGTGCTGGCGTCGGCGGGATAGTCTCCGACCAGCGCGTGCAGTATCGACTGCCAGTGTTGGCTCAGCGCTTGGTCATCGTCGCCATCGGCCAGCCGGGCAAGGAGTTCACGCAGGGAGTGCAGGAATTCAGTCATCATTGATTGTGCTTCTAACAGTCGGAGTGTGATTATGACATCTTTTCTCAATGTCATAAAAACAATGCTCCGGTTGGATCGTGGTGGGATTGATCGTCAAAACGGCGTTATAGCGCCATTTGATCGGATTGAGCGCCGATCAGCGATGGCGGCACGCTGCTTGCTCAGTGAAGGGGTAGACGATTCAATCCCACCAGGAGCAAGACCATGCTGACGAAAGAACAGGAAAGCCTGATCGAGGCCACCGCCCCGGTGGTGGCCGAGCACATCGATGAGATCACCAAACGGTTTTACCCGCTGATGTTTCAGCGCTATCCCGACGTCAAGCCGCTGTTCAACGAAGCCAATCAGAAGAGCGGTCAGCAACCACGCGCCTTGGCCGCAGCCGTGGTCGCCTACGTGCAGATGCGCAAGCACCCGGAAATGGTGGACGACAAGATGGCGGTGGTGGTCAGCAAGCATGTGTCTCTTGGCATTCGGGCGGACCAGTACCCGATTGTCGGCGAGTGTTTGATGGCGGCAATCGCTGACGTGCTCGGAGAGGCGCTCACACCCGAGATCGCGGATGCCTGGGGTGCGCTCTACTGGGAACTCGCCGACATCCTGATCGAGATGGAAGATTCCCATTACGCGGCATTTGCCGGCAAGACCGGTGGCTGGCGTGGAGCACGACGGTTTAATATTGCTGCGACAAATCAGGAAAGCGCGGTCATTCGGTCGTTCGTTCTCGAGCCCGAGGATGGTGGGGCCGTGGCCGACTTCGAGCCGGGGCAGTTTATCGGGGTTCGACTGGTCATTGATGGTGAGCCGGTCTACCGACACTACAGCCTTTCGGACGAGCCCAACGGTCGCCATTACCGTATCTCCGTCAAGCGTGATCCCAACGGCAGTGCCAGTCGCCACCTGCACGATGCAATGACCGTCGGCGACACGCTCGACCTGTTACCACCCGCAGGCGATCTTACGCTCCAGAAGGGCAACGAGCCCTTGCTGCTCGTCAGCGGTGGAGTGGGCCAGACACCCATGCTGCCCCTGGCTCGGCAAGCCCTGGCCGCTGGCCGGCGGGTGGTCTACATCCATGCCGCCATCGATGCGGATCACCACGCCTTTGCCGAGGAGATCGCCGCGTTGCGAGAAGGGCATCCCGAGCAGTTGCAGACAGTCACGATCTACGACCAGGGTGGCGGAGGCGATCACGCCGGTCGAATCGACCGGGAATTGCTGGCGCGGTATCTCCCCGGCAACGAGACGCGCTGTTACTTCGTCGGACCGGCGCCATTCATGGGCACCGTCGAGAATGCCCTGGTCGAACTGGGTGTGCCCGACGATCGACGGCACTATGAATACTTCGGTCCGTCCCAGCCACTGCAAGTGGCCTGATACTTGTCGAGAGACACGGCACCGCACACCCGGAACAGGAGGGCCTGTTCCGGGTTTCTTGTTTGAGGTGACCGTTGTCGCGCGATGCAAGACGACGGTCGTCAAGGATTCTGCCGCCTCGGCGCCAAGTTGTCGGAAACGCAGCGGCTCGCATCCAGTGCGAACCGATCCGTGGCGGTGCGATACCAGATACTCATGTCGACCAGGATGCCCTCGTGCAAAGGCTTCTTGGTGTACATGCTGCAGCCGAGATCATCGACCCCGACCGGCACAAACAATACCGGCGCGTCCGAGGCAAGCACGCCGTTGAGTTTGCCGTAGGACGGACCGGCGGCGGACGAACCCGACGCCGCGCAGGCAGTCAGCGCCAACAGCGCGACCAAGGGGCGAAACCGTTTCAGGGGCATGATTAGGGCCTGCTTTCTCACGAGCCAACAAGCCGATGTGATGGCTTGCCGACGGAGTCGTCCGAGGAGGCGAGTGGCGGCCATCATCAGCCTCGACCTTGATCCACTATCTACCCTTGGGTCTAGTCCACACTGACGTGGGTTTTTACCCGCGGGTTCGAGCCCGACGTTCAGGACGGGAGTCTTGGCCTCGGCACCGAGGCGGGGGCGCGGCCGTGCAACGCGCGTTAGGATCGTGCCAGTTGCAGGCGATTACGCCCGCTATGCTTTGTCTGGCAAAGGGCCTCGTCGGCTCCGGCTTCCAGCGTCTTGCTGGTTAATCCCTCCTGCATTTCGACGATGCCGATACTCATGGTGATCGTTCCAACATCGGGGAAGGGCGTGTCGCCGATGGATTGGCGGATACGTTCGGCCAGTTTCTCCGCGCCGCGTTAGCCGCCGCTCATGGCCGGATGGCGGTGGTTGGCTTTCACGCGAACACGGCTGCCACAAGGCCGGAGAACCGACTAGGTTCTGAGGAGGTGAGACTGTTCGTGAGGCACCGGTGTGATGCTCCGTTGCACGCCGAGGAGGGACGCATGACTAGTAAACGTCATGGTTTTTCCATTGGTATCGAGCGGACCGGGGAACGGTTCTTCCTGGTGTTCAAGGCCGTCGGCCGGCTCACGCACGATGATTACGAAGAGATCACGCCGCTGATCGATGCCGCACTGTCGGCGGTCGAGCGCCCGCGGGTGAATGCACTGGTCGACGCCACCGAGCTCGAGGGCTGGGAGTCGCGGGCCCTGTGGGACGATTGCCGCCTGGGGCTGCGGCACGGCTCGGCATTCGACAAGATCGCCATCTGGGGTGATCGACGTTGGCAGGAAATGGCCGCGCGGATCGGTTCGTGATTCGTCTCGGGGGATGTGAGTTTCTTCACGTCGCGGGATGAGGCCGTCCGGTGGCTGGCGGAATGATCGGTCCCCGACCGGTCGTCTGGAGGTGCTGATGCGTCTGTTCTGGGCTCTGGTTGTCGATTTGGCGGTGCTGGGCATTGCCTACGCCGCGCTGGTCATCATTGGGGTGGACCCGTTTCTCTCGGCCTTCGGGCTGCTGATCGTGGTCGCCCCCCTTGTGCACTGGGTGATCGGCCGGCTGATGGGAATCGGTGCTCGAAAGTCGCGTGACGGCACCGGACAGTGACACCCGGTAGCCAGGACACGTTTAGTCTCGCGAACCGATAACGCCGCCAAGCCACTGATTTTCCGACTAGTGTCGTGATGAGAGCCACATGGTCCGGGGCCGTTTTATTGTCGTTGATCGCCCGTTGATCGCAATGACTCGGGGTTTGGCGGCAAGGAATCGGCCACGAAATGGTCCAGCACTGCTGTAGCAGTGAGGAGGTGCGGCATGCGTCGGAAACATTTGCATTGGAGTGTGGGGCGATCTGTGCCCGCGCTGGTGATCGGGGCGTTCGTGGCCATGTCGGGGGCGAGCATGTCTTTGGCAGACGAGGCCACCGTCAGTGACGACAGCCGGATCGAGAGCCAGCCGCCGTTCGGTGGCCCGATGAATATCGAGTACGCCCAGGTGCTCTGGGATCGGCTGGAGGGCAACCAGCTCGTCGGCCCGGAATCGATTCGCAGTTACCCCTACAAGGGCAATCATCCGCACGGCCAGGCGCTGGAATACCTGGAGACGATGATCACCATTGATGATCACGAGGGCGTGGTGATGGTGAAGAAGAACTACGGCGGCGAAGGCGATCTGGATGCCCTCAAGGTCGGTGTGCTCAACGAGCGCGAGAAGAACCTCGCCTCGATCACCGTGATGTTCCAGCGCGAGGACGGCTACGATTCCGACCACGACAACTGGTATTGGGCGAAGTTTCAGCCGAACGGCGAGCTGGAGAAGAATCCCAAGGGCATGTCGTTGGCGGGGCGCGTGGCCAAGGGGGCGAGCGAGGGCTGCATCGCCTGTCATGCCTCCGCTCCCGGCAAGGACTATGTCTTTACCCACGATCGCTTCATGAAGTAGTCGGATTCCCCGACCGGTTGCCGGCATGAAAAAGCGGCGGTCCCGCAACGGGACCCCGGCTTTCGTTTGCTGCTTGCGCTAGAGCCACATCGACAGGGTGAGTGAACCAAAGCTGTCGATGTCGTCCTGGGTTGCAAACTCCTTGCTTCGTACCGCAATGGTATAGGCGATCTGCCAGCGATCCCAGTTGACGACGAAGCCGACCTGCGCATCGGCTACCCAGGACTCGCGATCAACCGAAGGGCCGTCCTTGCGGGTATTGTCGACGAGCAACATGTTGTGCGCCATGTAGCGGCCTTCGGCGGCGGTGAACAGGTACCAGCCGAGGCCGCTGCCGCGGCGGTAAAAGGCGTTCTGGCCCTGTGCCGGGGCGATCGACGGGATGCCGAAGCTGCGATCCAGCCCCTTGCCGATACGCAGGATGAACCCGCCGGAGCCGTAGGTGTAGAGGTTGCCGAGGGCAAAGCCGGCGGCGGTGGGGCCGTATTCGAACTCGAGCGGCCCGAGCTGGCGTCGATCGACCCAGGCATGCTCGTAGCCAAGGTTGAGAAACGGTTCGTCGGAGAGCTGGTGGTCCCAGCCCTGGGGTTCGGCGCCCGCGATGTGTTCGTGAAAGGTTTCCTGAATCCATTTGGCCTGTGAGCTGGGGCCGACAATGCCGGCATCGAGTTGCAGGCTGCGTGTCTCGTGCCAGTCGTCGTGCCGCGTGATTCCGTGGATCGCGGCGCCGGCGTAGAGCACGCCCGCATAGGGGCGGTCGTCGGGTTGCGGGGTCGAGAGCGTGATGCGGGTCGGGGTGTATATCCGGTGACCGAAGCGGTAGGACATGTCTGCCACCTCACGCGGTTCCCAACCTGGCACCACGTGGGCGATTGCCTGGCTCCACTGGTCCTCGTCGACCTCGTAGGCCCACGACATCTCGAAACCATTGGTGTAGTGATCCGTCGCCCGCGCCGACGTAGGCGTCGTTTTCGGTCTTGACCGAGAACAGGCCGTCGGCCTGCGCGAGTGGGCTTGCGATGCTCAGGGCAGCAATCCAGCCGGCGGTATGCCAGCCAAGCATCGTTTTGCTCATGAAATGGTCCTCGGGAAGGGGCACCACACCAATAGAGCAAACCCAATGATTTTTGGTGGCGGCCGGGGTCGCCGGCGTCAATCTCCGGCTTGCGACCCTCTGACGCTGCGCAAAGGTCTCCAGCGTGTCTCGCAAACGGGGCAGCACAGCCCGAAAGACCGTGGCTTTTAGCCAATAACAGCGGTGCGAGATGAGGTCTCGCGGGTGGCCGGGGACAGGGGTTGGACACGGCGAGCCTCTTGCTCAGGGGAGCAGGACGTCCACCTCGAGTCCGCCCAGTGCCTCTGAGCGTGAGAATGAGAGGGAGCCACGGTAGAGGTCGACGATCTCGCGGACGATTGCCAGCCCCAGCCCATGACCATCCCGGGATTCGTCCAGGCGCGTGCCGCGCCGGGAGAGCTCTTGCAGTGATTCGGCCACCACGCCGTCGCCGTCGTCTTCCACCCGGATGAGCCAGCCATCGGCTGTCTTGCTGACCGCCACACGCACCTCGCTTCTGGACCACTTCGCCGCGTTGTCGAGCAGGTTGCCGAGCAGCTCGTACATGTCTTCATGATCGGCGGGGAGTTGCGTTCCTGCCGGGATATCCAGTCGGGAGGTGAAAGACGTGTCCGCGTGGATATGCCGGAACATCTTCAGCAGCCGCGGTATTTCGTGGCCGACGTCGAAGCGGTGGCCGCCGCGTTGTTCCCCGGCCATGCGTGCCTGGCGCAGCTCGCGGTCGGTGATCCGTCGCATGCGGGCCAGTCCCTCGCCCAGCGTCGCCACGTCCTCCGGCGGGAGCCGTTTACGGGAGCGTTGCAGCACTTGGTCGATCAGGGTGATCGGGGTCTTGAGGGCATGGGCGAGGTTCCCCAGCGCCTTGCGCGAGCGGGACAGGCGGCGCTGCATGGCGTCTTGCAGATGGTTGATTTCCTCGACCATGGGCCGAAGCTCCGGTGGGACGGTCTCATCCAGCCGGTCGATCTCGCCTTCCTGCAGGCGGCGGCAATCCCGCCGAACCCGCTCGAGTGGGCGCAGGCTCGCCCGGACGATCAGCCGCTGCGCCACGAGCATGATCCCGAGCAGGATCAGTGTGACGATGGCAAAACGCCAGCGGAAGGTGTCGATCCGCTCCCCCAGCGCCGAGAGGTCCTCGGCCACATGCACCTCGATCCAGATGCCTTCCTTCTGAATCCGGTCGGCGTAGACGAGCAACGGCTGGCCCGCCGGGCCGGTGGCGTGGTAGGTACCGGGGAGCGAATTGAGCTTGCCGGGTTCGAAGTCGAAATCCCATAGCGATCGCGAGCGCAACGTGGTGCCGCCAATATCGAGTTGGTAATAGTGCCCGGAGTAGGGTCGCTCGTAGATGGGATTGGCGTAGTCCGGATCGAGTCGGGGAGGGGTGGTGGTCGGGTCGACGCCCAGGGTGAGCACCTCGGCGTCATGGGCAAGCCGGTCGATGACATAGTTCTCGGTAAGCACCACGGGCGCGCGGGCGGTGACCAGCCAGAACAGGGCGACCAGGACCAGCACGCTGGCCAGGAGCCAGAGCGTCAGGCGGGTCTGGATATGGCGGGGTTTCAGCCGCCTCATGACCGCTCGCTACGGTCACGGTGGAAGACATATCCTTGACCGCGACGCGTCTCGATCCACTCGCGGCCCAGCTTGCGGCGCAGGCGAGTGACATAGGCCTCGATCACGTTGGGATCCCGGTCATCGTCGAATTCGTAAAGGTGATCGGCCAGGCGGCTTTTCGACAGCACGTGGCCCGCGTGATGGATGAAGTAGCGCAGCAGTCGGAATTCGGTGCCGGTCAGCTCCACCGGCTGCCCGTCGACCCGGGCTCGCTGACGGGATTCGTCCAGTAGGAGGCCGCCGGTCGACTGCATCAGGTCGGCGGGGTGTTCGGTAACGCGTCGCGAGAGGGCGCGTAGCCGTGCGACCAGTTCCTCGAGGTGGAACGGCTTGGCGAGATAGTCGTCGGCCCCGGCCTCGAAGCCCTCGACCTTCTCGAACCACGCGTCGCGGGCGGTCAAGAGCAGTACCGGCAGGTCCAGCCCGTACTCGCGCCATTCGCGCAGCACGGCCAAGCCATCCTTTCCCGGCAGGCCGATATCGAGCACCACCAGATCGTGCACGTTTTCCCGGCCCAACCAGGCGGCCTCGTCGCCGTCACGTACCCAGTCGACGGCATAACCGTGCTCGCGCAGGCGAGCCTGCAGATCGGCGCCTAGCGAGGCATCATCTTCGGCCAGGAGCAGTCTCATCGGTCAGTCGTCATGGTGATCGTCATCACGAGTGGACTCTTCGGTCTCCGCATGCTCGGGGAGCAGCCGACCGTCGCGGGCATTGAAGTGCATCTCGTGGTAGCGGTCGTCCTCGCCGTAAATGGTGATTTCGTAGGTCAGCGTTTCCTCCTCGAGCCGTGCCTCTACCAGCTGTCCGGGATGGATCGCCTGCGCACGCTCGATCAGTTCGACCAGGGAGAGGATTTCGCCGCGCTGGCGAAGTTCGAATACCTGGTTGTGATCGGCCCCTGCCGGCGACGCGATCATTAGGCCGGGCAGCATCATCGCCGCGACCAGCACGATCCGAAATCCAGAAATGACGTCCCGTCCGGGGGTCACGCGATCACTCCGCTGTCGAGCATGGGCACCATCCAGTATCGCAGACCCAGCCCGGCGAGTTCATCCCGCATGGCCTCGAGCAGGGGGGCGGCTGCGTCCTGCTCGAGCTTGAGGTGGAATATCGAGCGGCGCTGGCGGCCCGTGACCTGTTCGACCAGATTGAACTGACCGTGCTTCCGGCTGTGGCCCCAGGCGGCCTCGCCGGTAAAGCCGGAGAGTTCGTCGCGGCCCAGCAGCCAGTCGATCACGATTTCCTCGGCGTCCGGGCGGGTAATCAACGTCAGCAACACGTCATTCATGATTCGGCTCCCTTGCGGTCGGCTTGGGGCGCCGCTTCACCGAAGCGGCGGTAGAGGATGGGCAGCAGCACCAGCGTCAGCATGGTGGAGGTCACCAGCCCGCCGATGACGACCGCAGCGAGTGGCCGCTGGATCTCCGAGCCCGGCCCCGTCGCGAACAGCAGCGGGATCAGGCCGAAGGCGGCGATAGTGGCCGTCATCAACACCGGCCGCAGGCGTCGCTTGGCCCCCTCGATCACGGTGTCGTGCAGTGACAGGCCCAGCCCTCGCAACTGGTTGAAATAGCTCACTAGAACCACCCCGTTGAGCACCGCAATACCCAGCAGGGCGATGAAGCCCACCGAGGCCGGCACCGACATGTATTCGCCGGAGATCCACAGGCCGAACACGCCGCCGATCAGGGCGAAGGGGATGTTCAGCAGGACCAGGATGGCCTGGCGGATCGAGCCGAAGGTGGTGAACAGCAGGAGGAAGATCAGGCCGATCGAGACCGGCACCACCAGCCCGAGTCGTTTGGCCGCGCGTTGTTGGTTCTCGAACTGCCCGCCCCAGGCCAGGCGATAGCCCGTATTGAGCGACACCTGGTCGCCGACCGCTTGGCGGGCATCTTCGACGAAGCCGACCAGATCGCGACCGGCGACGTTCGCGGCCACCACGACGAAACGCTCGCCCAACTCGCGCTCGACCTGCACCGGGCCCTCGACACGTTCGATCGATGCCAGGGCCGACAGGGGCAATTGCTGACCGCCGGGCAGGCTGACCAGCAGTTCGCGCATCGCTTCCGGTGAACCGGCGATCTCGCGGCTGCCGCGGATCATCAGCGGTGTACGCCGCATGCCCTCGTAGACCGTGCCGACGCGTTTACCCTCGAGTTGCGCGCGCAACACGGTCTGAAGCTCCTCGATGGCCAGCCCATAGCGTCCGGCGGCCTGGCGGTTGGCGGTGACCTTCAGGTACTGCACGCCCTCGTTGCTGGTATAGAAGACATCCGAGGCGCCGTCGATGCCGCGCACGGTCTCGGCGATGGCCTGAGCCTTCTCGTTGAGCACGTCGAGGTCGGGGCCGTACAACTTGATCGCCAGATCCCCGCGTACCCCGGTCAGCATCTCGGAGACGCGCATCTCGATCGGTTGGGTGAAGGCATGGGCCACGCCGGGGAAATCCGCGAGGACCAGCCGGATGGCGTCGATCAGTTCCTCCTTGGTCTCGAAACGCCACTCCTCGCGGGGTTTGAGCACCAGGAAACTGTCGGTCTGATTGAGGCCCATCGGGTCCATGCCCAGTGCATCGGACCCCGTCCGGGCGATCACGCCGGTGACTTCGGGGACGCGCTCGATCAACTCCTGCTGGAAACGCTTGTCGATGCGGATCGATTGCTCAAGGGAGATCGACGGCAGCTTTTCCAACTGGACGATCACGTCGCCCTCGTTCATCGTCGGCATGAATATCTTGCCGATCTGGGTATAGGCCCCGGCCGTCGCCCCCAGGGCCAGCAGGGCGGCCGCCCCGATGGTTTTCGGGTGGGCCAGTGACCACGCCAGTGCCGGGGTGTAGACCTTGTGGAGTTGGCGCACCAGCCACGGCTCATCATGCGGCACGTTGCGCAAGAGGAATGTGCTGATCACCGGGATCGCCGTCAGCGAGAGCAGCAGTGAACTACCCAGGGCGAAGACGATGGTCAGTGCCACCGGCTTGAACAGCTTGCCTTCCAGCCCCTGCAGTGTGAGCAGCGGCAGGAAGACGATCACGATGATCAGGATGCCCGCGGTCACTGGCGCGGCCACCTCGCGCACGGCGCGATAGATCACGTGCAGCCGGGGGAGACGTTTGGCCTCCTTCTCCCGCGCCAGGTGGGCGACGATGTTCTCGACCACGACGACGGCGGCGTCGACCAGCATGCCGATCGCGATGGCCAGGCCGCCCAGGCTCATCAGGTTGGCGGACATCCCCACCTGGTCCATGAGAATGAATGTCAGGAGGGCGGACAGCGGCAGGATCAGGGCCACGGTCACCGCCGCCCTTAGATTGCCAAGGAAGATCACCAGGAGGATCAGCACCAGGATGATGGCTTCCACGAGCGCCTTGGTCACGGTGTGCACGGCCTGGTCGACCAGCGTCCCCCGGTTGTAGAAGACGTCGATGTTCACGCCTTCCGGCAGGGTCGAGGACAGCTCGTCGAGCTTGTCCTGCACGCCGGCGACGATCTCGCGAGCGTTGGCGCCGCGCAGGCCCAGCACCAGCCCCTGAACGGCCTCCCGGTCGCCGTTCTTGGTCACCGCGCCATAGCGGGTGAGGCTGCCGATCTGGACATCGGCGACATCGGTGACGTGGATCGGCGCCCCGCCCGGCGTCATCGCCACCACGGTTTCGCGCAGATCGTCCAGTTGCGTGACGCTACCCTGGACGCGTACCAGAAGCGCCTCCTCACCATCGCGGATGCGGCCCGCGCCGTCGTTCTTGTTGTTTCTTGCCAGGGCGGCGCGCAGTTGCTCGAGCGTGACACCACGGGCGCTCATCCTCGCCGTGTCGGGTTCGACTTCGAAGGTGCGGATGTGTCCGCCCAGGGCATTGACGTCGGCCACGCCCGGCACCGTCCTCAGGGCCGGGCGGATCACCCAGTCGAGCAGCGATCGGCGTTCGGCCAGCGACAGGTCGCCCCCGTCGATGGTGAACATGAACATTTCGCCCAGCGGGGTGGTGATCGGTGCCATGCCGCCGGTCGCGTCAGGTGGCAGATCCCCCCAGACGGCGGCGAGGCGTTCGGAGACCTGCTGGCGGGCCCAGTAGATGTCGGTGCCCTCGACAAAGTCGATGGTGATTGCCGTCAGGCCGTACTTGGCCACCGAGCGCAGCATGCTCTGGTCGGGAATGCCGAGCATCTCGACTTCCACCGGCGCGGTGATGCGCTGCTCGATCTCCTCGGGCGTCATGCCCGGTGCCTTGATGATGATCTTGACCTGCGTGTTCGACACGTCCGGGAAGGCATCGATCGGCAGATTGAGGAAGGCGCGGGTGCCCAGTCCCGCCGTCAGGGCGACCAGCAACAGGATGAACAGGCGCTGGGTGAGAGAGAACCGAATCAGTGCGGACAACATCACTCACCGCCTCCCATGCCTTGCCAGGCACCCTTGATGGTGGCCACGCCGTTAACGGCCACCTGATCACCGGCCGACAGTTGGGGCCGCTCACCGGTGTCGCTCGTGTCGACCACGCGGATGGTCAACCAGCCATTCGATTCGCCCAGTCGCTCGACGGGGTAGGCATCGAAGCCGCCCTCGGTCGCGACGAAGACGAATGAATCCCCCCCTTGGCGGATGATCGCGCTGCTCGGCACGCGCAACAGGTTTGCCTGATCCGCGCCCTCGAGACGTACACGCAGGAATTGCCCCGGGCGCAACCGGCCGTCGACCGCCTCTACCCGGGCGCGGATCATGACGGTCTGATCATCCGGGTCGATGCGGCTGCCGGTCAGGATGACCTCGGCCTGTATCCCGTTGTCCTCGACGCTCACCCGGTCTCCCGGTTGCACGTCGGCGAGTCGCTCGACCGGGAGACGCACCTCGAGCCAGAGCGTGTCCAACGTGCTGATCCGAATCAGTGCGGAGGCGGCGTTGACTCGTTCGCCGGCGGTGATCATCTGTTCCATCACGGTGCCGTCTCGGGGAGCGACGAGGTCAAGAACCGGGTCGATGCGCCGGGTCTGGTCGAGCTTGTCCAGCGCGGCGTCGCTCATGCCGGCCAGCGACAGGCTTTGGCGCAGGGCGGACAGACGGGCAGCAGACTGGTTGTACGTGCCACGGGTCTCGTTGAGGCGGCGCTCGGCGATGATGCCTTCGGCTGCCAGTGACCGGTCGCGTTCCAGGGCCTGTGCTGCCACGCGATGAGTCGCCAGTGTCTCGAGGTAGTCGCTTTGCAGCGTGACCAGGCCCGAGCTCAGCAGGCTGGCGACGGGCTGGCCCTGGGTGACGGTTTCGCCCTCGGCAACCCGTACCTGTTGGATCAATCCGTCGACCGGAGCGGCGAGCACTGTCTCGTTGGCCG
>JAGXIF010000016.1 GCA_024635755.1 Halothiobacillus sp.
GGATGCGGCCATCCTCGCCCAGCGCAAGGCGGTCTACGAGGCCGCCCGGCGCCGCCGCCCCGAACGGTGGAGCGGCAAGACGAGAGCCTGGTCGCCGATCGGCGAGGTCTGGCTCAACCCGGACCCGCCGGCGGCGGAACCTGCCCAGGAATTGAGAGGCCGGGCAGCCTAGAAATCACGACATCTTTTTTGACAAACGTCGGGTGAGAGGCTTTATGATCGCGATTGGCTTATCGAGACCTACTTGGCATTCAATGCCGAGGTGGAGCGTTACTTCGCCGGCCGCGAAGGTAAGTTGCTGATCGTGAACGTGAGCGATCCGAAAGACTACCGACGCCTGTGCGATTTCCTTGGGCGTGAGCCGGTTCGCAGTGATTTCCCCTGGGAAAACCGTACCTGAATTGGTGGCTGAGGGAGTCCGACGTCTAGTGGACGTGGACCGTTGTTTTTGGGAAGGCGGCGTGCGAGGTTGTAGAGAATTCCAATCTGGGCCGAAGCCTTCAAAGAGGTAGGTGTTGATAGCCTTGGCTAATGAAGTATGCCGGGATCTGGTTAGTTCTACTCTCGATAGTGACGTAAAAGTAAGAATGCGAGCCGCCCTGAATGAAAGGCCGCGTGGCTCCCGCGCATCAGCCTAAGTGCCCATAACGCGATCCGTTGGTGTTTGAGGCGTATTCCCTGGCTGACATGGGCGAATCGCTCGCGATTTCCCATGGCAAGGAACTGAAGGGCATAGTTTAGGCGCACCCATTGCTCTCGCTCCGCCAGGGCTTCATGGGGGATGCCCTCCAGACCCTGGAGCTTTTCCGTATAGAAAAGCATATCTCTAAGCGCCTGCGTCAGGCGGTCAGCGTTGTCTTTTCGGAAGCTATCCGTGTAGGAGCCCGGTACGCCACGGCGATAGACAGCCATTACGTCCGGTAGGTACACGGCACCCTTGCGACCGACAATCGCTTCGATGAAAAAGTCGCCGGTCGGGGGCGGAGGAGAGCCGTGGAACCACCAGTCGGGCATGGACATTGCCGCTTCCCGGCGCATCAGGACCGAGGCGGTCGGGGCAAACTGGTCATGCCGAGCGATGATGGTTCCCGTTGGAACGACACGTTCGTCATGCCCGTGATCGAACCCCTTCTTCTGTTTGCCGGTACGCATGGACAGGCGCATGGCCGGGTGGACGCACAGATCCACCTCGGGGTGTAGGCGCAAGGCATCGACTTGCCTTTGTAACTTGCTGGGGTTGGTCCAGTAATCATCGCCCTCGCACAGTGCGATGAACTCGCCGCGCGCCTTGGGGTAGGTGAAGCGCTTCGGGCGTCGGCCCCGGGAGAACTGGTTCTCCCGTTGGAGAATCGGCACGATGCGATCGCCATGCTCCCGGATCAGGTCCTGAATGATCGCGGGCGTGCGGTCAGTGGAGGCATCGTCATGCACGATGATTTCGACCGGGAAGGCGGTCTCCTGCATCAGGATGCCTTCGAGCGCCTGGCGGATGAATGCCCCGTGGTTGAAGGTCTGGCAGATGACCGAGACGGTCGGTGTTTCGTTCGGGTGTTGGTTATCGGTCGCGTTCACGGGGCCAGCCTGCCGAGCCGTTTCTGGTAGAAGACCCGCTTTGCCTCCATGTTGGCCTGAACTTCCGGCTCGGGCGCTGCCGGCGTGGTCTTTTGCTCCCCTTGGAGGGCTTCCGAGACCTGTTCCGGTGACATGGTCTCCAGCGCTTTCACCGGTGTGTCTGGCTCGTAACCCAGGGCATGCATCTCGGGAAGGCAGACATGCTCGATCAGTGCAATCTCGTCGGCCGAGAGTGCCTGTCGATACTTGCCGGAATTGTCGTTCATGATCGGTTTGCCCAGGTTCTCCCATGCGGGCATTGTCAGGGCGTTCCGCCGCGTCAGTTCGTTCTCGTGAAAGCCCAGCATCCCGGGGTCATAGGGCAGACCGAAGAAGTCGCAGACAGCCCGGGCTGTCTTCTCCGGCGCGCTGATCAGCTCTTCGTAGCGGATCAGCCGCGACAGCCCTTTCGCGCGGAGGGTGGCGTGGTTCTTCATGAACTGCTGCTGGTCGCGTTTCCATTGCTGCGCCCCGTGTACGACACCTCCCGGATGGGTGGGATTGCGCGACCAGGAAAGCGCCATGTCGCGAGGGTCGCGGACCAGGTAGAGGAACCGTGCTTCCGGGAAGTGCGTCAGCAGGAACGGCGTAAATTCGTACAGCTGGTTTTCCTTGACGAAGCAGTGTTGCTTGTCATGGGCCCGAGCCTCCTCCAGGAAGATGTTCCTCAAAAGGTCAGCGAGCTTGCCGGGCGGTGCCAGCGAGAGAAGGTGGTTTCTGCTGAAAGAGGTCTTCCAGGCCGAGAACGAGACACCGATGAGTCGTTCGATGTCTGCCAGCATCGCTGCCCAGTTCCCCGTCTCGCTCAGAGGTTCGTAGCGGAAGGCGTTCCGTGTCACCGGATTGAACAGGTGCTTGGGGCTGGGGCCGCAGATATTGTGATGTGCGTCCATGATCTTGGTGATCAGGTTGCTGCCACTGCGCTCGGAGCACATCAGGAAGATGAACATGGGAAATCCTTGTCGAAACGTGTTTGATTTTCAGCAGGGAACGGCGCGGAACGCCCATTCTTGCATTGCCGAGCAGGCCTCTTCGGCCTCCTGTCGGGAATATTCCTCCAGCCGCCACTGGTTCGTAACCCGGAAATAGTCGGGACCCGCGTAGGCGGGGGCATTCGTCGACAGGGCAAGGCTGCTTAACCGCTCCGTGATCTGCTCATAAAAGGCGCGTGGGTCCTTGCAAAACGCCTCGTAGGAGATCGTGAGCCTCCGGTCGTGGGGCACGGACTGCATGCCGATCTCGATGGAACGGTTGGTCGCCGCGATCTGGCCGGCGACCGACTCGAGCGGATCGAGATCCTTGAGGTAAGGGTGTTCGCGAATGCGGAATGAGTACTAGGTGCGGATGTCGCCGTGTTGTCGTTTGCGGGCTTCGATGGCGGACTGGATGTTGAAGGCCGGCTCCCTCTGGATATGGACGAACAGAGCCTGGTCAAACTTGGCGGCCAGTTCGGGGATGTTCTGGTTCATGATCATCGCCTTGAGAGCGAAGGGACGCTCGAAGACATTGGCAAGGCCGTTGAGCTCGTCGCGGAGCCCATCGAGACGGCCGTGACGGAGCAGGGTGTCTCCAGTCGCATAGTCCAGTTCGTCGAACGGCAGGAAACGGCGCCAGAAGTACCAGAACTCGTTGGGTGATAGCGCCCCCTTGGTCTTGCCGTTTTCTGAACCAAAGCCGATCTCCGAGTTGAAGTCGAGGATCTCGTCCCGGAAGTTGTAGCGCGGATCGGTGAGCAGCTGCTGGATTCGCGCCCCGATCAGCGGTGCCCCATAGAAACGCGATAGCAGGTTGGTCGGGTAGGCGGCCAGCCCGGTCTGGGCTAGCCACTGCATGAACAAGGTGGTTCCCGACCGAAGTGCACCATGAATGAATATCTTGGGAAGGCGCTCGTCGCCGGAGTCGCCGGTCATCGCATTATTGGCGGGCGTCAGCCGGCCGTTGATTTCCGCGAGCAGCGTTTCCAGCGTCGGGTTTCTATCGAATGCCTCTATGCGTGATTCTCGATTCATTTCATGGTCCATCCAGATCGGAGCGCTACTGGAGTTTGATCGCGTGAAGCTGCTTGCGCAGTGCCGAGTCATCCAGAGCCATCAGTTGATGCAGGAACGAGGGTTGTGTCGCGATGCCGAGAAAGGGTGGGGCCGGGGGGCGTAGAAAACGCAGTTCGATCCCCTGCGAGGCAAATCGGTCGGGGGAGTAGAGCAATTTTCCGCCGGGCAGGTTGATGTACCGGTCTGCTCGCAACTCGCGGCATAAATGCAGGATCCGGTTCTCGCCGGTGAGGCTTGGCTGGGGGTCCAGGTCACTTGAGCGGCAAAATTGCGTCTCGATGGACAAGGTTTCCATTGGCTTGCGAACGCTTGCCTCGTTGGTGCAGGAGACTGGTTGTTCGGCACTTTCGCCTAGGATCTCTCTGGCCAGCGGGTGCCATGTGTCAAAGCCCGGCTGATCCTTGTAGCAGTGCTCGATGGTCTTAAGGGCCTTGCCGTTGTCGCTGGCGTAAGTATGTTCCCGGATCTGTCGGTTCTGAGAGGCTTTCCGTACGGGCAGTGTGAAGCGAACGAACTCGCCTCTCTTGTCGATTACCTGATTTCGATTCACGAACCCACGCTTGATGTAGTTTACATCGTCCAGAAACACGAACACATCGGCCGCCGCCGCCAACTGGTAATAGCCGATGTAGGGGAACAGGTACGGCTGCATGATGGCGACCGTGGTCACGCGCTGCCTCCCGGTTCTGCGCAAACCATTGCGATTCGCCTGGCCTGCTCGTCGGTGAGGTCGGGGTACATCGGCAGGCAGATGACTCGCTCCGACGCCGCGTGGGCGATCGGCCAGTCCCGATTCTCGATGCCTGGCAGGTTGCCGTACATGGGGAATTCGGGGATCAGGGGGTAGAAGTACCGTCGGCCGTAAATGCCGTTTTCGCGCAGACGGAAATACAGCTCGTCACGGCTCAACGGGTAGTCGTCCTCGACGAAGATCGGGAAGTAGGCGTGGTTGTAGCGGGCGGCTCGGCTCACCGGTGGGCAGCGGATGCCTTTCACGTCGGCCAATGCCTCTCGGTAGATATCGTCCAGTCGGGCGCGACGGGCGATGGCCTCATCGATGTGCTGCAACTGGGCCAGGCCGATCGCGGCCTGGAACTCGTTCATCTTGGCGTTGATGCCGGCGGCGACCACCGTTGTCTCGTTGGCGAAGCCGAAGTTCTTCAGGTAGTCCACCCGCTGCTTGGTCTTGGCATCCGGGCTGACGATGGCGCCGCCCTCGAAGGTGTTGAACACCTTAGTGGCATGGAAGCTCAGGATCGACATGTCCCCATGGCGGAGGATGCTGCCGCCTTCGTCCTCGACGCCGAAGCAATGCGCGGCGTCGTAGATCAACCGCAGGCCGTAGAGGTCGGCGATGTGCTGGAGGCCCTCGACGTCGGCAGGCTGGCCGTAGACGTGAACCGGCAGGATGGCGCTGGTCTTAGGCGTGATGGCGGCCTCGACCTGCGCCGGGTCGAGGTTCAGCGTCACCGGGTCGACGTCGACGAATACCGGGGTCAGGTCGTTCCACAGGAGGGCGTTGGCGGTGGCGACGAAGCTGTAAGGCGTGGTGATTACCTCGCCGGTCAGCCGCAACGCCTGCATGGCGGTGACCAGGCCCAGCGTGCCGTTGGCGAACAGGGAGATGTGTTCCACGCCCAGATAGTCGCACAGGGCCGCTTCGAGCTGTTCGTGGAAGGGGCCCTTGTTGGTCAGCTGGTGCGTGCGCCAGATCTCCTCGAGGTAGGGCATGACCTCCTCGAGCGGCGGTAGCTGCGGGCGTGTGACGAACAGCGGTTCGTCTTGCTCTGGCGCTTTTCGGTCCATGGTCGGCGGCCTCCCGTTGGGTGTTCTTGCCGATTCTACTCCTGCTGGAACGGGCGTTGCAGGAGAGATATATTCCCTTATCCATTGCGCCCGGGAGCCCGATCGGGGACCTTTGCTGCCCCGTGATGTAGCGCTCATTGCGGGCTTTTGTTCTCCGAACGTTTTGATCTGTCCTCGGCTGCGCGGAGTCTGCTCAGCAGGTCGTCGACGATGATGCCGGACGGATAGTGGGAAGGCAGCGTTGTTGTCCGTTTGGACGGGGTGGTATCCACACCATCGATTGCCCGGGTGATGCGTTTGGGGTCAAAACGGCCCAAGCTCACGTTTTCATCCAGCCCCTCCTGCCGTTCGGTGGCCATGCGCATCAGGAGAGTGGGAATGCCTAGGTAGGAGAGTTCCTCCTGGTTGCTGCCGCCGTCGCTAATCACCAGTCGAGAACGGGCGATCAGTTGCATGAAGGGCACGTAAGTCATCCGCGGGCGCAATTCGACGTTTGGGTTCTGCCGGAGCTCCTCGAGCATGCCTAGCTCCGTGAGGCGCTTCTCCGTGGTGGGATGCAGGACGAGGATCACTCGCAATCGCTCGGCCAGCCGACGGATGGTGTCGAGGATGATTTCCATGCGTTCCCGGGAGTAGAGGTTCTCGAACCGGTGCACGGATACCACGGCGTAGGGGGTCTCATCGTTGTTCCCGGATGCGGCCGGTTTCTCTAACGCGATACGCAGCGCATCGAGGATGGTGTTGGCTTGGGTGTCCACGATGGCCGTCCGTCGGCCGTTCAGGTTGCCGCAGGCCCAGTTGCCCGGGCAGTAGGCGATCCTGGCGACGCGGGAGACGAGGATGCGCGTGATTTCCTCGGGGAACGGGTGGCGCCAGTCGAAGGAACGCAGGCCGGCCTCGACGTGGGCGACGGTGGCACCGGACAAACGGCCGATGAAGGCGGCTAGCAGTGTGGTGAAGGTGTCGCCGTGCACCAGCACGATGGTGTGTCTTCTTGGCCTGGATGCCCAGTCGGCCCGCCGGCGCCAGAGCCGCCAGGCGATACGCAGCATCCAGAAGCCGGCCTGGGTCATGCCCTTGACCTCGGGACCCTCGTACAGCCGTTCCCGGGGCGTGGAGATGCCGAATTCGTCCAGCAGGTCGTCGACGGTCGCCTGGTGCTGCCCGGTCAGCAGCAGCCGGTAGGAGAGGTGGCGGCGCTCGAGCTCGGCCAGCAGCGGCGCCATCTTGATGACCTGGGCGCGGGTGCCCAGGATTGCGACCAGGCGTGGTTTTTCCTCTTCTCTGGCTGGCATCGGTCCCTGTTCTCCGGCCCGTGCGTGAGGGCCTTGGTCCGGGCGTTAGCGTACCATGGCGAACGAGTTCCGGCCGCCGCTGGTCGCTGCAGTGAAACCGAGGGAGGGCACCTTGTCGGGCAATAAGGAACATGGCGAAACAAGGCGGTCGAGTCCATGGCAAGGCGAGGGCCTGGCCGCGCAACTGCTTCGGGGTGGTGCCGGGAGTCTGCTGGCGCGGGTGTCCGAAGTCGTGCTGGGCCTCGTGATCGCCGTGTTGCTCGCCCGCTTGCTGGGGCCGGCAGGGTACGGGGTCTATGCCTTCGTCTTTGCGCTGATGTCGCTGGTTTCCATGCCTACCAGAGCGGGGCTGCCGCCGCTGGTGGTGCGTGAGACCGCGCGGGGGCAACGCACCGGGGATTGGTCTGCTGTACGTGGCATCTGGCGCTGGGCCAATGGCGTGACGTTGTTGCTATCGCTACTGATCGCGGCTGGCGGGGCGCTGGGCTTGTGGCTGGGTTGGGCGCAGGGCGAAGACTTGCGCGAGACGTTGGTCTGGGGCCTCGGGCTGGTGCCGCTGCTGGCTCTGGTGGCAGTGCGCTCGGCCAGCCTGGGCGGCTTGCGGCATGTGCTGGCGGGTGTGTTCCCGGAGCAGGTGTTACGCCCAGCCTTGCTTGCCGTTGTACTCCTGGTGTTGCTCATGTGGCACGGCATGGAAGTGTCCCCAGCCGATGCGATGGGGGTGACGTTCGGGGCGACGTTGGTGGCATTCGTGGTAGGCGCCTGGCTGTTGCATCGCTATCGGCCACCGGAGGTCGCAACGGCCAGGCCGCATTATCAACACGTTGCCTGGCTGTCGGCGGCATGGCCCATGGCTCTGACGCAGGGGTTCCAGCAGATCAATCGTCATGCCGACGTGCTGCTGCTCGGCCTGCTGGCGGCCACGGTGGATGTGGGTGTGTACCGGGTCGCAGCGCAGGGGGCGTTGCTGGTCTCGCTGGGGCTGACCGCACTGAACATGGTCGTCGCCCCCTTTGCCGCGCGACTGCATATCGAGGAGGAACGCCAGAAGCTGCAGAAACTCGTACGGCGCACGGCGCAGGCGGCTCTGGTCTTCGCTGTGCCGGCGACGCTGCTGTTTGTCGTCTTCGGCGAGTGGCTGCTCGTTACGTTGTTCGGTGACGAGTTCCGTGGCGCTTACGAGCCGTTGATGGTCTTGGCCGTTGGGCAACTGGTCAGTGCCTGGTTCGGCCCGAACGGCATGTTGCTGACCATGACCCGCCATGAGCGCGAGGTGACCCGGGCTGTGGCGGTGGCAGCGGTGCTGAACGTGGTGCTCAACCTGCTGCTGATCCCGGCGGTCGGTGTGGTCGGTGCGGCGATCGCCACGAGTGTGAGTCTGGTGTTCTGGAATGTCTGGCTGTGGGTCGTGGCGCGGCGGCGGTTGGGGGTTAGGTGTTCGGCGTTCTAGAGCGGGAAACTCGAGGCCAGAAGCTGGAAGACGGAAGAGTCACGCTCTGATCCGGCTGTCATTTTGGGGTCTGTGAGTGGTCCATCCGCCCGAGCACTGCGTTGGTCCTTACCAGCAGCCCTCGCGCATTGCGGTTGTCCTGGTAGAAACGCGGATTAGGCAGCATGGCGGCGAGCTGGGCCGCTTCGCGGCGCGTGATCTGGCTGGCGGACTTGCCGTAGTAGCTGCGCGCCGCGGCCTCGATACCGTAGAGCAGGTTGCCCCATTCGGCATAGTTCAGATAGAGCTCGAGGATGCGGCGCTTGCCGAGTGTGGCTTCCAGCATCAGGGCGATGATGGCCTCCTGGCCCTTGCGCCATAGCGACTGGTCGGCGGAGAGGAACAGGTTCTTGGCCAGTTGCTGGGTGATGGTCGAGCCGCCGGCGACAATCTCGCCGGCCTCGAGGTTGCGTTCCAGGGCGTGCCGCAAACCCACGAGATCCATGCCCCAATGATCCATGAAGCGATCGTCCTCCGAGGCGACCACGGCGCGGCGGGCGGGTAGGCTGATCGCCTCGTAGGGCACGTAGATCTGCTGGGCGGTGATGTCGGGGCGGATGCCGCGCAGCATTTCCAGGCGTTCGCGCATGAAGGCGGTGGTCTCGGGGTTGTGGTCCCGCAGGTGCCAGACCTGGACGAAGAACCACAGCTGGACCAGCAGGAAGCCAAGCAGCGCCAGCAGGATCAGTCGCCAGATCCAGCGGCGGATGGGGCGATTGCGTTTGGATCGGCTCATGGGGCGTGCTGCTAGCTAGGCATGTTGTCGCGGAGATAGTGCGAACGGGACACGCGGTGACTCCATCGTTCGGAGACACCCGCTCTCGCGGCCTTCGCGGCTATCAAAGCGAAACGGGCGGTCGTGACGTCGGCCTTGAATGAAGTCCGACGCAGACGGTGGTCTGTTTCTGGGCGCCTGAGTGGGCACCCCCGTGCAACCCCCCCTATGGGTATCGCGCCTGAAGGCGCTCCTACCGCTCGGGGTGCGCTGCCACGGTGGGTCGTTACTTCGCGCCGTCCTGGCCGAAGCGTTGGGCGAGGCGGTCGAGCTTTTCTTCCATGCTGAGATTTTTCAGCGCCGGATCGGGCTGTTCCGACTTGCGCTGGTCGCCAGACTTGTTCGGTCGGCGATCGCCACGGCGCTTGCTGCCTTCCTGTCCTGACTTGGCCTTGTCGCCACTGGCTGCCTTGCGCGGCCCCTTCCCGTTGGCCTTGCGGGGGCGGCGCGGTTTCTTTTCCGCGCCGTCTTCGCTCTCACCCTGCTCGGCGCGCTTGGCATCGCGAGCGGCGTGGATCGCCCTGATCTGCTCTTCGGCGTGGCTGCGGGCCTTGTCGTCGACCGGTTCGGCCGGCTCGCCCTTGAGGTCGACGCGGTGCTCCGCGTTCTTCATGGCGATGTGGTACGACAACCGCGAGGTGTAGAACTTCATCGCCGCGCGGATCGTCTTGGAGTTCAGGCCGTCGAGCTCGGCCGGGCGGTCGGCGAGGATCTGCTGCAGGATGCCGATGGCCAGCGGCTTGACCTGCTTGGGATCGGAAGAGAACGCCTCCGGCCAGGCGGCCTCGAACTGCTTGACCGCCTCACGCGGATGGATGCGCGGCTTTTTCGGCTGATTCGCCTCTGCCGGCGCCGTTTCGGTCGGCGTCGCTTCAGCATTCATTTCCGGGGCCGATTCGGGAGTCGAATCCGTCGTGGCCTCGGGGGCGGCCTCGCCCGTGGTGGTGCCGGTGGTATCCGGTTTCGGGTCGGTGGCCTGGGGATCGTCTGCGGTCATGTCGTCGGTCGCTGGCTTGGCGTAAATAGCAGACCGGACCGGCCGCCTCGCATAATCGCGGGCTAACGGGTCCGGCAAAGGATGAATCTTAACGGTTTAGTCAGCTGTCGGCCACTTCGGTGGCTTTAGTTGAGGATGTCGTAAACGATGTCGCTGACCATTTCACCGGCGGTATCGGCAATCA
>JAGXIF010000017.1 GCA_024635755.1 Halothiobacillus sp.
CTTCACTCGCCGGCCTCGTTCGGTCACCTGCTTGACCGCCTCGACCTTGAATTCGTCTGGATAACGTCGATTGCTCATGGCACCTCCTCGGAACCCTCAGTGTGAGGCTCTTGAGGTGTCTAGGAAAGTTGGGGCGATTCACGGATCAAGCAGGCAGCGTATAACCGTCTTCACGGAAAAGCTTGAGGCAAGCGTCAACTGCCTTCGGGTCGTACCACTCCCCCCGGTGACACTCGATTTCCTTCAATGCCGACTCAATACCTAGCCCCGGACGATAGGGCCGGTGCGAGGACATTGCCTCTATAACGTCGGCTATGGTAATGATTCTCGCCTCAAGCAGGATATCTCCGCCCTTGAGGCCCTGCGGGTAGCCGGAGCCATCGAGTCGCTCGTGATGCTGAAGAACGATATCCGCGATCGGCCAGGGGAATATCACATTCTTCAGGATGTCGTAGCCGGCTTGCGGATGCGTCTTGACCAGCATGAACTCGATATCGTTGAGCTTGCTGGGTTTGGAAAGAATTTCCGCCGGAATATGGATCTTGCCCAGATCGTGAATAATGGCAGCGAAATAGATGGCATTGACCTGATCTTCCGTCAATGCCATTTCCCGCGCGATGGCCGTCGCCAGCTCGGCAACGCGGCGCTGGTGGCCGGCGGTATAGGGGTCGCGCGCCTCCACGATAGCCGCGATGGTCTGGATGGATTGCTCCAGGCTCTGGCGCAGGATGTCGGCATCCTGCTCATGCGCCGTGCGTACCCGCAAAGCGGCAATGCCATAAGCGAGGTTGTTGCCCAGCTCCTCCAGCAACCGGATTTCCTCGTCATCGAAGTCGAGTACAACGGTTGAATAAATGCTCAGAGCGCCGAATATTCGTTTGCCATCGGACATTGGCAGTGCGATGTTAGAGACATAACCGAGTGCCGCTACACGCTCTCTCCATGGTTCGAATGCCGGATCGCTGGCAATATCATGGCTAACCTGCGTCTTGCCACTGCGTATGGCCCTGGAGACGGGCAATTGGCCCTGTTCCGTGTCGGCCCAACTGAGCTGTTCCGCCCAGTAAGGGTCGCCCTCATAACCCGACCACGCCCTGGGGGTGATGCTCTTTTCCGGGTCGTCCTCGGCATAGTCGACCACCGCCTGAGCATAGTCGCCTTGTTCCACGATGACTCTGGTGACGGTCTGCAGCAATTCATCCTCGTTCGTGGCTTGCACCAGTGCCAGGTTGCCCGCCGACAGGGTTTTGAGTGCGCGGTTGGTTTTGATGATTTCCTGTTCGGCCGTCTTCAAGTCATGAATATCGGTGCAGGTGCCAAACCATTTCAGGATATTGCCCTTGTCATCGGTTAGAGGCACACCACGCACCAGCCACCAGCGGTAAACCCCATCTGCGCGCCGTAAGCGGCTTTCGATGGAGTAAGGGGCCAGGTTTTTCGTTGCGTTTCCCCAAGCGTCCCATGCGTATTTCTGGTCATCAGGATGAAACGGCTTGTTCCAGCCGTGGCCCCTACTCTCCTCAAGCGTCAGCCCGGTGTAGTCCACCCACTGCTGGTTGAAATAGATATTCCAACCGTCTGGTCGCGTAATCCAGACAATCTGCGGCATGGATTCGGCCAGGGTGCGGAACTCTTCCTCACTTTCTTGCAGCGCTTCTTCCGCCCGTTTGCGCTCGGTAATGTCGCGGACTATCGCTACGATGTAGTCGCCCTCATTTCGGGCTACATACCGTATACTGACCTCTGCCGGAAAGGTGCGGCCATCCTTTCGCTTCTCCTCCCCTTCCAGAAGCATAGAGCCGCCCTTTTTCACCTCCCTGATATGCTCATCCCACGCCGACGCATTCGGCAATGTGACTTCTATATCAATGACGCGCAGACGAAGGAGTTCGTCGCGGCTGTATCCCAGGGCGTCACATGCCTGCCTGTTGACATCCAGGATGCAGGCAGAACCGGGGTCGATCACGAACACCCCATCGTTGGATGCATCCACCAGGTCGCGAAATCGGGTCAATTGTGACAGGCTGTGCTCGAGCCGGAGGAAATCTCCCAGAATCCGGCCAAGCGTATTGACCAGATCCCGCTCCTCTCGCAGAAACGGCCCCTCATCGCTGGCCGGCCTCTCCTCCGTGTAGAAGACCTCCAGGCTGCCACCCTCTTCACCCTCCTCCTCCACCTCGATATCGCAGGCGAGCCGCCATGCTGTCTCCTGAAAATCGGCGCTGCTGTATTGGCTGTCCGCCAGTGTAATGCGGGCGCATGTCACATCGGGGTACCGAAAGCCGGACGAAATCCTTTCCACAATGCGCTGCAGGCGCTGCTCAATGGATAATTCGCTCTCCCCGACAATGGTGGAGATGGCATGCAAACAGCTGATCTCCTTGAGCCGCTCGCCAAGCAGATGAGTTGCCCGATCCCGCTCTTTCTGCATCCGCTTTTGCTGTGTGATATCCCGCGCATTGATGGAGGCACCGATGACCTTGCCGGCCTCATCAAGGATGGGCGACGCTTTTACAGATACCGCGAGCTGCGTTCCATCCTTGCGCTGCCGCACAGTCTCTTCGAGCAGTGTAAATTCCCCCTGCCCGATAGCCTCGAGTTCCTGAATCACCTCATCGCTGCGCTCGGGCGGAACAATCAGCGATTCAATGGGGTGCCCGATCACTTCGTCGGCGGTATAGCCGTAGAGCTGCTCGGCTGCCCGGTTCCAGCTTTTTACCACCCCGTCGAGCGTGGTGGAAACGATGGCATCGTCGGAGGATTCGATGATCAGCGCCAGCAGTGTTCGGGTCTGCGCGGCGGCGAACACCTCAGTCAGGTCGGTCACTACGACAGAGACCGCTTTACCATCGCTTTCCGGCAGGGGGCACATGGAGAGATGGACGGGTATCCGCATGCCGTCGCTCGCCAGCAGCGTCAGCTCTCCACGCATGAGCTCTTGCAGTCCCCGGGAGATCATCTCGTCGAATGTCTTCCGGTCGGGTTCGGCGATCATGTCATGGAGCGGCAACCCAATAATTCGCTCACGGGGCATCCGGACCAGTTCGACGAAACGGGCATTGCAGTAGAGAATGGTGCTTTCTGCTGACAGGGAAACCGCTCCCTCGCCCATGGCTTCGACCATGATACGGTAAGGCTCCAGCGCACCCTGCAGGGGAAGCACCTGCTCACCCGCCGGTTTCGACAGAACCAGCGCATCGACCTTGCCACTACGGATGGCATGCAGTACCGCTTCCAGCTCCTCGACCCGGGTACGCAGCTGCCGATTTTCCTCGACAAGCACCTCTTTTGACTTTCTTTCAGTCATGGATACTCCTGACCGACATCCGGCCGCATCAGCTTCCCGGCCTCAACTGCAGACCAACCAGAACCTTCTCGGTATCGGAGAGGTCCCCAATGATCTTGCGCATCGGCTCGGGCAGCTTGCGCACCAGCGTCGGCAGCGCGAAGATTTCGTCATCGCGGGAGAGCTGGGGGTGCTCCAACAGGTCGATCACCTCGACCCGATAGCGCCCCGCGAGATGCTCCTCGCAAATCCGCTTGAGATTGTCCAGGGCCGTGATGGAACGGGGAGTCTGCCCGGCCACGTAGAGCCGCAACTCCCATTCGGCCGACTGGCCATCCTTGACTCCGCCCCGGCGCCCGGGTGCAGCCGGTTTATCGGTTGGCGTCATCGCTTTCCCCTCTGCCTTGCCTTGCCGAGAGCGCCTTTACCCTGACGCCCCGCCTTGGCACGCCCGGTAAGCAGGCTCTTCGCGCTTCCTTCTTCCTCGGCGATGAGTGTCTCCATCTCCCTGAGTTCGATCTCGAACTCCGCCTTGAGCTCGGCGATCCGCGCCTCCATCGCCTTGCGTTTGTGATCGATCATCAAGCGCGCCTGTTTGGCCTTTTGATCGCGGGACAGTACGGCAGCACTATCCCGCATCTCCTGCACGGCCCGCGCGGTGCCGGTAAGAATGCCGTTCGGGCCCATGTACACATCCATCAGATCCACGCCATGATCGGTGAGGAAGAACTCGCGCACATGATTGGAGTGGGCCATGCCGCGCGATTTGAGAATGTAGAGAAGGCGGGTACGCTCGCCGCTCTGTTCCATATTGCGCAGCAGCAGCCAGGTGTCGATCAGGGAGGAGATGCCTACCTCGCTCTGCTCCGCTGGATCGCCACTGCCGGTAAGGCTGTTGAACAGGGCGGTGATCTGACGGGATTTGAGAAAATCCACCAGACGCATCAGGGCGGTCCGGGCTTCCTCAAAAGAGCTCGCCAACTCGAGACTGGAGATGGGATCGAACACCACCATGTGGGGCTGGAACTGCTCGACTGTTCGCTCGATGATCGCCAGAAGCTTCTCCAGGCCATAGGAGGTGGGCCGCATCGCCTGCAGGTCGAGCAGCCCCTTCTTCCGCCACGGTTGCAGGTTGATACCGATGGAGCGCATGTTGCGCATGATCTGCTCCGGGGACTCCTCGAAGGCAAAATAGATGCAACGTTCCCCCCGGCGGCAGGCGGCATCGACAAAATGGGCCGCGATGCTGCTCTTGCCGGTGCCCGCTGTACCGGACACCAGTAGCGAGCTGCCCCGGTAGCAACCCTTCCCCCCGAGCATGTCATCCAGACTGGCCACGCCGGTGGAGACAAAATCGCGGGAAACGGCGTATTGCTGACTGATCCCGGTGACGGGAGTCACCGTGACCCCCTGCTCATCAAGCAGGAAAGGGTACTCATTGCTGCCGTGGGCGGAGCCGCGATATTTGACGATGCGCAGGCGGCGGGTGGCAATCTGGTTCGCAACCCGCTGGTCGAGCAGGATCACACAGTCGGAAACATACTCCTCCAAACCATGACGGGTAAGCTGGCGCTCGCCGCGTTCACCGGTAACAATGGAAGTAACGCCCTTATCCTTGAGCCACTGGAACAGTCGCCTCAGCTCGGCCCGCAGAATGTTGGTATTAGTGAGAGCACCAAACAGCACCTCAAGGGTATCCAGCACCACCCGTTTGGCGCCGATGGAGTCGATGGCATAACCGAGACGAATGAAGAGCGCTTCCAGATCGTATTCGCCGGTCTCCTCCATTTCGCTGCGGTCGATGTGCACATGATCGATGATCATCTGCTTGCCATTGATCAATGCCTGCAGGTCGATACCCAGCGAAGCGACGTTGCCGGCAAGCTCATCGGCACGCTCCTCGAAGGCCATGAACACGCCGGGCTCACCGTTTTCGATTCCGCCCTTGACCAGAAACTCCATGCCGAACAGCGTCTTGCCCGAGCCGGAAGAGCCGCATATCAGTGTCGTACGTCCCTTCGGCAAGCCGCCGTTGGTAATCTGATCCAGCCCGGGAATACCGGTCGGGCATTTTTCCAGTCCTGCGGGTGAGCCAGATGGCGCCCTTTTTTTACGGGTTTTGTCCATATCCACCTCTTACGCACAGGCATTCTTCCATCACTCTATCAGCCCCTTCTCATTCTGTAGAAACAGCTGCCAGACAGAAAAGAACCCCATTCTTTAGTTAATCCTATTTAATAATGATAAGAAAACCGACGCCCGTGACGGATAGGAAGAATAATCTTCAAAAAACTCATATCTAAGATATGTATTATTGAGCTTTAGAATACATCACCCTTTCTCCATTTATCGGGATAATCGCCAAGGCATCCCTGTATCCGCCAGGAGGTCGCGAAGGTCCAGGGCGGCGCGGTGCACGCTGGCGACCTCTTCGCGGCCTTCCGACGTGTCGATGTCAAGATCATCCGGTCTTCGTCTCCTCTGCTTCAGACCTCGTCGCCCATGGGTTCACGGGTGCAGTGCGGGTCGCGTTTCCGGCGGTAGTGGGCGAGGGTGTCTCGGGATGAGAACATGAACATGGAGATCGACTCCTGTCGTGGCCTTACCCTCAGTCTAGTCTAGCGGCTCGGAGCGGGTGTGAGACCCGGCTCCCTGTTGTCGAGAGCGTGGCCGGAGTCCCGGTAATGGCCGGGAGGGTTCTACCCCGGGTTCTACCCCAGGTTATCCCCTTTTCGGCCAGCCTGTTGAACCCCTCAAATCGCCTGTAGGTTACAATGTAGGTTACAACTGTCTCCCGCTCCGAGACACGATCCTACCCCACATCTTCAGGCGACGGAGCCCGCCGCCATCCGTCGCGGCCGGTGCGACTCTCCAAGTGACCTCCCTCGTCAGGACGGCGATGCACCATGGTCGACATGGGAAGTCAGCCACGCGGGGCAGGTCTCTCTCCCGATTGTTCCCAGATCCATGCACCCTGACACTGCCCGCAACCTGTTCGACGACTTCGCCCGCCACCCGTCACGCGTGGTCCGTGAGGCTCTTGAACTCGCCGTGGCCGCACACGAAGGCCAGACACGCCGATACACCGGCGAGCCTTTCGTCCTGCACCCCGTCGCTGTCGCCCATGTCGTCTCTGAGTACGAGCGCGACCCACTGGTATTGGCTGCCGCCCTGCTCCACGACGTGGTCGAGGACACCGAGGTGACAGCGCAGGATCTGGCGGATCGCTTCCCGGCCTCGGTCGTGCGAATGGTGTTGTCCCTGACGAACCCCTCACGGCCTGAAGACGGCAATCGGGCCACCCGCAAGGCCATTGACCATGCGCACGTCGAGCAAAGCGAGCCACGCGCCCAGACGATCAAGTACACCGACGTGTATCTGAACGTCAGATCGATCGCCAAGCACGACCCGGCCTTTGCCAGACATCAGTACCTTCCGCAGAAAGCGTCACTGATCGAACGTCTCGATCGTGGACACCCGAGGCTGAGGCAGCTCGTCCGTGATTGCATCATTGGACTCTCGCAAAAGCTTCAGGCCGCAGACGCGACCTGATGCCGAAGCCAAGCCTGGCAGGCATCACTGTTCGAGAAGCAGCTCTCCTTGCCCCCTGCGGTGGCCACCAGTCTGATACCACTCAGTCTGATACCACTCTCCCTCGTCATCAGGCTCGTCGGTCTCGACTTCCAACCATCCTTCGTCAACCACGGCGACATCGAGAGTCTCGGCCAGGGTGTTGTGAATCTCGTCCAGCGACCGGAGTAGCCCATCTCGCACCTTCGCCAACGTCAGCGCCCGAGCGATTCACTGAGCCGCAAGGGAGGACCAATGGGCAAGCCCCGGTCCTTCCGGCTACCATCACCATTGCCGACACACTGGCATCACCATCTGAACCGAGGAAATCACTCATGACGCGTCAGGACGACTTGCAGGCAACCATCGACGACCTGGTTCAGGAAGGTCGCGGCGTTTTGGCGATGGACGAAAGCCATCCGACGATGGCCAAGCGGTTCGAGCCCATCGGGGTCGAATCGACCGAAGCGCATCGCCGTTTCTACCGGGCCCTGCTGCTCACCACGCCCGGGTTGGGCAAGTACATCAGTGGAGCCATCCTGTTCGAGGAAACTTTGACGCAGCAGACAGACGACGGGCAGGCCCTGCCATCCGCTGCTTGGGCGCAGCAGATCGTTCCCGGGATCAAGGTCGACAAGGGCAAGATCCCCCTGGCACTGAGCCCGGGTGACCTCATCACCCAGGGTCTGGATGGTCTGGGTGATCGGCTGAAGACTTACCGTGAACAGGGCGCCCGGTTCGCCAAATGGCGCGAGGTCTACGGCATCGAGGAGCAGGCCCCCACGCCGCATGGCATCGAGGCGAACGCCGAAATGCTGGCGCGCTATGCTGCGGTCTGTCAGAGCGAAGGGCTGGTGCCAATCGTCGAGCCCGAAGTGCTGATGGACGGCGGCCACTCGATCGAACGCTGCGCCGAGGTGACCGAAGGGGTCCTGCATGCGGTGTTCCATGCACTGCACCGCCACCATGTGGTGCTGGAACACATCCTGCTCAAGCCCAACATGGTCCTGCCGGGCAAGGAGCGGACACAGGCCAATCCGGAACAGGTCGCTGCCGCTACCCTCCAGGCGCTGCGCCGTACCGTGCCGGCCGCCGTGCCCAGCATCAATTTTCTTTCCGGTGGCCAGAGCCCGGAAGAGGCGACCGCCAATCTCAATGCCCTCAATCAGCGGGGCGAGGACGCGCCCTGGCTTCTGACCATTTCCTACGGCCGCGCCTTGCAGCAGCCGGCACTGCATGCCTGGGGTGGCAAGAACGAAAATGCGCATGCCGCTCAACAGGCCCTGCTCAAACGGGCCCGACTCAACAGCCTCGCCATGCGTGGCCAGTACCGTCCGGAAATGGAAAACGACTGATCAGAAAGCCGGCGCGGGCGACGTCTTCCGCCGTTGACGAATGCGTGGCCCCTCGCAGGCTGTTCAAAATGCTGCCTCGATAATCGGGGAGCCGGGGCATGATCGAGGAGAGGGTGCGGCCGCGAAGCCGCCGCGAGGCGACAAACGGGTATGGTGTGGCGGTTCATTCGCGTCCGGATATGGTTCGGCTCGCGCTTCCTTTCCCGCCGTCCGACGTATCGTCCTGGATGAGCGACCTGTCGAGAGCTCACCGCGACACAGGCCGCGCCTCGTCGATCAGTCCGATGACAGTTTCCGCAGGCGGGCGGTGACGCGACGTTCCGTTCCGTCTGTCGGGATGGCGATGCAGTCGCCTTCCGCGGGGTGTCCGTCCACCGCGAGTTCGACGTGCCCGGTGCCAACCCGCTCGGGATCCTCGATCGTGACGATCAGCCCGCCCTCGGGGCCGTTGATCCGGACCATCGCCTCTCCCCAACTCGTCGGAATTCGGGGAGCGATCCGGACCGCGCCGTGCTGGAGGCTCAGGCCGAGAATGCCTTCGACGGCCAGTTGCCAGCTCCAGCCCGCCGCCCCCGTATACCATGTCCAGCCGGCCTGGCCGGTGCCCGGTCCCGCGCCGCGCACGTCAGCGGCCAGGACATAGGGCTCGCCACGGTAGAATTCTGCCTCGTTGAGGCTGTCGCTGCGGCGGATGGGGTTGATCAGGTCGAAGATCTCGTAGGCCAGGTCGCCATGGCCCAGGCGCGCATGGGCCAGGCCGAGCCAGGCCGCGGCATGGGTGTACTGACCGCCATTTTCCCGAACACCCGGCGGGTAGGCGCGGATGTAGCCCGGATCGCGCAGTGTTCGGTCGAACGGCGGCGTCAGCAGGCGCACCAAGCGTGTCTCGCGATCGACCAGGCGGTCGGTCGCGGCGTTGACGGCCGCTCCGGTTCGTTCGGGCGAGGGCCCGTCGGCCAGCGCCGCCCAGGATTGGGAAATGCTGTCGATCTGGCATTCCTCGGACTCTTTCGAGCCCCATGGCAGACCGTCATCCGCGAAGGCGCGCGCGTACCATGCGCCATCCCAGCCGGCGGCATCGGCGGCGCGGCGCAGATCATCCGCGCGCGCCCGCCAAAGATCATCGAGGTCGTGGCGCCCGACCTCCCCGGCAAGATCGGCGAAGGCCTCGGCGCAGGTCGCGGCGAACCAGGCGAGCCAGACGCTTTCGCCATGCCCCTCGCTGCCGACGCGGTCCATGCCGTCGTTCCAATCCCCCGTGCCGATGAGTGGCAGCCCATGCGCGCCCGCGGTGACGCCACGGTCCAGCGCACGCCGGCAATGCTCGAACAACGTCCCGCGCTCCTCGCCTGCCTCGAACGGGGCGTAGCGATCTTCCTCGTCGGCCTCCAGTGGCGGGGCGGACAGGAACGGGACATCCTCGTCGAGAATGGACGTATCGCCGGTCGCCTCGACATAGCGACCGGTGGCGTAGACCAGCCACAGCAGATCGTCCGAGCAGCGCGTTCTCACCCCTCGTCCCTGGGGCGGGTGCCACCAGTGCAGCACGTCACCCTCCTCGAACTGGTGTGAGGCGCTTTCCAGGATGTGCGCACGCACGCGCTGCGGCTCGATGAACAGCAGCGCCATCATGTCCTGCAACTGGTCACGAAAGCCGAAGGCGCCGCCGGCCTGCTGGAACCCGGCCCGCGCCAGCACGCGCGAGGCAAAGGCCTGGTTGATGAGCCAACGATTGACCATCAGGTCGAAAGCCGGGTCCGGGGTGGTGACCTGAACGGCGCCGAGCCGGCATTGCCAGACCGCCTCGTTGTCGGCCAGCCCCTGCCTGGCCGTCTCGATGTTCGCCCAATGCGTCGCGAGCCGTGCCGCCTCGGCCGGATCGCTGCCCTCGCCGAGCACAAACACCACCTCTTCGGTCGCGCCGGCCGCCAGATCGATGTGGACCTGGAACGCTGCGCAGGGGTCAGCGACGTGGTCGAGATCACCATCGAGGCTCCAGGCCATCAGGCCGGCCGGCCGGGCCGGATTGCCGTGGCGGCCGAGGAACGCTGCGCGGTCACAGGTCAGGCTATGTGGCTGGCGGCTGGCGGCGAGAAACGCCGTGCGCTCGCCAAATTCGGGATTCCAGCCATTGCGCGCGATCAGCGCCTGGCTCTCGGCATCGAAGCCGCAGACCAGGTGCGGTCGCGCCGCGCTGCTCATCGAGCCAAGCAGCCACTCGGCGTAGTAGGTGGCGGTGAACCGTCGCACGCGGTCGCCCGGGTTTGTCAGGGTCAGCAGCGCCAGCTTCACGGGGGCATCGGGAGGAACGAAGACGGTGAGGCGCTGCTCCAGCCCCTCCGCGTTGCGCTGCCAGGTCGTGGCGCCGGCATGGTGGTGAACCTGGCAGGACGCATCGCCGCCGGCGGGCAGCGGGGTGGGCGTCCAGATGTCGGCCGTCTCTTCGTCGCGCAGATAGAGCGCCTCGGTCTGCGGATCGACCACCGGGTCGTTCGACCAAGGGGTGAGACGATGCTCGCCGCTGTTGATGCACCAGGTGAAGCCCAGCCCCGCTTCCGAGACGATCGTGCCGAAACCCTCGTTCGCCAGCACGTTGCACCAGGGCGACGGCGTCACGCGGCCGTCATCGAGCTGGATTACGTAGTCGCCTGCTTCCTGGGTGAAGCCCCCGAGGGTGTTGTCGAAGACGAGGTTGTCGGGGCGCACCAATGGCAGCGCGTGCAGCCGTTCGGGCGTGGACGCCCCGAGCGGCTGGAAGCGGGGTAGCGGGACGCACCCGGGCCGTGGTGGCGCCATTGCCGTGGCGAGCGATCCTGCCGCCGCATCGAGCGTCACGCGGGCTGTGGCCTCGAGCGTGCGGCGCTCGATCGCGCCGATCCGGTCGATTGCCAGGAGATGGATGCCTCCCTGTCCACCCAGCCCCTCGGGCACGTTCGCATCGCGAAGTGCGGCAAGCAGCAGGTCGCGAACCGGCTCCTGGTAACCCAAGACGCCATCCTGCAGAAACATCAGGTCCGCGCGTAGGCCGCTCCTCTGCCACCACCGATGGGCGCGGATGATGGTCGGCAGTAGCGGCGCCTGGGCCTCGTCGACGACCCGCACCAGCACAATCGGCAGATCGCCGGACAGCCCCATGCTCCACAGATGCGGTTGGGCAGGAAGCGCAATATCCGACACCGCCCTCAACATGACCGGCGGCGGGCGCGGGAAGATCAGGTCGCGGCACAGGGCCTGCGCCTCGGCCAGCGTGCGCGAATCGAGTCCGAGGCGCCGCGCTTCGAGCGCGGCCGATCGGCGCGCGTCTTCCGTCGCCCACTCGAGCGCCGGTCCGGTCGCGAAGCGCTCGGCGATCCCGAGCGCCGTCTCGCGTGAACCGGCCGCCACCGTCACGAAATCGATCCGTGCCTGCGCCCCGGGTGCCAGCACGACCTGCGCTCGCAAGGCCATGACCGGATCGAGCGTCCAGCCCGCTACGCCATCCAGCGCCTCGGTCGCACCCGGCGGTCGCGCCGGATCGCCGTGCCGGCCGAGAAACCGTCTACGGTCGGTCTCGAAGCCGGCGGGCGTGACTGCGGCATCGGCCGACAGCAGGCGATGAAGCAGAACGGGCGGTCGATCGTCGATTCGTCGAGGGCGGCGCTCGAAGACAAGCGCGTTCTGGCCATCCAGGCGCTCGCTGTGGATGAAGAGCTTGCTGAAGGCGGGATGCCGTTCATGGGAGGCTGCGGGTGCAAGCACGACCTCCGCATAACTCGTCACATCCATCTCGCGCACCCGGTCGCTGTCGTTGGAGAGCATGACACGGCGGATCTCCACATCGTCGCTGGGCGCAATCACGATTTCGAGGCTGGTCGACAGGCCGTCCCGGCGCTCATGAAACTCGATCTTGTGGGCGTGATATTCCCTGCCCGATAGCCGGTTCGAACCCTGCCCGCCGAGCGACCAGATCGCGCCGCTGTCACGCTCGCTGACATGGATCCGCGCCTCGCCGCCGCGTTGGACGGGATCCCCCGTCCAACGCGTCAGGGCCTGGCCGCGCCACCAGAGCGCACCATCCCCGGCATCGCTGATCCAGGCGGCCAGGCTGCCGTTGCCCAGTACGTGAAGTTGAGGATCGGTCCGGTCCGGTGCCGTCCAGCCATGCAGCGTCGGTGTCGGGATGCGAGTCAGATCCGCTGTGGTGGCGTCGGTATCGGTCGGCTGCTCGGGCGGGAACTCCCAGGGAACGCGCTCCTGTAACAGCAGTTCGGTGGCGCGCATGCGCGGCTCGCGGCCGAAGCGCCTGATCAGGATCTCATCGTTAAGCGCGTTGCCGATCGCGGCGCAGATCATGCCTTGGTGATGGGCCATGTAGGCGCGTACCGGCGAGAAGCTACCTTTTGTCGGCAGCCGGGCCGGCGTGAAGTCGGCAGCCTCGAAGAATCCGTATCGGTCACGCAGGCCCAGTGCGTCCAGGCGGCGCAGGTTGGCGGTGGCGGCGGCTGGCGCGACGCTCAGTGCCAGGGCGCTGGCATAGGGCGCGACGACATAGTCGTCGGCCAGGCCGCGCTTCAGGCCGAGTCCGGGAACACCGAATGCTTGGTACTGGTAGCGATGCGAGTCGTCGCGGGCGGCAAAGCCGGATTCCGAGACCCCCCAGGGCAGGCCGAGCGTCTCACCATAATGCCGTTGCACGGCGACCGCGGCACACTCGCTCTGACCGAGAAGCCGGCCAGCCTCGCTCGGCAACAGGAGCGCCGGCATCAAGTACTCGAACATCGACCCGTTCCACGACAGCATCGTCAGCGCACCGGCCGACCTCGTGATCGGCCGCCCCAGATGGAACCAGTGCTTGACGGGTACGTCCCGCTTGGCGATCGCGAAATAGCTGGCCAGTCGCGCTTCGCTCGCCAGCAGGTCGTAGTGGTGTGGATCGAGACGATCGGAGTCGAGATCGTGGCCGATGAAAAAGGTGCTGGTCTCCTCGTCATAAAGCGGATGGAAATCCATGCCGAAGGCGCGTGCCTCCGCCCGCGCCGCGCAGTGGCGGAGACTGTCGCAGAGATCGCGGCAAGCCGTCTCCCCCCGGTCGAGCGCAGCGGTCATCTCGGCGAGCCAGCGTCGACTCTCCGGGTCGGCCGGAACCAGTGGAGACAGGGCGTGGCGCGCCCGGTCGATGCGGTGGGTTATCTCGGCAAGGGGGGCATCGGGCGGGGGTAGCGTCTCGAGCAGAGCCGAGACCCCGTCCAGTCCGGACGGTGGTGCCTCGGTCAGGGCGAGCCAGGGTGTCAGCGCGTCGAGATCACGACGCATAGTCACCAGATGGTGGTCGGCACGCTTGAGCCACAGATGGATTTCATATGGATCGGTCTCAACGTCGGATTCGAGCACCCGGGCGATATGCATTCGAACCGGTTGCCAGTCATCGGTCTCGATCTGCACCAAGGCCGATCGCCAGTCTTGCGATGCGCGGCGGATATCGGGAAGCCGGTTGACGATGACGTCGAGGTGGTCGGCAATCGCTGCCCGATCCACCTTGGGCAGCGCGGAAACGGCCTCGCGCAGCAAATGGAGGGCATCCCCAAGACCATCCCAGAGTACCGGGGACAGCGTCGGACCGGTCGCGGCCTCCCGGCAGCCGGCGGACAACGTCACGAGGCTCACCGCCAGATTGCCGCTATCGACCGTCGAGACGTAGCGCGGCTCGAGCGGTTCGAGCGTTCGGGTGTCGAACCAGTTGAGCGTATGGCCGGCATGACTCTCCAGCCGATCGAGCGCGTCCAGTGCGCCGGCCATGCGCGCGGCAAGATCACGCCGTCCGATATGGCCCAGATCCCAGGCCGTCAGTGCCGATAGGAAAAGCATCCCGGTGTTGGTTGGCGAGGAACGGTGCGCAATGTCCTCATGCGGGGCGGCCTGATAGTTGTCCGGCGGCAGCCAGTTGTCGTCAGGGCCGGCGAACGTCTCGAAGAACAGCCAGGTGCGTCGCGCCACCAGACGCAGGTAGAGCCGGTCTTCCTCCCGCAAGGTTTCCGACACTGGTTGTCGTGGGCGGCTGATCAACCAAGCGATCTGGGGAGAGACGAACCAGAGCAGCAACAACGACGAGGCCCCAGGCAGGGCGGCGGGGTTCAGCCATGCGAGCGCCACTGTGATCACGGCGGCAAGCGAGGGCGCGGCGGCCATCTCGCGCCAGGTGCCGAGCCACGTTTTCGAAACCTCCGTGACGGAATGGGCCGCCGAGGTCCATTCCAGCAGACGGCGGTGGGAGAGATGCACGCGCCAAAACGTGCGTGCGATCGCTTCGCACACGATCGCGGCCTCGTGGGCCAGGAAGATGACCGCCAGCAGCCAGCGCCCGACGTGATCGGTCAGCGGATGCAGCAGGCTCCGCATCGCGCCTCGCTTACGTCCACGCGCCAGGCGGGGGATGAGGTCGGTGAACAGGTGGGCACCCGGCGCGGCCACGGCCAGCAGCGTCCAGATCAGGGCTTGTCCCGACAGCACCAGCCAGCCGGCCGTCGCGAAGGCGACGAGCATGGGGGCGATCAGGCTGCGGCGCAGGTTGTCGAACACCTTCCAGCGGTCGAGCGCCGACAACCGATTGGCGACACGTCGGTCGTCGCGTCCCGGCACGATGCCGGCCAGCCAGGGAGCGAGCTGCCAGTCACCCCGGATCCAGCGCTGAGCGCGCCGGGCGTAGGCGAGATAGTTCGCGGGGAAATCCTCGTAGAAGACGATATCGCTGGCGAGCGCGGCGCGGCCGTGAAGCCCCTCGAACAGATCGTGGCTGAGGATCGCGTTTTCCGGTACGCGTCCGTGCAGGCATTCGTGGAAGGCGGCGACGTCGAATGCGCCCTTGCCGGTGAATATTCCTTCGCCGAACAGATCCTGATAGACATCCGAGACCGCACGGCTGTAGATGTCGATCGCGGTATCGCCGGTGTAGAAACGGGTGAACAGCGACCGACCTCCGGCATCGGGTGAAATATCGACCCGTGGCTGGATGAAGGTATAGCCGCGAATCGGCCGTCCCGTGGCCGAATCGAACTCGACCCGGTTGAGCGGGTGGGCCAGCGTCCCCACCAAGCGGTTGATGTCATTCGGTTGCGCCCGGGTGTCCGCATCGAGCGTTACGACGAAGCGCGTCCGGCACAGCGCATCGACATCGCCTTCACGCAAGGCAAACGCATCGGGCCGATGGCCCAGGATGAGGTCGACGAGTTCCTCGAGCTTGCCACGCTTGCGTTCCCAGCCCATCCAGCGGCCTTCGGCAGCATTCCAGCGGCGCCGGCGGTGGAGCAGCACGAACGGTGCCTGCTCGACGTAGCGCGCATTGAGGCGGCGCACGCCGGCGACGAGAGCGGCTTCGATCGGTGCATCTGCCGGCGTTTGTGCCGCATCGGCGTCCGCGAGGTCGCTCAGCAGCGCCATGCGCACCAGCGGATCCGGATTCGACAGCCAGTGCATTTCCAGCCGCTCGATCAGCGCCGCAACCTCGGCCTCGTGGCGCAGGATCACCGGGACCACCAGCGCCGTCTCGCAGCCGGCGTCCAGGCCGTGCTCCATGGCGAGTTTCGGCAGCACCCGGGGCGGAACGGTCTGGCCGACGAGCCAATGCGTGACCGTGACGCCGATGATCATGGCCGGCATAAGCGACAACGCGAGTCCCGCTACCCACACTGTCGTGCTGGCGTCGGCCGTGGCGAGTAGCAGTGCCGGAAGGAGCAGTGCGGCCACGGTGAAGCCTGTCAGTGCCCCAGCATAGCTTCTGCCGGGATGGGCCATGATCCAATGGCGCCAGCTCTTGCGCCACCCGGCGCGAAAGCCGACCTGCCGCTCGAGATCCGCTCGGCCCTCCGCGACCAGCCAGCAGCCGACGTGGCCTGAGCGTCGTGCGCCGGCATGAGCGCGCGCCAGTTCCAGTGCGGCCTCGGCGACCTCCCACTCGGAGGCCAGCGCGCCATCGGCGATGTCCTCGACGGCCTTGCGATATCGATCACGCGTGTCGAAATCCATGGCCGAATAGACGCCGGCGGGGTCGTCCTGCAGGATCGCCTCGACGCGGCTTACCTGCTCGAAGAACGTCTTCCAGGGGATGGTCGAGATCGCCACCAGCGCCGAGATCGCGCGTGAGACGCCTTCGGTAGGGTCGAGCGCCTGATGCAGCGGCGACCGTGGCGTGGGTTCGAATGGCGGGGCGAGTTCGGGCAGGAGTTCGGAAAACGACTGAACGAGTTCCTCCAGACAGACCAGGCGCAGCATCGCCGGGAACGCCCAGAGCTCGGCGATCGTCAGCGGCCCGTCGTGCTGATAGGCGTTAACGAACTCGGTCGCCCCCGACAGGCTGACCTGCATTTGCGCCACATCGAGCATGCCTCGCGCCAGTGCCAGGACACGCGGAATGCCGCGGTAGTCGGGTGCGGCGAGTCGCGGCAAGCGCCGATAGAAAGAGGCGGGGAGATCCTCGCGCAGCTGGCGGACGGCGCGGCGCAACTGGAACTCGTTGTCGAGCAGCCACTCCGAGGCCTTGGCCACCTGGGACGGTGGCTCGACGCAAAGGTCACCAGCACGATCCAGCCAAGGGAGGAGCACGGAGAGCTGCCACCAGGCGGAGGCTGCCTCGGGCGGACCCGCGACGATGTCGTGGCGTGCCCGGAGTGCGGCGGCACTCCGGACATACACGCTGGCCGGTACGGTGGTGTCTTCCAATGGTGCCGCGGTCCGTGTCACATCATTCCTGGCTCGGTAGTCTCGTGTCCATGGCATGGTCCGGTTTTCTGTGGTCCGTCGGCGGAGTTCCCTTGTGTTGCCGCACGAGCAGCACCGCGATGTTCAGGTGGTTGATCAGATAGTCGGCGACGCTGCCCACGGTCATGTCCGCATATCCGCTCGTGCCGGCGGAGGAAAGCACCATCAGATCAGCGCGTTCTTCCGCGACCGTGCGTGCAAGCGCACGGCGCGCATCGCCGCTTGGCTCCAACCGGATTCGGGCCGTCGGCGTGACGGGCAATCGGGATCGAATCCCGTCCAGATACCGTCGGGCGGCGCGTTCGTTGCGGCGGTACAGCCGATCGCGCAGGGCGACGGCCTCCGCGTCGAGCAGGTCCGACTCGATCAGATCGGCCTTCGGGGCGGCGTGAACGAGCACCGTTTCGGCCTCGTGAGCGGCCGCAATCCTCAAGCCGAGTGGCAAGACGCATTCCGATCGTGACGAGCCGTCGAGCGGGATGAGGACCTTGCGATAGCGTATCGGCGTGTCGCTGACCTGCATCGATGGCACGAGCAGCACCGACGCGTTGGCGACCTCGGCGACCCGACGCGCCGTGTCGCCCAGTCGGACGAAGGACCCATCGCTTTCGCCGCCTCGACCCATCACGATCAGGTCCACTGCGTTGTCATGAGCCCATGCGTTGATGCGCTCGGCGGGCAACCTCCCGGCCTCGATCACCGCCTCGGCGCGAAGGTCACCGAAGCGCGACAGGCGCTCGCGCAGATACGCGGTCGCGTCGCGGTGACGCAACGCCCACTCCACCGGATCCATCGGCTCCTGATCCGCCGGCGATTGGAGCACATGCATGACGGTCAAGCGTGCGCCGACGACCTCAGCCGCCGCGGCCGTGTGCACCAACACAACTTCTGAGAAGGGAGCCTCATCGACACAGGCAAGCACATGGCGAAGGATGGGTTGTTCGGCGGCCTGGCCCGGCTGCGGAGCCCCCGTCGTGTCCTGGGTCGAGAGTCCAGATTCAGACATGTCGTTCTCCTTAGCGCCGAACTATCATCGAGCGGCGGACCACGACCGAGCGAATACATCGCCCCCTCCTCCGCACGGAAGGTCGGAGTTTTCCCTGAGTCGGGTGGTCAAGGGTTTTTCGAGGACCCTGTCTTCAGAGTAATAGCGGACTATCGTTCGGAAGACAAACCTAAATGGTGTCACCGGCGACTCGATCCAACACGGGATGAGCCTTTTGGACAGCGATCAAGCGCACGTTCATCTTGCCCGCGTTTCGATTCGCGGCCTTGAGCGCAGAAGCGACAAGGTCGCCTAGACAGCCTCGCCAAGGCGACAAAATGCCGCGGACTCGGGTGGAAGATGCGAGAAAAGGCCGGATCGCTTCCTGATCTATTCGCGCATTGCCCTGGTTCTTTTTTGACTGTAGTAACTCATGCCCTAGCACCCCCTCAGGATCGCCCGGAATCGGCCCTACTACACTCGAGGCTACTGCCATCTGGTCCGGGAAACTCCGCGGACACCCGAACCGCGATCACGTGGCTGTTGCTCGCTCCGTGGACGACGCCTTGCCGTTGCGCCATCACCCCGACGGCCTCTCGCACCCGCCGATGCCCAAATCCGACGTCAGAATCGGGGGCGATTCAGTCCGGCTCTGGCACATTATCCGCAGCACAAGCGCTCTTGCCGGCCTCAGCATTGCAGAGGCCACCATCCAACACCGGCTCCATGCGCGATACGTCGAAATTCGACGTCAGGCGCATCCGTTAGAACACGTCCTGGTTACCCTGAGCGGCGTCCAAGATCAGTAAATCACTGCACAGATAGGAAGAGACTATGTGTCCAAGGATTGCTGAGGTGAATTCAGGATCCGGGGCAACGTGACCAGAAAGCGGGTGGTGCCGCCCGATGAGCTCCCCCTGATGTCTCCGCCATGGGCTCGGACGATGGCTCGGGTGATTGCCAGACCAAGCCCCAACCCGCCAGTGGAATTTTGGTGTCGGGTCCTGGCACCTTCCGCCCTGTAAAATCGATCGAAGATCCTGGGCAGCTCCTCAGGGGGGATCCGATCACCCGTGTTCTCCACACAGACCGAAACGGTCGAGGTATTCTCGTCGATGCTCACGACGACATCCCCGCCCTGCTCGGCATGCCGGATGGCGTTGGACAACAAGTTGCTGAATGCCCGCCGCAACATCAGTCGATTGCCACGGACGACAGCTTTGCCCGACGAGGAGAGCGTTATCCCTTCCTCCTCGGCAAGCGCGTCATAAAACTCGAACAGGTCGGCAATTTCCTCATGCAACCGAAGCTCCTGCGTGGATGGGGTCGACATGCCGTTGTCCGTCTTGGCGAGAAACAGCATGTCACTGATCATCCGCGACAATCGGTCAAGCTCCTCGGCGCTGGAGGCCAGCACCTCCTGGTACTCACGAGAGCTACGCGAACGGCTCAAGACAACCTGGGTCTGGGTGAGCAAGTTGCTGACCGGTGTTCGCATCTCATGGGCGAGATCCGAGGAGAAATTGGATAGTCGCCGAAAGGCTTCCTCGAGCCGGTCGAGCATGCAGTTGAGCTCATGGGCAAGGCCGGTCAGTTCACGGGGCACCGAGTCCTCCGGCAACCGCTGGCTTAACTGACTGGCCGTGACAGCGGCGGCGCGCTCCTGAATCAGTCGCAGGGGCGACAACCCGCGACGGGCTGCCCACCACCCCAGCAGACCACTCAACAGGGTGGCAATCGGGATAAAGACAGACAGTGTGCGGCTGTAGCGATCCATGAACCGCTCGTGGTGATCGATGTTGATGGCCGCCGTCACGATCAATGGATCCATGCCAGTCAGCTCGGGCTCGATCCGCTTGACGAGCCCCCGGTACCTGGACTGACCGGCCTCCCAAGAAAACACACTTGGCGTGGCCCCCTCGCCCAGCGCACGAATCCTTTCGACGGGAAATGCGGTTTCCGCTGATGACAGCAACACACTCCCGCCCGTCGTCTCGACAAACAACTGAAGCCCGGGATCACTACGAAACATTTCATCGACGGACTGTTGCAGGGCCGGGAGCTCCTCTTGGGCCGGCGGGCGCGCCAGAAGGCGTTCAAGCACCGCCACCTTGCTTTGGAGAATGCCGCGATCCATTTCCACGAAATGACGTTCGACAGCCGCATGCAAGACCCAAGCGAGGCCGATCAACACGGCCGACGACACCAGGACAAAAAGCAGCGTCAGGCGCGTCGTGAGGGAGGCTGGATGTTTCATGCCTCCCCCTCGACCTCCATGACATATCCCATGCCACGGATGGTGCGGATAAGACGGGTATCGAACGGCTCGTCCACCTTGCGACGCAATCGGCGTACCGCCACCTCGACCACGTTGGTGTCGCTGTCGAAGTTCATGTCCCAGACCTGGGAGGCAATCAAGGACCGGGGCAGCACCTCCCCCTGCCTCCTCATGAACAACTCGAGCAAGGCGAATTCCTTGGCCGTGAGAGCAATACGCTGACCCGCACGGGTCGCCCGGTGGCCGAGCAAGTCAAGTTCCAAGTCGGCCACGTTGAGTGTCGTGGGCTCCGGCTCGCCCCGCCCACGACGAAGAAGCGTTCGGACCCTCGCCAATAACTCCGAGAAGGCGAACGGTTTTATCAGGTAGTCGTCCGCTCCGAGTTCGAGCCCACGCACCCGATCCTCCACCTGGTCACGCGCCGTCAGGAACAGCACCGGCACATCCCGACCGCCTCGCCGCAGGGTCTCGAGGATCTGCCAGCCATCCATGCCCGGCAGCATGATGTCGAGCACGAGAAGGTCGTGATCCCCCGTCAGCGCCATGTGCAGCCCTTCCACTCCATCGGCCACCAGATCCACCGAGTAACCGGCCTCACTCAGACCCTGCCTGAGGTAGCTTCCCGTCTTGCCTTCGTCCTCGACGATCAAAACCTTCATTTACATCTCCAGTCCGGGACGGACCGCCAGTTTGCCATTCGCCACCCGGCGACGCATTCAGGTTACAGCGTTGTCATTTTCCGGTCAGGTTACCGACAGGCAACTGAACTACTGTTCATGACGTAGCTTTTTGCAGCCGGTTCTGGAGGAATCGAAATGGATCGACGTCACTTTCTTAAAAGCAGCCTCGCTGCTGCCACCACAGTGACCATCAGCGGCGCCACGATGAAAGCGGCCTGGTCACGCCCGGACTCTCGTCCTACCTTGCCGATGCCCAGCGTGCTCGACCTGACACAAAGCGGCCGCCTGGATCTTGTGGCCCAGGAAGGCCGCCACCGCTTTGGTCAAGACAGCGCTCCCTCCTCGACTTTTGGCTACAACCAGGCCTACCTGGGGCCGATCGTGCGGGCCAATCAAGGCCAGGAAATCGCGGCTCGCGTGCTGAATAACCTCCGGGAACCGCTAGCGACCCACTGGCATGGATTACTCGTCCCTGGCGAAGTGGACGGCGGCCCACATCTCGTTATCAACCCGGGCGAGGTATGGGAGCCCGTGCTTCCCATCGACCAGTCGCCGTCAACCGCCTGGTTTCATGCCCACACCCATCCCCACACGGCCCGACAGGTCTACTCCGGGCTGGCCGGCGTCTTCCAGATCAGCGATGGGCGGGACAACGAACGCGGCCTGCCCCACGAACACGGCGTGGACGATCTCACTCTCGTCTTGCAGGACCGGCGGTTTGACGAGGCCGGACGCCTTTCCTACCGCCTGGGCATGTTCGATCGGATGCAAGGTTTCCGGGGAGATCAAATCGTGGTGAACGGAGCCCCGAACCCCCGAGCCGGCGTCCCTCGTTCGATCGTTCGGCTTCGGCTATTGAACGGCTCGAACGCCCGCATTTATCACCTTCGCTTCGATGATGGCCGACCAATGCACATCATCGCCTCGGATTCCGGCTACTGGCCCGACGCGGTCGCAACCAACGAGCTTCGTCTGGCACCCGGCGAACGTTTTGAGGTGCTGGTCGACTTTAGTGACGGGCGTGACGTCAGCCTGCTGACCGGCCCCGATCAAAACCGGGGAGGCCCGGGCATGATGGGCATGATGAGCAATATGCGCTCGTTCACCACGGGCTTCCTTGACGATGACCTGCCGATTCTTTCCTTCCATCCCGGTGGTCGCAAGGGCGCCATCGATCGCATGCCCGAGACGATCGGCGACAAACTCGATCCGCCTCCGACGAACTTCGCTCGCAAGCGAGAGTTTTCTCTGGACATGATGCTCGGTGGCATGCCGATGGGGGGAGGCATGATGGGCAGAGGCGGTGCCGGCCCGACCATGGGGATCAACGGCCGGCCTTTCGACATGCAGCATATCAACGAAGAGGTAGCTCTCGGCACCACCGAGCATTGGGTCATCGAAAGCGACATGCTCATGCACCCGTTCCATATCCACGGCGTTCGCTTCCGGGTCCTGGCAGACGAGACCGGGCAATCACCGCGCCTGGAAAACCGTGGCTACAAGGACACGGTGCTGGTGGATGGCCGCGCCGAGGTCGCCGTGGAATTCACGCAGCCGGCCGACCGGGAGACACCCTTCATGTACCACTGTCACATCCTGGAACACGAAGACGCCGGAATGATGGGGCACTTCAGCGTGTCCTGACTTGGGCGGGGGTGCCAAGGCGCGATCGAAAAGGCCGCAGCCGGCGGGCAACCGACAGCCGCAGGCGTTATCGCTTATGAGACCCAATGCAAGGGTTCCCAACGGGAGGCAGAAAAATGGATTACGGACATTTCATGGGATTCGGAGGGGGCTTCATGTGGATCATCTGGCCACTCTTTATCGCCGTCATCGTCTGGCTGGTTCTCGTCATCTCGAGACGAGATCGTTCGTCAGAACCTTCCAGCGCCAGAGAGATTCTTGATCGCCGCTATGCGAATGGCGAAATCGACGAAAAGACTTACGACCGCATGAAGCGCGATCTGAAATA
>JAGXIF010000018.1 GCA_024635755.1 Halothiobacillus sp.
CCGAATCGAACGGCGACTTGCGCACCAGGCGGTGCACGCCGGTCTCGCTGCGCAGCCAGCCGAAGGCGAACTCGCCCTCGAAGCGGATGGTGACCGACTTGATGCCGGCGACCTCGCCGTCGGAAATTTCGGTGATCTCGGCCGTAAAGCCGTGCTTTTCCGCCCAGCGCAGGTACATGCGCAGCAGGATGGAGGCCCAGTCCTGCGCTTCGGTGCCGCCCGCGCCGGCCTGGATGTCCATGTAGGCGTTGGACTCGTCCATCTCGCCGGAGAACATGCGGCGGAACTCGAGATCCTCGATCTGCTTCTCGAACTTGGCCACGTCGGCCTCGATCGAGGCGATAGTGTCCTCGTCGTCTTCCTCCCCGGCCATCTCCAGCAGATCACGGGCGTCGGTCAGCCCGTCGCGCATGGTGGCGAGCGTCTCGACGATACGCACCAGCGAGGCCCGCTCCTTGTTGAGCGCCTGGGCACGGTCCGGGTCGTTCCAGACGTCGGGAACCTCGAGCTCGCGATCTACCTCTTCCAGGCGTTCCTGCTTCTGATCGAAGTCAAAGGTACCCCCGGAGCGACTCGGAGCGCTCGATGAGGTTGTCGATACGATTCAGGATCGGGTTGATTTCGGCCATGTAATGCGGTTTCGCGTTGAGTTTAAAGACCGGCTAGTTTACTCAATGGGCGCGGTTACCTCAAAGCGCATCGCCGCGGGCAGACGGCCGAGACAGTTCACCGCCAAAACAGCCATGCCCCACACTTTTTGCTGTGGCATGATGATCATGCCTCGGCATCCGCCGGGCTGCCGAAACACCGTCTTACACGGGGACATCACGCGATCATGTTGATGCACGCCCAATCCCAACGGCTGCTGCGCCGACTGGTACTGCTCCTGCTCTTCACGGGCATCGCGCCCACCAGCCACGTGGCCATGGCCGATACGCCGCTGCCGGGCGCGGTCAAGGCCCAGCTCGACAAGCAGGAACTGAACGCCAGCGGACTGGGCCTCTGGGTACAGGCTGTCGACAGCGACAAGCCGCTGATCGCCCACCAGGCCGAGCGTCTTTTCAACCCGGCCTCGGTGATGAAGCTGGTCACCAGCGTGGCCGCGCTGGACATCCTCGGCCCCACGTATAAATGGAAGACCGAGTTCTACGCCGACCGGATGCCGGTCAATGGCGTAATCGAGGGCAATCTCTACATCAAGGGGTATGGCGATCCGTGGTTCCGCAGCGAGGACCTCTGGGACAGCGTGCGCCGCCTCCGGGAACTGGGCGTGCGCGAGATCCGTGGCGACGTGATACTCGATGACAGCTACTTTGCGCCGATCACCGCCGATCCGGGCGATTTCGACAATCGGCCCGACCGCGTCTACAACGCCCTGCCCAACGCGCTGCTGCTGGACAATCGCGCGGTGCGCATCGCCATCACCCCGCACGGCACCGATGAGTCGGCGGTCAGTACCTGGCCGCCCAACCCGCGCGTGTCGCTGAGCAACAGCCTCAACCTAGTCAACCAGCCCTGCCGCAACGACACCAACCAGCCGGTGATCGATATCCGCGACTCCGCCGAGCCGAGCGCCGAGATCAAGGTGGGCGGCACGGTCTCGCGTCAGTGCTCGCCACACCTGTACTACCGGGTGGCCGGCGACCCGCACGAGGCATTCTTCCACGCCTTCGAGTCGCTGCTCGAGTCGGCCGGCGGGGACATTTCCGGCACTTGGCGCAAGGGCCTGCTGCAGTCGGGCGCCAAGAAAATGCTCACCCACGACTCGCGGCCGCTATCGAACTACCTGTGGCTGCAGAACAAGTGGTCGAACAACGTCATGGCCCGGCAGATCATGCTGACCATGGGCGCGGAGATAGAGGGCACGCCCGCCACCGAACTCAAGGCCGCGCGGGTGGTCGACCGCTGGGCCCGCGAGCGCGGGCTGAACTGGGACGGCGCGGTGGTCGAAAACGGCTCGGGGCTCTCGCGGGTTTCGCGATTGTCGCCCCGGCAGCTCGGCGACATGCTCCAGTCAGTCTGGCGCAGTCCTTACATGGCCGAGGTGATGGGCACCCTGCCGATCGCCGGCGTCGACGGCACCATGCGCAAGCGGCTGGCCGACGGCTCCATCCGTGGCCATGCCCACATCAAGACCGGCACGCTGCGCGACGTGCGCGCCGGGGCCGGTTTCCTGCTGGCAAAGTCCGGCCGGCGTTACGTGGTGGTCATGCTGCACAACGAGCAGGGCGTGCAGTACGGCGGCGGGACGCGGGTACAGGATGCCCTGCTCAAGTGGTTGTACGAGAACGGCTGACCGGGCGGGCGGCCCGGTTTAGGCCGGGCCATCGCTGCCCTGTTTCGCAGCCACGCCCCGCCCGCCTTCTCGCCCCATCGGCTGTGCTGCGCCCAGGGCGGCCCGTCCCGAAGGACCGTCACTGCGCACACCGTGGGGCCTTGAATCCCGACCACTCCGTTGGATGCTTTCCGTAGGCAATCATCCAACGGATGGGTTCCAACATGGCCGCCATCGACCGACTGCGTGACCGTTTTCAACAGACCTGGACCTCGATCAACGAGGGCTGGCACCGGCTGACGGATGCCGCCGGCCAAGCGATCACACGCTTCACTCCCGGCAAGCGGCAAGCGGCAAGCGGCAAGCCGAAGAGGGAGGCCAGGACCTGGCCGAACGCAATGTCGGCTGGGGCCTGCTGGCCGCCGACAGCCGTCGAGGCACCCAGGTCGAGCCGGGTTAATGCGGCTAATGCCGCCCGGTAGCACCGGTCGGGGTTTCCAGTATCAGCGACCAGGTCGCCTCCTGATCATCGCCTGACTGATCGCCTGACTGGAAGTCGGCATCGACCCACCAACTCCCCGCCACAGCCACGGCGGCCAAGCGGCCATCGATCTCCAGACCGATGGCCGTTTCGCGTTCCCAAGGCGGGATGCCCGCCTCCTGGAAACGGTTTTTCAAGGTGCGCGAGGGCGCACCCGGCCGGGGCCGCAACCGCTCGCTGCCCTGCACCGAGCGCAGCTGCCAGTCGCCCTCGCCGGCCACGATGCAGCAGGCGCCCGCCCGGTCCTCGGCCATTGCCGCCACGTCGCGCCGCCGACACAGGCACCGATCCCCCACGTCGATGCAATCGCGACCCGCCGGCCAGCACTGCGGCGTGATGGCCTGCCCTGCCTGTGCCAGCCAGTGGATCCGGCCACGATAGCGGCGCAATTCGCCACCCGGCCATTCCAGCCGCGGAGCACGGTCGGATGGTGCCTCGGCCACCTGGGCCAGCCAGTCGGCCAGCCGCTCGGGCGGGGGCGGCAGACACCCCAGGGAAAACAGCCACTGGCGCAGCAGGTTGAGCTGCCGCGAGGCAGACAGATCCACCAGCGGCGCCCAGTCCAGCGCGGTTTGCTTCAGGGATTGATTGGCATCCGTGGCGGCCAGTTCGGCCAGCAACGCCTGCTCCCCGGCCAACCGCGCGGCACTGCGATTGATGCGTTGGATGGCATCCGGCCAGAAGCGCTCCAGCGCCGGCATGACGCGATGGCGCAGGGCATTGCGGGCAAAGCCCGGGTCATCGTTGCTGGGGTCGTCCACCCAGAGGCAACCCGAGCCGACCGCGAGAGCCATCAGTCGCTCGCGCGGCCAGTCGAGAAACGGTCGCCAGTGCGGAAAACCGCCCCGCTCCCGCCAGCCGGCCATGCCGGACAGGCCGCGACTGCCCGAGCCGCGCATCAGTGCGAGCAACACAGTTTCGGCCTGGTCGTTGGCGTGGTGGGCGGTTACCAGTACCGGCGGGTGGGCCGGGTCGTCGCGCCTGGCGGCCTGGAGGGCCTGGTCCAGCGCCGCGTAGCGCGCCTGGCGGGCGGCGGCCTCAAGCGAGCCACGTCCCTTGCCACGCGGCGAACGCGCCACCGCCACGCCGGTGGCAGAAAACGGCACATCGAAGGCCGCCGCCTGCTGGCGGGCGGTCTGCTGCCACTGGGGGGATTCGGGATGCAGGCCGTGATCGACGTGGATCACCGACAAGGCGGCGAAACGCCCCTCGTCACGCCATTGCGCCAGGGCGGTGAGGGCCGCCAGTGAGTCGCGTCCGCCGGAACTGGCCAACAGAACGTGTGCGTCGGCGGTCGAGACGGCAGGAAGGGCCGACCAGACATCCGGGCCGAGCCGGTGGTGCCGGTGGCCCTCGTGACCCTGGTGCCCCTGCGCCATGGGGTCAGCGTTCGACGTATTTGCCGTAGGACATCAGGCGCTCGTAGCGGCGTTCCAGCAGCCCCTCGGTGGGACGGTCGATCTGGGCGAGCACCGCCTTTTTCAGGCTGGCCTTGAGGGTTTCCGCCATGGCATCGATGTCGCGATGCGCGCCACCACAGGGCTCCGGGATTACTTCGTCGACCAATCCCAGATCCCGAAGCCGCTCGGCGGTGATGCCCAGCGCCTCGGCGGCATCGGGTGCCTTTTCGGCGCTCTTGTAGAGGATGGAGGCGCAGCCTTCCGGGGAGATCACGGAGTAGGTGCTGTATTGGAGCATCATCACGTGGTCGCCCACACCGATGGCCAAGGCGCCGCCGGAGCCGCCCTCGCCCACCACGGTGACCACGATGGGCGTTTGCAGGTCGGCCATGACGTACAGGTTGCGGGCGATCGCCTCACTCTGGCCGCGCGCCTCGGCATCGATGCCCGGGTAGGCGCCGGGGGTGTCGATGAAGGTGAGCACCGGCAGGCCGAACTTCTCGGCCAGTTCCATCAGTCGCTTGGCCTTGCGGTAGCCCTCGGGGCGCGGCATGCCGAAGTTGCGGCGGATCTTCTCCTTGGTGTCGCGGCCCTTCTGCTGGCCGATCACCATCACCGGCAGGCCGTCGAGGCGTGCCATGCCGCCAATGATCGCCGGGTCGTCGCCGAAGGCGCGGTCGCCGTGCAGTTCCTGGAAGTCGGTGAAGACGCGCTCAAGGTAATCGGCCAGGTAGGGACGCTGCGGATGGCGGGCCAGCTGGTTGATCTGCCAGGCACCGAGATGGGAGAAGATCGAGCGGGTCAGATCGAGGGACTTGTTGCGCAGCCGCTTGATTTCCTCGTCGATATCCATATCCAGTGCCTGATCGTCGTCCATCAACTGGAGTTCGCGGATCTTAGCCTCGAGTTCGGCGATCGGCTGTTCAAAATCGAGATAGTTCGGATTCATAAGTGGCTGCGCTTTTTAGGGTATTCAGGTATGCATCCGCTGGCCGCGTTCTGCGCCAGACGGCCGCCTATTGTGCCGAAAATGCGGGGATATCGTAAGTCCGCCCCCGCGGCCCGCAGGAATGCCTGTCAGCTTACCGCGGCATCGACCCGCTGTGCCTTCGGGCCAAGTGCCTGAGGCATGTGCACGGCGATATTGTCGATCAGGCGCACGGCGCCCAGCCGAGCGGCCACCAGCAGGCGACCATGGGGGACCAGGCGAGACTGTTCCTCGAAGCGCTCGTCGTCGCAGTAGACAAGGTAGTCGACCTCGAACCCCTGCTGGCTGAGCCAGTGACGCGCGCCGGCGAGGGTGGCGGGCACACTGTGCCCCCCGGCAAGCGATTCGGCGGCCCGCTTGAGCGCACGGTGGACGGCCGGTGCCTGGCGGCGTTGCTCGTCCGACAGAAAGCGGTTGCGCGAGCTGATCGCCAGCCCGTCGGGTTCCCGGTGCGTGGGCTCGATGACCAGTTCGACATCAAAATTGAGATCGCTGACCAGCCGACGGATCACGGCGACCTGCTGCGCATCCTTCTCGCCGAACACCGCCACGTCGGGACCAGCCAGGTTGAACAGTTTGGCCACCACGGTGGCCACGCCGGTGAAGTGACCGGGACGGGCCGCCCCTTCCATGCGATTGCCTAGCGGGCCTGCATTCACCCGTACCATGCCTTCCTGGCCGTGCGGGTAGAGGGTGGTCTCGGTGGGCAGGAACACCGCGTCCACCCCGGCGCGCTCGAGCATATCGATGTCGGCCTGCTCGGTGCGCGGATAACGCGCCAGGTCATCGGCATCCTCGAACTGCAGCGGGTTGACGAACACGCTGACGATCACCGCGTCGGCGTGGTGACGGGCGGTCTCGATCAGGCCCATGTGGCCGGTGTGCAGATTGCCCATGGTGGGCACGAAGCCCACGCGCCGGGCATCGAAGGCCATGTCCCGGCGCCAGGCGCGCAGCGAGGGAATGTCGCGCAGGATCTGCATCAGAAGCTCTCTTCCTGGGTGGGGAAGGTTCTCTGCTTGACCGCATCCACGTAGGCGGCGAAGGCGGCCGGGATCGAGCCCGCCCCCTGCATGAAATCGCGCACGAAACGCGGCGGCTTTTCATTGAGGCCCAGCATGTCGTGCATCACCAGCACCTGGCCGTCGGTGTCCGCGCCGGCACCGATGCCGATCACCGGCACGTCGACCGCATGCGCCAGGGCACGCCCCAACTCACGCGGCACACACTCGACCACCAGCATGTCCACGCCGGCCTCGACCAGGGCACGGGCATCATCGAGGATCCGGCGCGCCTCGTCCTCGCCCCGGCCCTGAATGCGATAACCGCCCAGCTTGCGCACGCGCTGCGGCAACAGGCCGACGTGGCCGCAAACGGGCACGCCGGCCGCGGTCAGGGCGGCGACGGTGGATGCCTTCTCGGCCCCGCCCTCGAGCTTGACCATGTCCGCGCCGCCCCGCTGCATCAGGGTGGCCGCACCGGCCAGGGCGTGCTCGATGCTGGTGTCACTAAGGAACGGCATGTCAGCGATTACCAGCGCCGAGGGCACGCCGCGGCGGACCATCGCCGTGTGGTAGGCCATGTCGTCGACCGTGACCGCGAGCGTGTCACGCTGCCCCTGGACCACCATGCCGAGCGAATCGCCCACCAGGAAGGCATCCACCCCGGCGGCGAATGCCGCCCGCGCCATGCCCGCCTCATAGGCGGTCAGGACGGCGATCGGCTCGCGGTCGGCCTTGGCGGCCCGAATCTTCGCGATGTTCATGACGGCCTCCGGGGGGCTGATGAGGTCTGATCCGATGGGGACGGGGAATCGCCGCACGGGCGATGACCGCCGGTTTCACGCGATGACTCCGCGTTGTCGGCCTCGCGGCGGTCAATGGCGCGAATGAAGCGTAGCGGGTGGCCGCTGGTATCGGCCAGCAGCCCGGCGAGTCGGCGCCCGTCCGGCAGCACGGCATCGGGACGAATCTCGAGCCAGGGCGCCAGCACGAAATGCCGGTGGGCGATCTCCGGGTGCGGGATCCGCAACTCGGGGATCTGCATCTGGCGGTCGCCGAAGGCGAGGATGTCCAGGTCGATCAGGCGCTCGCCCCAGTGACGGGTAAACGACCGACCGGCGGCGCGCTCCAGCCCCTTGAGTGCCCGCAGCAACGCCTCGGGCGACAGCGCGGTCTCGATCTCGGCGACTGCATTGACGTAGTCGGGCTGGTCCTGCGGGCCGATGGGCGGATTGGCGTACAGGCCGGAGACGGCCCGCACGCGGCACAGCGGCAGGCTGTCGATGGCCTCGACCGCGCGCTCGATCTGGTCGATCGGATTGCCCAAGTTCGCACCCAGGCCGATGGTGGCGATTTCCCGGAGCATGGGTGCCTCCTACGCCGGCATCACTCGCCGGACGGCTGCCGGTTGCCGCCGCCGGGCTTGCGCCGACGCGGGCGACGCCGGCGGCGCTTCTTGCCGAAGTCCGACGGTTGCAGGGCCTCGATGGGTGCCTCCTCGTGCCCGCTCCGCTCGGGGGCATACTGGCGCCAGAAGGCGCAGACCGATTCGTCGACCTCCGAGGTGGCCGAGCGCAGGCAGAGGAAGTCCACCGCCGCCCGGAACCAGGGGGCATCCAGCAGCGCGCGCTGCTCGTCGCCGAGCTCGTCGGCCTTTCCCTCGGCGCCCGGTTCGGCACGGCCCGCTGCGGGCGCAAGGCGCTCGAGGTCGGGCTGCAGCATCCAGATCGCCCGGATGATCTCGGACAGGCGCCGCGGGATCATCAAGGGTCGGGCCATGTTTGCCATCACCTCGTCGGCGGCCAGCACCATGGCATCCTCGGCTGACACGCGCTGGTGCAGCCACTTGATGCGATGGCGACTCAGCATCCGCCAGAACAGCCCGGCGAACAGGAAGGCGGGATTGACCGGCAGGCCCTGCTCTACCCGGCGGTCGGTGGCCTCGAGCACCTTCTCGATCAGTCCCCAGTCGCTGACCGGGTCGTCGGGATCGATCCAGTGGACCAGGCCGTCGAAAAGGTATTCGATCAGGCCGAGACGGCGCAACTCGAGGAAGGTCTGGCGGCCGGCGCCGCCCTGCATCAGCTTGACCGTCTCGTCGAACAGCCGCGCCGGGGAAATGTCGGCGAGCGTGGCGCGACAATGGGCGATCGCCGCCTCGCTGTCATCGGTGAGGTGAAAACCGAGCTTGGCGGCAAAACGCGCCGCACGCAGCATGCGCACCGGGTCCTCGCGGTAGCGGTCTTCCGGCTCGCCGATCACGCGCAACCGGCCGCTGCGAATGTCGGTCAGCCCTTCGACGTAGTCGACCAGGTCGCCGGAGGCATAATCGAGGTAGAGGGCGTTGCAGGCAAAGTCGCGCCGCCACACATCCTCGTGAATGCTGCCGAAGACATTGTCGCGAGTAATCATGCCGCCATCGGCGCGCTTGACCTGGCCGGTGTCGCCGCCGCGGAAGGTGGTCACCTCGATCATGTCGTCGCGGAAGACCACGTGGACGATCTTGAAGCGTCGGCCGATGATCCGGGCCCGCCGGAAGAGGCGCTTGACCTCTTCGGGGCGGGCATTGGTGACGACGTCGAAGTCCTTGGGGCTGCGTCCCCGCAGCAAGTCGCGGACGCAGCCGCCGACGGCGTAGGCCTCGAAGCCGGCCTCGTGGAGCTTTTCCAGGACGAAACGGGCGTTGTCGCTCAGGTCGGACAGCGAAAGGCCGTGCGTCTCAGCGGGTATGCGGGTGTGGTTTGATGTCACGTTTTCTGACAAAACAGTCTGCCGTTAAAAGCCGCGGCGAGGCACATTGACGGGTGTCAGGCCGTCTTCCGATTCGGACCGCCCACATGACGCCGGGCGTCCAAGCGGACTGTGTTCAGGCCTGCAAAGCCACGGGTGGTTTGGGTAAAGGCGCCAAGTCTACCATCTTGACGCAGCTGGCGAGTCAATACCCGTTTTCGGGCCCTTTGGTTTTCGGGGCCTTTAATTGAATCCACATGCCGTGCCGGTCACCGTGATCCGGGCACAGACCATGCGACCGTCCACCACGACATGGGAACCCGCCTCGCCCGGCATGCGCTCTCCTTCGAGCCCTAGGCGCGCGCCCTTCGCGCGGCTCGCGCGAATTCACATGTATGCCGCCCGCTCCCCTGCGCTTGGAGGGCGTCCCCGCGCGCCGCATGCATCGCATCTATGCTAGGATTTCCGGCTGGTTGCGTCGTGTCCCGAACCCATCTTGTACGGAGCGGCGCGGCGGTTCATTCCTGCTTGAAGGACGGTATTCGTGAAAGCCATCGAGCTCCTGGCCGTAGTCGTCTTGCTGCCGTTCCTGGCCGCGCCGCTGGCCGCCTGGAGTGCCCGCTACAATCGTTTCGCCGCGGCCTGGGTGGCAGGCGGGGCCACGCTGCTGGCACTGGCCCTGTTTGTGTGGATCTGCTTCGTACAGGGCGGGGCCATGCCGGTGGCCACCCATCACGCCTGGATCGAGTCGATCGGTCTGTCATTCGGTTTCCGCCTCGACGGACTGTCATTGCTGTTCACCGGACTGATCCTGGTCATCGGCCTGTTGATCGTCATCTACGCCCGCTACTACCTCTCGCCCGGCGACTCGATGGGCCGCTTCTTCGCCTACATGATGATGTTCATGGGCTCGATGCTGGGCGTGGTGCTCTCCGAGAACATGATCAACCTGGTGATCTTCTGGGAGCTGACCTCGCTGGCCTCCTTCCTGCTGATCAGCTACTGGCAGCATCGTAAGGAGGCCCGCTACGGCGCGCGGCTGGCACTGGCGATCACCGGTTCCGGCGGGCTGGCCCTGCTCGGTGGCGTGCTGATCCTCGGCCACATCGTCGGCTCCTACGAGTTGACGGACGTGCTGGCCTCGGGCGAGCTGATCAAGAACCACGAGCTCTACGCCCCGGCGCTGATCCTGATCCTGCTGGGCGTGTTCACGAAATCCGCCCAGTTCCCGTTCCACTTCTGGTTGCCCAACGCCATGGCCGCGCCGACGCCGGTGTCGGCCTATCTGCACTCGGCGACGATGGTGAAGGCCGGCATCTTCCTGCTGGCGCGCTTCTTCCCGGCACTGGCCGGCACCGAAATGTGGGTGATCATCGTCTCCACCGCCGGGCTGATCACCTTCATGCTGGGAGCCTACACCGCCCTGTTCCGCCACGACCTCAAGGGGCTGCTGGCCTACTCGACCATCAGTCACCTGGGGCTGATCACGCTGCTGTTCGGCTTCGGCACGCCGCTGGCCGCGGTGGCGGGCATCTTCCACATCATCAACCACGCCACCTTCAAGGCGAGTCTGTTCATGGTCGCCGGCATCGTCGACCACGAGACCGGCACCCGCGACATGCGTCGCCTGGGCGGGCTGATCAAGTACATGCCGCACACCGCCGCGCTGGGCATGATCGCGGCGATGGCGATGGCCGGTGTGCCGTTGTTCAACGGCTTTCTCTCCAAGGAAATGTTCTTCACCGAGTCGGTGCGCGTCGCCGGCGATCTGGGCCCGGTCTGGTTGCTGCCGATCCTGGTCTCCCTGGGCGGGCTGCTCTCGGTGGCCTATTCCCTGCGCTTCGTGCACGACACCTTCTTCGGCAAGCCGGACGGTGACCTGCCGAAAAAACCCCACGAGCCACCCGGCATGATGAAGCGCCCGGTCGACCTGCTGGTGGTGCTGTGTCTCGCCGTAGGCATCCTCCCGGCCCTGGTGGTCGGCCCGCTGCTGCACGTGGCCGTGACCGGTGTGCTACAGGACACGCCCCCGGATTACAGCCTGGCGCTGTGGCACGGCTTTAACCTGCCGCTGCTGATGAGCGCCGTCGCACTGGTCGGCGGCCTGCTGATCTACCTGTTCCGGGCGCCGATCTTCCGCTGGCATGCCCACTCCCTGGCGCATCTTGACGCACGCGTCGTCTACAACCGCTTGATGGAGCTGCTGATGCGCGGCGGCGCCGGCGTAACGGCCATGGTGGACAACGGGCGGCTGGGGCGCATCGTGATCATGACCCTGGTGTTCTCGCTGTTGGCCGGCCTGGTCGGCTATTTCCATGCCGCCGGGCTTCCGGGTGTGCAGGCGGCAATGAACCGCGGCGGCGTGGAGGACAGCGGCGACTGGGTCACCTGGCTGGGCATCCTGCTGATCATCGTCGCCACGGTGGTCACCGTGGTGGGCCATCGCCAGCGCCTGTTCGCCCTGATCACCATGAGCGTGGTGGGGCTGGGCGTGGCCATGATCTTCGCCCGCTTCTCGGCGCCGGACCTGGCCATGACGCAGCTGTCGGTCGAGGTGGTCACCATGATCCTGCTGCTTCTCGCCCTGTTCTACCTGCCGCAACAGAGCCGCAAGCTCTCCTCGCCCGGCCGTCGCTGGCGTGATGCGGGCATCGCCACGTTGGTCGGTGGCGGCATCGCCACGTTGACCTACGCCATCATCAGTCGGCCGTTCGAGTCGATCTCGGGCTACTTCATGGATCATGCGGTGCCGGGCGGTGGCGGCCACAACGTGGTCAACGTGATCCTGGTGGACTTCCGCGGCTACGACACCTTCGGCGAGATCACGGTGCTGGCACTGGCCGCGCTGGGCATCTTCGCCATGCTGCACGACCTGTCGCTGCCATCCTCGCGCCGCGACCCGTTCGGTCGGGCCTGGAGCGACGACCCGCACCCGCTGATGCTGCGGACCTTCGCCCAGATCATCCTGCCGCTGACGCTGATGTTCGGCATTTACGTGTTCCTGCGCGGGCATAACGAGCCGGGCGGCGGGTTCATCGCCGGGCTGATCGTCGCCAGTGCGTTGGTGGCCCAGTACATGGCCCACGGCATCGAGACCACCGAGAACAAGTTGCATCTGCCCATCCACGGCATCCTCGGCGCGGGGCTGCTGATCGCACTGATCACCGGGCTGGTATCGATGGTCTTCGGCGTGCCGTTCCTGACCTCGGCATTCACGCATCTGGACCTACCGGTGATCGGCGACATCGAGATCGCCTCGGCAATCGCCTTCGACCTGGGTGTGTTCCTGGTGGTGGTCGGCTCGACCATGCTGATCCTGCTCAACCTCGGTCGCCTGACCGATCACGCGGTCGAACATCCCGACTACGCATCCATCGAGGCAAGCCCCGCGAGCACTCAAGGCCGCGGGGGGAGAGACGCATGACCAATCTGGCCATTTCCCTGCTGATCGGCGTGCTTACCGGGGCCGGGGTGTACCTGGTGCTCCGCGCCCAGACCTTCCCGGTGGTCCTGGGGCTGACGCTGATGTCCTACGGGGTGAACCTGTTCCTGTTCACCATGGGCCGGTTGCATACCGCCGCGCCGGCCGTGGTTGGCGCCACCGGACAATCCGCCGACGCCCTGCCCCAGGCGCTGGTGCTCACGGCGATCGTGATTGCATTCGCCATGACCGCCTTCGTCATCGTGCTGGCCCTCAAGGCCCGCGCCGCACTGGGCAATGATCACGTCGACGGCACGCACATTGCGCAAGCCAACCGGGTGATCGACCGTCACGAGGAGCCACGCGCATGACGGCCCACCTGATTTCCCTGCTAGTGCTGCTGCCAATCGCCCTGGCGGCGATTCTGACCATGACCGGCCAGCGCGCCCCGACCCTGTCACGCAGGCTGAGCCTGGGCGGGGCGGCCGTGCTGCTGTTGGTCAGTGTCGGCCTGCTGCTGGGTGGGCACGGCGACACCCCTCGGGTGATCGAGCTGGGCAGCTGGGCCGCGCCGTTCGGCATCGTGTGGGTGTTTGATCGGCTCTCCGGCCTGATGGTGGTACTGACCTCGATCGTCGCCCTGCTCTCGCTGATCTATGCCATCCGTCGGGACGAGGATTCGGCTGGCCCGCACTTCCATGCCCTGTTCCAGGCGCAGCTGTTCGGTCTCAACGGCGCGTTTCTCACCGGGGATTTGTTCAACCTGTTCGTGTTCTTCGAGGTCCTGCTACTGGCCTCCTACGGCCTGCTGCTGCACGGCAACGGCCGCAAGCGCACCCGGGCGGGTTTCCATTACGTGGTGGTCAACCTGATCGGCTCGACGCTGTTCCTGTTCGCCGTCGGGGCGCTCTACGGCACCGTCGGCAGCCTCAACCTGGCCGACATCACGCTCAAGCTCCCCGAGGTGGCCCCGGATGCCGTGCCGATCGTCACCACGGCGATCTTCCTGCTGTTCACGGTGTTTTTGATCAAGGGCGCGGCCTTCCCGCTGTACCTGTGGCTGCCAGGGGCGTATGGCTACGCCTCGATCCCGGTCGCCGCCCTGTTCGCCATCATGACCAAGGTGGGGTTGTACTCGGTGCTGCGGGTCGACTCGGTGATGCTCTCGGGCAACACCATCGGCGGCCTGGTCGACACCACGGCCCTGATCGCCCCCTGGCTGCTGTGGCTGGGGCTGATCACCCTGTTGCTGGCCGCGCTGGGCGTGGTCGCCGCGCGTTTCCTGCGCCGCCAGGTGGCCTACCTGATCATCGCCTCGGTGGGCACCATCCTGATCGCGCTGGGCCTGGTCACCGGGCCGGAGCGCGAGATGGCGATCAGCGGCGCTTTGTTCTACTGGATCCACACCACGGTGCTCAGCGCCGGGTTCTTTCTGCTTGCCGGTCTGATGATGCGTCATCGACCGCAGGCCGGTGACGAGATCGAGGCGGCGCCCCCCATGCCGCACGCCATCCTGGTGGGTTCGCTGTTCTTTGCCTACGCGATTGCCATGGCGGGCCTACCACCGCTGACCGGCTTCTTCGGCAAGGTGATCATCCTCTCCGCCGCCCTGGATCACCCGCTGCTGGCCCCCATCTTCGCGGTGGTTCTGGTCAGTGGCCTGATCATGGTGATCGCCCTGGCACGTGCGGGCAGCCGGCTGTTCTACCAGTCGCTGGCCACGCCGGGGCACCCCGCCGACCGGGCGGCGGATGCCAAGGGCCCCATGCCGGGCCTAGCGATGGCGACGTTGCCGCTGGGTCTGGCTGCCCTGATGGTGGTGGGCGCCCAGCCGCTAAGCAGCTGGCTCGATCAAACGGCCGGGCAGATTGCCCAGCCCGCGGGCTATCTCGACGCGGTGATGCCCCACGGCGTGCTGCAACCGGAAACCGCCCCGGGCAAGTTCGGCCAGGACGTGGACGGAGGACACCACTAGATGAGATTCAAGCGCATCTTGCCGCAACCGTTTCTCAGCCTGGTGCTGTTGGCCAGTTGGCTGGTGATCAACAACAGCCTGGCTGCCGGGTCGATCGTGATGGGGGCAATCATCGGACTGGTGGTGCCGTGGATCACGCACCGCTTCTGGGACATCCGCGCCCGCGTGGGCGACCCGTTGGCGCTGCTCGGCTACGCCGGGGTGGTCGTGGCCGATATCATCCGGGCGAACTTCGTGGTGGCGCGCCAGGTCCTGGGTCCCAACCGGGCACTGCGCTCGCAGTTGTTCGAACTGGACCTCGACCTGCGCGACAGTTTGCCGATCAGCATTCTGGCAGCCACCATCACCCTGACCCCGGGCACGGTTTCCTGCCGCATCAGCCCGGACCAGACCCGAATATGGGTCCATGCCCTGCACTCCGATGACATCGCGGAGGACATCGCTGAAATCAAGCAACGTTACGAGTCCCGCCTGCAGCGCATCTTCGGCCAGACCGCGGCATCGGGCAGGACCGATCAGCCCAATTCGAGGGTCAAGCCATGATTCACGTCAGTCTCGGCATCGCACTGGTTTTGATCGTGCTCGCCATGGGCCTTTCCGCCTACCGATTATTCAAGGGACCGGATCAGGTCGATCGGGTACTCGCCCTGGACACCATGTCCATCAACGGCATCGCCCTGCTGGTGGCGCTGGGTATCTGGTTCGAGACCTCGATCAATTTCGAGGCTGCCCTGCTCATCGCCGTACTGGGCTTCATCACCACCGTGGCGCTGAGCAAGTACCTGATCCGCGGCGACATCGTCGAATAGACCCACCGGAGGCCCGTCATGCTTTTCGAACTGATCGTCAGCGCCCTGATCCTGTTTGGTGCCGCCTTCGTGCTGCTGGGTTCGCTCGGCCTGGCCAAGCTGCCCAACTTTTTCATGCGCCTGCATGGTCCGACCAAGGCATCCACCCTGGGAGTGGGCAGCATCCTGCTTGCCTCGGCGGTGTTTTTCACCAGCCGTGGCGGGTTGTCGGTGCACGAAATCCTGATCCTGGTATTCCTGTTCCTGACCGCGCCGATCAGCGCCCTGCTGATGGCGCGCGCAGGCCTGCACCGGCGGTTGTCCGGCGACAACCCGAGTCACAAGGAGAAAGACGACGATTGATGGATGCGGGCGCGGGCGGCCGGCTAAGGAACCTAATCAACCGCAGATAGCATGCAGCCGTTTGATCGCGGCGAGGAGTTTCGGGGTGATTTCCCATTGGTCACGGCCAATGTAGAGACGAACGGCCACGGCCTCACCGCCGGCGCGCCGCATCGAGTCTGCCACCTCCGGCAGCACCATCACGCTGCGGCGCTCCGGCAGGACCACCACGCTATGGCCCACGGCATCGATCACCGTCGGGCTGCCCGGTTCGGCGGATTCGCCCGTCGACGCGGCGGCTGCGTGAGTGTGGACCCACCGCCCTTCGCCGCTCACCAGCACCCGGCCCAGTTCATCGGCCAATGGACGCAGTAGCGCCTGATGATGACGAACATCCTCTGGCAGGTGCGCCTCGAGGTAGGCGATCAACGCGTCCCGGTCGCCCACTTCGTCCGGCCGGACGGTGATCGTCAGCACATGCAAAAACGGACTGTTCGGGCTTTCCTGCAGCATCTCCCGCCCGCGCCCCGGCTCGGTGGCACAAAGCGCACTCATGTGATCGATGGCGGCTATCAGTGCCCGGTCATCGCTGGCGCGCGCCGGCCGAAGCTGACCGACCATGCGTGAAGCCCGCCCTTCGCTGTCCCGCAACACGCGCAGTTCGAGCCACATGGGACCTGCGGCGGGCCGCCGGGCCACTCGTCCCTCGAGCGAGACGCGGTCGACCGCGCCGCGGGCAAAGTAGGCCGGCAACTTCGTCTTCGGCGCCCCGGCCAGCGGCGAGGCCGGATCGGTGGGTTCAAACAGGTCGAAGAGCTCCTCCCCCACCAGGCGGTCGCGGGCTCCGCCCAACTGCTCGGCCGCCTGCCGGTTGGCCGCCCTGACAGTCAGCCCCCAGGGCTCGATCTCCAGCAACCCCAGCGCCGGCATGTCGAGCCAGGCCTGGTGCCAGAAATCGCGCTCCATGGCCATGTCCCGGGTGCGCTTGCGGTAACGCCCGCGCAGGTACTGCCACAAGAATGCCAGGGCGGCGAACATGCCCAGCGTGGACACCATGGCCGTCAGACTCAGCCACTTCTCCAGCTGTTCGACCGGCGCGAGTATCGCGCGCCGGTCCTGCAACACCAGTAGCTGGGCGCCAAGGCGCTCCAGGTGGACGGTGGCATAGACCCGGTCGATCCCTTCGATTTGCGTGCCCCCTTCACCCAGTGCCGACCGGCCGCCACCGGCAGTCTGAGCCGACAAACCCGACTGCAGGCGGCTGACGATCGGCGCGGGGGTATCGGTCACCACGCTGGATTGTTCCTGGGGGTCGATGGTGACCATCGGCCAGAAGGCCGAGGCGGTGTGCATCGATTGTGGCCGGTCGATCAGCAGCGTGCTCAGCCCATCGCCGGCCCGAACGCGAAAACCCTCTTCCGAGTCATCGAGCAACTGCTGGGTACTCAGGCGGGACCAGAACAGCAGGAACCAGGGGCCGCGGCTGACTTCGGTCTGATCGGCGTATAACGGCAAGATCCAGAACAGGTCCACGCCGCCGCGCCCACGCGTGAAGCGGGTCACGGTGGTCACCTCGGTGGTCACTGCCGCCTGGTCGAAATGATCCATGTCGGGCGGGACCACGGCCGCCGACCCTGCCTGCAGGCGAGGGCCGCGATCCGGGTCGAGCAGGGTGATGGTCTGGAATTGCGTGGCGACGCCGCCGCGGCGCAGGGCATCGGGAAAGCCGCTCTCCTCGCCGGCGTCGATCTCGGCGATCCACTCGGCCAGCCAGCCGTCACGCTGGGCCATTGCCTCGACCTGCTGGTCACGCTCCTCGACCCAGTTGCTGATTTCGATGGCACGAATGGAGGCAAGATTGCTGACTTCCCGCTGGGCCTTGTCCAGCAACAGGGGGGCGTACTGACGGGCGGCGAAGGCCACGATGAGTATCTGCATCACGGCGATCACCACCACTGCCAGCAACATGGCTGTCAGCCAGAAGCGGCCGGCGAGCGGCGGGCCCTGGTCGAAATCGATGGCGGCCTGGCGGCGCGAGCCCATCAGCCGGTCGACCAGCGCATAGAGGATCGCGCCGGTGACCAGCACGAAGATTTCGCCGAACACCAGCCCGGCCGTGGAAATCTCCCAGTGGGCCCCACCCAGGCGGCCGAGCAGCCACTGGGTGGCCCATATCCACAGGGATGCAAGCAACAGGTAGGTGAGCGTGATCACCAGGGGCAGTCGCGTCATCCCCGCCGTCATGATCAGGCGCCGATCTTGTCTTTAAAGGCATTGAGGCGCTGCATGCTGCGGAATCGTCCCATCAGTTGCAGGATCACGCCGAAGCCGGGCGACGAGGTGTGCCCCAGCAACGCCAATCGTAGCACCGGCCCCACCTTGCCCAGCTTGAGCTCCAGGTTCTTGGCCACGCCCTTGACGGCGGCCTCTAGTGTCTCTGCACTGTCCCAGACGTCGTCATCGTCCAGGGCGACCTGCAGGGCATCGACCACCATCGCCGCCGAGGCGTCCTGTTTCTGCATGGCTGCCGGATCGGGTTCCACCGCGTCCAGGTAGAAGGGGCGGGCCTGCTCGGCCATCTCCACCAGCGTATGCACCCGGTCGACATAGGCCGGCACGATATCTTTCGGCGCCGGGCCTTCCGCGTCCGGGTCGATGCCCAGGTGGCCGAGATGCCAGCGCAATTCGGCAGCGACATCGGCCACCGGCAATTCGCGCATGTAGTGCTGGTTGAGCCAACGCAGTTTGTCGGGATTGATGCTGGAGGCGGAATGGTTGACGTCGACCAGGTCGAACAGGGATACCATCTCGGCGCGTGAGAAGATCTCCTCGTCACCGTGCGACCAACCCAGGCGCACCAGGTAGTTGAGCAAGGCCTCCGGCAAGAAACCGTCCTGCCGATACTGCACCACGCTGACGGCACCGTGGCGCTTGGAGAGCTTGGCCCCGTCCGGCCCGTGGATCATGGGCAGGTGGGCGAACTGCGGCGGCTCGGCGTCCAGGGCGTGATAGAGGTTGACCTGCCGGGGCGTGTTGTTGAGATGGTCGTCGCCGCGCACCACGTGGGTGATCGCCATGTCTATGTCGTCGACCACCACCGTGAGGTTGTAGGTCGGCGAGCCGTCGCCCCGGGCGATGATCAAATCGTCGAGTTCGTCGTTGCGGAAGGTCACCCGGCCGCGGATGGCGTCATCGATCACCACCAACCCGTCGAGCGGGTTCTTGAATCGCACCACCGGCTTGATGCCCTCGGGCGGCGTGCCGGTAAAATCGCGATACCGACGGTCGTAGCGGGGCTTCTCGCCGCGAGCCATCTGCCGCTCGCGCAAGGCATCCAGTTCTTCGCGACTGGCATAGCAATAGTAAGCCTTGTCCTCGGCCAGCAGGCGGTCGATCACCTCGCGATAACGAGTCATCCGCTCGGTCTGGTAGAACGGCCCCGCGTCGTAGTCCAGCCCCAGCCACGTCATGCCCTCGAGAATCGCATTGACCGACTCCGGCGTGGAGCGTTCGCGGTCCGTGTCCTCAATACGCAGCACAAACTCGCCACCATGGCGCCGGGCGTACAGGTAACTGAACAAGGCCGTGCGGGCGCCGCCGATGTGCAGATAGCCGGTCGGGGACGGAGCGAAACGGGTGCGAACGGTCATCAAAACCTCTGCTGCAGGGGGAACGTGGGCCGGATTGCCGTGCGCCATTGCTGTGCGCCAGGGCGCCGCCCGGCACGGCAAAGCCGCCATTATAGAGGTTAAGGGGACGGTTTCGCAGGCCTGCGCTGCCCGCAGGACAGCGCGACATCATGCTTGCTGCGAAAACGGGTCGACGCCAGGGCATCTGCCGGCGGCTCCCCTTTTCGGCGCTCGATTACGATACCGGCAACCGACTCGCGACAGAAATCCTCCACGGCGGCCCCATCATTGCTCAGCCGGACCACCGGCTCCGACAGGCGACCATAGAAGTCGTACTCCGCCCGGTACTTGCCGACAAAGCCCAAGGTGTGCCCTGTGGCCTGCCACTGCCCCAGGCGCTCGGCAAACGGGGCGAAATCGAATGCCGGGCGCAGGGGCATGAACGCCAGGTGCACCAGCAGCAGCGCAGTCACGGTCACCGCCGAGACCATCCCCGCCTGCGCCGTCAGCGGCCATGCCCACCACAGCACGCCGGCCATCGCCATGATGGCAAGACCCACGCCACTCACCCACCCCGGCAGCAGGGTGACCACCTCACTGCCATCCAACCAGGGCAATACGGCCAGCGCCAGGCCGAGCACACCCCACATCAACGTGATTGAACGTGCCGTCAGCCAGATACCCCGGCCAGCCAGCCCGGCCAGCCAGAAGGCGGTCAGCAGGGCCATCGCCGGCAGCATGGGCAGGGCATAGTGAGGCAGCTTCCCCGACATCAGCGAAAGCAGGAGCAGGGGCACGGCCACCCAGGCCAGCGACAGGACGAGCAACCGCTTGTCGGCGAGCAAACGCTCGACGTGCCACGACCAGCCTGCTCGCCTGCCGGCCGGCAGCGAAGCGATAAGCAGCAATGTCCACGGCAGGAACATCACCGGGAGCATCATCAGGTAGTAGTAAAACGGCTCGGCATGATCGAATGCCTCTACCGCCCGACCGGCGATCTGTTGCCAGAGAATCTCCTCGGCGTAGGTCGGACCACCGAGGTGCGCGGCCCAGAGCGCCCAGGCCAGGGCAAGGAATGAGCCGACAAAACCCACCAGGCCGGCGGTAATGAACCAGCGCCACTGCAAGGAGACACCCGCCCACCAGGGGGCCGAGACCGTCAGCGGCACCAGGTAGACCAAGGCAAACGGCCCCTTCGCCAGCACGCCCAGCCCGGTCGCCAGAAACAGCCAGACCCAGCCGCGGCGCTTCGCTCGCCCCACCTCGAGGATCCCCCAGACGCCGAGCAGCACGAAGAACAGCACCAGCTGGTCGAACATCACCATCGTGGCGAAGCCCAGCCAGTAGACCGAGCCCAGCAGAATCCAGGGGGCCAGGGTCGCCGCCACGGGGCGGGTCGGCCACAGGCGGCCGGCGACCCGGCGAACCAGGAACAGGCTGGCGAGGGAAAACGCCGGCCCGATGAGTCTCGGAGTCAGCTCGTTGACGCCGAAGAGGGCCCAACCGGCATGCATCAGCCAGAACAACAACGGTGGCTTGTGGCTGTAGGGCTCGCCGTTGAGCACCGGCACGACCCAGGATCCGGATCGCCACATGTCCCAGGCCACCCCGAGATAGCGGGTCTCGTCCACGGGCATCAATGGGCGGAACCACAGGGCCGCGGCCACCGTCAGCAAAAAAAGCGGCAGCCAGCCCCATTCAAGCAGCCCCGCCACCAGCCCGGGTTGTCCGGATTGGCCCCCGGCACGGCCCAATCGTCGTGATGAATGCGCGTCCATGACGTCTCCGGTTTTCTTTCCGACCGCTCGTTTGATTGTTTCCGCACGCAAGGATAGCCGGGAAACGCCGCCTGAAGGAAGCGTAACCCCTCGGGGCTTCGCGGGTGTGACTCGCGGGACTCCGCTCCATGGCACGCCTCGTGCTTCGGTAACCTGAAGCATGAAACGTGGCCTGTCTTAACCAGAGGAACCCCTGACATGATCCGCAGCATCCGGCGCCAATCCCAGCGTCAACCAAAGGGCCCGGCCGTCCAGTGCCCCGGCAGAGCGGCGCGGATGCGCCAATACTGGCGCAGACTCCTGTCCGCCATCCTGTTACCGGCCTGCCTGACGGGCGCCCCGGTGGCGATGGCCAGTGACGAATCCTGCACGGCCAATCACCGCATCGTGGTCAGTCACGCACTGATTGCCCAAGACCCGGCGGACGTCATTGGCTTGTCACAGGGCATCGCCGAACGCCTGTCCCGGCGACTCGAAGCCGCCGGTCACCGGGTGGTCAAACAGATCCGACCGACCCGCAGTGTAGGGCTGGAGCCGGCCATGGATGCATTCTCGCGTCACGCCGCCCCCTGGTTCGTCCGTCTAAGCGCAGACGACCTGGGCACCGAGGGCACCCCCTCGGCGATTGTCCTGCTACCCGACCGGTATGCCCCCCGCGCCGGGCGCCTGTCCGCCACGCTCGACAACGGCGCCCGCGCCACGCGCCTCAATGATTGGCAGCTGCGGATCGCACCCGCCAGCGGCACACCCTACTCGCCACCGGCACGCGTCGCGGCCGAGCGTTTCTGGGAAACCGAGTGGGGCGCATCGCTGGACCAGGGCATCGACCGGCTGGCCGATGCCATTCTGGGCGAGATCGGCTGCCAACCTCTGATCGGGCGGGTAATTTCGAGCGAGCAACGCGATGGTCAGACCGATCTGCGCATCGATCTGGGCCGTCGTGACGGGCTGGCGAGCGACGATGCGCTGCTGGTGATCCGGCCGGGCAGGCCAGTCGAGTCCCTTGGCGTCAATTTGTTGACCCGCCCCGACCTCGAGACCTCGGTCGGACCGGTGCGCGAGCCGCGTTCACTGGGTCAGGCGCGAGTGGTCTACCTGGGCGAGAATGACAGCACCCTGCGTTACAGCGGGGATCATGCCGTCGACCAAGGCGACCTGGTTCAGGTGAGGTAAGCCGGCCACCCTGCCCCGGCTGAGCAGGTCGGCAAGGGCGTCGTGGGCATTACTGACGCCATGACGACCGGTCGATCCGGATAAACGTCCTCACGCGCACATCCATACCCGCGACGTGACACGAACCGAGGGTCTCGGCGCATCTCAGCTCAATCGATCCCTCACTCGAGCGACTCGCCCAGACCGCGCGCCAGGTCGGCGATGATGTCCTGGGGATCTTCGAGCCCCACCGACAGTCGGATCAATCCCTCGTCGATGCCGGCCTCGGCCCGGGCCTCGGGCGACAAGCGCCCGTGGGTGGTGCTCGCCGGGTGGGTGATGGTGGTCTTGGTATCGCCCAGGTTGGCGGTAATCGAGAGCATCTGCGTGCGGTTGATCACTTGCCAGGCGGCCGGACGCCCACCGTCGACCACGAACGAGACGATGGCGCCCGGTCCGCTCTGCTGGGCGGCAATGATGTCCGCCTGCGGGTGATCGGCCAGCCCCGGGAAATGCACCCGCGCGACCTGTCGGTGGGCGACCAGCCAGTCGGCCACCTCGCGGGCATGACGGCTGTGGGCCTCCATCCGCAGGGAAAGCGTTTCCAGTCCCTTGGCGAACATCCAGGCATTGAACGGCGCCATGGTCGGCCCGCAGGTACGCAGAAATCCGCGCACCTCCTTGCCCACCTGCTCGGCATCGCCGACCACGGCCCCACCGACGCCACGCCCCTGCCCATCGAGAAACTTGGTCGCCGAGTGGATGACGATGTCCGCACCCAGCTCCAGCGGGCGCTGTAGGGCCGGCGTGCAAAAGCAGTTGTCCACCACCAGGCTGGCACCGTTGGCATGGGCCAGCTCGGCCAGGCGACGGATATCGACCACCTCGGTCAACGGGTTCGAGGGGGTTTCGACGAACAACAGCTTGCTGCGCTCGGTGACCGCTGCCTCCCACTGCGACCAGTCGGTCAGGTTCACCCAGTGCACCACTAGGCCGAACTTGGCCAGATACTTGTCGAACAGCACCTTGGTGGTACCGAAGACCTGCCGGGCGACCACTACCTCGTCACCGGCCTCGCACAGCGCCATGCAGGTCGACAGGATCGCGGCCATGCCCGAGGCGGTGGCCACGCAGTCATCGCCGCCCTCCATGGCCGCCAGGCGCTCCTCGAAGATGCGGGTGGTCGGATTGGTAAAGCGGGCGTAGATATTGCCCGGCTCGTCCCCGGCAAAACGCGCCGCCGCTTGCTCGGCGGAATCGAAGGTGAAGCTCGAGGTAGTGAAGATCGGCTCGCCGTGCTCGTGCTCAGCCGTCTGGTGGTGGCCGACACGTATGGCACAGGTCTCGAGCGACCAGTTCGGGTCGGGGTTGCGGGTCGAATCGGTCATTGCGGTCTTGTCCATCGGCCCGAAGCTATCGGGCATTGAAGAAATGCCAGGCCAATGCGTCGAACTCGGCGATCTCGGCTACTAGCCGTTCGGTGTCCGCCTCCAGCTCGGCAAACTGGTGCTCTGCCAGCGGCGACATCGAGCAGTTCTCTGGTGGGGTGCCGAACTGCTGCAATAGGTCGCGCATCTGCGGCAGGAATTTCCACTGCAGCCATTCCTCGAACGCCAGCGTGTCGAAGCAGAACGGATGTGGGCTCTCCAGTGCCTCCGCGCTGGGGCGCTGGTCCGTCCATAGTCCGGCCTGCTGCATTTCCAGGGCGATGCGATCGAGTTGGCGGAGCATCAAATCCGTGCTGGGGCGAACAGTCTGCATGGGTCCTCGATTTTTCTCAGTGAACGCGGGACGAACCCGGCGGCTCGTCGCTCATGTCGGTGCCGTTGTCATCATCCGCCCAGAACAACCGGTGAGGGATCAACTGCCCCCGCCCGATCGCCGCGGCATACATCAGCGTCTGGTGGGTGTATTCGAGCCCCTCGTGGACGGCATTGACCGGCTCGCTGCCTTGCGCGACCAGCCCGGCGATCGCCGAGGACAGGGTGCAGCCCGAGCCGTGATAGGTCCCGCTCAAGCGTTCGTAGACGAAGCGGCGCGGCGGATCGACGCCGAACAGCCAGTTCTCGACCTTGTCGCCCGGCTCGTCACCGCCCTTCATCAATACGTACTCGCTGCCCAGCGAGGACAGGATGGTGCCACGCTCTTGCAGATCACCGGCATCCGGGGCCAGCACCCGCGCCTCGTGGGCGTTGGGCGTCACGATGGTCGCCCGCGGGAAGAGGTGTTCGACGATGGCGGCCGCCACCGCGTTCCCGGCCAGCGATCCGCCGCCACCGGCGACCAGAACCGGGTCGAGGATCACCGGGATGTCCGGGTAGCGCGACAAGATGGTCGCGACCGCCTCGACCAGCTCGACGGTGCCGAGCATGCCGATCTTGATCGCACCGACCGGCATGTCGCGCAGCACCGTCAGCGCCTGCTCGATCACCAATGCCGGCTCGGTGGGCACGAACCGCTTTACGTTGACGGTATCTTGCACGGTCAATGCCGTGATGGCGGTCGCCGGGTGCACGCCCTGACTCACGATCGCCTCGATGTCGGCGTGGATTCCGGCCCCTCCGCTGGGGTCATGACCCGCGATCGCCAGGACCACGGGTACTTCGGCGGGCTCGGTCATCGTCTGTGTGGTTTCCATCTGGTGCTAAGCTCCCTCGCTAAGGCCGACCGGACAAGCCGGAAAGATACTCGAACGCGCCCGGCAACACCGGATACGACATGATAACGCAGCAAGCGATTGCCGCGTGACGACTCTCCCGCCCACCCAAGCCTGGAACCGACCTGCTCATGCTCCCGATTCGCCCCCAACAATGGTTCCATGCCACCAAGGACTGGATTTGGGGCAGCCAGCCGTCCAGCAAGGCCGGTCAACTGGCCCAGCGTTTAATCCGCGCCTTTCTCAACGTCTTGTCCTCGGCCTCGCGAGGCGAGCTGCAGATCAATGCCATGAGCCTGTCTTATACCACCCTGCTATCGCTGGTGCCGCTGTTGGCCGTCACCTTTTCGGTACTCAAGGCGTTCGGCTCGGCGGCGGTGATCGAACCCTTCCTGTTGTCCCTGATGGCGCCGCTGGGAGAGGTCGCCAACGAACTGACCGAGCGGCTGCTCGAGTTCGTCCAGAACATTCGCGTGGGCGTCTTGGGGGCCGTGGGCGTGGCGCTGCTCTTTTATACCGTAATCGCCCTGATGCAGAGGATCGAGCGGGTTTTCAATCACATCTGGCAGGTTCACCAGCTACGCAGCCTGCAATCCCGTTTTGCCAACTACCTGTCGGTGCTGATGGTCGGACCGGTTCTCGTGATTGCCGCCAGCAGCCTGACCGCCGCCCTGATCGCTGCCCCCGTGATCCGCGATTTCACCGAGTTTTCCCTGATCGGCACCGTGTTGAAATGGTTTGGCTACCTGTTGCCCCTGTTGCTCTGGACCGGCGCCTTCGCCTTTCTGTACGTCTTTATCCCCAACACCCGCGTCAAGGTCAGTGCTGCCTTGGTCGGCGGCCTGGTCGCAGCCATCCTGTGGAACCTGCTCAGCCTTCTCTTCGGTGGCCTGATTGCCGGTTCGACCAATCTGACCGCGATCTACTCGGCCTTCGCCTCACTCGTGCTGTTCATGGTGTGGCTGCAGATCGCGTGGATGATTGTGCTGGTAGGCGCGGGGATCAGCTATGCGTGGCAACACAGCGACCGTCTGACGCTGCAGCGGCCCCACGCCGTCCACCCGGCGGCGCGGCTGGCCGCGGGGATCGTGCTTTTCGACGAGATCGAAACGGCTTTCGAGCGAGGAGCGCCGCCGCCGGACCGCGACGAGCTGGCCGATCGCGTGCACAAGGAACAGGGGCTGGAGTACGTGTGGATCGACCTTTTGCTGGAAAAACTGGTCGACGCCGAACTACTTCGGACCACCGAGAGAGACAGCCTGGTGGGCTTTTTGCCGGGGCGTCCCGCCAGCGCCGTCACGCTTGCCGACATCGATACGGCCATCGAGGGAGAGATGCCGACCTTGTCGCCAGCAATGCTTGAGGAAATCCCCGCGCTGGCACGGTTTGCAGAGGCACGCGGTCGACTGGAGGATGACCTGAAAGCCAGCCACCTGGCTGGGCCAATTCAGCCCCGCGAATCATCTCCGGCGGCATCGACGGACGCGCCCCGCCAATAAACGGTATGTTGCCCGGCCGGGTCCAGCGACCGGGCAAACACGAACCACGCATCGGAGAGGCGGTTGAGGTAGGCGGCAAGCGCCTCGCGCAGTTCGAACGACCCGGACTGCTCATCACCGGCCTGACCGCACCAGGCCCAGGCCAACCGCTCGGCACGACGGGTCGCAGTCCGCGCCAGGTGGGCTTGTGCCATGGCAGCCGTCCCGCCCGGCAGGATGAATTCCTTGAGCGGCGGCAAGCCTGCATTGCCGGTCTCGATCCAGTCTTCCAGGCGCGCCAGGTCGGGCAATTGCGAGGCCTCGGCCATCTCACCCATGGCGACCAGACCGCCCAGATCGAAGATCGCCTGCTGCTGCTCACGGACAAACGTCAGGGCGGCGTCGTCACCCTCCTCCGCCAGGGTCACCGACAGCAGGCCCAGGCGGGCATTGATCTCATCGAGCTCGCCCAGCAACTCGACCGCCGGTGACACCTTGGACAGGCGCTGGCCGTCGGCCAGGCCCGTTTGCCCGCGATCCCCGCCGCGGGTCACCACGCGGCTCAGACGATGCCGTTCACCGTGCCGCTCGGCCATCTCAGCCCGCCTGCCCTTGCCCGATGGGCACGTCGGTGGGCGAATCGATGGGGCGGCCGCTGATGGCCTGGAAGGCAAAGGCGATGATCGCGACCACGCCGTAGAACAGGCCGGCGACCACGCCGAAATCGACGATACCGTGCCAGGGTTGCGGCAGCCGGCCGACCAGCAGCACCAGCGCCAATACGCCAGCGGTCACGGAGAAGGAGACGATGCGACGCTTCTTGGTGGCATGGATGAAGCCCATGCAATACAGCGGCGCCAGCGCGACATGCCAGCCGACCGGGTGACGCGATAGATGCACCGCCCGCGCCACTACCCGCGGCGAGAAGCCCTTCTGAAAGCCCTTGTAGCCTTCGCTGTAGACCATGAACACCACCCAGACGGCAAAGAACGCCCAGTGCCACCAGGCCCAGGGCGCGCCCCAGGCCTCCAACGCGTAAAAGGACAATCGGTAGATGGCCCAGAGCAGCAGCACGGACAGGCCCAGCACGCCCCAGATCGCGCCGATGATTCCCAGTTGCTTGTTCACGGTCTCGATATCCTCTGTTTGGCACCCGGCAAGGGGCGCCCGATTCTTTGGTCGGTTCTTTGACAAGGCCGCGGAGTTTATCATGCGCCATTGACCTGAATTTCGGACCACAGACTGTCATGAATCCCCGCACGCGACGCGAGATGTTCGCCCGGTTTGCCCGCCAACGACCGGAGCCGACCACCGAACTGGCCTACGAAAGCCCCTTCGAGTTGCTGGTGGCCGTGGTGCTCTCCGCTCAGGCCACCGATGTGGGGGTAAACAAGGCCACCCGCCCATTGTTCGCGCGGGCCAACACGCCACAGGCGATCCTCGACATGGGGCTCGACGACCTGACCGACTCCATCCGCACCATTGGCCTGTACAAGAACAAGGCCAAAAACGTCTACGCGTTGTCTCGGCAGTTGATCGAACAGCATGGCGGCGAGGTGCCCGCCGACCGCGAGGCACTCGAGGCTCTGCCCGGCGTGGGTCGCAAGACGGCCAACGTGGTGTTGAACACGGTGTTTCACCAGCCCACCATGGCCGTCGACACCCACATCTTCCGTGTGGCCAACCGCACCGGCCTGGCCCGGGGCAAGACGGTGCGCGCCGTGGAGGATCGGCTGCTCAAGGTGATACCGCGCGAGTACCGCCTCGACGCGCATCACTGGCTGATCCTGCACGGGCGCTATGTCTGCGAGGCCCGCAAGCCCGACTGCGGCGCCTGCCTCGTCTGCGACCTCTGCGATTTCCGCGACAAGACCGAGGAATGCAGCCCCGAGCTGATCGCCCGCTACGCCACCGACAACCGTTGACACGAGACCTGCCCATGTACTCCAGCGACCGCCGCAAAATGCGCCAGCCCTTCATCGACACCTGGACCAAGGGCAAGAAGGGCGAGGCCCTCACCCCGATCGAGCAGATGCTCTTCGACGTCATCCGCGACCATCCCGAGTATCACTCGATCCTCGACCAGCCCGAGTTTGCCCTGGAGGCCGACTGGCCGCCGGAAATGGGCGTTAGCAACCCGTTCCTGCACATGAGCATGCACCTGTCGTTGCGTGAAATGGTGCAGACCGATCGCCCGCCGGGCATTCGCCAGGTGTTCGGCGAACTGCAACGGAAAAAGGCCGACCCGCTGGAGGCCGAGCACGAGATGATCGACTGCCTGGGCGAATCCCTGTGGCAGGCCCAGCAAGACGGCCAGCCACCCGACGAGAACACGTTGATGGAGTGCCTGAGAGACAAGCTCAAGCGCTGATCGGTCCGCAACAGCCCGGCGCGGGGTCTACTACCCTCTATAGGGAGTGACAAGCCATGACCGGCTCGCGCAATCCTTGAGGGTAATCTCCGAATGACTGATCCATCCCGCGACACGGCTGCCAAGACCACCGATCCGGTCTGCGGCATGCAGGTCGACCCGGCCGCAACGGAGCACAGCAGCCACTACGAGGGCACAGAGTGGTACTTCTGTTCCGCCGGCTGTCAGGCACGTTTCGAGAACGAGCCCGAACGCTACCTGTCGGGTGAATCAGCCGACGAAAGCGCCGATGCCGACCCAGAGGCCATCTACACGTGTCCCATGCACCCGGAGATCCGCCAGCAGGGGCCGGGCAACTGCCCGATCTGCGGCATGGCCCTGGAACCGGAAACGGTCACCGCCGACAGCGGCCCCAATCCGGAGCTAGCCGACATGTCGCGCCGCTTCTGGATCGGCCTGCTCTTCGCGCTGCCACTGGTCATCCTCGAGATGGGAGGGCATTTCGTCGACCTGCCGGGATGGCTTACCCGGCAGAGCGGTAACTGGATCCAGCTGGCCCTCGCCACCCCGGTGGTCCTCTGGGCCGGTAAGCCGTTCTTCATCCGCGGCTGGCAGTCGGTGGTCAGCCTCCAGCTCAACATGTTCACCCTGATCGCCATGGGCACGGGGGTGGCCTGGACCTACAGCCTGGTCGCCACCGTCGCCCCCGGGATCTTCCCGGCCGAATTCCAGCAGCCTGACGGGTCGGTGGCGGTCTATTTCGAGGCGGCTGCGGTCATCACCGTCCTGGTCCTGCTGGGCCAGGTACTGGAACTGCGCGCCCGCGAGAAGACATCCGGAGCCATCCGCGCCCTACTAGACCTGGCCCCCGCCACGGCGCGGCGACTCCGCGACGGCGACGAGGAAGAGGTTTCCCTCGACGAGGTCGAGGTGGGCGATCGCCTGCGGGTGCGCCCGGGGGACAAGGTGCCGCTGGACGGCGAGATCCTGGAGGGGCGGTCGAACATCGACGAGTCCATGGTCACCGGCGAACCCATGGCGGTCTCCCGCAGCCCCGGGGATACCGTGATCGGCGGCAGCATCAACGGCCAAGGCAGCTTTGTCATGCGCGCCGACAAGGTCGGTCGCGACACCATGCTTGCGCAGATCGTGCAGATGGTGGCCAAGGCGCAGCGCAGTCGGGCGCCCATCCAGGGGCTGGCCGACCGGGTCGCCGCCTGGTTCGTGCCCAGCGTGATCCTCGCGGCGGTGATCGCCTTCATCGCCTGGTCGACCGTCGGCCCCTCACCGGCCATGGCGTATGCCCTGATCGCGGCGGTCAGCGTGCTGATCATTGCCTGTCCCTGCGCCCTGGGACTGGCCACGCCCATGTCGATCATGGTCGGGGTCGGCCGGGGCGCCCAGGCCGGCGTGTTGATACGCGACGCCGAATCCCTGCAGCGACTCGAGAAGGTCGACACGCTGGTGATCGACAAGACCGGCACCCTCACCGAGGGCAAGCCCCGCGTCACCGCCATCCGCCCGACCGGGTCTGTGGACGAGGACGAATTGTTGCGCCTGGTCGCCAGCCTCGAGCGCGGCAGCGAGCATCCGCTGGCCGAGGCGATCGTGGCCGAGGCGACCAGCCGCGAGCTCGACCTGGCCGAGGCGGAGGATTTCGATTCGGAGAACGGCAAGGGAGTGATCGGGCGCGTCGACGGCAAACACCTTCTCGTCGGCAACCGCGCCCTGATGGACGGCCACGACACCCGGGTAAACGCTCTGACCGACGAGGCCGACGCCCTGCGTGCCGAGGGGGCCACGGTGATCTTCGTCGCCGTGGACGGCGAACCCGCCGGTGTCATGGCCATCGCCGACCCGATCCGCGAGTCGACACCGGAGGCTGTCCGGCGCCTGCAACAAGCAGGGATTAATGTGGTGATGCTCACCGGCGACTCGCAGGCCACCGCCGAGGCCGTGGCCCGGCAGATCGACATCGACGAGGTGCGCGCGGAGGTCCTGCCCGAAGGCAAGAGCGACGTGGTCGAGGAGTTGCGCCAACAAGGCCGCGTGGTAGCCATGGCCGGTGACGGGGTGAACGATGCCCCGGCCCTGGCAGCCAGCGACGTGGGCATCGCCATGGGCACGGGCACGGACGTGGCCATCGAGAGCGCCGGCGTCACCCTGCTGCGCGACGATCTCGACGGGCTGGTCCAAGCGCACCGCCTGTCGAAGGCGACCATGCGCAATATCCGCCAGAACCTGTTCTTCGCCTTTGCCTACAACGCCGCCGGGATTCCCATTGCCGCAGGGGTGCTCTACCCGGTCTTCGGACTGCTGCTCTCACCGATCATCGCCGCGGCGGCCATGTCGTTCTCCTCGGTGAGCGTGATCGGCAACGCCCTGCGCCTGCGCATGATCCGGCTGGATTGAGTTGGTCGGCTAGTCGCTCTCGTCCAGCGGCCAGTCGACGACATGGGCCTCCCAGTCGATCATCTCGCGCTCGGCGTCCTCGGCGATCACGGCCCGTCCAGCCACCGAGTAGCCACTTTTCACCGTGCTGGCGGCATCACCGGTCAACAGCGGGTGCCACGGCGGCAGATCCCGCCCCTCGGCAATGCGCCGGTAGGCACAGGTAGGCGGCAGCCAGTCGAACTCCTCGACGTCCTCGGGGCGTAACCAGACGCAGCCGGGCACGCGGGTCTGGCGGTTGAGGTAGTCGCTGCACTGGCAGGTACCGGCGTCCAGCAGGTGGCAGGCCACGTCGGTGTAGTAGACATCGCCCTCCTCGTCCTCGACCTTCTCCAGGCAGCACTTGGCGCAGCCGTCGCAGAGCGATTCCCACTCGGCGGACGTCATTTCGCTCAGCCGCTTGGTTCGCCAGAAGGGAGGGGTGTCATGGGTCATGGACATGCTCGATGGTGGCCCGCGGAGCCCAGCAGGTTAGCATGGGGCTCGGTGGCCGGGTGTACGATGATCATGGCATGACGACGAGCGGCAACGGAGACACACACCGATGACACAAGCGGACCGGGACACGCCGGTAGTGAAGATCGGCGACGAGGCGGACATCAACCAGGCACTGCACCTGGCGCGCAACGTCCGAATCGAGCGCCTCGGCGAAGTCCTGGTCCGTCAGGGCGTCCTCACACGCGAGGCGCTCGAGCAGGCACTGGAGGCGCTCAAGCACCTTCCCGCCACGCACCTGGGCGACTTGCTGGTCGAGCAAAAGATCATCTCGCCGGAGCAGCTCGAGGAGGCTCTGTGCGCACAGCTGGGCATCCCGCGCATCAACCTCGGCGCCTTCACCCCGCCGCCCGACGTCGCCGCCCTGATCCCCTACCAGATGGCCCTGCGGCTGAACGTCCTGCCGCTGGCGCGCCGCAACTCGGTGCTGGTAGTCGCCTGTGCGAAACCCACCGACCAGGAACTCCTGTCCATCCTGCGCTTCTACTCCGGGCTGGGCATCGAACCGGTCCTCGCCGCCCGTCAGCAGATCACCACTGCAATCAACCGCGCCTACCAGGTGGAATCCGGCGGCGAAGACACCGAAGGCTACCTGCGGCCTGAAGCCCCCCCCCCAGGAACCAGGAACAGGGAATCGAAAACAAGGCCAGCAGCCCGCCGGTGGTCAAGATGGTCAACACCCTCCTGATGCAGGCGATCAGCCGGGGGGCGTCCGACATCCACTTCCTGCCGCGCCGCGGCAATGTGCTGGTGCGCTTTCGCCTCAACGGGGCGCTGAAGAGCATCCGCTCATTCGACAAGGCCCAGCTGGCCGCGGTCGTCGCGCGAATCAAGATACTCGGCCGCATGAACATCGCCGAGCATCGCCTGCCGCAGGATGGCCATGCCCGCGTGCACATGGGCAAGCAGGAGGTGGACCTGCGCATCTCCGTGATGCCGGCCGTCAACGGCGAGAGCGTAGTCATCCGCATCCTGAACAAGAACATGGGTCTGAAGCCACTCGAGGCGCTCGGCTTCTCCAAGGGCGACGAGCGGGTCATCCGCAACCTGATCGCCCGCGCCCAGGGCATGATCCTGGTCACCGGCCCGACCGGTTCGGGCAAGACGACCACGCTCTACTCGCTGCTGCAGGAAGTGAGGGCCGCCGACCCGCACATCATCACGGTCGAGGACCCGGTCGAGTACGACATGGACGGCATCGACCAGATCCAGGTGCATAGCGGCATCGGCTATACCTTCGGCCGGGCGCTGCGCAACATCCTGCGCCACGACCCCGACGTGATCATGATCGGTGAGATGCGGGACCTGGAGACCTCCGAGAGCGGTGTCAAGGCCGCACTCACTGGTCACCTAGTGTTCTCCACCCTGCACACAAACGACGCCGCCAGCGCGGTGACCCGCCTGGTCGACATGGGCGTGGCGCCCTACTTGGTCAGTTCGACGGTCATGGGCGTGCTCGCCCAGCGACTGGTGCGCATCCTCTGCTCGCATTGCAAGGAGAAGCACCAGCCTGCCCCACTGGTGCGCGAGATCATGGGCGTCGACAAGGACGCCACCTTCTGGCATTCAAAAGGCTGCGACCAATGCGACCAGACCGGCTACGTCGGCCGAACCATGGCCTACGAGCTGATCGCGGTCGACCGTGACATGGCCAACCACATCGCCCGCGGCATCACCACCGAGGAACTGCGCCAGCTTGCCGTCGACAAGGGCATGCGCACCCTGACCAGTCACGCCCTCGAGATGGCGCAGGCGGGCATCACCTCGCTGGAGGAGGCCTATCGTGTCCGTCTCGAGGATCTCGGCGACCTGGAACACGAGGAGCGCTAATCCTCGTGGACCTGCTGCTCGTCGCCCTGGTCGCGCTGGCCATGCTCATCCTTGCCATCCGTCGCCGACAGCGTCGCCGGCCGCCGGCAAACGGCTCGCGCCCGAGTCACGGCGGTTGGTCGTTTTCCCGCCATCCCCGGGAGGATTGGCGCTACTGGCGGGATCTGGCCATCCTGATCGGGCTCGTTCTGGCCCTGCTGTTGGTGATCATGCTAATGGCCGGCATCGAGAGAACCTGAGCCGGCGCCACCGATTAGAACGCCACCTCGCCTTCGGCACCGTCCGCGATGCGGACGGTGCGCGAGAGCTCGGTGACATAAATCCGGCCATCACCGACGTGCCCCGACCCGGTGCGGGCGTGCTCGCGCACGCACTCCACCACGGAATCGGCCATCGCGTCCGGCACCTCGATTTCCAGTCGCGTCATCTCAACGCGCGCCGGTTGGCCGTCATCGACGACGTGTCCAAAACCGGTCGACGGCGTGACGGCCACGCCGGGAATCCCCGGCATGGCCTCCAAGGCATCCACCACCCTATCGGTCATCGGTTGGCGAATGTAGGCCTTGATTTCCTTCATGGTCGTTCTCCCCCTCTTAGACGTCGACGTTACGCCGCGGCACGGCGAACCAGCGATACACGCTCGGCAGTACCAGCAGGGTCAACAGCGTGGAGGTCACCAAACCACCGATCACCACTGCCGCCAGCGGCCGCTGCACGTTCGAGCCGATCCCATCGGCCAGCAGCAACGGGATCAGGCCCAGAATGGCCACCGAGGCGGTCATCAGCACCGGGCGCAACCGGTGTTCGGCGCCGGTCCGTACTGCATCGGCAATCTCCATGCCCCGCTCACGCAGCTGGTTGATGTAGGACACCATCACCACGCCGTTGAGCACCGCGACACCGAACACGGCGATAAAGCCCACTGCGCCGGGCACCGACAGGTACAACCCGGATAGCCACAGGGCGAATATCCCGCCGGTGACGGCAAACGGCACATTGAGGAAGATCAACGTGGCGTAACGCGCGCTGCCGAAGGCCGAGAACAGCATCAGGAAAATCAGTGCCAGGGTGATCGGCACCACCACATAGAGCGTCTTCATCGCCCGTTGCTGGTTCTCGAACTGTCCGCCGTACTCGATGTAGTAGCCAGCCGGCAGGTCAACCTCGTCGGCGACGCGCTGCTGGATATCCTGGACGACGCCGCCCATGTCACGCCCCCGAACGTTGAGCTGGACATAGACACGACGACTGGCATTCGAGCGCGAGACCTTCTTCGGCCCGACGATGGTCTCGACGTCCGCCACCCTTGAGAGCGGGATCAGGGCCCCGTCGGCCGTGCGCAACTGCAGATCGGCGATCCGGTCGACCTGGTCACGACTCTGCTCCTTTAAGCGCATGAAGATGTCGAACCGGCGAACGCCCTCGAACACCTGTCCGGCCGTGGCACCACCAACGCCGGTCTTCAGCGTCGACAGCACGGTATCCAGCGAGATGCCGTAACGGGCCAGCTGCTCGCGGTCGGGACGCACCACGACCTGCGGCTTGCCGCCCTGCTGCTGCATCCGCACATCGACCGCGCCGTCAACCTCGCCGGCGATCGCCTCGATCTCCTTGCCGTACCGGGAAAGCTGGTCGAGATCCTCGCCGTACAGGCTGATCACGACTTCGGCCAGCACCCCGGACAGCAGCTCGTCGGTGCGCAACTGCAACGGCTGGGAGAAGTTGTTCGCGAGCCCCGGCAGCACATCCTTGATCCGTTTGGACATGGCCGCCTGCAGGTCTTCGTAGTCACGCCCGGTGCTCCATTTGTCGAGTGGCTTGAGATTGATGATCGTGGCCACCACGTTGACCGGCTCGGGATCCCCACCGACCTCGGCGCGTCCCACCCGGGCGTAGGTGCCGGTGACCTCCGGGAATTCGGCGAACACCGAGTCAATCCGTTCGGCGTAATCGATCGACGTGGGCAAATTCGCCCCCGGTGGCAGGGTCGAGCGCACCATCAGCGTCCCCTCGCGCAAGGTCGGCGAGAATTCGGTGCCCAGCTTGGGAAACAGCGCCAGACTCGAGCCGAACAGGGCCAGGGCAATCAGGAAAACGACTTTCGGCCGCGCGATCGCCCGCTTGAGCAACGGCTCGTAGCCGGCGCGCAGCCAGCGAACCAGCCGGGGCTCCCCGGGGGCCGAATCGCTCGAGAAAACCAACGTGGAAAGTACCGGCACCAATGTCAGCGCCATGACCAGCGCCCCGACCAGAGCAAACGAGATCGTGTAGGCCATCGGCGCGAACATCTTGCCCTCGACCCCCTGCAGCGTGAACAGCGGCAGGAAGACGATGATGATGATGCTGATGGCAAAGACGATCGGCCGGGCGACCTCGCGCGCGGCCTCACCCACCAGGCGGGCCAAGGGCACCTGCTCCTCGCGCCGTTCCTCCATGTGGCGGAAGATGTTCTCCATCATCACCACGGCGCCGTCGACCATCATGCCGATGCCGATGGCAAGTCCGCCGAGACTCATCAGGTTGGCCGACATGCCGGTGAGCTTCATGGCGATGAAGGCGACCAGCACCGCCAGCGGCAGGGTCGCGATCACGATCAGCGTCGAGCGCAGATTGCCGAGGAAGAAGTACAACAACACCAGCACGAGAACCACACCCTCGAGCAGGGCCTTTTCCACCGTGCCGACGGCCTTCTCAATCAATTGCCCCTGTGAATAGAAGGGCGCGAGGGTCATACCGTCGGGCAATGCGGTCTGGATGGACTCGATCCGTTCCTCGATGGATGCGAGCACCTCCTGGGTATTGCTGCCGATCAGCTTGAGTACGTAGCCGCCGACACTCTCCTCGCCGTTGGCCACCAGCGTGCCACGCTGAATCGACGGTCCATAGCCGACCTCGGCAATGTCGTCGAGGTAGATCGGCGTGCCGTTGGCATCGCGCTTGATCAGGATCTGACGGATGTCATCAAGGCCCTGCTGACCGGGCTGAATCCAGCCGTAGCCACGTACGACGTACTCCTCACCACCGCGGTTGATGAACGACGCACCCACGTTGCGGTTGTTCGCCACGATGGCACGGCGCACGTCCTCGACCGTGATGTCGCGCGCAGCCAGGGCGTTCTGGTCCAAGCGCACCTGATACTGCTTCTGCTCTCCGCCGATCGACAACAATCCGGTCACGCCGGGAACCGTGCGCAGCATCGGCTTGGCGATCCAGTCCTGCGCGGTCCGCAGCTCCATCAAGGAATGGTCAGCACCCTCCTCGTTGCGGATCTCGTACAGAAACACCTGGCCAAGGCCCGACGTGATCGGGCCAAGCTGCGGATCGCCCAGTCCGTCGGGAATCTCTTCGCGGGCGGCCGCGAGGCGCTCCATCACCAATCGGCGCGCGAAGTAGATGTCGGTGCCATCCTCGAAATACACGCTCACCCGGGACAGACCGAAGATCGAGGTGCTCTGCACCCGGTCGAGTCCGGGCAGCCCGTACATCGAGATCTCGATCGGGTAGCTGACCTGTGTTTCCACGTCCACCGGCGACAGGCCGGGGCTGCTGGTATAGATCTGCACCATCGAGGGCGTGACGTCCGGGAAGGAGTCAATCGGCACCTTCAGCATCGCATAAACACCGGCTGCGGCCAGTGCCATAACCAGCACCAGCGTCAACAGACGATTGCCGAGGGCTAGCGATATCAATCGGTTAATCATGCGGCCCTCCTTAGTGGCTGTGAGCGGCGCTACGGCCACCGGCGGTCAGAATGGACATCAGGTCGAATGCGCCTTCGACTACCACCGATTGTTCCGGCTCGATCCCGGTGCGCACCTCGATCATGCCGTTCGATTCGTGACCGACTGTCACCGGCATGGCGCGGAATGCCCCGGGCTCGTCACCCGGAACGAATACGTGCGGCTTGTCCTCGAGTCGCTGAACGGCCCCGACGGGGATCATCAGCGTGCCGTCATGCCCCTCAGTCTGGACCGTCGCCGTGCCGAACATGCCCGCTCGCAGGACACCGTCCGGATTGTCCATGACCGCGCGAACGGTCAACGTGCGTGATTCGGACGCAAGCTCGCGGGATACCCAGTCGACCCGGCCGCTGAACATGCGTTCGGGGAATGCCGGCAGGTGCAGGCGCACGGTCTGGCCGACGGCCAGATCGGCGATCTGTTTCTCGAAGGCATCCATCTTGAGCCAGACGGTGCGGGTATCGACCACGTGAATCGGCGTGCGCTCCGGACCCACCGTCTGGCCCGGACTGACATCACGGCGCTGAAGCACGCCGTCGATCGGGCTGGTCAACGAGTAACGCGACAGCGGCTGGTCACTGTTGGCATCGATGGCCATGACCGCCTCACGCGACAGCCCGTAGAGACGCAATGTCTCGATCGCGGCATCCCGGTCGGCCCGGGCTTCGCGGTAGCGCCCTCGCGCCTCGACCAGCGTCGCATCACTTGCGATCTGCTGGGCGTTGAGTGCCTTCTGCCGCTCATACTGGGAACGCGCGGTCTCGAAACGCGCCCGCGACTTGAGGAAGGCGGCCTTGGCCTGGCCCAGGGCCACGCTGTCCATTTCGGCGATCACCTCGCCGGCGGTTACCGGGTCACCCAGCCCCTTGGTCATCCGCACCAGTTTGGCGCGCACGCGCGGACCGATCATCGCCACGCGATTGGCGTCGAAGGTGACGGTCGCAGGCAGGCTGAGCAGGGACTCGGCACTGCCCGGCGCGGCGGGCTCGGTACGGATCGTCAATGGCGCAAGCTGTTCCTTGCTGAGATGGACGGCATCCGCCTCCGACTCCTCATGGCCCTCGTGGTCGCCTTTCTCATCGTCGGGATTGCCTTTGGCCTCACTGTGGTCGGCCTTGGCGCCTTCATTGCCGTTTTTGGACTCCTCGTGACCCGCGTGCCCCCCTTCGGACTGGGCCGCGGCGGCGCCCGCCAGGCCCACACAAAGCGCAAGGGCGACGGAAAGCGATAAACGACGAAAATGATGATTGGTCTGGATCATGACGGGTTCTCTCGGGATTCGGTGGAGGAAGTCGGCGCGAGGCGAAGCAGGCCACCGGTGCTGCGCTCGAGGGCGGCGCCGGCCGCGATCAGATCATCGAGCGCGGTGAGGTACTGGCGACGGACTTCCATCAGGTTGTTCTGCGCAGTGGTAATGGCCGGTGCACCCAACTGGCCGGCGTCGACCGAACCGCGAGTCAGAACGAGGTTCTCTTCCGCGTTGGCAACCATCTGGCTGCCGAACACCTCTACCCGCTCACGGGCCGAGCGGTAGTCGGCCACCGCCATAAGCACCTCGCGGCGGACCTGCTGGCGCAGGGCATCCTGTTCGATTTGCGCCCGGTCGAGACGGGCCTGTGCCGAACGTTGTTCGCCCTCGAACCGGTGCAACGCGGGAATGGGAGCGGACAGGGAGAGACCGACAACGTCGTTGGAATTCTCCCGGTCGTAGAACGCACCGACGGTCACGTTGGGCACCAGTTGACGTTCCGACAGGCGCAGTTCGTCACGGGCGGCGGCAACCGCCCTCGCGGCTGCGGCAAGATCGGCCCGCCGTTGCATCGCCTGACGCAACAGGATGTCGGTGTCGTCGATCACCAAGCGTGCCGGTTCAAGCCGGCCACGGATTGCCACGGCTTGCGCTGGGTCGAGCGCCAACTGCTCGGTGAGCGCCAGGCGAGCCGCTGTCAGCCGCTGCTGGGCCTTCGCCAGTTCGGCCTTGGCCCGGCCCACACTAATGTCGGCGGCATTGACTTCCAGCCGCGTCCCCTCGCCGGCCTGCAGACGACGGCGAGCGAAATCGTGCACCTCGCGATTGAGCGTCATCAGGCGCTCTGCCATGTCGAGACGCTTTTGGGCACTCAACACTTGAAGGAAGGCGGACCGTATCCGTGCCGCGACCGTGGTGCGCAGAAAATCCAACCGCGACTCGGCCTCGCCCTGGCGGTTGCGAGCGGCGTTTTCCGCTAACTCGCCCTTGCCCCCGGTGAACAGCGACTGGGAAATGGCGATACCGAAATCGGTGGATTGCCCAGCCGGGCCGTCACGACGGGCGGTGCGCGCCTCGAGCACTGGGTTCGACGGCACGAGTCGGCCGGCGTGGACAAAATCGCCGTGGCGCATGCGGACCTCCGAGGCGGCCTGCTGCACGGCAAAATTGTTGGCCAGCGCCGCCTCGATGGCCCGGTCGAGCGTGAGCGGGGCATCGGGCGGCTTGCCGAATGCCGGTGGGGAAAGCAACGCACCGACGAGCAGCAGGCTGCCGACACGCCATCGCCCCGATTGAAAGCGGGATGGTGCCTCGCGGTCCGAAAAGACACGCTCAGAGCTTGGTCGCCAGGGGCGACCGGGGATAATCGTAGAAGACATGAGCACCCTCTCATCAGGAGGTGAAACGCAGTACCCCGATCAACCGCAGGATGAGCGGCCGACGGGGCGCTTCGATCAGGAGGTGCTCAGACTCTGGGAGGGCGCAGACGCGGTTCGATTTCCCGGGTCTGCCAGTCCGTCGGCGCGGTGGGCGCCAACGAACCCGACGGACCGCGCTGAATCGCTACCGAGGTGTCGGGAAGTCCGGTGAAGTGGACACTGGCGTGACAGCAATGGTGGGAGGCGTTGCTCGGGGTGGGATGGTCGCTTGCGTCACTGTTTTCGGCCGCCGAGACGACATCGCCCGGCGCACAGGCACCGCTCACCTCAGCACCTTGCTCCGCGGCCCAGGTGAGGTTCGAGGAGAGGACGAGCAGTACCAGCAGTTTGACGAGAAAGTCACGCACGACGAAGACCCTAACCCGGGCCCTCAAAGACCGTCAACCGGCGGACACCAAGCACTCCCCGCGACAGCGGCATGCTCACTCCGGTCGCCGATAGCCCCCGCGCATCCCGGATGGGGAGAGCACGAATTGCCACACATGTGTTCGCCGCGCCCGAAATGCGCCCGCACAGGATTGCAGGTAATACGTCCACATGCGCCCGAAGGCGTCGCCGTAATGCTCACGCCATCGCGGCCAGGCGCGCTCGAAATTGTCATACCAAGCCATCAGCGTTCGATCGTAGTCGGCACCGAAGTTGTGCACGTCCTCGACGACGAATCGGCCTTCGGTCACATCCAACACCTGCTGCATGGCCGGCAGTTCACCGTTGGGGAAGATGTACTTGCTGATCCAGGGGTCGGGAGGCGAACCTTCGCGATTGGTGCCGATGGTATGCAGCAGGAAGAGCCCACCCGGTTTGAGACAGCGACGGGCGACCTGCATGTACTCCTCATAGTTGTGCCGGCCGACATGTTCGAACATGCCGATCGAGACGATGTGATCGAACGGCTCGTCGATGTCGCGGTAGTCCATCAGGCGGAACTCCACCGGCAGGTCGCCGGCGAGTTGCTGACCATAGGCCGTCTGCTCCTTGGAGATGGTCAGGCCGACGCACTCGACTCCGTATTTTTCGGCTGCGTAGGTCATGAAGCTGCCCCAGCCGCAGCCGATATCCAGCACCCGCTGGCCCGGCTGAAGATCGAGCTTGCGGCAGACGAGATCCAACTTGTGCTCCTGGGCCTCGGTCAGGGTCTTGGCCCCGTCGCCCCAGAAACCGCAGGTATAGGTCATGCGCGAGTCGAGCATGTCGCGGTAGAAGGCATTGCCGAGATCGTAATGGCGTTCCCCGACTTCCCAGCAGCGCGACTTGGTCTGGTGGTTGCACACCCGGGCCATCAGCGCGTCCCACCAAAGGCGCGGCGAGCGGCCGACATCCTCCTCCAGTCCTGCCTGCAGGACGCGGTCAATGAACTCGTCGACGCGCTCGACATCCACCCAGCCGGCCATGAAGGATTCCCCAAGCCCCAAGTTCCCCCAGCCGAGGATCCTGCCGACGGCACGCGAATCACGTATCTGGAGGTCCCAGGGCCGGTCGCCGTTGATCTCGACATCGGCCCGCGCAAGCAGTCGTCCCAGGGAAGATTCCTTCGACGAAACCGGGGCTTCCGCCAGACTGGCGTCCATGTGCATCTTCTTGGCCATAATCACCTCGCCCCCAAGTTTCTCTTAAAACCTTGTCGGCCCGGCATGTGCCTGTCTGTCGCTCCCTGGCCCGTTTCCATGGCAGGGACGACCCGAGGACCACGCCGGACGAGACATGGGAGGAACTTAGGCCACAATGCCGGTTTTTTCAACTTGTTAGCGCGCGACAGGGCAGCGGCGCATGGGTTATCGTAGGAAGGTGGCGGCGAAGTCGGCGGCGGGCAGTGGTCGGCCGAAATAGAACCCCTGGAGCGTGTCAGCCTTCATCTCGCGCAGCAATTGGGCCTGTTGCGCGGTTTCCACCCCTTCGGCGACCACCCCGAGGCGCAAGCTGTGGGCCATGGCGATGGTGGCCGAGACGATCGAGCGCGCGTCTTCACTCTCCAGTATTTCGGCGGTGAAGCTGCGATCGATCTTGAGGCAGTCGAGCGGGATGCGCCTGAGATAGGCCAGCGAGGAATAGCCCGTGCCGAAATCGTCGATGGAAAAGCGCACCCCCTGGTCACGCAGCCGTTCCATTGCCGCCACATGCACGTCGAAATCCGTCATCAGCGCGGTTTCGGTGATCTCCAGCCCCAGCGCCTCGCCCGAGATGCCGGCCACCCGCGCGCTTTCCATCAGGCGTTCGGCCAGGGTGGGATCGCCGAACTGTCGCGTGGAAAGATTGATCGACAACTTGATCTTCCCACCCCATTCGGCCGCCTGCTCGACCACCTGCGCGATGATCAGTTCGCCAAGGGGCAGGATCAGGCCGGTCTCCTCGGCGAGCGGAATGAACTCGTCCGGCGGCATCCGTCCCCACTCGGGATGCTCCCAGCGCAACAGGGCCTCGGCCCCCACCAACGCGCTGGCCTCGGCATCCACCAGGGGCTGGTAGTGCATGCAGAACTGCTGCTGCTCGATCGCCGTGCGCAACCCGGTTTCCAAGTCCAGGCGACGCTGCGCCGCCCGGTTCATGGCGGGGGTGAACAGGCTGTAGGTATTGCGCCCCCGCTGCTTGGCACGGTACATGGCGATATCGGCATGCTTGACCAACTGCTCCTCGTCCACGCCGTCCTCCGGGTAGAAGGCGATGCCGATGCTGCAACCGATCACCAGCTCACGCCCCTGCAGAAAGACCGGTTGACCCAGGCTGTCGATCACGCGCTGGGCGACATCCGCCACCGGCTCAAAGTCCTCCACGTCGGGCAGCAGTACCAGGAACTCATCCCCGCCGGTCCGTGCCACCGAGTCGTCTTCGCGCAGGCAGGCCTTGAGCTTGCCGGCCACCGCCTCGAGCAACTGGTCGCCCACCGCATGGCCCAGCGTGTCGTTGATGGTCTTGAAGTGATCCAGATCGACGAACATTACGGCAAGCCTGCCCCGGCCCCGATGGGCATGCGCCACCGCCATCGACAGGCGATCGTAGAACAGGCGTCGGTTGGGCAGGCCGGTCAGCGGGTCGTAGTAGGCGAGGTGGCGGATCTGGCGTTCGTTTTCCTTGAGTTCGGAAATGTCGGAGAACAGCGCCGCGTAGTGACTGATTTCGCCGTTTTCATCGGTGATTGCCGTGATGGTGAGCAGTTCGGGGTAGATCTCACCGTTCTTGCGCCGGTTCCAGATCTCGCCCCGCCATTGCCCATGGCGCGACAACGTCGACCACATTCGATCGTAGAAGGCCTGGTCGTGACGACCCGATTGCAGCACGGAAGGCGATTGGCCGATCACCTCGTCGGGGCTGTAGCCGGTCAGTTCCGTGAAGGCCGGGTTGACCCGCATGATCCACCCCGAGGCATCGGTGACCATGATCCCCTCGAGCGAGGTCTGGATCACCTTCTCGGCCAGTTGCAGATTGCGCTGCGAGGATGCCAGGGCGCTGTCGCGCGCTTCGAGCGCCGAGCGCAGCTCGTCGACATAGGCCAGCTCGATGCCCGAGAGCAGGTCGGCAAAACTCACCAGCCCCTCGACCTCGCCATCGCGTTCCACGCCGATATGGCGCACGCCCCGATCGTTCATCATGTTGCGTACGTGATAGAGGCTGGCATCCGACGGGGCCGTATAGAGGGCACGGGTGCAGACCCGGCCGACGGCCGTGTCATCCGCCCGGCATGCGATCAGGCCGATCAGGTCGCGCTCGGTCAGGATGCCGCTGCCCCCGTCGTCCAGCGCGATCAGCGCCGCGTCCGCGCGCGCCTCGCGCATGCGATGGCAGACGACGTCGGCAACGCCAACCAGAAGCCGCGTCCGCGCGCGCCTCGCGCATGCGCGTCGCCACCCGGCTGAGCGGCTCGGACTCGTCGGCCCGCACGTTGTCGTGCCCCACCAGAGTGCCCACCGTCCGAAAGTGCAGGTAGTGCTCGATCCCTTGGTTCAGCACCACGTCGGTCAGCGAGATGATGCCCAGCGCCGCCTCGTTTAGCGGGTCGGTCACCAGCAGATGACGAATGTGCTGATCACGGAATCGATGCGCCGCATCGGTGAGATGGGCATCCGCGACAATGCGCTGCACGGGCGAACTCATCACCTCGGCAACGGGCCGGTCGTGAATGCCCGGCGAGCCCAGATCGATCCCCAAGGCATCATGTTCGGTCCAGATACCCACCGGGCAGCCGTCGTCGGTGACCACGATGGAGCTCACCGCGGCATCCCGCATGCGCTCGGCCACCTCGTGCAACGGTGTGTGCGGCGCGCAGGTGAGCGCGCCCCGTCCCGGCGGGATGATCTCGGCGATGCAGGGGTCGAAGTGCAGCTTGCTGGCGTTCACGAATCCTCGGGGAGACGGGTCGACACGGCGTATAGGCCGTGTCGGCAAAAACGAGGCCGGGCAAGGGGTGACCGCAACCATGCGCCCCTTACCCGGCAGGATGTCGGGCCTCCCTGCCCTCGCCGGCCGAGCGCTCCGCGTCCGACCCGGTCCCAGGGGGATCAGGCGGTGGCCACGGGGATGTCCTTGAGCATCTGCAGGCCCTGGGTGGCCCCCTTCTGGTATTCCTCGATCTCGTTGAAGTTGAGATAACGATAGATATCGGCCGACATGGTCGCCAGGTGGGCCACCTGCTGCTGGTACTCCTCGACCGTCGGCAGCTTGCCCATGATCGCCGTCACCGCCGACAGCTCGGCCGAGCCCAGGTAGACGCGCGCGTCCTTGCCCATGCGATTGGGGAAGTTGCGCGTCGAGGTAGACATTACGGTGGCTCCATCGGCAACCCGTGCCTGGTTGCCCATGCACAGCGAGCAGCCGGCCATCTCAATGCGGGCGCCCGCCCGGCCGAAGATGTTGTAGTAACCCTCCTCGGAGAGCTGGTGCTGGTCCATGCGGGTCGGCGGGGCGATCCACAGGCGCGTGGGCACCGAAGCGCCACTGGATTCGAGCACCTTGCCCGCGGCGCGGTAGTGGCCGATGTTGGTCATGCACGAGCCGATGAAGACCTCCTGGACCGGGTCACCGGCCACCTCGGAGAGTGGCTTGATGTCGTCCGGGTCGTTGGGGCAGGCCAGCAGCGGTTCGGTGATCTCGTTGAGATCAATCTCGATCACCTCGGCGTACTCGGCGTCCGCGTCCGGCTGGAGCAGCTCGGGGTTCTCCAGCCACTTCTCCATCTCCTCGATGCGGCGACCCAGCGTGCGCTTGTCCTCGTAACCCTGGCTGATCATCCACTCGAGCAGCGTGATGTTGCTCTTGAGGAACTCCTTGATCGGCTCGGGGCCGAGGTGCACGGTGCAGCCGTTGGCCGACCGCTCGGCCGAGGCGTCGGCGAACTCGAAGGCCTGCTCGACCTTGAGATCCGGCAAGCCCTCGATCTCGAGCACTCGGCCGTTGAAGACGTTCATCTTGCCCTTCTTCTCCACGGTCAGCTGACCGCTCTGGATTGCCTGGTAGGGAATCGCGTTGACCAGATCACGCAGGGTGATGCCCGGCTGCATCTCGCCCTTGAAGCGCACCAACACCGATTCCGGCATGTCCAGCGGCATCACGCCCAGCGCGGCGGCGAAGGCCACCAGGCCCGAACCGGCCGGGAAAGAGATACCCAGCGGAAAGCGGGTGTGCGAGTCGCCACCGGTACCGACGGTATCCGGCAGGATCATGCGGTTGAGCCAGGAGTGGATCACCCCGTCACCGGCGCGCAGGGAGACCCCGCCACGGTTGGAGATGAATTCCGGCAGTTCGTGCTGCAGGGCGATGTCCACCGGGCGCGGATAGGCGGCAGTATGGCAGAACGACTGCATCACCAAATCGGCGGAGAAACCCAGGCAGGCCAGTTCCTTGAGCTCGTCGCGGGTCATCGCGCCGGTGGTGTCCTGACTGCCCACCGTGGCCATCTTCGGCTCGCAGTAGGTCCCGGGGCGCACGCCCTCGACACCACAGGCACGCCCGACCATCTTTTGCGCCAGGGTAAAGCCCTTGCCGGTGTCTTCCGGCTGCTCGGCGCGCAGGAACTGGTCGGACGGTCCCATGCCCAGCGACTCGCGGGCCTTGCCCGTCAGGCCGCGCCCGACGATCAGAGGAATCCGCCCCCCGGCACGCACCTCGTCGGAGAGCGTGCTCGGACGCATGTTGAAGGTGGTGATCACCTCGCCGTTCTTGAGGATTTCGCCGGCGAACGGCCGGATGGTGAGCACGTCGCCGGTGTCCATCTGATCGACGTCGCACTCGATCGGGAAGGCCCCGGAATCCTCGGCGGTATTGAAGAAGATCGGCGCGATCTTGCCGCCGAGCACCACACCGCCGGTGCGCTTGTTGGGCACATGCGGGATGTCGCGGCCGATGTACCACTGCACCGAGTTGATCGCTGACTTGCGCGAGGAACCGGTACCCACCACGTCGCCCACATAGGCGATCTTGTGGCCGGTTTCCTTGAGTGTCTTGATGGTCTCGAAGGCATCGGGCATCTTCGACTGGAGCATCGAAAGGCCGTGCAGCGGGATATCCGGCCGGCTCCAGGCCTCCTGGGCGGGGGAAAGGTCGTCGGTGTTGGTCTCGCCCGGGACCTTGAACACCACTACCTCGATTTCCTCTTCCAGTGCCGGCTTGGCCTCGAACCACTCGGCGTTCGCCCAGGATTCGAGCACGCGCCCGGCGTTGGCACTGCCCTCGCGGTGCCTATCTTCGACGTCGCGGAAGGCGTCGTAGACCATCACCAGCTTGGACAGCGCCTTGACGGCATCCTCGCCGACTTCTTCGTCGTCGAGCAGCTCGATCAGGGGGTCGACGTTGTAGCCGCCCATCATCGTGCCCAGCAGCTCGACCGCATCGGCGCGGCCCAGCAGCGGCGAGGTGACGGTGCCCTTGGCCAGATCGGCGAGGAAGGCGGCCTTGACGTAGGCGGCCTTGTCCACGCCCGGCGGGACGCGCTGGGAGAGCAGGTAGCGCAGCTCGTCGCCATCCGTGTCGGCAGGCGGATTCTTGATCAGCTCGATCAGATCGGCGGTCTGCTCGGCATTCAGTGCCAGCGGCGGAATGTCCTGCTCGGCGCGTTCGGCCTTGTGTTCACGGTAGGCTTCAAGCATGGGTAACCCTCAACGGCTTGTAATTGTAATCATGGATTCGTTTCTGTTGCGGGCCGACTGCCCGCCGCCCCCGGTGCCTTTGCACCGCGGCGATGGTTAAATTGAAGTAGCGGGATTCTATCAAATCCCCGCGGTCGGGCCGCGCCTGCCTCCCCGACGCGTCAGGGTGGGCATCAAAGCTTGCCCTGCAGGCGCAATCGATCGAGCCACAGCAGGGCGATGACCGGGGCGGCGGCCACGATGCGCCCGGCCTCCACGTCAGCGACCGCCTGCTCGATCGGCACCACCCGCACACGAATGTCCTCGTGCTCGTGGTCCAGTCCGAAGCTGCCTTCGACCAGCCCGTCGGCATCCCGCTCGATGCCGGCGGTATCCAGCCGGGCGAGAAACAGGTAGATGCTCTCGGTGCTTCCGCCGGGACTGACCCAGTAGCGGGTCAGCGGGTAGAGCTGGTCGAAGGCCAGCCCGGCCTCCTCCTGAGATTCGCGCCGGGCCACGTCCTCGGCGGCCTCGCCAGGCTCGATCATCCCGGCGACGATCTCGGCTAGCCAGGGGCCACTGGGCGCATCCAGCGCGCCGGGGCGGAATTGCTCGATCAATACCACCTCGCCACGATCGGGATCGAACGGCAGCACGGCAACGGCATGCCCCCGCTCGAAGATCTCGCGCTCAATCGGTTCCGACCAGCTGCCGTCGAAATGCTCGAAGCGCAGCCGATAACGCTGCAGGGAGAAAAACCCCCGGTAAAGTGTCTCATTGGCCAATAGGTCGAAACGCATCGGGCATTGCTCCTGCTACCATCATCTAATTCTGCTGAACCACCGGCGGCCCGCCGGCCACCACCGGATTTCAGAGCCTAGGGAAGGTCTGCACGGATCGCCAATGCCTCTGGCTTATCGGCTCGTGTGCCATCAAGGCGTCGATTCGAGGGCGGGCTGGTTGCCCATCGAGAATCGGCAACACCGAGGGCGGGCGAGCCGGTAAGCCTCGCAGGGCGACTCGCAGGGGTCGTTGGCGATCCGTGCAAACCTTCCCCTAGCTTACATTTCGGCGAGCCTTCTCGCCCTGCCCTTTGGGAATCGCATGAACACCATCCTCCATCTGCTCGAACCCCTGATCGGTCGAGAAATCTGGATCGGCGACAACCGGGGGACGGTGATCGAGATCCACGATGATCCGCCGGCCCTGATCCTGCGCGCCGAGAACAGCCCGGATGCATTCCAGGTGGACCATCTGGGACGGCCGCGCTCAATGACCCAGCCCACCTGGACGCAATCGATCACCTCCGACTCGGGCCGTCACCTGCATCCGGACCTGCAGCGCCAAGTGCCGCCGGAGACCGCCCGCGCACTCGAGGATGTCATCAGCGCACAGCAGACCTGAAGGCTGCCGCATGCCCCACATCACACGAATCGCCAAACACAGGGAGCATTAAACCAATGGACAACCCGATGACCACGAAGACCCCGCCCTTTCGCCGCGTCGCGGCCACCTGCCTGGCTGCCGGACTAATGTTCGGCCTGGCCTCGCCGGCCGCCCTGGCCGCCGACACGCCCCCGGCAGACAGCCATTGGCGGCTGGCGAATATCGCCACCTTGAAGTCCATCGACCCCACCATCACCGATCTGGTCGTCGATCCCGAGGGCAATCTCAGCGGCCTGGCCGGTTGCAACACCTACCGTCGACCGCTCGGTCCGGATGGCTACCAGGAGACCGCCCTCACGCGCAAGACCTGCTCGGAGAACAAAATGAAGCAGGAGGCGGCCTTCGTGGAGGTCCTGCGACACACCGCCGACTGGCAACGGGACGGCAAGCGGCTGCTGCTCAAGGGGCCGGATGGACGCAACCTCGCCGTCATGCTCAAGCCCATCACCCGCCGCTATCACTTCGACTGCGGCGGCGAGACCATCGCCTTCGACGTCCTGCGCCGCGGCCAGATCCGCCTGAGCCATGGCGACCAGACCGTGCTGATGCACAAGACCGCGTCGGCCTCGGGTTCACGCTACGAGGACGAAGGCGGCAAGGTCATCTTCTGGGGCAAGGGGCAGCAAGGCACCTTCGAGGTGGACGGCGACAAACGCGACTGCCGCCAGGTGCCCGATCCGAACGCCCAGGTCGTCGAATAACCGCCAGAACGCCCCGCACAACCCGCGCTGGCGGCGCTAGCTGCGCTTTCGCCACCGCGGGCGTCAACACCGGGATGGTCGATTCGATGCGCACTCCCGACAATTGCCTCACGTTGAGTCACGGCGGCACCGGCTCGGCCAAACCCAAATCTTCCTGACGGAGCTATTGTTTTATCTTATATGCCACAGGGTGCAGTTCGGCCGATCCGCCGGGCCTTATCGACAAAAAAGCGAGGTTTCGCCATGCGATCAATCACCCTTTCTTCGGCACTGCTTGCCCTTCTCGTCAGCGGCGCCGCCCATGCCGGACACGCCAACCCCTGAGCCACCCCGGAAGATGACCTGCTGATGCAGTACCACCAAGAGAATCTGGAACAGAGCGTGGACACCCCGGGCGAAAACGAAATGCTGGGCCTGATGGACCGGGGCGCCTACGGCAAGCTCGGAGGCTCACCAACGACCGGTGGCCCGGAGGCCGGGGCCGCCCCCCAGGGTCGGCGACGGACGCTGAACCGACCTGCAGAAAACGAAAAAGCCCGCGCAGATCATTGAACTGACCCCCAAAAGTTGGACGGTTGGTTAGCCGGGCACCAAGGCCTGAGTCCTGTATTCCACGGGGCTCAGGCCTTTTAGTTTCTCTTTGATCCGGTCGTGATTGTAATAGCGGATGTAGCGCTTGATCTCGAGAA
>JAGXIF010000019.1 GCA_024635755.1 Halothiobacillus sp.
ATAGCCCTGATCCAGCACCAGGCTCGCGGCCTCGAGCTTGAACTCTTCCGAAAAATGACGTCTTCCCATCTCGGTACACCTCGTGGCTGTGGTGGCAAATTACCACCTATCGCGGTGTCCAAGATCAGTGAACCACTTCACTTTGCCGGGAAACGCAACGCGGGTCTTCACGAAGAAGTACGCCGTATCACGCATCTCGCCTATCCTGGTGCTACGCTTGAAGCACAGGATGCCGCTCGCCTACCTGCCGACAGCCGATCCGGCAGCGGCCTCCTTGGCCTTCCCAGCATCCTGATGTTGCGGATGACAAGCCCGCCCACAGGAGGCATGACCGTGATCACCAAGACACTCGTGCTCAGTCTTATCCTCTTCGGATCCGTCGGACTGGCCAACGCCGATTACAACGACGCCATGCGCTACTTCGAGCAGCAGGAGTACCAACAGGCATTGCAACAGTTCGCTGAAGCGGCCAGAAGCGGCGATGCCGATGCCCAGTACATGATGGGCCGCCTGAGCGCGGCCGGAAACGGAACCACCCAGAACTTCGTGCAGGCCCACAAGTGGTACAACCTCGCCGCCGCCCGCGGTCACCGCCATGCCGCCGAGGCACGCGATTCGCTGGCCGAACGCATGACGTCCTCACAAATCGCCAGGGCACAGCAGGCAGCACGTGGCTGGCAGCCGGAAGAGGTACCTTATTCTCAGACGACACCGCAATCGCGATCCGACATCGAGACCGTGTCGGATCGGGAGCGCGTGGCCGAGATACAGCGCGAGCTCAATCGACTCGGTTACGACGCCGGCCCAAGAGATGGCGTCATGGGAAGCCGAACCCACTATGCGATACGCCAATATCAGGCCGACATGGGCATTACTCAGAACGGGCGTGCATCCGCCGACCTGCTGAACCGGTTGCACCAGACGGAGAAGGAAGAGGTGGCCTCGTCCTCCGATCCGCAGCCTGCCGCCTCGTCTGGGATCGTCCTTCGGGACAACTTCAGCGACGGCGATTACCGTCGCAATCCATCCTGGACGGTGCTCAGCGGCGACTTCGAGGTCGATCAGAACGGATTGCGCAGCATCGTGGAAACACAACAGGCGACCGATCGCGAATCACGCGGTCTCAGTTCCGATCGACCGGAGGATATCGGTCTGGCCGTGCTGGGCATGATCCTCGAACAGAGGGGCAATGCTAGGCAGGACGAGGTGCCCGCCCCCGTGGAGCCGGCACAGATCTTCGTCAATGCACCCATCGATAACGCTTTCAGGATGGAGCTGGATCTCGCCTCCCGCCAGCGGCCCGGCAGCCTGGCACTGGGGCTCTTCCAGGACAACCGGCCCAGTGGAACCGGCTATCGCCTGGTTTACTCTGCCGGCTCGCAGCCGGGACTCAGCCTGATCAGGCTTATTTCCGGAAACGCCGAGATAGTGGCCCGCCACGACGGCAGGCTTGACCTCGAGGACGGCCAGCTCCACAGCATCGTCTGGAACCGTGACGAGAGCGGACAAATGCAGGTCCACGTGGACGGCCGGCGTTTGCTGCGCGTGCAGGACAATGGCCTGCGCGACCCCTTCCAGGGCTTCGTGCTGGCAAACCACGGGGGCGACTACACCCTTCACCGGATCAGACTCGAGGGTAGGCGCCTGTAACGGCCCGCTCCAAGCGGTGTCACCCCCTCCGTTCGCTGGCGAGTAGACCGTTCGTTGCCGAGGGACGACATACGCTCGGAACGGGTGAATCGCCCCGACCTTCCTAGACACCTCAAGCACCTTGCGTGCTGAATCACTCCCACTTGGCACGCGCTCGCGCGCCCGGCACTCAGCCAATCCGAGCGTTCAAGCCCGTCCGGGCGGGCAATTGCTGATTGGCCTTGGTTCGCTGCCGCTGATCCACAACGCCCTCGACGATCGCTTGACCACTACAGGGGCTAATATCTCATACCGTCGGTGATCTCGTCGGAAGCAGCGTGATGCGACGGCCGAATGACGAATGTCGGAACGAAAAAGGCCCGGATCGCGTTGAGCGCGATCCGGGCCTTTTTCTACTATTTGGTGGAGCCAGGCGGGATCGAACCGCCGACCTCCTGCGTGCCACGCAGGCGCTCTCCCAGCTGAGCTATGGCCCCTCAATCGAGGAATTGCGCGCATTGTACCGGCCACGCGGATGCTGTCAACACCTGCCCGGCCCGTTTTTCAAAAACGCCCCTACGAAGCTCGCCGGACGAAGTTCCCCGAATGGTTGGCCTAGGGGAACTCGCAGGCATCCGGGTAAAACCGATTGCCCAACCCGGCACGCACCCATTGCCGTTTTTGATTACATTACGGGTTCTTCGTTCGGGCACAGCCCCAACCACACATCAACCCTCGATTCTTTCTGTGAGGCCAAGACATGACTTCCAGCGCGGATACCAGCGTTCTCTTTGTTTGCATGGGCAACATCTGCCGTTCGCCAACTGCCCACGCGGTGTTCGACCGCCTGGTCACCGAGGCCGGCCTGGCTGAACGCATCCAGATCGATTCGGCGGGCACTCACGCCTACCACGTCGGCAATCCGCCGGATCAGCGGGCCGCCCAGGCAGCCGTCCTGCGGCAGTACCGCATGGACCACCTCACCGCCCGCCAGGTGGAGCCCAGCGATATCGAACGGTTCGATTACGTCCTGGCGATGGACCGGGCCAATCTCGAGATCCTGCGCTCGCTCGCGGGCGATGCGTTGCGCGACAAGCCGCGTCTCTTCATGAGCTACGCCTCGGACTACGGCCTCGAGGAAGTGCCCGACCCGTACTACGGTGGCGATCGCGGCTTCGAGCAGGTGCTGGACATGGTCGAGGCGGCCGCCGGCAACCTGCTGGACGACATCCGGGCAACCCGCCTCGGCTGAGCCGCCCTCACCCGGCGGATACCGGGCAGCATAGCGCGCCCGGAACACCCGACGTGCCCCATGCCCAGCCATGAAAAAGCCCCCTGGCCGCTGGATCGATGTCCAGCAGACAGGGGGCTTTTTGGATCAGGTCAGTGCGCCTTTGCCCGCGACGGGCCGGCAACACCGACCAGGTAACGCCTAGCGTTCGCGCCGCTCGTCCGCCGAGGGCGTTTCAGCCGAACTGTCATCTTCTTGCGGCTTTGCAGCGGCCGAAGCCGAGTCACTGTCCGCGGACTCATTCACCGTGGCCTTGGCCTTGTCGTGCTCCGCGAGCTCGGTCGATACAGCCTCGCTGTCAGCCTTAGTGGAATCGGACGGAACCGACTCTTCACCGGAGGACGCCGTGGACGAATCCTGGGATTCGACCGGCTCCGTTGGCCGGGTAGTCGACTTGTCACTCACCGCGGTCGATTCCGCTTGTGACGGCACCCGCTGCTCGGCCTGCGGAGTCGGGGCGACAGCCTGCGGCGCCTCCCCTTGCGCCGCTGGAGCGCTTTCAGACGCGCCAGCCGTCGCCGGCACCTCGGGTGCGGCCGCGGCCTTGCTGGTCTCGGCACCGCCGGCCTTCACCAGGCGGTCACTGCTCTCCAGGCGCACGGCGGCGTTGGGCGGCATATCCTCGGCGACACCCTTCTTGCGGGTGACATCCAGCGGCAGCGAGGAACCCTCGCTGACCGGGGCGGCAAGCTGCTGCTCGACCATCTGCTTTTCACGCTCGCCCAGCGGCGGCGGGGTCCGCGGCTCGCTGCTGCGAGGGCCACGGTCTCCCCCACGACCCCGCCCCTTGGACGGAGCACTACCGGGCTTGCTGCCGCGATCGGCGCTCGGCTTATCGGCGGACTTTTCCGTCGATTTTGCCTTGGGCTGCTCGGGCTTGCCCTCGTCCTTGACGGGCGCGCTTGCCGGCTGATCGCTCGGCGCCTGATCGTCCTTCTGGCCACCATTCTGGGCACCGCCCTGCTGGCCACCGCTGCCTCCGCGACGACCGCGACCGCGACGGCGACGGCTACCGGACTTGCCCTTGCCGCCCTGACCGCTCGGGCCCCCTTGGCCCTCCTGGTCGGCCTTCTCGCCGCGGGTAGTGTCCTTGCCTTCCTTGGCTTCCTTGCCTTCCTGGCCGGCTTCGGCCTGGCGCCGACCGCCTCCCTTGCGGCCCGGCTTGCCCTGACCGCCCTGGCCACCCTGATCACCTCGGGGCTTGCCGCCCTTGCCGGACGGCTTTCCGTCCCGACGGGGCTTTTCTTCGGCGGCCGCCTCCTCCTCGGCACGGGGGCCGAAGAGTTGGCCGACCACGCGGCGCAACAACGACACCGCCCCATTGGCTACCGGCTTCGCCGGCGTTTGTGCCACAGGCGCGGGCTTCTGCTTCTGCTTCTGCGTTGCCGCCTCGGTTGGCGCTGCCGCGGCCTGAGGCTCGGCGACTGGCTGTGCCGGACGGGGGATGGTCTGCACCGCGGCCTTCTCTGCCGGCTTGTGGCGCTGCTCGTGGACCGGCGTCTCGACGCTCAACGGCTTGATCAGGCTCTGAACATCCTCGCCCGCGGCCTCGGCGTCATCGGCCCGCACCCGCTCGATCTCGTAATGCGGCGTTTCGAGATTGATGTTGGGGATCAACAACAGGTCGACATTGTTGGCCGACTCGATTTCGTTGATCTGGTCCCGCTTCTCGTTGAGCAGATAGGTGGCCACGTCGATGGGCACCTGGGCGACCACGCGCCCGGTGTTGTCCTTCATGGCCTCGTCGACCAGCAGGCGCAAGATCGCCAGAGAGAGTGATTCGACCGAACGGATAACGCCCTGACCGTTGCAGCGCGGGCACATGTGCTGACTGGATTCCTCCAACGAGGCTCGCAGGCGCTGGCGCGACATTTCCAGCAGACCGAAACGCGAGATGCGGCTGGTCTGCACCCGCGCACGATCGTACTTGAGCGCATCGCGCAGGCGGTTTTCCACATCGCGCTGGTGCTTGGAGGCACTCATGTCGATGAAGTCGATCACGATCAGCCCGCCCAGGTCGCGCAGGCGCAGCTGCCGGGCAATTTCCTCGGCCGCCTCCAGGTTGGTGTTGAAGGCGGTGTCCTCGATGTCCTGGCCCTTGGTGTTGCGCCCGGAGTTGATGTCGACTGCGGTCATCGCCTCGGCGACGTCGAACACCAACTCGCCGCCAGAGGGCAGCGTGACATTGCGCTGATAGGCCGACTCGATCTGCGACTCGATCTGGTAGCGCGAGAACAGCGGGGTCGGGTCCTCGTACAGCTTGATCTTCTCGGCGACCTTGGGCGTGACCATCTGGACGAAATCCATCGCCTGCTGGTAGATGGTCGGCTCGTCGATCAGGATCTCACCGATATCGTTGCGCATGTAGTCGCGCAGCGCCCGGATGATGAGATTGCTTTCCTGGTAGATCAGGAAGGGGGCTGGATGACCCTCGGCCGCCTCGCGGATGGCGGTCCACACCTGGACCAGGTAGTCGAGATCCCACTGGAGTTCCTCGACGTCCCGACCCACGCCGGCGGTCCGCACGATCAGCCCCATGCTGGCCGGCACATCGAGCTGGGCGAGCGCGGCCTTGATCTCGGCGCGGTCGTCACCCTCGATGCGGCGCGAGACGCCGCCGGCCTTGGGGTTGTTGGGCATCAGCACCAGATAGCGCCCGGCCAGGCTGACCAAGGTGGTCAACGCCGCGCCCTTGTTGCCACGCTCTTCCTTCTCCACCTGGACGATCAGTTCCTGACCTTCCTTGAGCGCGTCCTTGATGATCGGACGCCCCTTGTCATCGACCGCTTGGGGGTCGAAATACTCAGTGGAGATTTCCTTGAAGGGCAAGAACCCGTGGCGATTGGCGCCGTAGTTGACGAAAACGGCCTCGAGACTGGGCTCGATGCGCGTGATGGTCGCCTTGTAGATGTTGGCCTTTTTCTGTTCCCGGGACGGGGTCTCTATGTCGATGTCATAGAGGCGCTGCCCATCGACTAGCGCAACGCGGATCTCCTCGGAGTGCGTTGCGTTGATCAGCATTCGTTTCATGAAGTAATTCTCGACGTTTCAGCACGTGCCGCAGCAGGCGTTTGGCCGCGCGCGGCAGGCGACTTGACTTGAGGGGAACGTCCCGACGCGCCCAACCCGGAACCGTCGCCGGCCGATGTGCCGCGCACGGACGCGACAACGACGGCAGTCGCCCGGCTGCCATCAGGCAGCGAAGGGCGACAAGCGACAGAAAAAGAAATCGGGTGAGGCGCATTGAGTACAGGACGTGTTTGACCGTTGATCGTTCTTGGCACTGTGAACGGGCGGCAGCCCTAGGCTGGTCGTGCCCGATGGTTCTCGTCGCGGATCGCGCTGGAGGGTCGCATCGGGCAAGCGGGGAAGACTGGCGCGCAATGGCGCCGGCGTTCGAAACACCCGGGCGCTCGATGGCTGCCGGCGATGGCCGGCTCGTGCCGGACCACCTGACTTTCGTCACAGTGCACTGATACTATCACAACCCCGTCGAAGGCCCGCCCCGAATGCGCGAGACCGGCACAGCGCAAACGGCCGTCCTCGCAGGTCGCTGCCAGGCCGCGCCGGCCGGGGCGATCCGACCCGACCCGGCCTGCTATCCGCCCGCCGCGACGAGCCAGGCAACTTCAGTTTGCATGGGCCATATCTCGGCGGGATCGCCCAAGTATTGTGACCGGGATGACGGGATGACACGGGTCCAGAGGTAAGCGCCGATCGGTCCTTGACCCGCCCCGAGGGCCGCTGCGTTTGCCCGCAATCGGCGCTGCCGGACTCCGACAGGCGACAGCGGGCCTTCGCCCGCGGCTGGACTGAAAAACAACCGAATGCCCGCGGCCTTGCCGATTCAATCCGAGACCCCTATGACAGCCCAGCAAGACACCCCGGACACCGACCACAACCCGCCCGACCCGAATCGCCCGCGTGTGCGCCTTGAAACGGTCGATGCGCGTAGCGACGGGCAGCGGCTGGACAACTTCCTGCTGCGCGAACTGGGTGCCCAGCACGACAAACAGCCGCGCGCCCTGATATACCGACTGATCCGCAAGGGTCAGGTCCGGGTGAACAAGAAGCGCGCCAAACCGATGCAGCGACTTCATCTCGGCGACATCGTGCGCATTCCGCCCGTCCGTGATGCACGCAACACCTCGGCGACCGCAACGGGAGCGGCCGCCATTCCCGCCGGCTGGATCAACCGGGCCGAGGGCATGATCTGCCACGAGGACGAGGCCTTGCTGGTGATCGACAAGCCCGCCGGCCTGGCCGCGCATGCCGGCAGCGGCTATGACTTCGGCCTGATCGAACTGCTGCGCGCCGCGCGCCCCGACGCGCCCATGCTGGAGCTGGCCCACCGCATCGACCGCGAGACCAGCGGCCTGATCGTGGTGGCCAAGAGCCGCACCGCACTGATGGCGCTGCAGGAACAGTTCCGCCCCGAGGGCACGGCGAAAAAGCATTACCTGCTGGTCTGTCACGGCCAGTGGCCCGCCCGCCTGACCTCCATCGACGCCCCGCTGTTCAAGGAGCAGGACGAGGGTCGCGCCCACCGCGTGATTGTCGATCCCCGCCGGGGCAAGGCGGCCCGGACGGATTTCGAGATACAGGCCCTCTCGGCGCGCCCTCCACGCCTGACCCTGTTGCGCGCGGCCCTGCACACCGGCCGAACCCACCAGATCCGGGTACACTGCCGACATGCCGGGCATCCGATCGTCGGCGACCGCAAGTACGGCGACCGCGGTCTCGACCGCCCTCTCGGCGCGCAACGCCCCGGACTGATGCTCCACGCCCACCACCTGGTGCTCACGCACCCCGGCCACGGCGGCCACCTGACGATCCGCAGCGAACCGCCGGCCGAGTGGGCAAAGGTGCTGGACGCCGCCGAGCTTTCCTTGAAAAGCGCTCAACAGACCCGATAACCCCGACATGACCCGCGACATGAGCAACAGCCCGGACTTCCTTAGCCGTCCCGCACACCTGTCCCAGCCGCCTCGGCTGGTGGTGTTCGACTGGGATGGCACCCTTGCCGACTCGACCGGCCGGATCGTGATCGCCTTCCAGCAGGCCCTCGGGGCGATCGACCACCCGCCCCTGCCGGACGAGGCCATCCGGGGCATCATCGGCCTGTCGCTGGACACCGCCATCGCCGAGCTTTTCCCGGAGGGCGAAAGCTCGTTCCGCCAGGCCCTGGCCCGCGAGTACCATCACCAGTACTTTGCCAACGAGGAGCCGGTGGCCCTCTACCCGGCAGCCGAACGGCTGCTCATCGACCTGGCCGAGTCCGGCTGCCTGCTGGCCGTGGCCACCGGCAAGTCCCGCAAGGGGCTGGACCGTGCCCTTGCGCAAACCGGCACGGCGGACTACTTTCATCACACGCTGACCGCCGAGGAGACCCGCTCGAAGCCGCACCCGGAAATGCTCGAGGGCATCCTCGACTACACCGGCAGCGGCCCGGACGAGACCTGGATGGTGGGCGACACCGATTTTGATCTGCTGATGGCCCGCAATGCCGGCACGCAGGCCATCGGCATCACCCACGGCGCCCATCCGCGCGACCGGCTGATCGCCGCCCGGCCCGACTGGCTAATCGACCGGCTGGAGCAATTGCACGACGGCGAGTGGCACCCGACCCGGACACGCTCGCCACGCAGCGCCTGACATCCCAGCCGGACTGCCCCGCCGGATTGCATACACTCCTTCCGGGTGGCCCCGCCAGACTTCCCTGATCAACCGCTTTTTAACCGCTTTCGGATACCCGCATGAGCCAACAGACACCCCCGGACGACGTGCGCATCGAGCCACCCGACGGCCCCGACTACACGCCCCACGAACCGGCCGACAACGACCGGCGCCGGCGTCGCCCTGCCGCCGGCTCCGTGGACGAGACCACCGGCTGGGCACACGACGCCCTGCTCGACATGGCTCGTCACGGGCTGGTGGAGCAGCGGCGCGCCCGGCGCTGGAAGGTCTTCTTCCGTTTTGTCTCCGTGGCCCTGCTGATCTGGTCTCTGACCCTGGTCACCCTGATCTTCCAGGCCAGCGAGCGCACCGCCCCGGGGCTTTCCAAGCCAACCGCGGCGGTGATCGACATCACCGGCATCATTGCAGCCGACCAGCCGACCGAGGCGCGCAAGATCATCCCGCGGCTGGAAAAGGCGTTCGAGGAAGACAACGTCAAGGGCATCGTCCTGCGCATGAACACCCCGGGCGGCAGCCCGGTGCAATCGAGCGCCATCTTCAACGCCATTCAGCGCCTCAAGAAGGAGTACCCCGACAAGCCGATTTACGCGGTCTGCGAGGACATGTGCGCCTCGGGCGGCTACTACATCGCCGCCGCCGTCGACGAGATCTATGCCAACCCCTCCTCGATCGTCGGCTCGATTGGCGTGCGCATGGACAGCTTCGGCTTCGTCGATGCCATGCGGAAGCTGGGCATCGAGCGGCGTCTGCTCACTGCCGGCGAGAACAAGGCCCTGGCCGACCCGTTCAGCCCTGCCGACCCGGACGACACCGACTACCTCGAGGGCGTGCTCGAGGAAATCCACGTCCAGTTCATCGAGGCGGTCAAGGCCGGCCGCGGCGACCGGCTGGTCGAGGACGAGGCAATCTTTTCCGGCCTGTTCTACACCGGCCAGACGGCACGCGAGAAAGGGCTGGTCGACGGCTTCGACAGCGTCCGGACCGTCATTCGCGACCGCATCGGCGTCGAGCACAGTATCGACCTCACCCCGCGCAGCAATCGGCTGGAGAAGCTGCTGGGCGTGACGGCGGCCGAATTCGGCGGGGCATTGACCGGCTTGTCGCACGAGCCGGCCGTCCCCATGATGCTGCCATGAGGTCACGGCAGGAACGGACCCGCCCGACCGCGGTAGACTGATCAACATGAAGCGAAGCATAGAGACAGCAATCCAGACGAGCGGCGGGGAACCCGCCACCCCAAGGGCCAGTCAGATCAGCGAACCGGTGGCCGGCTCGCAGACCAAGCACCACCCGACCGAAGTGGAGGAAGCCACCGAGGAAGTGGCCAACGACGAGCCGCCCATGTATCGGGTCGTGCTGCTCAATGACGACTTCACCCCGATGGAATTCGTGGTGCAGGTGCTGATGCAACTGTTCGGCATGAACTTCGACCAAGCCAGTGCCGTGATGCTGGAAGTCCACCACAACGGGCGCGGCGTGTGCGGGGAATTCACCCGCGAGATCGCCGAGACCCGCGTCGGGCAGGTCAACCAGATCGCCCGTGAACACGAGTACCCGTTGATGTGCGTGATGGAACGCGCCGAGTAACCAGGTCCGCGCCGATGCGATCGGCACGGACCCCGGTTGGTGGTTTGCCGATCAGGCGTATCATCGGGATACAGACATCGGTCCGGCGCCGCCCGTTCATGACGGCGCCGGGCCACCCCAGACTGACCGGAGGAGAGGATCGGTGCTGAGCAAATCCCTCGAAACCACATTAAGCCGCGTGTTTGACCGCGCCCGGCGACAGAATTACGAGTTCGTCACCCTCGAAAGCCTGTTGCATACGCTGCTCGAGGACCCGGACGCGCGCATGGTCCTGGAAGGCTGCAATGCGAACATCTCGCAGCTCGCCATGGACCTCGAGGCCCACATCCGGCGCACCACCCCGCGCATCCCGGAGAATGATCCGCGCGAGACCCAGCCAACGCTGGGCTTCCAGCGCGTCCTCCAGCGGGCGGTGATGCAGGTTCAGGCCGCCCAGCGCAGCGAGGTCTCCGGTGCGCACGTGCTCGCCGCGATCTTCGGCGAGCAGGACGCCCATGCCGTGCACCTGTTGCACAAGGCCGGCGTCACGCGTCTGGACGTGATCAACTTCATCTCGCACGGCCCGGAATCCGATGAGGACGCCCCCGACGAGGAAGAACACCACGAGCACGATGCCGACACCGAAGCGGCCGACGAGCAGCCGACTGACGAGAACGCCTTCGAGAACTTCGCCATCAACCTCAACAAGCATGCGGCCGAGGGCAAGATCGATCCGCTGATCGGCCGCCGAGCCGAGCTCGAGCGCGTCCAGCAAGTGCTCTCGCGGCGGCGCAAAAACAACCCGCTGCTGGTCGGCGAGGCCGGCGTGGGCAAGACCGCCATCGCCGAGGGGCTGGCGCGCAAGATCATCGACGGTGAGGTGCCCGAGGCCCTGTCCGAGGCGACCATTTACGCGCTCGACCTGGGCGCCCTGGTGGCGGGCACCAAATACCGCGGCGATTTCGAAAAGCGGCTGAAGATCGTGCTGAAGAAGGTCCGCTCGGTACCCGACGCGATCCTATTCATCGACGAGATCCACACCCTGATCGGCGCGGGATCTGCCTCGGGCGGCTCCATGGACGCCTCGAACCTGATCAAGCCGGCGCTGGCCAGCGGCGAGTTGCGCTGCATCGGCTCGACCACGCACCAGGAGTACCGCAGCATCTTCGAGAAGGACGCCGCGCTGACGCGCCGCTTCCAGAAGATCGACGTGCCCGAGCCCACCCAGGACGAGACCATCGACATCATCCGCGGGCTGCGTGAGGGCTACGAGAAGCACCACGGGGTCGAGTACAGCGACGAGGCGATCGAGGCGGCGGTGAAGCTATCCACCCGCCACATCAACGACCGCCACCTGCCGGACAAGGCCATCGACGTGATCGACGAGGTCGGCGCGCAGTATCGACTGCTCCACCCGCGCCCCGAGGACAACCGCATCACCGCGAGCGACATCGAGCGCGTGGTCGCCCGCATCGCGCGGATCCCCGAGCGAAGCGTGTCCACCTCCGACCGCGAGGTGCTGCGCAACCTCGATCGCAATCTCAAGATGGTGGTCTTCGGCCAGGACGAGGCGATCGAGCAGATCACCACGGCGATCCGACTGGCCCGTTCGGGTCTGCGCCCGGAAAACAAGCCCATCGGCTCCTACCTGTTCGCCGGTCCGACTGGCGTGGGCAAGACCGAGGTCTCCAAGCAGCTCGCCCGCCTGTTGGGCATCGAGCTGCTGCGGTTCGACATGTCCGAGTACATGGAGCGCCACAGCGTCTCGCGCCTTATCGGCGCGCCACCGGGCTACGTGGGCTTCGACGAGGGCGGCCTGCTCACCGAGAAGGTGCACAAGAACCCGCATTGCGTGCTGCTGCTCGACGAGATCGAGAAGGCGCATCCGGACGTATTCAACGTGCTGCTGCAGGTGATGGACAACGGCTCGCTGACCGACACCAACGGCCGCAGCATCGATTTTCGCCACGTGGTGGTCATCATGACCTCGAACATGGGCGCCGAGGAGATGGCCAAGAACACCATGGGCTTTGTCGCCCAGGACATCGGTTCGAGCGGACTGGAAGCGATCAAGCGGGGTTTCACGCCGGAATTCCGCAACCGCCTGGATGCGATCATCCAGTTCCGCACCCTCGGCACCCGCCAGGTCGCCAATGTGGTCGACAAACTGCTACTGGAGCTCGAGCAACAGCTCGAGGCGAACCATGTCACGCTGCAGGTCGATGACGAGGTGCGTCACTGGTTGGGCGAGAAAGGTTACGACGCCGTGCTCGGCGCGCGGCCCATGGCCCGCCTGATTCAGGACAAGCTCAAGCGACCGCTGGCCGAGCAGATGCTGTTCGGGGATCTGGTCGACGGTGGCAAGGCCCGTTTCAGTCTGGAGGACGACGAGCCTTCGCTGAGCGCCACCCCGACGACCGAGTCGGTGGCCGAGGAGGAATCCCCCACCGCCTGATCATCCCGTGCTTCGGTGCAGGCGGTTTCGCGCCGTGGCCAAGGAGTGGCAAGGCGCCACGGACGGCGTAGCGCTCGCTTAACGCGAGCGGAAGGAGATGCGACCCTTGGTCAGGTCGTAGGGGGTCAACTGCACCGTGACCTTGTCACCTGTCAGGATGCGGATGTAGTTCTTGCGCATGCGCCCGGAAATGTGGGCGGTCACCACGTGGCCGTTTTCCAGCTCGACCCGGAACATGGTGTTCGGCAGGGTGTCGATCACCACGCCCTGCATCTCGATGTAATCTTCTTTTGCCATAAATCCTCTAGCGGGTTGAAATGGTGCGTGATTATCGACGAAAAACGCCCATTCGCCAAGCGAACGGGCTGATAATTCGCCATTCGGCCGCCATTAGACACTATTAAGCCCCTTTAAGCCCCATTCACCTTCCGGCGGAAGCATGAAACCAGACAGCGACCTGCTCGATCACCTCGTCCATCGACGCTCCACCCCACCCAAATGCCTCGCACCACCGGCACCGGACGAGCCGACCCTCCAGCGCATTCTGCAGGCCGCCGAAAGCGCACCCGACCACGGTGGACTGCACCCCTGGCGGTTCCTGGTGATCGAGGGCCAAGGACTCGATCGCCTCGGCGAGGTGTTCGTCGAGGCCAAGAAGCGACGCGACCCGGCGGCCACCGAGGCCACCCTGGAACGCGAGCGCGAGCGGGCGTTGCGCCCGCCCCTGATCGTCGCCGCCATCGCCCGCCGACAACCCGGCCACGAGAAGATCCCCGAAATCGAGCAACTGTTGGCCGCGGGCATCGCGACCCACCAGGTGGTGCTGGCCACCGAGGCACTGGGCTTCGGCGTGGTCTGGCTCACCGGCTTGCGCGTCTACGACGAGTACGTCATGCGCGCGCTGGGACTGGCCGCGGACGAAACCCTCATCGGCTTGATCAATATCGGCACCCGCGCCGAGTCGGCGCCGACAGCGGGCAAGAAACGAGGTCGCGCCGAGGTGGAACGCTGGGGCGATTGATCCATGCACCGCGGTCACGGGGCGTATTTTTCGTACAATGCGCCCTTTCCGTCTCACCTTCCTACCCGAACGAGCAGACATGTCCGAATCCAACGAGCCGATCAGCCATTTCATCCGCAACCGCATCGACTCCGACCAGGAGCGGGGAACCTACGGCGGCAAGGTGACCACGCGTTTCCCGCCGGAGCCCAATGGCTACCTCCATTTCGGACACGCCAAGAGCATCTTTCTCAACTTCGGGCTGGCACGCGACTACCACGGCATCTGCCACCTGCGCTTCGACGACACCAACCCGGTCAAGGAAGAGCAGGCCTATGTGGATGCCATCCGCGAGGACGTCGAATGGCTGGGCTTTCGCGACGCCGAGCACGAGCACTTCGCCTCCGACTATTTCGAGACGCTCTACCAGGGCGCCCTCGCGCTGGTGAAGGCGGGGCTGGCCTACGTGGATTCGCAGTCGGCCGAAGAGATGCGCGCCAATCGCGGCACGCTCAAGGAGCCCGGCCACGACAGCCCCTACCGCGGGCGCTCCATCGAGGAGAACCTCGATTTGTTCACCCGGATGCGCGCGGGCGAATTTGCCGATGGCGAGCACATCCTGCGGGCCAAGATCGACATGGCCGCGCCGAATCTGAACATGCGCGACCCGGCGATCTACCGCATCCGGCATGCCCATCACCACCGCACCGGCGATGACTGGCCCATCTACCCGATGTACGACTACGCCCACTGTGTCTCGGATGCGATCGAGGGCGTCACCCACTCGTTGTGCACGCTGGAATTCGAGGACCATCGGCCGCTATACGACTGGTTCCTCGACAAGCTGGCCGACCAGGGCTTCTTCGAGCGCCCGCTGCCACAGCAGATCGAGTTCTCCCGGCTCAACCTCACCTACATGCCGCTGTCCAAGCGCAAGCTGATTCAACTGGTCGAGGGCGGCCATGTCGACGGCTGGGACGACCCGCGCATGCCGACGCTCAAGGGCGCGCGCCGGCGCGGCTTCACCCCCTCGGGTTTCCGGCTGTTCACCGACCGCATCGGCGTGTCCAAATCCGACAGCCTGATCGACTTCGGCGTGCTCGAGGACTGCATGCGGGAGACCTTGAACGACTCGGCAGAGCGGCGGATCTGCGTGCTCGACCCGCTCAAGCTCGTGCTGGTCAACTTCCCGGAAGACGGCGAGGAGACCTGCCACGCCCCCAACCACCCGAAAAAGCCGGAATGGGGCAAGCGCGAGGTCACGCTGACCCGCGAGCTGTGGATCGAGCGCGGCGACTTCGCCCTCGACCCGCCGAAGAAGTATTTCCGCCTCAAGCCCGACGGCGAGGTGCGGCTGCGCTACGGGTTCATCATCAAGCACGTCGATCACGACGTCGACGCCCAGGGCAACGTCACCTGCGTGTACGCCGAGTACGACCCGGACACCAAGTCGGGCACGCCGGGCTCCGATGCGCGCAAGGTCAAGGGCAACATCCACTGGCTGTCGGCGCGTGATGCCGTGGAGACCCAGGTGCGCCAGTACGATCGGCTGTTCAAGGTGCCGGCGCCGGGTGCGCGCCGCGAGGACGACGCCCCGGATCTCGAGCGCGATTTTCTCGACGACCTCAACCCGGACTCGATCCACACCCTAACCACCTACCTCGAGCCGGGTGCCGCCCGCGCCGAACCCGAGTCCATCTACCAGTTCGAGCGCCACGGTTACTTCGTCGCCGATCAGAAGGAGCACCGGGCCGAGCGACCGGTATTCAACCGGGCGGTGACTTTGCGGGATTCCTGGGGCAAGGGGTAGGTAGCCCTTAGGCTTTCCCGATGGCCTGGACGCCCCCACAGTGGGTCTCGAAGACTGCTATGCGGACTTGCCTGGCAAGCGCATTGCCCCGCTTGTCGCCAGTTGCATCTCCACATGGCAGCAGGCACAAAAAAACGGCCCGGAAATCCCGGGCCGTTTTTCTCATTGGGCGGCCAAATCAGACGATCCGGGCCGAAGCAATCAGCCTTTCACGTAGGAGCTGCACCAGCCGCTGCCCTTGACCGCCTTGCCGCGGAAGATCGCGCAGCCGCCCCAGCCCTCGCCGGCCTGGTCGGGCTTGTAGAGCGCGCAGTTCGCGCAGGTCTGGCCGGCCTGGTACGAGCCGTGCTCCACCTCACTGGCGTCGTGCTTGTAGTTAAGTGACTGGGCCATCGCATCGTCCTCCGACAGCTCCTCGAGCTCCTCCGCCCATGCCGGGGCAATCGCCATCAGGGGGATGACCACCGATGCCACCGCCCCGCCCATGAAGCGTCGACGGCCCTGATCGGTCGGCTGCTGCTCCGGGGCGGCGATTCCACGGCCTTTGTATTGGGTGTCCTTCATGCTTGTCCTCCTTTGGGATGCAGTTGCCATCCACCCGACTGTAGCGCGGTTATCCGACCGAGGGAAACAGATTAGAATTATCTAACTTGTTAATATGACGGCGCTTCCCAGTTGTCTCCCATCAGACCAACACACCCCAGCTAACCAGCAGCAGCACGATAGCGCCAACCAGAAGCAACAGGCCCAGCCGGGTACTCTCACCGTCCGCACCGGCGCCATCGGGGGCATCACCAGTCGGGCCGCCCTCGTCGTCAGTCGCGTCCTTCTGCTCGTAGGTGCGAATCAGCGCGCGCGCCCGCTCGCGGTCACGCTCGTCGAGCAGGGTCACGCGGGCGAAGTCGCGCGGCGCGAGCTCGCCCACCCCGCCCTGCTGGTAGTACCCGGCCACCTCGGCCTCGATGCCTTCGGCATTCAGCATGCCGGCGACGATATGGGCCTCGAGTATGTCGGCCGCCTCGTAAATCGTTTCCATCGATACTCCTTGCAAGTTGACCACGCCCGGGCGACGCGCGCGCTTGGCTTTGATGTAGACTACGCGCCATTCACGTCCAAGCATCGAAGACTGCCATGACTCAGGAAAACACCCCCCTCACCTACCGCGACGCGGGCGTCGACATCGACGCCGGCAACAGCTTGGTCGAACGCATCAAACCCGCGGTCAAGCGCACCCAGCGCCCCGAGGTCATGGGCGGTATCGGCGGTTTCGGCGGCCTTTTCGAGCTGGACACCAGCCGCTTCAAGCGCCCGGTGCTGGTCTCGGGCACCGACGGCGTCGGCACCAAGCTGCGCCTGGCCATCGATCTTTGCAAGCATGATGCCATCGGCATCGACTTGGTCGCCATGTGCGTCAACGACATCCTGGTCACCGGCGCCGAGCCGCTGTTCTTCCTCGACTACTACGCCACCGGCCGGCTCGACGTCGACGTCGCCGCCCAGGTGGTCGAGGGCATCGCCAATGGCTGTGAGCAGGCCGGCTGCGCCCTGATCGGCGGCGAGACCGCCGAAATGCCTTCGATGTACGAAGACGGCGACTACGATCTGGCCGGTTTCGCCGTCGGCGCGGTGGAGAAAGACGAACTGATCGACGGCTCGAAGGTGGCCGCCGGCGACAAGCTGATCGCCCTGCCCGCCTCCGGCCCGCACGCCAACGGCTACTCGCTGATCCGCAAGGTCATCGAGCGCGCCCAGCCGGACTGGAACACCGCCGAGGGCAAGCAGCTGATCGAACAGTTGCTCGCCCCCACCCGCATCTACGCGAAAGCGGTGAAGGCACTGGCCGAACGGGTCGACATCCACGCGATGAGCCACATCACCGGCGGCGGCCTGACCGAGAACCTGCCGCGCGTCTATCCGGACCATCTGGCCGCCCACATCGACTGGTCGAGCTGGCAGCGTCCGGCCGTGTTCGACTGGCTGGCCGAGCAGGGCAACGTCGAGATCGGCGAGATGCGCCGCACCTTCAACAACGGCGTGGGGATGGTGGTGATCGTCGCCGCCGATCAGGCCGATGCGGCCGTCACCGCCATGAAGGAGGCCGGCGAGGCCGCCTGGGTGATGGGTGAAATCGGTGAGCGGGGTAACGGCGACGCCGTCACTTACCGCTGATGGGGGCGACGAACAAAGCGCGGCTGGCGGTACTCGCCTCCGGCAACGGCTCAAATTTCCAGGCAATCATCGATGCCTGCGAGGACGGCCGGCTGGACGCCCAGATCGTCCTACTGATCGTCAACCGACCCAGCGCCTACGCCCTCGAACGCGCCCGGGCGCACGGCATCGCCACGCAGGTGATCGACCACAAGGCCCACCCCGACCGCGAGGCCTTCGATGCCGTGCTGGCCGAGGCCATCGATGCGGCGCATCCCGACTGGATCATCATGGCCGGCTTCATGCGCATCCTCACCGATGGCTTCGTCAACCGTTTTCTCGGCCGACTGATCAATATCCACCCCTCGCTGCTGCCGAAGTACCCCGGCCTGGACACCCACGCCCGCGCCCTCGGCGCCGGCGACCGGGCACACGGCGCGACCGTCCATTTCGTCACCCCGACCGTGGATGCCGGCCCGCCGATCGTCCAGGGACAGATCGAGATCACGCCCGATGACACGGTCGAGAGGCTCAAGCAGCGCATCCACGGCATCGAGCACTGCATCTACCCGCTGGCGATCGAATGGCTGATCGAAGGCAAGACCGACTTCGACCGCGCCAGCGCCCAGACCAACCCGGCGGTGGTCGACGCCTCCGGTGCGCAGATCGTTCCGCCGCGTCCATAACCCGCGGGGACGGCCGCTGCTGCAACCTTTTCGGGCCAGGCCTCCCACCGCCGGATCTCGCCTAACGCCCTACCCGCCCGAGAAGCCACGGCATGACGAGCATCAGCGTCAGGCTGGCCGCGTAGAGACCGCCGGTCAGCGGGTCCCTTCCCGCCAGGTATTCCATCAGCGTCAGGCCGCGCAGGCCGAGCACCAGAGTGATCTCCGCCAGCAGGATCCAGCCCACAGCCACGATGCCGATCGCCACCCGTGTCGGCACCGTCGCGGAGAGCGCGAACCGGCCCACTGCCCAACGGGCAGACAACACGATCACCAGCCACATCACCGGCATCTCGGCCAGTTCGGCCGCCCGGGCACCCAGCCACGGGGCCAACCACAGCTCCCGCAACACACCAAGGGTGAACCCGGCGGCGAACACCCACAGGAAATAGGCCGTGCCTGCCTTGAATACGGTCATGGTCCCCCCGAGCCTCTTTACCCAACCAAAGAAAAGGGCCCACCTGATCCAGGCGGGCCCTACACGCGTGCCATCGGTCGGACCGATCAGCCCTTGAGCATGGTGTAGAGCTCGTCTTTCAGCGCGAGGCGCTGCTTCTTCAGCTCTTCCATGTGCTCGTCGGTGACCGGCTCGTCCTGCTTCTCAAGACCTTCGATTTCCTTGGTCAGCTCGTCGTAACGCTCGAACTGCCGGTGGAAATGCGCATCGCTGGTCTTGAGCTCGTGAATGCGCGCCTTGAACTCCGGGAATTCGTGCGCCAGATCGTGATGGTCTACCTGCATCGGTCACCTCTGATTGCGGATGTAATGACGGGCCGGGATACCCGACCGATACCAGCCTAGATCATAGCGCCGAAACCGACAGGCGTCATCCGAGAAAATCGCTCGGGATTCACCCTCAAGACCGCAATCAGAAGTGCGCGTTGAGCTGCAGGCCGATGATGTCGACCTTGCCTTGGTAGTTGCCGCGCAAGGTGTTGGGAATAGCCGACTCCGTGGTGTTGTCGATTGTGCTGTCGTTGAGCCAGATATGGGTGTAACCCACATCGACCGACCACTGCTTGCTGATTTCGTAGCCCAGCCCCACGGAGGCCCAGGTGCGGTCGGCATCCGGCAGGCGCGCGGTGCGGAATTCAGCGCTCGGCACCGGAGTCGGGTCGTAGGCCGCCCCCGCCCGCAGCGTCCAGCGCGGCGCGAACTGCCATTCGCCCCCGACCGCGACACGCAGGGTATCGTCCCAGTTTTCGGTCGTGACCGCCGCACGGCCACCGCTCTGCTCGACGCGCAGTTCCTCGAAACTGGACCACCCCGTCCAGAGCAGACCGACCGAGCCGGTCAACGTGTCACTGAACTGGTGTGTCATGCTCGCCGCGACGCTGGCAGGCAGGTCAAGGTCGGCCGAGGCCGCGCTGTCAGCGAATGCCGGATTCGTCGACAGTGCCGTCGGGACGCTGTAGTCCGCATCACCGTCAAGCTCATGCTGGATGCCCGAGTGATAAGCCAGCCCGACACGGGTGGTCTCGGCCACTTGCCACAACGCCCCAAGGCTGTAACCGATGGACCAGTCGTCACCCTCGATCTCCACCTGGCCATCACTGGACGCACTGCCCGGCGATAGACCCAGACCAGCACAGTTACCAATCGCGACGGCGGTCGAAGCGCCCCCTTCGATTTGGCCGCCGACACACGCCGCCCCACCATCGATCGCGGACGTAAGTTTGGCCTCGCCCCGCTGAATGTTGATCGAGGCGCCCACCGAAACGGCCGGGGTCACGTCGAAGCTCAACGACGGGCTGATGTCGATCACCTCGATATGGCTCTCGATACCGTGGTAGCGGCCGAGCCAGCCGTCCTCGTACTCGGTCGCCAAGCCAAAGGGTACCGTCAGCGCCATGCCCACGCGGATCTTTTCATTGAGCTGGTGCACGATCGAGGCATTGGGGATCGCCGCCGACTGGCCGGCATCGCCACCCAAGCCACCGGTGACGCTGCCGAATGCGCTGGTCGACGTTGCACCCGGCTGCAGCTCGAACGACGGCATGATGTAGTTCACACCGCCGGAGACGGCGGTGCCGTCGATCTGCGCCATCGCGGCCGGGTTACCCACCAGGCCACTGGACTCGCCGTTGCCGGTGGCGAGGTTGGCGAAGGCCTGACCAAGCCCGGTGGCATCCTTCTCCATCAGTGCGAAGCCGGCGGCATGGGCCTGGCCGACCATCAGGGCGGTCGACAGCGACACGGCGGCCGCGAGCGTGGTCTTGCGAAGGTGTTGCACGGATGGGACTCCTCTTCCTTTCGAGTTTTTCTTCGGATTTATGCGTGACTCGGCCGACGCCGCCCCAGCCGGGGTCGGCGTTCGGTCTGTATCCGGGGAAGACAGGGCGCTAGCGACCGGCGAACAGTTCGGCGATGTCATCGGCGTGTTCCTTCTCGATCAGTGGGCGCTTGAGCTTTTGTGTGGGCGTCATCAGCCCGTCCTCGATGGTCCACGGCTCGGTGAGGATCTTCACGCGGCGGATCTGCGCGTAGCCGGGGAAGTCCTCGAGGCGGGCATTGACGCGCTTGAGCACCAGCCGCTCGACAAAGCGGTCGGTGAGCGTTTCCGGGTCCTCGGGATCCATATCGAATTCCTGCATCAGCCCGGCAAAGGTTTCCGGCTCGACCACCACCAGTGCCGCCAACTGGTGCTCGCCCTCACCCAGCACCAGTATCTGGTCGACCAGTGGGTCTAGCCCGATCGCCGACTCCATCGCCGCCGGCGGCACCTTCTCGCCGTTGGCCATGACGATGATGTCCTTGAGGCGGCCGGTGATGCGGATGTGGCCATCCTCGTCGATCGCCGCCTGGTCGCCGGTATGCAGCCAACCGTTCTCGTCCAGTGCCGCGGCAGTGGCCTCCTCGTTCTTCCAGTAGCCCTGCATTACCCCGGCACCCTTGACCAGCAGTTCGTCGTGCTCGCCAAGGCGCACCTCCATGCCTTCGAGCGTCGTCCCGATGGTCTCGGGACGGTTGTCGCCGGGGCGGTTGACCGACACCACCGGGCTCGCCTCGGTCAGGCCATAGCCCTGCAACACCGGCACGCCAATCCCGGTGAACACCCGTGCCAGTTCCGGCGACAGCGGCGCCCCGCCGCAGATGGCATAGCGCAGCCGCCCGCCGAGGCGCTCGCGCAGCTTGGCCGCGACCAGCCGGTCGAACAGAGGCCAGAAGGCGGCCTTCCACGCACTCCCGCCGCGTCCCTGCGCGCGCTCGAATCGGGCCGAGCCCACCGACACGGTGCGCTCGAACAGCGTCTGCGCGAACGTGCCCTTCTTTTTCAACGCCGAGCCGATCCGGTCGTAAACCCGCTCGTAGACACGCGGCACGGAGATCAAAAGCGTCGGCTTGATGATCCCGAGGTCCTCGCCCAGCTGCTGTGCCGAGCGGGCGAAGGCGACCGTCGAGCCGCAGATCATGGGCAGATAATAGCCGCCGGTGCGCTCGAGGGTGTGCGACAGCGGCAGGAAGGAGAGGAACAGGTCGTCGCCGGTGATCGAGGCGACCTTCGAACAGGCAAACGCGTTCTCCAGCATGTTGCTGTGAGTGAGCATCACGCCCTTGGCCCGCCCGGCCGTTCCCGAGGTGTAGACAATCGAGGCGAGCGTCTGGCCATCCGATTCGAGGCGCACCGGCTCGCCACGCGCGCCGAAGGTCCAGTCGGCGAAGGATTCCAGGTGCTTGTCCTTCGAGCGATCCTCGGCATCGACCGGTGCCAGCGTGATGATGCGCTTCAAGGTCTCGAAGCCGTCGGCGACCGCCTCCAGTCCGCGCCACTGGCGCCGACCGTCGACCACCAGCAACTTGGCCCCGGTTTCCTTGATGATCTTCGCCACGTTGAGCGGCCGGTCGTCCGTGTAGAGCGGCACCGTCACCAGCCCCAGGCCCAGCGCGGCCTGGTCGAACAGCACCCACTCGCGCGCGTTCTTCAGCATGATCGCGACTCGATCACCGGCCTCCAGCTTGTCGCGGCGCAGCGACGCCTGGATGCGCCCCACCTCCCAGGCCATGTCGCTCCAGGTAGTATCGATCCAGTCCTGGCAGCCGGGATCGTACTGGCGGTAGGCGATCGCCTCTGGCGTGCGCGCAACTCGCTCGAAAAAAAGCCCGCTCAGGTTGACGGCCTGGGCAGGCGTGACGCGGTGATCCGCTTGGGTCGGGCTGGGCGAGGACATCATTTTCCTCCGGCTAACATCCTGATAGTGGCCGGAGTGTAACAGCGCGGTCATGGGAGGTAACCGCATAGGGTTTTATGGGGCATCAGGCCACCGGCGGTGCCATTCAACGCGTTTACGCGACGGAAGGATCGACCTCACTCACCACCCGATCACCGCGCTCGATCTCCGCGCGGCGCAACTCGTACTCCATCTGCAGGTTGAGCCAGAAACGCGCCGTGGTGCCGAAGTAGCGCGCCAGCCGCAGTGCCGTATCCGCCGTCACGCCTCGCCGCTCGAGCACGATGTCGTTGATGCGGCTGGGCTGCACCTTCAGCGCCTTGGCCAGCGCATTGGCACTCAGCTCCATCGGCTCGAGATAGTCCTCGCGCAGGATCTCGCCCGGGTGGACCGGGCGCATGCCGTTCTTGATTGCCATCGGTTCGTTCCTCCCGGTTCAGTGGTAATCCACCAGTTCGACGTCTTCCGGCCCGCGATCGGTCCAGCGGAAGCACAGGCGCCATTGGCTGTTGACCCGCATGCTGTGCTGCCCGAGACGATCACCCGTCAGCGCCTCCAACCGGTTGCCCGGTGGCGAGGCCAGGTCCTCCAACGCCTCCGCCGCATGCAATTGCGCCAGTTTGCGCTCGACGATCCGCCGGATGTCCGACCATCGGC
>JAGXIF010000020.1 GCA_024635755.1 Halothiobacillus sp.
ATAGCCCTGATCCAGCACCAGGCTCGCGGCCTCGAGCTTGAACTCTTCCGAAAAATGACGTCTTCCCATCTCGGTACACCTCGTGGCTGTGGTGGCAAATTACCACCTATCGCGGTGTCCAAGATCAGTGAACCACTTCAGATGCCTTCCGCGGGTCGAGGACGAGGATGCCGATACCGTGGTCCAGCCCGCGTACGAGGCGCTCGACGAGAGCCGGGCGGCACAGGCGGATTGGGGGGGGGGGATCGGTCGTCCGGGTGATCACCAGGAGAAAAGGATTCCGCCCCTTTTCTCCAACTCGCCCCCTGTAGGTCGGACTTCAGTCCGACGTCGGCCACCGGCCGACTACTCCGAACAATCGAATATACGCTGGAGGAACGGTTCGCACGCCTGTTCCGTGGAGCGGTCAATAGCCACCGCCGTGCCCGGCGTACGAGGGCATTTTCTTGCTTGTCCAAGAAAATGCCCGAAAAGAAGGACACCCCACGGCTTGGCCCTTCGGGCCTTCGAGGCCGGACGCGGTCCGCCCTCGAAGCCTCACGACCACCGGCTGGCTCGGGGCCGGCTCGACGCGACGTCGTGTCGCGCTGAGCCTCGGAGCGACGTCCCTGTCGCTCCGACCCCGGCCACCCGCCGGCCGTGAGGCAAGCCCTAGGGGGCCAGCCTCCGTTTCACGCCGTGCGGCCTGGGCTCTCTAGATATCCCTTCCACCTGAACGCAAAGGCAGCCTCAGGCCTTGGCGTTTGGCAGCACGCGAAGAAATCAAAGGGTGAACCCCCTTACGCCTTGCCTCGCGAGCGGGGAATCGCAGGGTCGGGCTTGCATGGACGCAAGCCCGAGGTTCGCCGCGACAGGACGTCGCGTCGAACCGACCCGTCAGCGATTGCCCGTTCGCGAGGCTGATCGCGCAGCGATCAGGCCCCAAAGGGCCAAGGCGTCGGGGTGTCCTTCTTTTCGTCGGTTTTCTTGGACAAGCAAGAAAACCGACTCGCGCGCCGGGCACTGCGGCAAATCAGTACCAGCTTGCGCAACCGGCGCGTGAAACCCATCCACCACGCTACGAGGCGGGAAAAAACAACCTCTGACGGGGTCAGTTTTGATGGCAAAAATGGCGTTCTAGAACATGCCCCCTCGTCAGAGGGGCTAAGGCTGTTGTCCCGGTCCGACCCCGTTACCTTTCGCCCCGGGAAATTCCACGGCGCAAAAAGTCGCAGCGACTCACCGGTCAACTGCGACTTACCTCTCTAGCGCCAGCCAATCGAAGCTCGGGACGAGCTCCGATTCCTGACGGGAGCTGAAGCGCTCCTTCACATTAAATCACTGCTTAATGGCAGTGATACGGCTCGGAGCCTGCATGACAACCGTTTTCATCAGTTCCACCAGAGTGAGCATGGGCTACGCCAACGATCATCATTGATGCGAACAGGCAAGCAACTAGCTTTTTCATACAATCCCCTTTTGGTAGGTGCGATTTCCATATGCCGCATTCCTTTGCCAGAAAATGCCCAACTCCCTCTGAACATCAAGCACTTCTGAACGTATCACGCCCCACCAGATCGGACGAAACCAACCGCGTAAAAGGGAAGTTCGGTACTTAAAGCCGTAGAGGAATGCTGATCGAAGGGGAGCCCCCCTTACGCCTTGCCTCGCGGGCGGGGAATCGCAGGGTCGGGCTTGCATGGACGCAAGCCCGAGGTTCGCCGCGACAGGACGTCGCGTCGAACCGACCCGCCCGCGATTGCCCGTTCGCGAGGCTGATCGCGCAGCGATCAGGCCCGCAGGGCCAAGGCGTCGGGGTGTCCTTCTTTTCGTCGGTTTTCTTGGACAAGCAAGAAAACCGACTCGCGCGCCGGGCACTGCGACAAATCAGTGCCAGCTTGCGCAACCGGCGCGTGAAACCGAACCACCACCCGTGACGACGGGAAAATACCTTCACCGCTTACGGCGCCGACTTTGGAAGGGAAACCGCCACTCTAAGGCGAGGCACGCCCCAGCTCCGGGCTTCTAGCATATGAATATCAGACAGTTAGACAGGTCCGACCCAGTGGGGCCATAGCCCGCCCACCAAAGAAACAAACAGTTATTTCACTAAGCACTGATCATCCGGGAATCGGGGCCACCACCTTCCTTCAATTTTTCGTAATGAGACACGCACTGGGACACCCGAGTGAGGAGCGGGCCAAACGCAGAGAAGTCTATCTCTGATGCGTTAGGGCTAACCACTCTTTCTGCAAAAACAACCTTTCCGTAAGATGAGTGATCGCCATGCTCCTTCTTCAAGTTCAGACTCTTTCCGTCGACCAAGGTGGAGAGCCATTCCGAGTCGAACAAGTGCTCAATTTCACCCTCGACACCAACGTCCTCAGGCACCTTAACGAGGTACAAATTATCACCTAAGTAATAAAAAGGATGAGTTGTACTAACAGAAACATCACAATCGCATTTCTTTTTGGCCGACTTGAAAAGCTCTTTTGGCCCGCCGTCATTATCACACAGAACTATAACGGGATGATCCATAGGACGACTGGCATACCTTATCAAGGATGCCCTATACCTATTAACCAGCTTATTCTGGCCCGAGGACCCATGTCCCAGATCCAAAATATCCCTAGTCACGCCAGAAGGCATCAAAAACCGGACTAGACGCTTAACTTTCCCCTCGCCACTTGATTCGGCCAGTTGCGGAAAATCATCTCCCAAGGCCCGAACAGCACATTTTAGATACACAATATCCGACACCCCTTCTGTAACAACAAGTGGGGCAGTTGGCGCAACAAAATATCGATAAAACAAGAAACGCCTAAACAAATCCACCGGCCCGGACGGCTCGATGAATTCGCCAGAATTTTTCGCCCGCTTATTTACCTCAAACCGCCTATCCCGTCGAGATTTAACGTAATAAACATGAGACAGCATTCCATGCAGCGACTCCAAGTTTGACGTAGGCTCGTCTTCTTTGGACCTGAAATAACGCCCCGTTCGAAAAACGGAATCGCACATCGCGCGAACTTTTCGGTAATAATCACGCGCCACATTTGGCTTCTCGTTAACAACCAAACCTGTTACAGATTGCCTAGATTGCCGGAGGGACATCCTTGTCTTCCGTGCATTTACAGAAAACCCCGATCTTGTGATTTCTCTTTCAAGTTCCCTACCAACCTTCCAAACTCCATCTACCCCCTTTATTGATACCTCAGGCGGGAATTCTTTCAAATTCGTTGAGAACGTTAGATCATCTGCATACCTGGTATATGTGCATCGCGCGCGCTTCGCCAAGTGTGTTAAGCGCGCATCCAGAATATTTCCCACCAAGTTCGAAATCACAGGGGAACTTGGAGCGCCTTGAGGGAGAGAATTATTGTGACACGCTATTTGCGCGAGCAACGTTGCCACTCCCTCGGCCAACATAAAAGATGAGTCTTTTATAAAAAACCCTCGCACTCGGCCAAAATTAATAGTTCCAAAGAAGTCCTCCATGTCGACATTAAAAACAAAACGTCTTCGGCTATGGACTTTGGCGTTAGAGATGATTGTCTTGCTTTTCTGAAAACCGTGTGAAGCCTGCCAAAACTTTGGATTATGATCCTGAAGCTCAGCCACACATTCATTAAGGTGCTCAGCCAGGCGCTTCTGAAGGAGACTCAATTTCTTAGTGGGGGCTTCTATGGTGCGCCTGCCGCCAGATTTTTTTGAAATTTCGAACGTTCGGTATTTGTCCGAAGGCGGGAGCTTATAGAGAATGTAGCTCACAGCACTTGGCTTGAAGCCAAGAATATCGGCAAGATCTGAAAGATCTTTTGCACTTCTTAGGCGGTCTAGCGTACTCAGAGAGCTCCATCCTCCTTTTGTTAGGGCTTACGGGCACTCTTATGCGGTCGCCGAACATCCGTACATCGGAATGATTCGCAAAGAGATTAATGGAAGCAAGTAGCACAGCCACCATTGTTGTCATTTGCCGCAGAAACACAGCAGTAGTTCTGCCCGTAAGCGGTTAGACGATATATCAGGTAGGCTGAGCCACGCAACCCATGACATTTATGTCAGCGGTCACTTAAGTGCCCCCAACACCCTCTGCGCTTACATCTTAATTAAAACAGATGGCCCGCAGCAGCAAAACACCTAACTGAATACTCGGGATATTGAGCACATCCGAGTGCTATTCATCATCCAATCCCCGACTCGCCATATTCGCCGCCCGAAACAACGCCCGCCGCTTATTCAACGTCTCCTCCCACTCGGTCGCAGGAATCGAGTCGGCGACGATCCCGCCACCGGCCTGAACGTGCAGCTGCCCGTCCTTGATCACCCCGGTGCGGATGGCAATCGCCGTATCCATGTTGCCGTTCCAGGCCCAGTACCCCACCGCGCCGGCATAGACGCCACGCTTGACGGGTTCGAGCTCCTGGATGATCTCCAGCGCGCGGATCTTCGGTGCACCCGAGACGGTGCCGGCGGGGAAGGTCGCTCGCAGGACGTCCATGGCGTTGAGATCGTCGTCCAGCTCCCCCACGACCTGCGAGACGATGTGCATGACGTGCGAGTAGCGCTCGATGATCATGCGCTCCTCGAGCTTGACGCTGCCCACCTGCGCGACGCGGCCGGTGTCGTTGCGGCCCAGATCGATCAGCATGACGTGCTCGGCGATCTCCTTCGGGTCGCTCAACAGATCCTGCTCGAGGGCCCGGTCCTCGGCCTCGGTGGCACCGCGCGGGCGGGTGCCGGCGATCGGGCGGACGGTGACCGTGCCGTCCTCCAGCCGGGCGAGGATCTCGGGGCTGGAGCCGACCACGGTGAACTCGCCGGCATCGATGAAGTACATGTACGGCGAGGGATTGATGGAGCGCAGCGCCCGGTAGAGGTCGATGGGCGCGGCGCCGAACTCGATGCTCATCCGCTGGCTGGGCACCACCTGCATGACATCACCGGCCGCGATGTACTCGCGGATGGTGCGCACGGCGTTTTCGTAACCCTCGCGGGTGAAGGTGGCGGTGAAGTCGTTCTCGTCGATCGGCTTGCCCGGCGCGGACGAGCCATAGTGGGCCACCGGCTCGCGCAGGCGGGCGGCCAGCGCATCCAGCCGCACGTGGGCAAGATCGAGCGCGCCGGTCTCCGAGGGGTCGATCAGGGTCACCAGCAGCAGCTCGCTGGAGAGGTTGTCGACCACGACCACCTCTTCGCTCGCCATCAGCAGGATGTCGGGCACGCCCAGCGGGTCGTCGGCATCGAAGTTGGCCAGGCGCGGCTCGATGTAGCCGATGGTCTCGAAGCCGAAGTAGCCCACCAGCCCGCCGTGAAAGCGCGGCATGTCGGCCGGCTCGAAGACGCGGTAGCGGGCCTTGAAGGTCTCGATCCAGGCGAGCGGGTCGTCGACCGTCTCGTCCTCGATCACCTCGCCGTTCTTTTTGACCACCACGCGGTGGCCGTGGACGGTGAGGATCGTCGGCGACGGCAGGCCGATGATCGAGTAGCGCCCCCAGCGCTCGCCGCCGGTGACCGACTCGAACAGGTAGCCGAACGGCCCCTCGACCAGCTTGCGGTAGACGGACAGCGGCGTGTCGTAGTCGCCCAGCACGCGGCGGGTGACGGGAACGCGGTTGTAGCCCTGTTCCGCGAGAAGCTGGAGCTCGCGCTGGGTGGGCTGGTGGGGCTGAAAGCTGGCTGGCATCGGTCAGGTCTCCGGGCGGTGGACGGTCGGGCGGCGGGTCGGCGGCGTGGCTATCGTCGCCATCGCCATGACCGTCGCCGACCGTCGATGCCGGCCATGACCTATCGACCCACCAAGCCGGCGAGTTCGGTCATCGAGTCGATCACCGCATCCGGATCGTAATCGCGGATGTCCTCGCCGTGGTTGTAACCGTAGGTCATGCAGATGATCGAGAAGCCCGCAGCGCGCGCGGCCTTCACGTCCGAGATGGAGTCGCCGATCATCAGCGCCTCGCTCGGGTGCACGTGGAACCAGCCGGCCGAGTAGATCAGCGGGGCCGGGTCGGGCTTTTTCAGCGGCAGCGAATCACCGCTGATGACCACCTCGAAGTAGTCCTTCAGCCCCGTCTGCTCGAGCAGCGGCAGGGTGAAGGCCGAGGCCTTGTTGGTCACGCAGCCCATCGACAGACCCAGTGCCTTAATCAGCTCCAGGCCGTCGATCACGCCGTCGAAGACCTTGGAGTGCTGGCCGTTGCTCTCGGCGTAGTGGTGCTTGAACACCGGCAGTGCACGCTCGACCTCTGCCGGGTCGGGCTTGCCGTGCAGATCGTTGGTCAGGGCACGCTCGACCAGTCGCTCGATGCCGTTGCCCACCCAATTGCGCACGTCGGCCTCGGCCCGCTCGGGGTTGCCCAGTTCGGCCTGCATGGCATTGACCGCCACCAGCAAATCGGGGACGGAGTCGACCAGGGTGCCGTCGAGGTCGAACAGCACCATACGGGGAGTGAAGCGCGCCATCAGCCCTTGACCTTGGCCAGCTCGCCGCGCATTTCCTTGATGATGCTGTCGTAACCGTTGGGGTCGGAATCCTGGCCCTTGCCGAACAGCGCGGAGCCGGAGACGAAGGTGTCGACGCCGGCCGCAGCGATCTCGCCGATGTTGGCGCTGGAAACGCCGCCGTCGATCTCGAGGCGGATGTCACGGCCGGAGCGGTCGATGATCTCGCGCGCCTGGCGGGCCTTCTCGAGGGTCGCCGGGATGAACTTCTGGCCGCCGAAGCCCGGGTTGACGGACATCAGCAGGACGATGTCGACCTTGTCGATCACCCACTCCAGCACGTCCAGCGGGGTGCCCGGGTTGAACACGAGACCCGACTGGCAGCCTTCGTCACGCACCAGCTGCAGGCTGCGGTCGACGTGCTCGGTGGCTTCCGGGTGGAAGGTGATCGAGGTGGCGCCGGCCTTGGCGAAATCCGGGATGATGCGGTCGACCGGCTTGACCATCAGGTGGACGTCGATCGGCGCAGTGACGCCGTGCTTGCGCAGCGCGTCGCAGACCAGCGGGCCGATGGTCAGGTTCGGCACGTAGTGGTTGTCCATCACGTCGAAGTGCACCCAGTCGGCGCCGGACTTCAGGACGTTGTCCACTTCCTCGCCCAGGCGGGCAAAGTCGGCCGACAGGATACTCGGGGCAATGATGTAGTCGCTCATCTCGCAGTCCTCGGATAATCAAAAATCGGGCAGGCCGCACGCCCCGATCGGTTCATGAACCGACTTGGGAGACGGGCGCAGGCACGGAAACTGCGGGCCAATGTACCGGATTTCCGGCATTTTTTTAAGACGAGTGGACCGTCACGACGGGCCGCCTCGCGACGAGGCGGCGGCAAATCGGCTAGAATCGCGACTCATTTTCGATCGAAGGGATGATCTCAGGCCTATGTTCTCAACCGAACTGCTGTTGCGGGAATTCGTCACCCATGACGTTCAGCGCTACATTCTGAGCAAGCCGGAGGGCTATGCCTTCTCGCCCGGCCAGGCGCTCGAGCTGGCCATCGACGAGCCGCAATGGCACGACCAGGGCCGCCCCTTCACGCTGACCAACCGCGTCGACGACCGCGTCCTCGAGCTTATGGTCAAGAGCTACGGCAGCCGCGACGGCGTGACCCATCACCTGGCACAGGCACAGCCCGGCACCAAGCTGCTGGTCTCCGAACCCTTTGACAGCTTCAAGTACGAAGGACCGGGCTGGTTCATCGCCGCCGGCGCCGGGATCACGCCGTTTCTGGCGATCATCCGCGACCTAGCCGACCGTGGCGAGCTCGAGGGCCAGAAGCTGATCTACTCCAACAAGGCCGGCGGCGACATCATCCAGCAGCGCGAGCTGGAGGCCGCCTTCGGCGAGAACGCCCACTTCGTCTGCACCCGCGAGCGCTCGCCGCTGTGCACTCATTTCGGCCACGTCGACGAGGCGTTTCTGCACAAACACATCCACGACCTCGACGAAGAATTCTACGTCTGCGGCCCGCCGGCCTTCACCCAGCAGGTGAAAAAGACCCTGCGCGATCTGGGCGGGAACATCCGCAGCATGGAATTCGGCTAAAGCCGCACCGCTGGCCGGACAGACGAAAGCCGCGCTTAGAGCGCGGTTTTTCATGGCCAAAACAAACCCCGCTGTGGGAGCGAGCCCGGCTCGCGAAGGCCGCTCTAGCGGCCGTGCTGGGTTGAGGTGCCAGCAAGCCTGACGTGGTCGGCATCGGCTTGCCAGGACTCGCGCGTTCCGCGCGATTCGCGAGCAGGGCTCGCTCCCACAGTGAGTGGCATTATCAATCCAGCCAGACGGCATCCCAGTGCGAAGAGTCGCCAACGCTTGTGACAAGGCCAGCACGAACCGGGTTGGCCACGATATAGCGGGCCACGGCCGCGAGGTCCTCATCGCGGCGCAGGGCGCGATCGAAGAAGCCGGATTGCCAAGCAAACCCTGCGCCCCCTGCCTTGCAGCGAATACTGCGTGACACCAGCGACTTGGCCTGCTGCAGCACGTTCGACCAGTCGCCGCCCTCTTTCAGGCGCAGCAGCCAGTGGACGTGATCGGGCATGACAACAAAGCACAGGGTCTCGGCCTGCGGCGCTGCCGCCATCAGCCCGTGAATGACATGCCGCGCGGTGGCAAGCTCCGACAATGCCCGGCTGTCGCGGCGAGTCGAGAAGCGAACATGGTAGACGCGGCCGGGTTCGCTGATGCGTCCATGCCGCAGGCGGTGACTGGCGTAGGTGCCGTCCATAGCAGCCTCCGCGATTTGGGTAATTGGTTCAGATCAGCACGAAAAGAGCGGCACACCGAGACAGCCGCTGGCGAGGCTTTCGCGACCAACGGTCGCTCCCCCATGTAATGGGTGACGCTGTGGGAGCGAGCCCTGCTAGCGAATCGCGCCAAGGGCGCGAGTCCCCGTCAAGCACGAACCACCCCGGCAAACGCATTGCCGAGACTCCAGCGGGAGTCATCCGCTAAGGCGGCTTTCGCGGCCAGGGGCCGCTCCCACCGTAGGGCATCGTCATGGTCGGTGCGGATCAGCGCAGGTCGACGTCGAACCATTCGATCACGCGCACCCGGGCCAGGTGGATGCGGTAGATGGCCTCGCGGATGATCAGGCGCCCCTCGCGGCGGACCCGGAAACTCAGTCGCCGGCAGCGCGGTTGGCGTGCGAGCACGCCCATGAGCGGGGCGTCGCCCAGCCCGCTGATCGCGCGTTGCAGCTGGGGCGGGATGGGACCGTTGACCCCGGCCACCTCGGTCATCGCCTCGACCCGGGCATTGCCGCTCTCGAGGCGCACACGCCGTTCCCAGACGCGCGTGGCCCTCGGGACCGGCCAGCGGTCGGCCCCGTGATCGCGCCAACCCTCGGAAAGGCGGTGGACCACCACGGGGTGGCCGGTATGGTGGCGCAGCGCGCGGGTGAACGAGCCCGGGGTGCCCGCCAGTCGGCGCACCTCGCCCGGCAGGCCGAACAGCGACTCGGTGCCGTCCGGGCCGCTCGCCCGGCGGAAGCAGCCCAGGGCGAAGCGATGATCGTCCCGCACGGTGCTCACGGCGCCTCCACGGCGAACACCGTCGCCTCGCCCTCGCCGCGCGGGTCGCTGGCCGCCTCGAGCCGACCGTCCGCACGCCACCAGGCGAGCGCCTGCATGTTGCCAAAGCCGTCCCGGACCTCGAAGAGGTGCCCCATCAGCTCCAGCTCGGCACGCTGGTCCTCGCTGAGCATACCGGGCTCGACCTCGACTCGGTCGGGCAGGTGCTGGTGGTGGATGCGCGGCTGGGCAACCCAGTCGGCCACCGGCTCGCCGCGGGTGGCGGCGAGTACGCCGCCCAGCACCATGGTGATAATGCGCGAGCCGCCCGGCGTGCCCAGCACCCCGACCAGCTCGTCGTTGCGAACGAAGGTGGGTGACATGCTCGACAGCGGCCGCTTGCCCGGCGCGATGGCATTGGCCTCGGCGCCGATAAGTCCGTAGACGTTGGGCACCCCGGGCTTCTGCGAAAAGTCGTCCATCTCGTCGTTGAGCAGCACACCGGTGCCCGGCACCGTCACCCCGGCGCCGAAGGGATAGTTGATCGAAAGAGTCGCGGCGACGTAGTTGCCGTCCGCGTCCATGATCGAGAAGTGCGTGGTGTGCGGCCCTTCAGGCTCGATGATCACCGGCGCGAGGGCGCTCGATGGCGTGGCCTGCTCCGGCGAGATGCCCACCGCCAGCCCGGCGGCGTAATCGGCGCTGGTCAGCCGCTCGATGGGCATGTCGACGTAGTCCGGGTCGCCCAGGTATTCGGCGCGGTCGCGGTAGGCGCGACGCATGGCCTCGATGCGATAGTGCAGGCCGAGCACGGACCGGTCGTCCAGTCCGCCGGCACGACGTACGAGTGCGCCATAGGTATTGAGGATCTCGGCCAGCGCCACCCCGCCCGAGGACGGCGGCGCGGCGGAGATGATCTCGAAGCCGCGAAAGCGGCTGACCACCGGCTCGCGCTCGACCACCCTATAATCGGCCAGATCGGAGCGAGACCAGATGCCGCCGGCCTTGCGGACCCCGTCGGCCAGCCGGCCGGCCAGTTCGCCCTGATAGAAGCCATCCCGACCTTCCCGGGCGATGTGCTCCAGGGTCGCGGCCAGTGCCGGCTGGCGAATCACGTGGCCCAGCTCGGGCAGTTCACCCGCATCGAGAAAGATTTCCCGGCTGCCCGGGTCGTCGGCCAGCACCTCGCGGCGGAACCCGGCCAGGCGCCGGTACATCGGCGTGACCTCGAAGCCCTCGCGGGCGACCGTGATCGCCGGCTGCAAGCTTTCGCCAAGCGCCAGGCGACCATAACGGCCGGCCAGGTGGTCGAGTGCGGCGGGAATCCCCGGGATGCCGGCGGCCAGCGCGCCGTCCACGGACCGTTGCGGCTGCGGCTCGCCCTCGGCATCCAGGTACATGTCACGGGTCGCCCGCCCCGGCGCGCGCTCGCGGGCATCGATCATCACGTCCCGGTCGGAGTCCGACTGGTGCAGCAGGTAGAACCCGCCACCGCCCAGCCCGGAACTGTACGGCTCGGCCACGGCCAGCACCGCGGTAACGGCCACCGCGGCGTCGAAGGCATTGCCGCCGGCTTGCAGCACCTCGCGGCCCGCGGCGGTGGCCGCCGGATGCGCCGTGGCCACCGCCATCTGTCGCGGAGTCTCACCGGCCGCGGCAAGACGCCAGGGGGCGATGAGCGCGACCAGCGCGAGCAAGGCGATCCAGCGCATCATGCAATCAGCCCCCGCCGATGGCCTGAACGATCTCGACGCGATCCCCCGGTTCGACCGCGGTTTCGGCATGTTCGGCACGCGGCCGGATCTCGCCGTTGATCTCCACCGCGTAGCGGCGGCCCTGGATGCCGGCGGCCTCGACCAGGTCGGCCAGGGTGGTGCCCGGCGCGACCTGCTGCGGCTCGCCGTTCAGTTCGATTTGGATCAACGCATCACTCATGAGTCTTTGCATCCTCCCGGTCACGCCGTCCGGCCTCCGGGTCTGTCGGCGGAGTTGCCGCCGGGGTTGTTAGAATTCATCGTTCGCGGCGTTTCGCCGCATTCATGTTCGCCCGGAGTAACCCATGGCAGCAGACCATTCGCATTCCTTGCCGCCGTCCGTCCCCTGGGCCGAGGTGGATACCGTCCTGCTGGACATGGACGGCACGTTGCTCGACCTCGATTTCGACGCCCGCTTCTGGAAGGAGCACTTCCCCAGGCGCTACGTCGAGATCAGCGGGCTGGCCGAGCACGAGGCGATGGCGCGGCTCGACGCCCGCTTCGAGGGGCTGCGCGGCCAACTGGCCTGGTACTGCCTCGACGACTGGCACCGGGCATTGGCGCCCGACTGCCGCAATGGGCTGGACCTGCTCGCCCTCAAGCGCGAGCTCGCCCACCACATCCGTTACCGCCACGGCGTGCCCGACTTCCTCGCGCGCCTGGGCGAAGCCGGCAAGCAGCGCGTACTGGTGACCAATGCGCACCCGGCCAGTGTCGATCTCAAGTTCGAACGGGTCGACCTGGGCGAACGGCTGGACCGCATTTTCAACGCCCACGAGATCGGCGCGGCCAAGGAATCACCGCGCTTCTGGGAGCGGCTTGCCCAACAACTGACCTTCGACCCCGACCGCACCCTGCTGATCGACGACAACCTGGTTGCCTTGGCGGCTGCCGAGGATTTCGGCATCCGTCACCTGCGCGCCATCACCCGACCCAACAGCCGTGGTGACTCGATGGATACCGCGCCGTTCGTCGCGCTGGACGACTTCCTTGCGGCGACCGCTGGGTTACGAGCCACCGACTCCTAAACCGGGGCGGTCACAGGTGTGACCTTCGCGAGCAGGGCTCGCCCCCACATGAAACACATCCACCGTGGGAGCTTGCCTGGCAAGCGAATCGCGCCACCGGCGCGAGTACCGTTCAACAGAGGCACTATTCCCTGTCCCGGGCTTTGACGAATCGGGTTATTCGCCCTCGCTCGGCGGGACGTAGCCCTCGGGCTTCTCGGTTTCGCCTTCGAACAGAAATTTCTCCCTCTCGCGCTCAAGAAACTCGCGCGCCTTCGGATCGATCGGCGTCAGGCGGTACTCGTTGATCAACATGGTCTGGTGCGCCAGCCACTGCTGCCAGGCGGCCTTGGAGATGTTGTTGTAGATGCGCTCGCCCGCCGGACCCGGAAAGGGCGGCTTGGGCAGGGCTTCGGCCTCGCATTGCAGGCGGGCACAGAAAACGGTCTTGTCGCTCATGGGTCTCTCTGGTTCACTGAAAAACGTCCGGGGATGATAACAGTCACGGCATCGGCCACCGGGGGTGTCAATCGTCGCGCCGACCGGCGTCCTGAGTGGCAGACAACAGCCCCGCCCGTTCGCGAATCACCCGCGCCACCGGGCCGGGAAGACCGACCGGCGGATGACTGGCGGCCAGGGCATCGAGTCCGTGCCATTCCCCCTGGGACTCGGCCACGCCTCGGGGCACCACGCTGGCGGCGACCAGGCTTGCTTCCAGCTCGAAATGACTGAAGGCGTGCCGGAAGCCGCCCATGTCCCGCCAGTCGTCATGGCGGTCGAGCGCCAGCCCTGCCAGCCGCTCGTCGATACCCTCGGCGGTGGCGCATTCGGGCAGGCTGGCCAGGCCGCCCCAGATGCCGGTCGGCGGGCGCTTTTCCAGGAACAGGTTGCCCGCCTCGTCCTCCAGCCACAGCAGCACTCGCCGACGGGTGGGCCGGGCCTTGCGCCGCCGCTTGACCGGCAATTCGGCCACCCGCCCCTGGGCATAGGCCCGGCAGTCGGTGGCAACGGGGCAGTAGTCGCAAAGCGGCTGGCCACGGCGACAGAGGGTCGCGCCGAGATCCATGATTGCCTGGGTGTAATCCGCCGCCCGGTCGTCCGGGGTGCGCTCGTCGGCCAAGGCCCACAACCGGCGCTGGGCGGCCGCCGCCTCGACCGGCGTGTCGACCGCGCCATGCCTTGAGAGCACCCGCTTGACGTTGCCATCGAGGATCACGGCCCGCCGGTCGAATGCCTGGGCGACGATCGCCGCGGCCGTCGATGGTCCCACCCCGGGCAAGGCGGCCCAGCCCTCGAGCGTCTCGGGCACGCCCTCGATGACCATCCGCCTGGCGGCCAGATGCAGGTTGCGCGCACGGGCGTAATAACCCAGCCCGGTCCACAACGAGAGCACCGCATCCGACTGGGCAGCGGCCAGGTCTTCGAGGGCGGAGAAACGATCCATGAACCGCTGGAAGTACGGAATGACCGTGCTCACCTGGGTCTGCTGGAGCATGATCTCCGAGACCCATACCCGGTAGGGGCTGCGCGGATGCTGCCAGGGCAGGTCGTGACGGCCATGGCGGTCGAACCAGCCCAGCAGCCGCTCGGCAAATGCAGCGGTCACGAGCCGGCGAGAGAACGTTGCCCCGGGCATCCCGGGGCGAGGACCAACGCCGGCATTACAGTCCCAAGCCCTTGAGCAGTTCCTTGACCGGCGCGGCATCGTCACCGAGACGCTTCTCGATCGCCTCGTCGACCCGTTCCTTGACCTTGCTCTTGACCGCGTCCTTGGCGATCGAGCCGAGGTCGAGGCTGATCGACGGATCGCTGAGTGCGCCCTCGATGCGGATCGGCACCGGCACCTGCTTGAGTCTCTCGAGTTCCTTGCCGCCCTGCCCGGTGGCCGTGTTGACCACGGTCGCCGTCAGGCGGTAGTCGATGGCCTCGCGCGGCAGATCCACCTGACCCTCCCCGGCGACACGCAGCAGCGGCGAGGCGCCCGCTAGGTCATCATTGCGCACCACGCCATTGCGAATGCTCGCCGTGCCGGTGATGGCGGTGAAGTCGGTCGACAGCTCCTCGGGCTCGGGCTCGGTCCGGCCGTCGATGCGCGCCTGCGCACGCCGCATCAGGTAGCCGATATCGAAGCCCTTGACCTTGCCGTCGCGCAGGGCAAATTCCGCCTGCCCGTCCAGGGCCGACTTGAGCTGGTCGACCCGCTTGCCCTGGGTGGCCAGATCGAAGGACACATCGCCCTTGCCCAGCAGCCGGTCTTCCTCCATGACGGCCTGGAGCAGGGGCTGGAGCGACACGCCGGCCACTTTGCCCCGGGCGGTATAGCTGGGCACGTCGCCGCGCACGTCCAGCCCGCCGGTGCCGTTCAACGAGCCGCCGAAGGCCTGGGCAGCGAGTTCGGCCATCCGCAACTGCCCGCCGGCGGCGGTCAGGTGGACGACCGGGCTGTCGAGGCGGTAGTCCTCGTAGATCAGCCGGGCCAGCTCGAAGCGGGCATCCAGGTTCAGGTCACGCAGGGTCTCGACCGGCAACTGGATCTCGGCGTTCTGAGCCGCATTCCGGACCGCCGGGGATCCCTGTCCCGACTCGCCGTTGCCGGACGCGCTCGCGGCCGACTTTTCGGCGCCACTCTCGGGGGCCAGGTAGGGATTGAGATCGAATTCGCCCCCCGAAAGGCGCGCGAACAGGCGGTCGGACTCGAGGTTGTCGATGCCGGCTCGGCCAACGAGATCGCGACCGTCCAGGGTGAGTTTCAGGTCATTGAGCATGGCGCGCGTCGGGGTGACGTCGAGCATGGCGGTGGCGGCGAACTGGGTGAGCGCCTCGCCCGAACGCATTTCGGGCAGCGTGATGCCCAGTCGGTCGGCCAGTTCGCGCGGGTTGAAGGCGGCTACCTGGATCGGGCCGCTGGCGCCCAGGTTTCCGGCATCGAGCCCCCTCAAGGAAACGTCTCCGGTCAGGGCCAGCGGTTCGACGTTGAGATTCAGATCGCGCACCTCGGCGGTACCGGCCTGCATGTCGGCCGAAGCCACGGCGTTGCCGGTGATCGAGACCGTTTCGCCGATCTCGGGCAGACCTTTCAGGTCGGCGCTGAACTCGAGATTCGACGCCTCGTAAAGCCCCCGCGACCAGTCGCCCTCGAGGGTCGTCTGCAGCCGGCTTTCGAGGTAGGTAGTCGGCCCTGCCTCGTTGGCCTTGATATCGAGGACCACGCCGTCGAGGCGTGCCTGTGATTCGCTGCCACGCACATCCACTTTGGCGATGCGCAGCAGGATCTCGGTACGCTCCGGCAATGCCCCGCGCCCGTCAGCGGCCACATTGGCGATCAGGTTGACCTCCAGATCGTTGAGCAACGCATCCTGGCGCGCCGGCCACATCTGGGCCTCGGCCTTCAGATCGACGCTACCGTCGATCTGGGGCATGTCGGGCAGAACGAGGTTGAAACCGGAAACCAGCTCGATGTCGCTCGGACTGCCTGCCTTCAAGGCCCCGGTGCGCAGGTCCAGGCCCTCGATGGTGACGTTCTGGCCGGACTGCTCGTCGCGCCAATGGACGGTGGCATTGCGCACGTCCACGCCGCCGATGGTCAATGGCCGTATTTCGCCGGGGGCCTGCTCGGCTTGGGGGGCGGTCGCCCCCTCCTTGTCAGTCTGGGCGGCCTGCTCGGCCGTGCGCACGATCAGATCCTCCCAGTTGTTGCGGCCGTCCTCGTGCCGAACCAGGTTGATGCGGGCGTCTTCCAGCAACAGGGTGCCGATCTCGAACTCGCCCCGCAGCAGGGGAAGCAGCGCCGCCTGGGCCTCGAGCCGCCGTACCTTGAGCATGGCGTCGGGCTCGAACCCCTCGGCATTCGCCAGCACCACGTCCTCGGTGACGGCGCCCAGCCAGGGGAACAGGGTGACGGAAATATCGCCATTGAACTGGATGCTGCGCCCGGTCTGCTTTTCCACCTGCGCGGCGATCTGCGGCTTGTAGTCGTTGGGATCGAAGGTCAATGCAAAGCCGATCACGGCGATGATCGCGACCAGCACGATCGCGACGAAAAGCATCACCAGACGCTTGATCCATTTCATGCGGACATCCTCGGAATAATATTGTCGTCTGGCCGCCCGACGGCAGGGCAGCAAGCCATGCGCGGCTCAATCATGGGCCAAGGCGTGGGCCAGGGAACGGAACGAAAAAGATCGAAACGGCCAACCCGATCAGCCCCGAGGCAAATCGGCCGGCAACTTTTGCCCGGCCGGCCGCACTAAGTAAAGCCGTGTCGATTCGCTATGGCGACACGCAAGGACCGCCAGGCCCGCTTTCGGCCCGGCGCCTAGCAAAGCGCCAACTCGACGCCTGCGTCGTTGCCGACTCGATCAGCGGCTCCCCAGGGAAGGCCTGCTCGAATCACCAATACCTCTGGCTTACTAGTCTTGAAGAAGACTTTAGCAGACAATAGATCGTGTAAAGCGGCACGGCCGCGCGATCCCTTCCCGACCCGAAAACGTAACGCCTATGACCATTACCGTAAGAATGTTCGCCGGCCTGCGCGAGCGCGTCGGCATCGACGAGACCCGCCTGTCGCAGGCACCGGCGACGGTGGCTGAGGCTTGGCAGGCCGTCACCGAGATGGAGCGCCCCAGCAACACCCTGGCGGCAGTCAATCACGAGTACGTGAACCTCGATCACCCGCTGGCGGACGGCGACGAGGTCGCCTTCTTCCCGCCGGTAACCGGAGGCTGAACCATGGCCAACGAGATGCGCCAGATCATTTCCCGTCGACGCCGTCTGATCCGTGTCTGGCCCGCGGTGGCCCTGGCGCTGGCCGCCGTCACCCTGGGCTTCTACGCCTGGGCATTCTTCAAGCAGCCCATCCTGGTCAACCCGTTGCATGTGCTCGAACTGATGCAGAGCGGCAGCCTCGATTCGGCCACCCAGGCCCTGCTGGCAGTCACCGCCCCGATGCTGTTCCTGGCCGTGGGACTGTTGTTGCTGCTCCTGCTGGCATTCGTCACCGCCGGCCTGGTCAGCGAAGGTCGATTGATGCGCCTGCTGGAGAAGAACCTGCCGCGCTGAACCCGACCCCGCCTGCAAAGTCCCCTTTCGTCACACGAGCGTAAAAATGATTTCGTAAACAGTTAGATGGACAGGGGTTGCCGTTTGGTCCGCGATCGCCTAAATGGAGTCGGGAGCAGGCGGCATTAAGAACGCCCGGTCGGACCAATGCAGCAATCACCAGGGAGAAGCAGGCGATGTCGATCACGAAGAAAACACTCAAGGTACGGCCCGAGTGCCGGGTCACCTTCACCTACCGGCCACAGGACGACGTCCGTCACCACGTCGAATTGCGCGGCGACTTCAACGACTGGGGCGACCAGGCCCTACCCCTCAAGCGCCAGCGCGACGGCAGCTATCGGGTCACGCTGAACCTACCGCGTGACAGCGAATACGCATTCCGTTACCTGGTCGATCAGGATCAGTGGGACAACGACGAGGCCGCCGATGCCTACGCCCCCAACCCCTTCGGCACCGGTGACAACGGCCTGCTGCGCACCTGAACCGGTGGAAGGCTAGCCCCGCGTCAACCGCAACCGCTGAAAGCGCATCACCGCACGGTCGATCGCCTGGCTGTCGCGCGGCGGCAGCGCGGCGAACTCCAGCCCGTAAACCACGCTCTGGCCCACACCGGGGCGGCGATTGCGCACGATGAACTCCAGGCGGGTGTCGATCTCGTCACCCACCTTGATCCGCGCGGCGTGTACCTCCGTGCCCATGACGAACTGCGGGTCATCCTTGGTGGTAAAGCTGACCGCGCAGCCGGTGGCCGACAGGTTGACCACCTCCCCCGAGGTGACCTCCTTTCGCTTCGGCAGGCAGAACGCCAACGTGCCGGGGACGTCGGGCGGCAAGTCGATGCGAAAGGCCGAGCGGCGCTGCAGACGCCGCATCACGGGGGGATAAGGCACTTCCAGGTAACAATCGCCGGATTCTTCTCGCTGGCGAATGCCGTCGATATAGAACCAACTGAGCAGCCCGTCGATCACCGCCTGGACCCGCACTTCGCCGGCCATCAGGATGTGCTTGAATACCACCGGCTCAGGGCAATCCAGGACCAGAAGCCGGGCGTCGACCTCGTTGCCGACCACCTGCACCTGTCCCTGGAAGTCGGGGTCCTCGTCGGGGATAAGCCAGACATGCCCCCGCGCCTCGAACAGACGATCGAGAGTCCGCTCGATGGTGCGCGGCGCGCGAATGGTTTTGATGTCCTGATCGTCCAAGACCGTCGACTCCGTGTCCGTGGGTGGTCAAAACGTCAGCGCGACGCCGCGCTGCAAAGGTGGCCTCATTGGGCGGAAAGCATAACGATTTTCCCCGTTCCCTGCAGCAGCACGCGGCAGGCGGCAAAGTTCGATTGCCGGCGGCGATCGGTTACCATAGGCGCGGTTTTGACCGCAGGAAGCCTCTGAATGCACGCGCATTCAAAGACTTCTTGAACCATTAACCATTCGACTGACATAGAGGACCATACAAATGTCTGACGCCAAAAGACTGTCGCAGTACCTGGCGGAACACCAGCGCCAGGGTCGCGTTGACGCCGATTTCGTCGGCCTGATCAGTGACGTGGCTGCGGCCTGCAAGCTGATCTCCGACCAGGTCGGCCGCGGCAACCTCATCGACCTGCTGGGCTCGGCCGAGACCGAGAACGTCCAGGGTGAGACGCAGAAGAAGCTCGACATCATCTCCAACGACGAGTTCACCGACATCCTCACCGAGGGTGGCCACGTTGCCGGGCTGGCCTCCGAGGAAATGGACGAGGTCTACGACCTGCCGGTCGGCATGAACCGCGGGCCCTACCTGTGCACCTACGACCCGCTGGACGGCTCGTCGAACATTGACGTCAACGTCACCGTCGGCACCATCTTCTCCGTGCTCAAGGCCCCTACCGGCAAGGAAAACCCGGGGGAGGAAGACTTCCTCCAGCCGGGCACCGAGCAGGTCGCCGCCGGTTACGTCACCTACGGCCCGTCCACCATCTTCGTGCTGACCATCGGTGACGGCGTCGACGGCTTCACGCTCGACCGCTCCGTGGGCGAGTTCAAGCTGACCCACCCGAACATGACCATCCCGGAAGACACCGCCGAGTTCGCCATCAACATGTCGAACCAGCGCTTCTGGGACGCGCCGGTCACACGCTATGTCGACGAGTGCCTTGCCGGCAAGGAAGGCGAGCGCGACAAGGACTTCAACATGCGCTGGGTCGCCTCCATGGTCGCCGAAGTACACCGCATCCTGGTGCGTGGCGGCGTATTCATGTACCCGATCGACAGCAAGCACCGCGAGCGCGGCGGCAAGCTGCGTCTGATGTACGAGGCCAACCCGATGTCCATGATCGTCGAACAGGCCGGCGGCCTGTCGATCACCGGCCCGGACCGGATCATGACCATCGAGCCGGAAAAGCTGCACCAGCGCGTACCGGTCATCCTGGGATCCAAGAACGAAGTCCAGCGCCTCTGGGATTACCACAAGGAAGGTTAAGGCCTTCCGGACAATCCAGATGCAAGAAAGCCCCGCGGGTCATCGACTCGCGGGGCTTTTCTATTTGGGGAGAGCAAAGAAGTCAGAGTTGAGATGTCAGAGGCCAGATGACCGCGCGCATCGCGCATCCTTCTGACCTCTGCATTTTGATTTCTGACATCTCGTTAGCCGTACCGCCCGGTGATGTAATCCTCGGTCTTCTTCTGGTCGGGCGTGGAGAACATCATCGCGGTGTCGTTGTACTCGATCACTTCCCCGAGGTGGAAGAAGGCGGTGTAGTCGGCGACGCGCGCGGCCTGCTGCATGTTGTGGGTGACCACGACGATGGTGAAGTCACGCTTGAGCTCATGCATCAGCTCCTCGATCGTGGCCGTGGAGATCGGGTCGAGGGCGGAGGTGGGCTCGTCCATCAGGATCACGCTCGGCTGCACGGCGATCGCGCGAGCGATGCACAGGCGCTGTTGCTGACCACCGGACAGCGAGGTGCCCGGCTGGCCGAGCTGGTCCTTGACCTCGTCCCACAGACCGGCGGCGCGCAACGACCGCTCGACCAGCTCATCCTGCTCCTTGCCCTTGGAGACGATGTCGTGCATGCGCGGCGCGTAGGCGACGTTCTCGTAGATGCTCTTCGGGAACGGGTTGGGTTTCTGGAACACCATGCCCACCTTCTTGCGCAGCGCCACCTCGTCGACCTGCTTGGAGAGCACGTTCTTGCCTTCCATCATGACCTCGCCCTCGGCGCGAGCCGAGGGGATCAGATCGTTCATGCGATTCAGGCAACGCAGGAACGTGGACTTGCCACACCCCGACGGGCCGATCAGCGCGGTGATGTTGTTCTGGTAGATGTCCAGATCGATGCCGTGCAGCGCTTGTTTTTCCCCGTACCAGAGCTTGAGATCACGCACGGTCATTTCGAGATCGTGGGTGGTCTCCGGGCTGAAGGTGACTGGGGCGCCGGGGGATGCGAGTTTGGTTGTCATGCTCGCCGTACCTGTCGTTGATGGGCGTTCATTGAATGGGCTCTGACCAAGCCGCTGGGATTACCAGCGGTGCTCGAATTTCTTGCGCAGATAGACTGCCGTGACGTTGAGCGAGATGAGCACCGTCAGTAGCACGAGAATGCCCGCGGCGGTGCGCTCGACATAAGACGACTCCGGCATGCCCGCCCAGGTGAATATCTGTGCAGGCAAGACGGTGGCGGCCTGGGTGAAGCTGGTGGGGGCGTCCGGGATGTAGGCGATCATGCCGATAATGATCAGTGGCGCGGTTTCGCCCAGCGCCTGCGCCAGACCGATGATCGAGCCGGTAAAAATGCCGGGCATCGACAACGGCAGGACGTGGTCGCGCACGGTCTGCCAGCGGGTGGCCCCGACGCCGAAAGCGGCCTGGCGGATCGAGTCGGGTACCGCCCGCAGGGCGGCGCGCGACGTGATGATGATGATCGGCAGGGTCATCATCCCCAACGTAAGACCACCCGCAAGAGCCGAAGAACGAGGTGCACCGAAGAAGTTGATGAAGATCGCCAAACCCAGCAGACCAAACAGGATCGACGGGATCGCGGCCAGGTTGTTGATATTGACCTCGAGAAAGCGCGTGAACCGGTTGTCCGGGGCGAATTCCTCGAGATAAACCGCCGTCATCACCCCGACCGGGAAGGCAAAGGCCAGCGTGACAATCAGCACCAAAACCGAGCCCATCGCGGCCGACGCCAGGCCGGCCATTTCCGGCAACTTGGAGTCACCATTGGTGAAAAAGCCCGTGTTGAAGCGCAACTCGGCGCGCCCTTCCTCGGCCAGTCGGTCGAGCACCTCGATCTGCTTGTCTTTGAGACGGGCCTTGCGCCCCTTGAGATACTGGTCGACCGCATCGTCAGCCAACACCCACTCGGTCTGCGTGGTTCCCAACAACGATTCATCGTCGGCCATGCGACCCGGAATCAGGCGCAGGTAACCGCGGCTGACCAGGTCCCGATAGTCCGCCTCGACCGCGGCCAGTGGCAGCTCGGCAGCCCGTTCGCTGTAGTCCACCTCGACCTCGATGTAGCCCTGCTGGAAGGCCGGCAGCCCCTTTACCAGCATGTCACCAAGGAAGACCAGCAGGAAGGTGCCAGCCAGGATCAGCGCCGCCATCGACAGCCACTTCATGCGGGCCGACTTGCGGTGGCGCTTTTTCAACTGACGGGAGATGTCGTCGAGGGACTGAGCCATGACGGGTTGCTTCCGATTAATCCAATTACAGGTTGCTGACCGCGTATTTCTCGCGGAAGCGGCGAATCATGAGCACCGAGACGGTATTGAGCGCCAGCGTGATCACGAACAGCACCAAGCCGAGGGCGAAGGCCGACAGGGTCGCTGCCGACTCGAACTCGTTGTCGCCGGTCAGCGACGAGACGATGCTCACCGTGACGGTGGTCATGTCCTCGAGTGGGTTGCCGGTGAGGTTGGGGCGCATGCCGGCCGCCATGACCACGATCATGGTCTCGCCCAGTGCCCGCGAGACACCCAGCAGCGTCGCCGAAATGATGCCGGGCAAAGCGGCGGGCAGTACCACAGAACGAATCGTCTCCGCCCGTGTGGTGCCCAGTGCCAGCGAGCCTTCGCGCATGGCGTTGGGTACCGAATTGATCACGTCGTCGGATAGCGAGGAGATGAACGGGATGATCATGATGCCCATCACGATGCCGGGGGCCAGCGCGTTATTGAACGAGGCGTCCAGCCCGACCGAATTCGCCAACGAGACGATCAGCGGCGCGACGGTGATCGCGGCAAAGAAGCCGTAGACCACGGTCGGGATGCCGGCGAGCACCTCGAGCACCGGCTTGGCCACGTCGCGCACCTTCGACGGGGCGAACTCGGCCATGTAGATCGCCGCCGAGACCCCGATGGGTACCGCCACCAGCATCGCGATCACGGTAATCATGAAGGTGCCGGCGAACAGCGGTACCGCGCCGAAATTGTTGGATGCTTCGGGTAAGCCGTCGCCACGCCCAGCGCCTTCGAGGAAGGAGTCACCCGGCGCCCAGGTCGTGCCGGTGATGAAGTACCAGAAGCTCTCCATCTGGAAAAAACGGATCGCCTCGAACACGATCGCGAACAGGATGCCGAAGGTGGTCAGGATCGAAATCGAGGCCGCGCCAACCAGCACCCACTTGACGGCACCCTCCAGCGAATCGCGGGCGCGCAGTTCCGGCCGGACCCGGCTCAGGCCGACGAACAAGCCGAACGCCCCCAGACCCAATGCACCCACTACCGCCAACCAGCCGGGGAAGACATCTTCGAACAAGCCCAGCACGATGGCCGCGAGCATGGCGACGACCATCGCCGGACCCGCGGCGCTCAGGACGGTGAACCAGGCGTATTGATCCGGCTGGGAGTGCATGGGCGTCCCGCTGGCGCGGACACGGGCAGCCTTGGAACGGCCGAGGAAGAACCCCAGCACCCCGAGGAACAAGACCCCGGCAAAGAACGTCATCAGTATCTGGTCGGTCTGCATGGCAGCGGGTTCCGTCTTGTCGATGGCCGATCGTTGCCGGTCATCCGGTCGATCGTCGGCTGAGGCGGCGATGTTCAGGCGGCCCATTATTGAGAACCTGGCTCCTGTTGCAAGCATTCGGTCATCAAAACACCAAACGCTTGCGACAAGAGAAAGCCGGTGAGCGAGCCCACCGGCTATCCCCATCCCTGGATGAGCATCCCTTCCCCCTCCTGGGAAAGCGGATCCTGCGCTTACTTGAGGTCGGACATCTGCAGCTTGGTGCGATCGGAAACCCGCTCCTGCCACTGCTCGAGCTCAGCCTGCGGCAGCGGGATCAGGCCGATGCCCTTGAGGTAGCCGAGATCGCTGATCATCTTGTCGCTCATGAACAGATCGACGTAGTCACCCATTGCCGGAACGTCGGCGGCGTGGCTGTTCTTGATGTAGAACCACAGCGAACGGGAGACCGGGTACTCACCCGAACCGATGGCTTCCGGCTCCGGGGCGACGCCGTCGATGTTCGAACCAACCAGCTTGTCGCTGTTCTCGTCGAGGAAGGAGTAGCCGAAGATGCCGAAGGCGTCGGTATCCTTTTCGAGCTTCTGGACGATCAGGTTGTCGTTCTCGCCAGCGTCGATGTAGGCACCATCCTTGCGCAGGTTGGCGTAGCCTTCGTTACCGTAGGCTTCCATCTCCTCGGTCACGGCCTCGAGCACCAGTTCCTCGAAGGCATCACGGGTGCCGGAGGTGGTCGGCGGGCCATAGACGCGGATTTCACGGTCCGGCAGCGAGGAGTCGACGTCGCTCCACTTCTTGTACGGATTCTCGACCAGCTTGCCATCGACCGGCACTTTCTCCAGCAGCGCCATGGCGATCTGCTCGCGGGTGAACGCGGCGCTGTCGTTCTTGTTGCTCTGGGCAAAGGCGATGCCGTCGTAGCCGACCATGGCCTCGGTGATGTCGGTGACACCGTTCTCCTGGCAACGCTCGAACTCAGAGGTCTTCATGCGGCGCGAGGCGTTGGTGATGTCCGGGGTGTCCAGTTCACCGCCTTCGCAGAACAGCTTCATGCCGCCGCCTGAGCCGGTGGACTCGATAACCGGGGTCGGCCAATCGGTGGTCGCGCCCAGCTCTTCGGCGACGTAGCTGGAGAACGGGAAGACGGTGGAAGACCCGACGATGCGGATCTGGTCACGGGCATGGGCGGTGCCCATGGAGGCGGCCACGACGGCAGCCAGGCCAATCGTTGTTACGGCAAAAGGTTTCATACGGGTCATTCCTCAATTGGTGTTCAACACAACGCGTTTGCGGGATTGGATACTGAGGATCGTTTGTGACAACAGGATGAATTTGTGACAACGGTTCGGTGACAAGCATAGAGGTGGAAGTGGAAGAGATGTGCCGTTGGGCGTTTGCTGCGGCCCACTCCGCCAAGGCCCCCGCCTCAGACCTCCCGCTTTCTCGCGAGCATCGCGGCTAAAGCCGCTCCTACGAGCCCTCTTCCAGCTTCAAGCTCCAGCCGTCAGGCCGCGGCCGGCGGCTTGACCCGGAACCACACCGCATACATCGCCGGCAGAAACACGATGGTCAGCACCGTGCCCACGGCGATCCCGCCGATGAGCGTGTAGGCCAGCGGCCCCCAGAAGGTGCTGGCCGTCAGCGGCACGAACGCGAGCACCGCGGCCAGGGCGGTGAGCACCACCGGCCGGGCACGGCGAATGGTCGCCTCGATCACGGCGGTGTAGCGGTCATCGCCCGCGCGGCGGTTCTCGTCGATCTGCCCCACCAGGATCAAGGTGTTGCGCATGAGTATCCCCGCCAGCCCGATCAGCCCCAGCAGGGCGACAAAACCGAACGGCTGGTTGAACAGCGCCAGCGCCCCGGCGGCACCGATCAACCCCAGCGGGGCGGTCAGCAGCACCATGAACAGGCCGGGGAATGAGCGCATGTTGAGCATCAACAGGGTCAGCATGAGTACCACCATCAGCGGCATGATCACCTTGATCGAGTTCTGCGCCTTGCCCGACTGCTCGACGGTGCCACCGATCTCCAGGCGATAACCGGGCGGCAGATCGGCGCGCAGATCGGCCAGGTCCTGCCAGCTGGCACTGGTCGCATCCGGCGGCTGGGCGCCGCGGATCTCGGCGTTGACGTTCAGATAGGGGACCTGGTTACGACGCTTGAACACCGGCAATTCGCTTTCCACCGCGATCTCGCCCAATTGGGCCAACGGCACCGTTTCGCCATTGGCGCTGCGGATCGGCAACTGATCGAGCCGAGCCGGGTCGCGCGCCTGTTCCGGGTTGGCCAGGACGATCACGTCGATGCCGCGGATGCCCTCGCGCAACTGCGTGGCCGTCCGGCCGTTGATCAAGCCCGCGAGCTGTTGCTGAACCTCGGCGGGCGTGAGCCCCAGGGCCGCCAGACGCGCGGGGTCGAGCGCCAGGCGCAGCGTGGGGATCTGCCGCCCCCATTCCAGATGCGGATCGACCAGGTGCGGATTGTCCGCCATCACCACACGTACCCGCTCGCCGATCTCGACCAGCCGCTCGACTTCCGGCCCCATGACACGGAACTGCACCGGCCAGACCACCGGCGGGCCGTACAACAGCGGGTGCGCGCGGACCCGCGCCTCGGGGAAGGCGCCCTCGGCGATCATCGTCTGCATGCGCCCGCGCAGGGCCTCGCGTGCCTCGGCATCGTGCGTGACGGCGATGATCTTGGCGAAGGCCGGATCGGGCAGCTCGGGATTGAGCGCGAGAAAGAAGCGCGGCGCGCCGCGGCCGATGAAGGTCGACAGCGATTCGAGTGCCGTATCGTCCTCGATCGCCGCGGCGACGCGCTCGGCCACCTCGCGGGTCGCTCCGATCGAGCTGCCCTCCGGCAACTGGATATCGATCAGCAATTCCGGGCGATCCGAGCTGGGGAAGAATTGCTTGGCCACGCCCTGCCCCATCAGCACGGCCGAGGCGACAAACAGGATCAACGTGCCCCCGATCACCCACCAGCGGTGGTGCACGCAACCGATGACCAACCGCCGCAGCCCGCGGTAGACACGCCCGGCATACATCTCGCCGGAGGAGGGCTGGACCTTCGGCAACAGCTTCACCCCCAGGTAGGGGGTGAACACCACCGCGACGACCCACGAGGCGATCAGCGAGATGCCCAGAATCCAGAAGATGTTGCCGGCGTACTCGCCCACGTTCGACTGGGCAAAGCCGATCGGCACGAAGCCCACCACGGTCACCAGGGTGCCCACCAGCATGGGCATGGCGGTGACCGTCCAGGCATGCGCCGCGGCGGCGACCCGGTCGGTGCCCTCCTCGAGCTTCACCAGCATCATCTCGATCGCGATGATCGCGTCGTCCACCAGCAGGCCCAGCGACAGGATCAGCGCCCCCAGCGTGATCCGGTCGAGGTTCTTGCCGGTGATCTGCATGACGACGAAGGTAATCGCGAGCGTCAGCGGCACGGCCAGCGCCACCACCAGGCCGGCACGCAGCCCCAGGGCGAGAAAGCCCACCAGCATCACCACGCCCAGGGCGAGCAGGAACTTGATCTGGAAGGTATCCACCGCCAGGCGAATCGCATCGGCCTGGTTGGTGACCTTCTCCAGTTGCACACCGGCAGGCAGCCCCGCTTGGATGCGCTCCTCGAAGGCCGCCAGCCGCTCGCCGAGCTTCAGGCCGTTGACGTTGTCGGCCATGACCACGCCCACCATCAGCGCGCGCTCGCCGTTGTTCTCGACGATAAAGGCGGGCGGATCGGCCAGCCGCCGCGACACCTCGGCGACGTCCGAGACACGCAGGACCTGCTCGCCGATCACCAGCGGGGTGTTGCCAATGCGTTCGATTGCGTCCGTGCCGCCGCCATCCAGCCCCGGACCGACGCGCACAGACAGGCGCGGACCGTCGGTCTCGATCCGCCCGGCCGAGGTCATGCGGTTCTGGCCGGCAAGCGCGGCGGCCACCGCATCCAGTGACAGGCCCAGCGACTGGATGCGCGCCGGGTCGAGGCGGATTTCGATCCGGTCGACCTGCTCGCCGATCAGGTGCGCCTTGTCCACGCCCTCCACGCGCAAGGCCTCGCGCCGCAGGGTTTCGGCGGCCTGAACCTGCAGGCGCTGCGACACCCCCGGCGCGGTCAGGGCGTAGAGCGTGAAGTAGACGTCGGAGAAGTCGTCGTTGAACAACGGGCCAACCACGCCCGGCGGCAGCTCGGGCTCGGCATCGGAGAGGTGCTTGCGCACCTGGTAGAAGACGTCGCTGACTTGCTCGGGCGGGGTGGATTCCTCGAAGTTGATCCGCAGGTAGATCGAACCGGGGCGGGCGACGCTCTCGACGAAATCGAAGTAGGGCACGTTGTCGAGCGCACGCTCGAGCGGCTCGCCCACCTGCTCCTGCATCTCGCGGGCGGTCGCGCCTTCCAAGTGGGCCTCGGCGAGCATCACCTTGAGGGTGAAGGCCGGATCTTCGGCGCGCCCCAGCGAGACGAAGGCATACAGACCGGCGGCGGCCACCAGCAGGATCAGGTACAGCGTGATCGAGCGCTCGCGGACCGCGAGCGCCGAGAGATTGAAACGCGAGGAATCGGCGGGCTGGCTCAAGGCCGCGGCTCCCCGGCCCCGCCGGCCAGCTCGGCGGCGCGGCGCGGGCGGACCCGCTGGCCATCGTGGAGCCGATTCACGCCCGCGGCCACCACCAACGCACCGACGGGCAGGTCGCCCGCGATCACCGCGTAATCACCCGCCACCGAGCGCACCGTCACCGCGACCGCCTGCACCGCATCGTCCTGCACGCGGAAGACCCGCGACTGGCCATCACGGGCGAAGACGGCGCCCACCGGCACACGCAACCTCGGTTCGCCGCCGGCAAAACGCAGGATGGCCGTCTGCCCCAGCGACCAGGGCTGCCCCTCGACCGCCGCCCCGCTCAGGCGGTAACGAGCGGCATAGGTGCGACTGGCCGGGTCGGCCGCGCCGCTGACCGAATCGAGCTTGGCCGCCACCGTTTGCCCGTCACCAACCAGTTCGGCCATGGCCCCTTCCGACAGGGTCGGCATCCGGCGCTCGGGCACGGCCACTTCAACCAGCCGTCCGGCATCCGCGGCCAATTGCAGCATCGGCTGGCCGGCGGCGACCACGTCGCCGACATCGGCCAGCAGGCCGGTCAGCACGCCATCGAACGGCGCGCGCAGCTCGGCATAGTCCAGGGCATTCTTCGCCTCGGTCAGCCGTGCCTCCGCGTTGCTCATGGCCGCGGCGGCCGCCCGTTGGCGGGAGACGGCTTGATCCAGTTGTTGCCGGCTGGCGACATTGCGGTTCGACAGGTCGCGGATGCGACCCAATTCCTGATCGGTGAGCGTTGCCTCGGCCTGCGCCTGCGCGAGGGCCGAGCGGGCCGAATCCAGCCGCGCACGCAAATCCCGGTCGTCGAGTCGGGCCAGCACCGCATCGGACTCGACCCGCTCGCCACGCCGCACCAACCGCTCACTGATCCGCCCCGCCACCTGGAATCCCAGCGCGCTGGCGGTCTTCGCGACCACCGCACCCACCAGCGCCGGCCGGGCATCGACCCCAGCACGCACCGGCGCCACCAGCACCACCGGCAGGGTCTCGGCCGCCCCCTCGACGTCGTCCGCCTCGGTCCCCTGGACCGCATGGGTCGCATGGGTCGCAAACAACAGCGAGGCGGCCAACAGCGCGCCCGACAGGAATCCCGCCGGCCAACCCGCGGCAAAAAGCCGCCTTTCCTTTGCCATACTCACCGGCAATTTCCCTCTCCCGTCCACGGACAGCCGGACCATTCCATGTCAAACGCCCCCACCATCGTCTGGTTTCGCCAGGATCTGCGCCTGGCGGACAACCCGGCCCTCGAGCGGGCCGCAGTAAACGGAGACATCATACCGGTATACATCCTGCCGCCCGAGGGGCCCGATCAGGCGCGTCGTGACGGCTTTCACCACGGCGGTGCCAGCCGCTGGTGGCTACATCACAGTCTCGCGGCACTCGATCGTGACTTGCAGGCGTTGGGCGGTCGCCTGATCATTCGCCGCGGCGAGCCGGCCGACGTGCTGACTCGGCTAGCGGCCGACTCCGGCGCCACGACCGTGCACTGGAACCGGCGTCTGGAGCCGGCCGGTATCGCCACCGACCGCGCCACCAAGCAAGCGCTACGCGACGAGGGCCTGGCGGTGGAGTCGTTTGCCGGCAACTACCTGCACGAGCCGTGGAACGTGCTCAACAAGCAGGGCGCGCCCTACAAGGTATTCACGCCCTACTGGAAGGCACTGCTCGCCGCGGGCATCGACCAGCCGATCCTGCCCGAACCCGAGGGCCTCAACCTCGTTCCGGCGGCGGTCGGCAGCGAGACGATCGACTCGCTCGGACTGCTGCCGCAGCGGGACTGGGCCGACGGCTTTGCCGAGTGGTGGACGCCGGGCGAGGCGGGGGCCTGGGATCGGTTCGAGTCGTTCCTCGACGACGTTTCGCACTACCACGACACCCGCAACCGGCTCGATCTCGACGGCACCTCGCGGCTCTCGCCCCACCTGCACTTCGGCGAGATCTCCCCGCGCCAGGTCGTCGCCCGGGTACGCAGCGCCTACCCGGATGCCCTCGACGACAAGGGCCCCGAGGCTTTCCTGCGCGAGATCGGCTGGCGCGAGTTCGGCGCCAATCTGCTCTACCACTTTCCCCAGACGCAGACCGACAATCTCGATGCCCGCTTCGACCACCTGCCCTGGCGCAACGATCCCGACCACATCGGTGCCTGGCAGCGCGGCGAAACCGGCATCCCGGTGGTCGACGCCGCCATGCGCGCGCTCTGGGCGACCGGCTGGATGCACAACCGCGCGCGGATGATCGTCGCCTCCTTTCTGACCAAGAACTGCCTGGTCGACTGGCGCATCGGTGCGGACTGGTTCATGGACACCCTGGTCGACGCCGACCTGCCCAGCAACACGGCCGGCTGGCAGTGGGTGGCCGGCACCGGCGGGGACGCCGCGCCCTACTTCCGCATCTTCAATCCCGTCTTGCAGAGCGGCAAGTTCGACTCCGAGGGCGCCTTCATCCGCCGCTGGGTGCCGGAACTGGCCGCGCTGCCCGACAAGGTACTATTCGCGCCGTGGGAGAGCGATCCCGGCACACTGAACCGCGCCGGCGTGACGCTGGGCGAAACCTACCCCCGCCCGATCGTCGATCTCAAGGCCTCCCGCGAGGCGGCCCTGGAGGCATTCCAGCAGATCAAGCATTACGAAAGGTGACGGCCGTTCCGGGTAAGATCGGCCAACCGTTTACCCCATTGTCCCGCCCCTCATGTCGATATATAGTGAAAAACATAACGCGATATTCACCGGCTCACTGGGCCTGAAACTGGGTGCAGGCGAGGTGTCCGACCGCCGCCTGCGGCTGCTGGCCGCCCTCGAGCAAACCGGCTCGATCAGCGGCGCGGCGCGGTCGATCGGCATGACCTACAAGGCGGCCTGGGACGCGGTCGACGCGATCAACAACCTCGCCGACAAGCCGCTGGTCACCACCCGTCATGGCGGGTCGAAGGGCGGCGGAGCGGTGCTCTCCGAGGACGGCCGGCGCCTGCTGGCCGCCTGGAAGCGGCTCAACGGCATGCAGCAGGAGCTACTGGCCCTGTTCGAGCGCAACGAGCTGACCGACGATCTGGACCTGCTGCGGAGGATCCACATGAAGACCAGTGCGAGGAACGCCCTGGCCGGCCGGGTGAGTCGTGTCACCCATGGCCCGGTCAGCAGCGAAGTGGTGGTCGCGCTGGCCGGTGGCGACGAGCTGGTCGCCGTGATCACGCGCCGCAGCGCCGAGGACATGGAGCTGGTCGAGGGCCGTGCCGTGCATGCCTTGATCAAGGCGAGCTTCGTGATCCTGAGCGACGCCGGCGCGCGCACCTCGGCGCGCAACCAGCTGTGCGGCACGGTCGAGCGCATCGAAACCGGCGCGGTCAATAGCGAGGTGGTGGTCGCCCTGCCCGGCGGCGCACGCCTGACGGCGGTGGTGACCAACACCAGCATCGAGACGCTGGGCCTTCACGAGGGGGCGGCCACCTGTGCGCTGGTCAAGGCCAGCCACGTCATCCTGGGCATGGACGAGTAGCCGCGCGAGCGCTCGCGCGGCGTCTCGCTTGGCGCATCGATATATACCCGACAACCGATCGAGAGACGAAACAGGGAGTTCGGCATGTTGAAGAAGACCCTGATGGCCGCCCTGCTCGCCAGTGGCTGGCTGAGCGCGGCGGCCGCCCAGGCCGAGACCCTCACCGTGGCGGTGGCCGCGAACTTCACCAAGGCGGTCGAGGAGATCGGCGCGGCCTGGGAGGAGGCATCCGGCCACGAGGTGCGGTTCTCCTTCGGCCCGTCGGGCAAGCTGCTGGCCCAGATCCGCAACGGGGCGCCGTTCGATGCGTATTTCTCCGCCGACACCGCGCGCCCGCAGCGCCTGGTCGAGTCCGGCGAGGCACGCGATTTCTTCGTCTACGCCCGAGGAAAACTCGCCCTGTTCAGCCTGGAGCTGCCCGTCGACGAGCGCGCCGAGGAAATCCTCGCCCAGGGCGCCTTCCGCTACCTGGCGGCGGCCAATCCCAAGGCCGCGCCCTACGGTCTGGCCGCGCAGCAGGTGCTGGCAAAGCGCGCGCTCTACCAGCGCTATCGTGCGGCAGGGAAAATCGCCACCGGCGAGAGCATCACGCAGACCTTCCAGTTCGTCGCCACCGGCAACGCCCAGCTGGGCTTCGTGGCGCTTTCGCAGTTGCGTGACCCGCAAAGCCCGATCCAGGATCGGGGTCACGTCTGGATGCCGCCGGCCAAGGACTACGACCCCATCGAGCAGGGGGCGGCCGCGCTGACCCGCAGCAAACATCCCGAGGTGGTCGACGACTTTATGGCCTTCCTGCGGAGTCGCGAAGGTGCCACGATCATCGAGAAATACGGCTACGACACGCCCTGAGGACCGGCCATGACGCTGTTCGGCATCCCGCTCGAAACCCATCCAATCTGGCTGACGCTACAGGTCGCGACCATCACCACCATCGTCCTGCTGGTGATCGGCGTGCCGATCGCCTGGGGGCTTTCGCGCATGCGGTCGCGCTGGCGGGTGGTCTTCGAGGCACTGGTCTCGTTGCCGCTGGTGCTACCGCCGACGGTGCTGGGTTTCTACCTGATCATCGCGATGAACCCCAACGGCCCGCTGACCGAGTTCTTAGGATTATTCGGCTTTTCGGGGCAGCTGACCTTCAACTTCACCGGGCTGGTGATCGGCTCGGTGCTGTTCTCGCTGCCGTTCATGGTCCAGCCGATGATGTCGGCCTTCCAGGGGCTCTCCGAGGAGGTGCTGGATGCCGCCCGCCTGATGCGGGCCGGCTTTGTCGACCGATTCTTCAGCGTGATCCTGCCGCTGTCGCGCCAGGGGCTGCTGGTGGGCTCGGTACTTACCTTCGCCCACACCGTGGGCGAGTTCGGCGTGGTGCTGATGGTCGGCGGCAATATCGAGGGCCAGACGCGCATGGTCTCGATCGCGATCTTCGATCACGTCGAGTCGTTCGAGTATGCCCAGGCCCACCTGCTCTCGGCGGTGATGGTGATCTTCGCCTTCGCCACGCTGGTGGGCGTGTACCTGATCAATCGTCGCTTTTCGGCCAGGCTGGGGTAGGACCATGTTCGCAGGCAACCTGACACTCACCGTCGGCGACTTCCGGATGGCCTCCGGCGACTTCGCCTTCGAGTCGGACGGGGTGACCGCCCTGTTCGGCCGCTCGGGCTCGGGCAAGAGCACGCTGCTGCGTGCGATGGCCGGCCTGGATCGGCACACCCGCGGGCGGCTGCGTTTCCACGACGAGGTCTGGCAGGACGGCCGGCGGGGCTTGCCGGCCGAGCAGCGCGACATCGGCATGGTCTTCCAGCACGCCGCCCTGCTCGCCCACCGCACGGTGCGCGGCAATCTCGACTTCGCCGCCAGGCGCGCGCCGACCGACCGTGGGGCGGCCATCGACCGCGACCAGATCATCGAGCGGACCGGCATCGCCCCACTGCTCGACCGGGCGGTGGCCAATCTTTCCGGCGGCGAACGCCAGCGGATCGCGATCGCCCGCGCCCTGATCGGCCGGCCACGGGTGCTGATGATGGACGAGCCGCTGGCCGCGCTCGACTGGCGTGCCAAGGCCGAACTGCTCGACCTGTTCGAGACGGTGATCCGTGATTTCGGCATCCCCACGGTGCTGATCACCCACGCCCCGGCGGAGGTCGAGCGCCTGGCCGACCGGGTCGTGTTCATGGCGGATGGACGGGTCGAGCGGGTCGAGGCCCTGCGAGAGGCGCTCGGGCGGGCCGATTCGCCACTATTCACCGAGGAGGGACCGGTGGCCTCACTGGAGGGGCACCTCGAACCGGTTGCCGACGATCCGCATCGATTGTCCTTTATCACCCGCCCACGCGCGGCGACCGACATGCCGGTCACCCTGTGGCTCGCCCATGACGGACGCCCAACCAATACTGGCTCGCGGCGCCTGCGGGTGCGCGGCGACGACGTCGCTCTGGCCCGCGGACCGGTGACGGGCATCTCGGTACAGAACCAGGTGGCCGGACGGATAGAACACATCGAAACCAGTCGCCCCGGCCGCGCGGCCGTGTTCCTGGAACTGGCCGACGGGCAGCGGCTGGTGAGCGAAGTCACCGCTCATACGATCGATAGCATGGGGCTGGCCGACGGGCAGTCGGTAACCGCGCTGATCAAGGGTGCCGCGCTGATGGGCTAATCAACCGCCCGACGCAAAGCGGCAACGGGTTACTTGGGCGTGCGACGGGCAGTCTCCAGCCATTCGTCGACCCGGCTCCGAATCTGGTCACGTATCCCGCGCAGTGCCTCGAGCCGTTCCGACTCATCCCCGGCCAATGCCGCCGGGTCCGGGTAGGGCCAGTGCAGCGTGCGCCGAACGCCCGGGAACACCGGACAGTCCTGCTCGGTGCCGCGCTCGCAGACGTCGATCACCTGCTCGTAGAGACGGCCCTGGCGAAAGAAGTCGACGATATTGTCCGACTCGGCGTCGGATAGGTCATGACCCACCTCCTTCATCACCTCAACCACCTCCGGATTGACTGGATGCGGGTCGACGCCTGCGCTTTCCGCCACGAATTCGGGACCGCCCAGTTCATTGAGAAACGCCTCGGCCATCTGGCTTCGGCCACTGTTGTGAATACAAACGAACAGGACGCGGCGGGGCTGACTCATGAAATTCTCCAGCAAAAGGCTTGGCCCGGTGGCTCATCGATACGCAGGGTATGACACACAACAATTAACGACACATGACACCTGCGGAATAGACCATGTCACCGCCCCGATCAGGCGGAAACCGAGCCCTTCTGTGGCCAAGGTTTCTCGACGCTGCTGTCGTCACTGACCCGCCCCTCGCGACACAACTGCCCCATCCTCAACAATTGCCGATCAAGCTGCGGTCCCCAGCCGTAGTGTCGGACGGCCCGTCGGCGCGCGGCGGCACCGGCAGCCAGCCAGTCCCGCTCGAATAGGCGCGTCACGCCCTGCGCGAGTTGCGCGGCCCGCGCCCTTGGGACCAGCTCTCCCACCGCCTCGTCGACCAGTTCCGGCGTCGCCCCGGCAGCCACGCCGATCACCGGCAGGCCGCAGGCCATGGCCTCGAGGATCACCAGCCCGAAGGTCTCGGCATCGCCGGCATGCAGCAAGGCATCCGCCGAGGCGAGATAGGCGGCCAGCGTGTGCTCATTGGCGACGTAATCGATCACGCGCAGGCGGGGGTGGCTCCCGGTCGGCATACCGGCGCCAATCAGCAACAGGTAGTACCGATCGTCAAGTTCATCGAGAGCCGCGACCAGTTGGTCGACGTGCTTCTCACGCGTGTTGCGCCCGGCAAACACCAACAAGCGAGCGTCGCGCGGGATCCCCAGGCTGTCACGCAGCCCCGATTGGATCGCCGAGGGGCGAAAGACCGAGGTATCCACGCCGAGCCGCTGCACACTCACATTGCGCACGCCCAGATCGGCCAGCTGACTGGCCATGACGTCACTCGGGGCGAACATCCAGTCGAAGCGACGATACAACCGCGCCAGGTAGCGACCGGACAGCGGCCTGACCCAGTCGCCGCAGCGCAGCGCGAGCAGCCGCGAGAGATCCGAGTGAAAGAAGCCGACCGCCGGCACCCCCAGACGGTTTGCCGCGGCCTGCGCGGCGTGCGCCGTCACGTAGGGATCGCCGGCCTCGATCGCGTCAGGCGCCAGTTCGAGCAACGCCTGCCGCCAGGGGCCGGGTCGCAGGGGAAAGCGATAACCATCACCGGCCGGCAAACGCCACGACGGCAACTGACGCAACCATTGATTGGCATCGGCCGACCACGCCGGACGCGGACCAGGCACCAGCAGGCTGTGCTGGCAATCCGGGCAACCCGCGATGTGGTCACGCTTGGCCTCGAGATAACGCCGCACGCCACCCGAGGCCGGCCCCCAGAACATGGTGACATCAGCCAGGTGCAACGACGGGGAAGCGGGTGTCTTTTCCATTTGCACCAAGCTACCCCGCACACATGACGGTTTGTTGTCAGCAAGGGGATGCGCCCTTCCCTAGTCGGGCCATTCGACCGGCAACACCCGCTCGGGGTGCTGGCGGGCCAGGTGGGCGAGGTTGCGGCAATCGGGGCGATGCAGCTTGTAGCCCTGCGAGCGGCTGAGAAAGGCCATCACCCGCTCGCCCGGCTGCGGCTGGCAGCACTTCGCGCGCGTCACCTTGAGCCCGTCGATCGACTGGTTCTCGATCACGAGACTGCGTCCGCCCGGTGGCTCGGGCAGCGGCTCGCCCTCGGGGGACGCCTCGCGCGGCGGACGGGCGGAGCGGTCGGCCGCCGCCCCCAACTGCCCGCGGGCGGCGGCCTGCAACGTTTCGGCGGCGATACGATGGTGCCCCACGGCGAGGAACAGCTGGTCCTCGCTGTTGACGCCAAGCGCCTCGAGCAGGCGCCGCCGCGCCGCGGCGTCCATGGAAAAGCGCCGATACAGCCGCTCGCAGATCAGCCGCCCCCGTTCACGGGCATCCTCGCGATCGAACTGCGCGAACCAGTTGCGCACCTTGCCCCGTGAGCTGGCCGAGCGGAGAAAGCCGCTCTTGGCGTGTGCCCACTCGCGGCTGGGGGCAGGCTCCTTGTTCGTCAGCACCTCGACCGTGTCGCCATTGGCCACCTCGGTCTTCAATGGCGCGATCTGGCCGTTGACCTTCGCCCCGCGGCAACGGTGCCCCAGATGGGTGTGGATGCGATAGGCGAAATCGAGCACCGTCGCCCCCACCGGCAGCTCGACCAATTCGCCATCGGGCGTGAAGGCATACACCATCGGCGCATCCAGCGGCCGGATATCGCCACGTGACAGATCACGACGCAGCGATTCGACCTGCATATCGAAGGGATTGGCCGACCCGCCGCCGGCCTTGTAGCGCCAGTGGGCGGCCACACCGAACTCGGCGAACGCGTGCATCCGCTCGGTGCGGATCTGGATCTCGACCACCTTGTCCTCGTCGGCGTGCACGGCGGTGTGCAGCGACTGGTAGCCGTTGGGCTTGGGACGGGCGATGTAGTCGTCGTACTCGCTGGGGATGGGACGGAACAGTTCATGGACCACCGACAGCGCCCCATAGCAGTCGGTGACCGAGTCGACCTGCACCCGCAGCGCGCGCACGTCGAACAGCCCCTCGAAGGAGACCTGCTTGCGGCGCATCTTCCCCCAGATGCTGTAGATGTGCTTGGGTCGACCGTAGACCTCGGCCCGGATGCCCGCCTGGATCAGGGCGTGATTCAATTTTTGCTCGACGTGAGCCAGATACGACTCGCGGCTGGTGCGGCGCTCGTCGAGCAGGCGGGCGATCTCGACGTAGGTGTTCGGCTCGAGATGGCGGAATGCCAGGTCCTCGAGCTCCCACTTGATCTGGCCCAGGCCGAGTCGATGCGCGATCGGCGCATGCACGGCAAGCGTCATGCCGGCAAAGCGCCGACGCCGCGCCTCGTCGGGCTCGTCGCCGAGGGCCCGCATCCCCTCAAGGCGATAGGCCAGATCGATCAGCACCGCGCGGGCGTCACGCGCGCCGGCGAGCAGCAGGCGACGCCAGTGCTCGCGTTGCTGTTCGGTCCGCGGCTCGGGATAACCGGCCTCCCAACCCCGCAAGCGCTCGATCGCCTCGAGCAAGCGCTGCACGTCCCGACAGCCGTTGCGATCCAGCACGGCCGAAGCGAACGAGGCGGTTTCAGACTCCGGCGACCGGGGCTCGCCCGAGCCGGATTCGCCCGAACCGGATTTGCCCAGGGCCGGGTCCGCCAGCAAGGCCGCAACCAGGGTTGGCAGGTCGGCCTGGATGTCCGCCAGCGCCACGGCCACCCGCGGACCGGCCGCCCCTTCCGAGGCGCGCGCGACCGACAGACACAGGCGTTCGACGGCCAGCGCCACATCCGGCGCGACCACGCCGCCCATGCCATCGAGCACCTGTTGCAGGCGCTGGCAGAGATGATCGGAGCTGATGTCGAGCGGATGCTGCATGATGATGGGTCGATGGCCTTGCCGACCGACCCGCGCCCTCGTGTTGGGTTACGGCTGATTACCGTGGCAATATCCCGTTGAAACGCTTCCCTGCCGGCCCGACCGGCGGGGTGTCATCAGATTATCACCCGGCCCGCCAGCCGGGGATGCCCCAGGACAAAGGCGCCTCATGGAAAAGCAGATAGACATTCACGCCGAGCATCACCGCATCAATCGGAACTCGTGGCTCCGGGCCGCGGTAATGGGCGCCAACGACGGCATCGTGTCGGTCTCGAGTCTGATGCTGGGCTTCATCGCCGCCGGCAGCCCGCGCGCGGCCATCGTGCTGGCGGGCACCGCCGGGCTGGTCTCCGGGGCGCTCTCGATGGCGGCCGGCGAGTATGTCTCGGTGCAGTCACAGAAAGACACCGAGAATGCCGATCTCGCCATGGAGGCGCGCGAGCTGGAGATCAACTTCGATCATGAACTGGCCGAGTTGCGCGAGATCTACATTGACCGTGGCCTCACACCGGAAACGGCCCAGGAGGTCGCCCAGCAACTCATGGCACACGACGCCCTCGGCGCCCATGCCCGCGACGAGATGGGGCTGCACGAGATCACCCGGGCTCAACCCTTTCTCGCCGCCTGGGCGTCGGCTGCCGCCTTCTCCGTCGGGGCGGGCCTGCCCCTACTGACCGTACTGTTCACTCCTGACGCGACCATGATGCCCGCGGTGGTGGCGATGACCCTGATCTCGCTCGGCCTGCTCGGCGGCCTGGCCGCCCGCGCCGGTGGCGCCTCCATGCTCCGCGGTGCCGCGCGCGTGCTGTTCTGGGGCGTGGCCGCCATGGGCGC
>JAGXIF010000021.1 GCA_024635755.1 Halothiobacillus sp.
CCAGACCATCTTCTCGACTTCCTCGGCGATGCCGGAGGTGACCGCGGAGTTGCCGAGGTTGCCGTTGATCTTGGTGCGGAAGTTCCGGCCGATGATCATCGGCTCGATTTCCGGGTGGTTGATGTTCGCCGGGATGATGGCTCGGCCGCGGGCGATCTCGTCACGGACGAACTCGGGCGTGATCTCGTCGGGAATCGACGCACCGAAGGATTCGCCCGGGTGCTGGCGCAAGAGCTTCGTGTAGCGCGGGTCGGCGCGCATTTCCTGCAGGCGATTGTTTTCCCGGATGGCGACGTACTCCATCTCGGGGGTGATGATGCCCTGGCGGGCGTAGTGCATCTGGGTGACGTTGGCGCCGTTCTTGGCGCGGCGCGGCGGGCGGATGTGCGAGAAGCGCAGGTTGGCGGTTTTCTCGTCTTCCAGGCGATCCTGACCGAACTCGGAGCTGGGGCCATCGAGTTGCTCGGTGTCACCACGCTCGTCGACCCAGTCGGCCCGCAGGGGAGCAAGCCCCTTGAGCAGATCGATCTCCACGTCCGGGTCGGTGTACGGCCCCGAGGTGTCATAAACCGGAATCGGCGGGTTGGAGACGATGCCGGAATCGGTCTGGGTGGCCGTCTGGCTGACCTCGCGGTACGGCACGCGCAGGTCGGGACGCGAGCCCTGGCTATAGCGCTTGTGGCTGGCGGGGAACGGGGCGATGACCGTCTCGGAGAGTTTCGCGGTCTTCTGCAGGAAATCGCTGGGGATTGCGCTCATATGTGCTACCTCTGGGCCACCTTGTTCGGTATGGGGGCATGCACGACGAGCGCCGACTGGACACGGGGGAAGATACCTTGTGCGCCAGACAGACTTCCCTACGCCGATGCAAGCCGGATCAGGTTCCAAGGGTCTTTCTCAGCCGCGGTGCAGGTTGGCTAACCTGCCCACGGCACCCCTAGTCTGTATTGGGTGGCTGCCGGGGCAACCACTTCTCCAAGGGCGCGACGCTATACCAGAAGGGGACGATTGACAAGTTGTGCCCCCAAGTCAGCGGCTTATTCGGTGGTACGCTGGGACCTTCGAGTCGGCTTCCCGCTCACGGAATCGTCACCCCCTGCCATCGGCAGGCCCGCGCTTACCGGCACAGTGCCATGCCGCGGGAAGTTGCCCGATGACGGGAAAACCCGTAAATTACCGCGCACTTAATTCCCGAACTCAGAGCCGAATCCATGCCCACCGACATCGAACTGGCCCGCTTCAACATGGTCGAGCAGCAGATCCGCCCCTGGGATGTGCTCGACAAGCGCGTTCTGGAAGTGTTCTTCAATGTTCCGCGCGAACGGTTCGTGCCCGACAGCGAGCGCAATTACGCTTTCTCTGACGTCGCGGTGCCGATCGGCCACGGCCAGACCATGCTCGCGCCGGTCGTCGAGGGGCGCATCCTGCAGTACCTGCAGATCCAGCCGAGCGAGCGGGTGCTGGAAATCGGCACCGGCACCGGATTTTTCACCGCCTGCCTGGCCTCCCTGGGCGACAGCGTGCGCTCGGTCGACATCTTCAAGGACTTCACCGAACGTGCCGGCGGCCTGCTCTCCGAGCTGGGTTTCGACCGCGTGGTGATCGAGACGGGCGACGCCCACGACGGCTGGGCCCACGACGAGCACTTCGACGTGATCGTCTACACCGGCGCCCTGGCGGAAATGCCGGAAAAGAACTTCCGCCAGCTCAACATTGGCGGCCGCCTGCTGGCGATCACCGGCTCCGGGCCGATCATGAGTGCGAACATGGTCACCCGCGAAAGCGAGAGCCGCTTTCGCACCGACTCGCTGTTCGAGACCTGCACGGCCTACCTCATCGGCGCCGAACCGCAACCCGTTTTCTCGCTGTAAGCACCGGCCAACCCGGCAGCCAACCGGTCTGATGCCGGTGGGCGGTCAACCAGCTCACGCCGGGCATTCCCTTGCCGGCGACCTCCTCTCGACCAATTGAAATTTGCGCTAAGCTTGGCCTTTTGGAGCCCCCAGTTCACGACGGCGATGCCGTGGTAAAGGCGGGCCCGCCGGCAGCACGCGCCCTGACGCGCGGAAGGACCATCACCCTTGCTTGCCGGCTCGCTCGGCGCTGGGTTAAGGTGACAATAGTTAGCAAGCTAATCAATACTGCCCAACTTAATCTCCCGGGGTAACTCGACATGCCAGTCAGTCGTCGCTCAGCCACCCTCCGCGGCCGGAACGGGCGCGCAGGGCCCTCGCACCCTTTCCGTCGCGCCGCCCTGTCGCTGGCCATCGGCGTCGGCATATCGCTGCATGGGGGGCAGGCAGCGGCGGCCGATCTGCTCGACATCTACGCGCTGGCCGAACAAAACGACCAACAACTGCGCGCCGCCGAGCAGCAGCGGCTATCGGTGGAGCAAAACATTCCCATCCAGCAGGCCGACCTCCTGCCGCAGATCGGGGGAAACGCAGGCGTCGACTACACACACAGTCGGGTACTAGAGGGCGGCTTTCCCGGCTCCTCGGACGTCACCAAGGGCACGGGCCGCAACCTCGCCCTGACCCTGTCGCAGACAATCTACAACCGTACCGAAAACCTGCAGCTCGACATCGCCCAGCTGCAGGTACGCCAGGCCGACATCGATTACGAACAGGCCCGCCAGGGCCTGATCCTGCGTACTGGTCAGGCCTATTTCCAGGTACTGAACGCCGATGCCCAGCTGCAGCTGGCCAAGGCCAACCGCGCGGCACTCAAGCGCCAGCTCGAACGCGCCCAGCGTCAGTACGAGGTGGGCCTGGTGGCCGTGACCGATGTGGCCGACGCCCAATCCGAGCACGACCAGGCCAACGCGCAGATCATCACGGCCCGCGCCCAGTTGAATAACGCCGAGGCCGCGCTCGAGACCATCATCGGCCGCATGGTCACCGATCTCGACGACATCCGTACCAACCTCGACGTGGCCCGCCCTCAGCCAGCCGACCCGACCCAGTGGGTCGAACTGGCGCTGACACAGAACCTCGGACTGCAGAGCGCGGCCGTCGGCACCCGGATCGCACAGCAGAACGTGGACGTAGCCCGCTCGCAACGCATGCCGACTGTCAGCCTCGAGGGCAGCTACGGCTACGACAGCAGCCCCAGCCAGTTCGGCAATCGCAGTGAGACGCTCAACGGCCAGGTCGGCGTGCAGCTGAACTTGCCCATCTACACCGGCGGGCGCATCAATGCCCGCTCGCGTCAGGCCGCTTTCGACTACCAGCGCAGCCAGTTCGACCTCGACGGCCAGCGCCGCCAGGTCCGCCAGCAGACCTCCGACAGCTACCGGGGCGTGGAGACCTCGATCAGCCAGATCAAGGCCTTCCGCCAGTCAGTGGAATCGGCACGCACCAGCATGGTGGCCACGGAGGCCGGTTACGGCGTTGGCACTCGGACGATCGTCGACGTACTCAACGCCGAGCTGCGGGTCTTTCAGGCGATGGCGGACTACCTGGACGCGCGCTACAGCTACATCACCAACCTGCTGCAGCTGAAGGCCGACACCGGCCAGCTGACGGTCGCCGACCTCGAGGCCATCAACCGCCAGCTGACCGACCAGGAAACCAACGCCCTGATCGCCCCGCTGATGGGGAGGGCCGAGGGCAACGGTCCCAGTTCGGCCGACACCGAAATGATGCAGCGCGTGCTCGAGCGCGCCCGACAGACGGTCGGCCCAGCCGAATAAAACGCCCTCGGCCATTGGGCAATTCGGGGGAAAGTGGTGCCGCACCCGCCGCTAGCCCCCCATTCAATCCCTCGGCTCAATCCATCCAGCCAGTCGCTCGACCAACCGCTGGCTCGCCCCGCCATGCCGGGCGACCACGCTGCGCGCCCGCTCACCCGCGGCCACCCAGTCTGCCGGCTGATCGAAAACCTCTTCCACCACGCGGGCCAACTCCGGCGCGTCCGCCACTTCGCGCTCGGCGCGTTGCTCCGCCAGCGCGGCAAAGACCACCCGGAAGTTATGCACGTGCGGGCCATGCAGGACCGCCCGGCCCACCGCCGCGGGCTCTATCGGGTTGTGCCCGCCCGTGGACACCAGCGAACCGCCCATGAATACCACCGGCACCTGAGCGAACAGGTCGGTCAGCAGACCGGCGCGATCGACCACCTCGACCGCCGGGCGATCGCCCGATGCCTCGGCGTCAGTCCAGCGACCGGCCGTGAAGCCCTGTTTCTCGGCCAGGCGCAGGACCTCGGCCGCTCGCTCGGGGTGCCGAGGGACCAGAATCAGCCGCGCATCCGGCCGGCGTTGGCGCACTGTCATATGGGCGGCGAGTACCAAGGCCTCTTCACCGGGATGCGTGCTCGCGGCAAGCCAGGTATGCCGGCGGTCCGGGCGCACTTCGGGAATCGTGTCGCGCACCGGCAGGTCGAACTTGAGATTGCCGCAATCGGCGACCCGGGAAGCGCTCAGCGCGGCAAACCGGTCACGGTCCGCGGCCGACTGGGCGCAGATCAGGTCGACCCCCGCCAGCACCTCGCGCAACAAGGACCCGCCCCAGCGCTGATAGCGCCGATAGGAGCGATCGGAAAGCCGGGCATTGGCAATCACCAAGGGCACCTCGTGCCGATTGGCCTCCCGCACGAGGTTGGGCCAAAGCTCGGTTTCCATGATCACGACTAGGCGCGGCTGCAATCGCCGCAGTACGCGCCGCTGGGCACTGGCGAAATCAAAGGGGGCATAGAAGTGCGGCAGGTCTAACGAGCGGGCCGCCTCGGCCCCCGTTTCAGTCGTGGTGCTAATCACGATCGGCAGATCAGGCCAGCGGTTGCGCACCGCACGGACCAGCATCGCGGCTGCTCGCACCTCCCCCAGCGAAACGGCATGCAGCCACAGACCATCGCGAGGCAACCCCGCGCGGATCCGGCCGAACTGCTCGAAGGCCTGTCGCTGCCCGGGCCGGGCGTGGCGATAACGCCGCCAGGCATCCCAGGCCAGCCAGGGACTGAGCAGCGCCAGGACCACTCGGTATTGCCACCGCCTCATTCTCCGCCTCCCGGCAGAGCCGCGGGCAGGCCAGAAGCCCTAATGACCGGTCGGTTCAAGCGCATGCCTGCATTATCCCTTAGAATGGCGCTTCATGAGTGGACCTGCCGCAAACAACACCCTGCCTTGGCACATTGCTGCCGCGCGCTTCGCGTTCTCGCTCCTGCCGCGCCTGATCGCAATACTGCCGCAACGGCGTCGGCTGAGCCTGGGAGCCGGGCTGGGTTGGCTGATGGCCCGAATGCTGCAAAAACGCCGCCGCGTGATGCTGGCCAACCTGCGCGTGGCCTTTCCCGACTGGATGCCCGTCCGCTATGACCAGCTAATCGACGAGCATTTCCGCCGGCTGGGTGCCGGCATCTGCGAGGGGTTCTGGGGCTGGTTCGGCAACCTGGACAAGGTGCCGGAGTACCGCATCATCGGCCTCGAGCACCTCGAGGCCGCCCGGGCCGCCGGTCAGGGCGTGATCCTGAACGCCGCGCATGTCACGGACATGGAACTGGGGGTGTATTTCGTCTCGCGCCACGCCGCCGTGCATGCCGTCTACCGCCCCAACAACAACCCGGCGCTCGACAGCCTGATCAACCTCGGCCGCGAGAAGCACCTGGCCGGGCTCATCCATCGTGAAGACACCCGTGCCATGGTCCGCGCGCTGCGCGCCGGCGGTGTGCTCTGGACCGCGCCGGACCAGAACTACCACGGCAAGACCAGTGCCTTCATCCCCTTCTTCGGAGTGCCAGCGGCCACCAACACCGCCATGCCCACCTTGGCACGCATGGGACGCGCCGTGATCCTGCCCTACCACGTCCGCCGCTTCGGCACTCGCTACGAGCTGGAGATCGAACCGCCGATCGACGACATCCCCAGCGGCGACGAGGTGGCCGATACCCGGCTTCTGGTCGAGCGACTGGAAGCCGAAATCCGGCGACACCCAGCGATGTATCTCTGGGGACACCGGCGGTTCAAGACCTTGCCGAAGGGTGTTCCATCCCCGTACCGCGAGCCGGATTAAGGGTCACAAGCATTACCGATCGAGACGGCGATGGGTAAACACCCCCGGCACCAGACCGATGCGGAACGCCTGCTCACGCCACCATGCTCCATTCAATCCCTTCTCGATGTCGGAAAACCCGTTGACCAGCCGGTTACTCGGATGCGCGTCCACGTACGGCAGAATCACGTCCTGCATCCAACGGCGATTCACGAGAACCGATTGATTGGTCCAGTTGATGTGCCGGGAGCTCACGACGAGATTGCTGCAAGGGGTCCGGCGGAACACGTCGGGGAACACCCGGTCTGGCTGGCAGTCGGCATAGGCCGACGCCCCGAGCATCCTTCGAGCCTTGCCGCGCCGCAGCAGGCGACGCAACCGGCTCAGCAGGGGCCAGTGGCCGGTCAGGTCGGGTAGCCGATCAGCGTAGTAGCGGTAGAACTTCTTCACGGAGGCGAGCCCCTCGCCCGGCTGCCGTCGGCTGCGGAAGCGGAACACTGGAATATTCTCGGATTCCATGTCATGCAGCGCCCCATCGAGCTGGCGACGGATTTCCTCGAGCGGCTCGACCGCCGGGCAGTCGTTCTCCAGCAGCAGGAGATAGTCGCAGTCCAGCCCCTCGACCAGGGCACGGACGCCGCCGACGATCCCGGTGTTCTCTCGATTGCCGTCGGGCCGCAGCCCGAAGCGCTCTGCCTCCTCGATGTCCCTCTCGCTGCGCTCCTGGAAGAAGATCAGGTGCTCGTCGAACAGCGAGAACAAGATCCTGCGCGACGTGGTTCTCCAGCGTCGCCTGGAGCGTCGCCGGCGCCTTCCAGTTCAGCAGTCCAACGCCGACACGGATGTTCTCCGGTCGGGCACAGCCCCCCCTCGTTCACGGGCCGCTCCTCCACACGCTCCACCATCCCCGTCACTGCCAGTACCGCTCGATCCAGCGCGCGGGACGAATGAACTTGTAGCTCTTCTTGTACCAGGGGGCGGGCCATTCGCCGCGCACGGCCTGGTGCGGGTTGGGCACCCCCGGGAAAGCCACGACATGGGCCGTCTCGGGCAGGACCGGCTCCTTCCAGAACCGTTGGGGCCAGGGCGGAACGCAGTGGGTCTTGAACAGCACGCACCAGTCGTCCGGCCAGAATTCGATCCGGCGGATGGATCGCGAGATGTACGTCTGCGAATTCCGGTAGAGGGAGAGGGTTTCGTCCTGCTGTTCAACCAGGTCGTCGAGCAGGTAGGCGTGGCTGCCGACACGAAAGCGATAGCAGGAAGTATTGCCGATCCCCGAACCGGGCTGCGTCCAGTTCTGCATCACAATGAAGTCCGCTTCCGGGCGGTACTCGAAGAACGGGTCAAGGCTGCCCGTCACCACGACGTCCAAGTCCAGGTAGAGCCAGTCGCCCTCGAGCCCGAACAACCGCTCGGAAGGCGCGTAGAGATTCAGCTTGCGCCAGCCACGATTGTTGTGGGGCGCGGGCAGGTCAATCTCGGGACAGGGCAGCGTCTCCACGTCCGGCAGGATGCCCTGCGCATCATCCGTCAGGATGCCCTGCGCATCATCCGTCAGGCAGACGAAGCGGATGGGGCCCGTCACGTTGCGCGACACCATGCGGTAGAGCGTGTTGACGTAATCGGGGCCGTAGAGCTTGCCCCACTTCATGCAGATGAACTGCTTCATTCCCGGTTCTCCGGCAGGCTGTTCTTAGTGTTTCGCATCCAGGACATCCCTGACATACCCCTCGTAGATCCGGTTGCGGATCGATTCGCGCACCGGCGTAAACCCCGGTGGCGACACCGGGTCGACGTGTTCCAACTCAGCGATCGGCAGCCGACGAATCCGGTTTTCGGCCTCGTGCTGCTCGAGATAGGCCTCGAACATGCCGCCGCTTTCGCCAAACACGACGTGCTTCGGCGACAGGGCGAACACCGGACGCGCCGAGGCCATGGCGTCGGTCAGCATGGTCAGGCTGTCCTGCGTGCAGAAGGCGGCGTCGCACGCGCCCAAGTACGCCGGCATCACTGGGCGGGGACGTTCCTGCCACCAGGTTGCCTCGGCGATGGACCCCGCATCCAGCTCCCGCCGAAGTATCGTCTCGGCGGTTTCTCCGGTGCGGCGCGAGGTGGTGATCAGCCAGCGCCCACCGTATCGCGCACTCAGGCGGTTCATGCCGGCGGCCAGGGCCCGCCAGTCGTCCTCCTTGAAACGGTGGCTGCGACTGCTTCCACCGATCAGCATCGTCCACAGCGGCGAAACACCGGCGCCGATCTCTTGCCGGAGCGCCGCGCCGGCCTCCTCAGCCTGCCCGGGCGTGATGGGCGTGGGCAGGAACGGTAGACGAACCGCGTTGGGCTCATCCCCCGCCTCCTCGGACAGGAGGATGCGACTGAAACGGTCGAAGCGCAGCGGCGGGCGACCGAGGAAGAAATTGGGGCAACCGAATGCGCTGGCCGCCAGCACATTGAACACCGCGGTCGTGCCGCCACTGGAGATCACCATCGATGGCCGCGAGGCTGGCAGCGCATCGATGGCGAACAGTCGGCACGCCATCGCAAGCCCCATGCGACCGGCAAACGCATTCACCACGGAATAGACAAGCGGGCGCAGGAATCCGCGGTAGCGCGGCCGGACGGTCACCCATTCCACCGTCCAGCCGCGCGCGTCCCGCACGGCTTCCGCCATCGCCCGGGACTGGTTGTAGTGGCCGGGATTCCCGTCACTGACAATCCAGACCACGCTCATGCCGTCACGAGTTCCCAGTCTTCCGGCAGGCGTTGCGGCCATCCCTTGACCAGGAGCAGGTCGAAATGCAGCTGGCTATCAAAACGGACATGCGCCGACAGCGAGGGAATCTCCCGGAAACGGGTCTCGCTCTCGCCGTCCGGCACGAACAGGCGGAAGCCGTCGAGCACGGCCTCGTCGTACGCCTCGGGCGTCCATCCGGACTTCTCGAGAAACCGCAGGTCGACCTCGACGAAACCGACGGCCGTTTCCACCGAGTCGAGCAGGCGCTCCATGCCGCGCAGCGCGAAGGGCTCGTAACCCTCGATGTCCATCTTGAACACCAGCGTATCGATCTGACCGATGATCTCATCGAGCACCGAATCGATGCTTACCGTCTCGACCTGTACCTCGCGGCGCCCGGCAATGCCCTCGGCCACTTCCTGGACTGCGGTCGACCCACCGCTCCATTGCGTATTGACGAAGAACGGCACCTCGCCCCTGGGGCGCTCGTCAACCAGGGCGTTCACCAGCTCGATGCGGTCGGCGGAAGGGTGCTCTTCCCGAGAGCGTCGCAGATACGGCTGCAGTGCCGGGTTGGCCTCGAAGGCATACACTCGCGTCGGCTCGCTGTACTCGGTCGCGAACACGCATTCCCCGTAATTCGCACCGACATCCAGCGCCAAGTCCGGGCCGACCGTCTGCACGAAATCGACCCAGAAACGGCGGTTGATCGGGTATCGCCCGCGCACCGCGTCGAGCAGGATGCGCTTCATCGCCCGTCGATCCCCGGTGTCGATGTAGACGGCATGCCGGGACCGCGGCAGACGCACGCGCTCCGGCTTCAGTGTGCCGTATTGCCGCAGCAGGGCGGGAGCCAGCCGCCACAACCGCAGATACCATTCGATTTCCTTGCCGAGCGCCTTGACGTTCAAGAATTACCTCGCGAGATGTCTGGGTGCTGATACCCCGGTTCCCCGGCTTCCCGGCCATGAGGGTGGCCGGCCGCCAGGGAATAGGCGATCACCAAAGTGTAAATGAACGTCACCACGGTCAGCTCGAGCACGATGTTGGTCATCCCGAACAGGAAGAGCCCCGCGGTGATGAACAGAATCGGCTCACGCCCTGCCGGCCCCGGCCGCAGAAAGATCACCGGCAGTACCAACACGACAAGCAGGAGAACCAGTTTCGGCAGCCCGCCACTGACCAGGTTCTCAAGGTAGGTGTTATGCACGTGGCTGTGCCGGTCGTCAAAATACGTACCCAGGCCCAGCGTGCTGCCCACTTCCAGCATGTCCTGCGTGCTACCGACGCCCAACACGGGGTGTGCAAGAAACACTTCCCATCCGGTGCGCCAATAGACCAGGCGAAAGCCGAGTGACGTCCTGTAGCTTTCCTTCAGCACACCCGAGGTGCCGTCCGCCCGCTCGCCTTGCCCAGAACCGGGCTCAACGAAGTCCATCCCGACAAATTCGTCCTGGAGGTTCTGCCATTCTGTCTGGCTCGTGGGCACCGAATCGATAACGCTGGTGACACGCGACGCTATCTGCGGCCCGGCAAAAATGGCAAGGAACAAAGCCGCCACCACGCCCCCGACGAGCAGCATGCGCATATCCACGGATCGGCGGTAGCGAAACAACAGGAGGAGGAAGAGGAACAGGAGGACGACAGTCACCGTCCTGCTTCCCGACAACGTGACCGGGATCAGCGTCAGAAGCATCCAAAGTATCGGCCGCCCCCGTTCGCGGACACACTCCTCGTAAACGGTGAAGAGGCCATAGAGGGAGACAAGCGCAGCGAAGACCAGCGCATTCTCGCTGCCGGTAGCCCTGAGCGCCCCGAAGACGAGCACCTGCATCACCGCCACTGCCATCGCGAGGGCCAGGGCCACACGGAACCCGATTCTCAGAGGGCGACGGAAGTTATCGTCCCGAGCCCACCCCACCAGCCAAGGCAACAGCAACATCAGCAAGCCGGTACGCAACGGATCGAGAAAAAGCGTCCCTGCCCCCAGCGAATCCGTCAGCACCCACCAGGAGAGATAGGCCAGCCACCCCGCCCAGATCGCCAGCACTGGGGTCGACCAGTCGGCACGCCCCCAGATCAGCGCATAAACGAACAGCACGACGAAGAAGGCGTCCTGATACGCCTGCTCTCCGATATCCGTGAGAAAGAGCAGAGACGGGACCGCCGCGATGTACCAGAACGGCACACCGGCCAGGAACCGCCGCCCTGCCCCGAAAGATGCAGCCACACTCACGTTTCGACTCTCCTCTTGACCTGCCGATACCCGCTCCCTGTGTCTTCGGCCGTCAGATCGAGATACAGGTCCAGTGTTTCGTCCTGCATTCGTTGCAAGGTATAGGGGACGGGCTCCCCGCTTGTAGGGGGGACGCCTTCCCGGGCCCAGGCCATCAGGGTTTTCGTCACCCCGGCAATGTCACCGGGCGGGACTCGGCCGGCCGGATAGACGGCCGCCAGCTGCTCGCCCACGCCACCATGGTCATAGCCGAGCACGGGGCGCCCCAGCGCCAGTGCCTCGGTGACGGTGCGGCCGAAGGATTCGGGCTTGGTGGTCAGCGAAAGGACCACGTCGCTGATAGCCATGATCTCGCGCAGGTCGCTGCGCGGGCCAAGCCAGGTGATGTCGTTCGCCAGGCCTTTCTCCGCGATGGCCACCTGCACCTTGTGCCAGTATTCCTGTCGGCGCGGATGCACGCCGCCGACCAGCAGGGCATGAACGGGCACGCCGCGGGCCTTGAGTCCGGCGACGATCTCGATCACGTCCATCTGCCCCTTGATCTGCGTGATGCGCCCCGGCAGAGTCAGCAGCCATCGACCGGCAGTCTGCGGGTTTTCCCGGTAGAACCGCTCCAGCCAGGCCGCGCCAGGGCGAAAATCGGGACGGTACACGTCCGGGTCGACACCGCGGTAGATACGCACGATGCGCTCGGGATCGACCTTCGGGTAATGCCGGCGGATATAGTCGACGATGCTGTCGGAAACGGCGATCACCCGATCGCCTCGAGTCATGATCGAGCTGTACCAGCTCGGCGAATAGGCCCCGTGCACTGTGGTGACCAGGTGCGGCCGGGCATCGGCGGGCAGGCCCTTCCATGCCACATAGCCGATCCAGGCCGGCAGGCGGGAGCGCAAGTGCAGGATATCCACCGATTCGTCGCGCAGCAGGCGTCGCACGATCGGGATGTAACGCAGGGTGGTCAACGACTTGCGACCCACCGCCAACTCGACATGCTCTGCGCCCAATGTCTCGAGTTCCTCGACCAGACGCCCACCCTCGGAAATCACGATCGCGCGATGCCCCGCCCGCACCAGTGCCTCGGCAATCTCGAGCGTACCGCGCTCGACGCCACCGCCATCGAGGGCGGGCAGCATCTGCACGACCGTCAGTCGCCGAGCCGTGCCGGGCGCCTGCCGGCCGTTTTCTTGTCTCACCTTGCCTGCCTTCGCATCTGCCAATCCGCGCTCTCGTTCCATTGCCTCGGAAGGCTATCATGTCGACATGCAGCACTCCCCCGAGACCACCAACGAGATCTGGGCGATGACCACCGGCGAGGCGGGCATGGCCAACCAGGCACGCGGGCTGGCGGAGGCCGTCGCCGAGCGCACCGGCTGGCCGGTGGTGCAAAAGACCATCGGCATGCGCCCGCCCTGGCGGATCCTGCCGATGCACTGGGTGCCACGACCACTGGCAAAGCTCACTCGCGACTCTGACCCGGTCAAACCACCCTGGCCGCGCCTCCTGATCACCTGCGGTCGGCGCAGCGCGGCGGTCTCGATCGCCATCCGCAAGGCCAGCCGGGAAAGGTGCCTCACCGTGCACGTGCAGGACCCACTGATCCCACCCCATCATTTTGATCTGGTGGTGCCACCCCGGCATGACCGCCTGGCCGGCCCCAACGTGCTGCCCACGCGCGGGGCCATCCATCACGTCACACCGGCCAAACTGGCCGACGCCGCCGACCGCTTCCGCCCCCATTTCCAGCATCTGCCCCGCCCCTGGATCGGCGTGCTGCTGGGGGGGTCGAACCGCACGATGACGCTGAGCCCGGACAAGGCCCGCGCCATCGGCGGGCAACTGGCGCGCGCGGCGCGGGAGAGCGGCGGCGGCCTGATGATCACGCCGTCACGGCGCACCGGCGAGGAGAACACCCGGGCGCTGGCCGAGGCCATCGCGGACGTCCCCCATCAGCTCTGGGACCGCCAGGGGCCCAACCCCTATTTCGGCATTCTTGCGCTGGCCGACTACCTGGTGGTGACCGGCGACTCGGCCTCGATGGTGTCCGAGGCCGCCTCAACGGGCAAGCCGCTGTACATCATCGACTTCGGGCGCTATTCCAAGCGCCTGGAGCGGTTCCATGGTGGCCTGCGCGAGGCGGGCGTGACCCGCCGTTTTGACGGCCACCTGGAGCACTGGGAGTACGACCCCGTGAACGATACCGGCATGGTCGCGGATGCCATCCTGGAGCGGCTGGGGAATCCCTGAGCGAACCCGAACGATCCCCCGGGAGTCAGTCTGCCAGACGGTACAAGGTACTGCAGTAAATGCAACGCGCCTCGTCACCCTGGTTTTCCAGGTGGATATAGACACGTGGATGGGAGTTCCAGACGGCTTCCTCTTCACGCGGGCAGTAGAGCGGCAAATCGGCCTGCATCACTTCGACGACACGGTCGGCGTTGGGGGTATCGAAATCTTCCGGGTGGGCGGCGGTATCGGGATTCATGCATTAGCCTCCACATAATCGAGCCAGTTGTCTGCCAGCGGCGGATAGCGGCCCTCGACCAGGTCGAAATAGGTACTCTGCAGCCGCTCGGTGATCGGACCGCGCACGCCGCCGCCGATGGGCCGGTCGTCCACTTCGCGGATCGGGGTGACCTCGGCGGCGGTGCCGGTGAAGAAGGCCTCGTCGGCGATGTAGACCTCGTCGCGGGTGATGCGCTTTTCCACCACCGGGATGCCGAACTTGTTCGCCAAGGCGATGATGGTCCGGCGGGTGATGCCGTCGAGGGCGGACGCCAGGTCCGGGGTGTAGAGCACCCCGTCACGGACGATGAAGATGTTCTCGCCCGAGCCCTCGGCGACGAAACCCTGGGTGTCGAGCAGCATCGCCTCGTCGTAGCCGGCCGCAGTCGCCTCGCGCAGCGCCAGCATGGAATTCATGTAGGCACCGTTGGCCTTGGCCTTGCACATGGTGACGTTGACGTGGTGACGCGAGTAGCTCGAGGTGCGGATGCGGATGCCCTTCTCGATGTTCTCCGCCCCCAGGTAGGCGCCCCAGTGCCAGGCGGCGACCATGACATGCACCTTCAAGTTGTCGGCGCGCAGGCCCATGCCTTCCGACCCGTAAAAGGCCATGGGCCGGATATAGGCGCTCTCCAGATTGTTCTCGCGGACCACCTGGCGCTGGACCTCGTTGAGGCGGCTTTCGGTGTAGGGCAGTTTCATGCCGAGGATCTTGGCGGAATTGTGCAATCGCCGGGTGTGATCCTCGAGGCGGAAGATCGCCGTCCCCTGCCCGGCCTTGTAGGCCCGCACGCCCTCGAACACCCCCATGCCGTAGTGAAGGGTGTGGGTGAGCACGTGGACCTTGGCCTCACGCCATTCGACCATCTCGCCGTCCAGCCAGATCAGGCCATCGCGATCTTCCATCGACATCTTCAAACGCCTCGCAGAGCAGTGAACCGTTGGTGCGCATCCCGCACCGCCCCGAGCGGGCAGCGCGTGACGCCAAACGGCAAAGTTTACCACCCCCAGACGATTTCCGGCAGGCCGCCAGCGTGGCCGTCAGTGCGCCAGCTCCACGCGGTTCCGGCCACCATCCTTGGCGTGATAGAGCGCGGCATCGCCCCTGGCGAGGAATGTATTGGGGGTGTCGCCCTGACGGAACTGCGTCACGCCGATGCTCACCGTGCCACCGGGGCCGAGCTCGGAAGCGGAACGGCCCGGATAGGCCTCACGAATGCGTTCGGCGACGACGGTGGCCTCACGCAGCCCATGTCCGGGCAGAAGAATCACGAACTCCTCTCCGCCATAGCGAAAGCATTCATCCTCCTGGCGCACGTTGTCCTTCATCACCCGCGCCAGGCAGCGCAGGGCGTCATCACCGGCCAGGTGGCCGTAACGGTCGTTGTAATCCTTGAACCAGTCGGTATCGAGCACAATGACCGACAGGGGTTCGTCATTACGCCGGGCCTCGCCGACCACCGCCTCCAGGCGGCCGTCCAGCGCCCGACGGTTGAACAGACCGGTCAACCCATCCCGCTCGCTCAAGAAACGGTAGCGATCGCGCTCACGGGCGAGCACCGCCTCCTCGGCGTGCTTGTGACGAATGCGATTCCCCAGGGCAAACGCCAGCAACAGAGCCAAGGCGAGTGACCCCATGGGCAGCACCAGCATCACCCAACCCGCATAGGGGAAAACGCCCAGCAACACCCCCAGGTAGAGCAACACGCCCAAGGCGAAGACGGACCAGGCCAACAACAAAAAGCCGGCCGGGCCGAACCCGCGCCGCATGGCGCGCACGGCACCCCAGATGACAGCCATCACCGCCGCCAGCGAATAGGCGGCCACCAGCAAAAAGGAGAACAGGCCAGCCAGCCACAGCGAGACGGGCACCGACGCGACCGCCACCAGCGCGAGCGCCAGCAACACGCGGTCGACCAGCCGGTCATCGCTCGGACTACGCAAGAAGCGACGCACGAACCAGATGCCCATCAGCGCCGCCAGCGCCACGGCCAACTGCGAACGGCTGGCGGGGGGCAGCGCCTGCAGGAACGGGGGGAAAAACGGCGTCAGGATATTGTGACGCACGCCAACATAGATCACCAGACTGACCATGAAGGCCGCGTACCCCAGGTAGATACGCTCGCGCACCGCCACCATCAGGAACAGGCTGTAGAGCGCCATTCCAAGCATGGCGCCGAAATAGATACCGAAAAGCGTGTAGCGAACCAGGATCTGGGCCCGCTCGTTTTCCAGCTTGCCAAGCGACAGGGCGAGCGCGGCCGGCCCGTCGGCCTTGGCGTGGATCCATACCTGACGCTCCCCCTCGAAGGCGGGCAGCAGCCGGCCGGGGTAATGAGGCAGATCGATCTGGCCCCCAAGGACAGCGGCCTCGCGCACCTCCACGACCGCGGCCCCGGCAGCCCGGCTGGCACGCGGATCAACCAGATAGACACGCAGATCATGGAAATACGGCCAACGCAGCGACAGCCAGCGTCCGTGGGCGCGCAGGTCGTCCTGGCTCAAGGTCAGACGCAGCCAGATGTGCCCCTTGGTGGGGCCAAGGTTCAAGGCATCCCGTTCAATGCGGTGAAAGCCCACCACGGACCCGCTCCAGGGGGTGACCAAATCATCCTCGACCAGCGCCCACTCGGCTTGGGAGAGCAGTGACCGTTCGACAGCGTGCGCGGGGCCGGCAAACAGCGCCCCCAATAGAAAGAGAGCCACCCCCCAGGCAAGGAAAACAGGCAACACACCGCCCCGCGGACCGGATGGGCGACCCAATCGCGGTCGAGGCGGACCCTTGCCCGCCGGGTCGCAGACCATCGACCGGTTGGTCGCGACCCGAAGAGGGGGCTGGGTGTCAGGCATCGTCCTTCCCCGTGTTTGCCCTGCCATCGCCGCATGGCGGCCTAGACAGCAGGCAGTCCCGGACGGGCCGAACGCCTAGCTCGACCCGCCCAAAGCCAACTTAGACCAAGTATGGCACTCGGGAAATACGATTGCCGGGGGAAACTCAGCCGTCGCTGTGGCGGGACGCCATGACCTCGACACCGGCCTCCTGCATGCGTCGCTGGGCTTCGGCGGCCTCCTTGGCGGCCAAGGGCCCAACCATCACGCGGAAATAGCTCTCACCCTGGATATCGACCGCCTTGATGCGGCTCTCGAACCCCAACAACGCCAGTTCTGCCTTGCGGGACTCGGCATCCTTGCGGCCGCGGAACGAGCCGGCCTGGATCAGGTAGCGGGCCCCGTTCTCGAGCACCGGCTCCTCGGCCGACGACGGTGACGGCGTTGGCGCCTGGTCAGGTTCAGCGCGTGGCGGGCGATTCCCCTGCTCGGGCAGCAACGTATAGAACTCGAACTCGGGCGAGGAGACGGTGGGCTTCTCGGCGGGCTTTTCCACGCTGCGGGTATCGGTACGGCTCTCGCCCGCCCCGACCGGCCGACTATTTTTCTGGGCCGTCAGCTGGGCCAGCACCACCACCAAGGCGACCAGCAACCCGAGGGCGACCAGCAGCGCCACCTTCGCTCCGCGGTTACCCCCGGAAGCACGCGGACGATTGATTTTCTTGGAACGCTTGCCGCTCACCAGTCTTGCTCTCCTGCCCTACATTTCGTCCGGGGCGTTCACACCCAGCAACCCCAGACCATTGGCCAGCACCTGGCGGGTTGCCGTGATCAGGTTGAGACGCGCGTTGCGCAGAGGCGCATCCTCGGCCAGCAGGAAGGCATGGGCGTTGTAGTAACTATGAAAATCCTGGGCGAGGTCGCGCAGGTAATGGACCAGCTGGTGGGGCTCATGGGCGCCCGCCGCCCGCTCGATCAGGGCCGGATATTGCGACAATCGCTTGAACAGGGCCTGCTCGTGCGACTCGGTCAGGCGGTCATAGGCCGCCTGACCGGCGGCCGTGTCGTGCTCGAAGCCGCGCAACGGCATCTGGCGAAAAACGGAGGCCACCCGGGCATGGGCGTACTGGATGTAGTAGAGCGGGTTCTCGTTGCTCTGGCTCTTGGCCAGGTCCAAGTCGAAGTCCAGGTGCTGGTTGGCCGCGCGCATGACATAGAAGAAGCGGGCGGCATCGCTGCCCACTTCCTCGCGCAGCTCGCGCAGGGTGACGAAGCTGCCCGAACGGGTCGACATCGGCACCCGCTCGCCACCGCGATAGAGGATCGCGAACTGCACCAGCGAGACCTCGAGCTGGTCGGCAGACTTGCCCAGGGCCGTCAGCGCCGCCTTGACGCGGGAAACGTAGCCATGGTGATCCGCGCCCCAGATGTCGATTACCTGGTCGAAACCGCGATCGAACTTGTCGAGGTGGTAGGCGATATCCGAGGCGAAGTAGGTGGTCTGGCCGTTTTCGCGGCACACGACACGGTCCTTGTCGTCACCGAAGTCGGTCGCGCGGAACCACAGCGCCCCGTCGCACTGGTAAAGATAGCCGGCGGCCTCGAGCTGCTCGATGGCGCGATCGACCAGCCCCCGGTCTGCCAAGCTCTGCTCGGAGTACCACCTGTCGTAGGTGACCCCGAATTCGGCCAGGTCGGCGCGAATATCAGACAGAATGGAATCGAGCGCCGCACGGAACACCAGCTGGTAGTCGGCATCCCCCAGCAGCTCGCGCATGCGCAGGATAAGCGCGTCGATGTGGCGCTCCTTGTCGCCGTCGGGCGCGTCTTCAGGCAGATCGTCAAAAACCTGGGCCGCGGGGGCCCGGAGCCGTTTGCCCTGCTCGTCGGCCAGCGCCCGGGCGATATCGAGGATGTATCCCTCGGAACGGTAGCCGTTGGACGGGAATTCAATGGCCTCGCCCTGCAGCTCCAGATAACGCAACCAGACACTAGCCGCGAGGATATGCATCTGCCGGCCGGCATCGTTGACGTAGTACTCGCGCTCGACCGAGCAGCCGACCGCCTCGAGCAGATTGGCGACCACCGACCCATAGGCCGCTCCCCGGCCATGCCCGACGTGCAGGGGGCCGGTGGGGTTGGCCGAAACGAACTCCACTTGGATCCTCTGCCCCCTGCCGGCATCGGAACGGCCGAACCGCTCGCCGTCCTCGAGGATGCGATCGATCAAGGCAAAGGCCGCCCCCGCCTCGACGAAGAAATTCATGAAGCCGGGCCCGGCGATCTCCACCCGGCTCAATCCCTCGGTGTCTGCCAGCCGCTCGACGATCAGTTCGGCGACTGCTCGCGGTGCGCGCTTCATGGGCTTGGCCAGCTGCATGGCGAGATTGCTGGCAAAATCACCGTGCGCCGGATCCTTGGGCACGGTCAGCACCGGCTTGACAGTGACATCGCCAGCCAGCTCGCCCTCGGCCGTGAGTTGCTGGCAGATTACCTGGAGACGTTGTTCGATTACGGCCTTCACGGTCAGCAGACCCCATGCGATGAGTTCATTGGAAATATCGCGCCACTCGATGACCGAGCATTGACCGACGTATGACGGTCGCGCAGGACCGGGGAGTTTATCGCCCGACACGACCAGATGAAACCGAGCCGCCTCACGAAAAGCGAATCACCTCTCACGCCCGCATCAGCCACCGACGCAACCGGCTCTTTGCCCAATCGGGCAAGGCATGAAAGACCATGCGGGGCCACGGCAGGCTGTGCAGCCAAAGCGCCAAGGTGAAAAACCTGCGACGAACGGTCCTCAGCAGCCCGCCACGGTGACGCGCGGCACGCTGCAAACTGTCGACCAGCGTTTGCCACTGATGGGCACCGGAATGCCGCTCGTGTGGCTGCCTCGCCTTTGGCGGGTAGTCATCGTGGTAGTCGAAATCCGGGCGACGTGTTTCGCCCGCGGTCACCTGGGGCGGGATCCCGGAGCGAAAGTCCTCGGCACGCACCCTCGTGAAGAACGCAAGCCAGTCGCTCGCCTCATAGGCCCAAGGAAGTACCCAGCTCCATTCGCGGCCGACAACACGCTCCGGCAAGGCACCCAGATCCGTGACGGCAACCGGCAGACCGGCCTCGATACAGGCGCTCAGGGTATAACTGTAGGTTTCCGGCACCTGGGCGGGGAACCACACCAGGTGTGGCCGCACCCGATCGAGCCACCCGGACAGGCTCGCTTCGTCATAAGGACCGGTGACGACCAGATTGCTTCGTGGCGTAGTCCGCAACGGACGATAACCAAACCCGATCAGGGTGAAATTCACCGGTGCCTTCTCGCGGGCTGCCTTCAGAGCCACCTCTTCCAGCATGTCGGCCCCCTTGATCTCCCCGAGTGCGCCCAGCACCACCACGCGCAGGGGCTCATCCTCGGCGAGCGAAGGCGCTACAACAGCAGGCGGGGCATGGCGGGCAGGTTCCGGGTGAGGGGCAAGCCGAAGATTGGCCCGTGGAAAATGAGCTTGCATGCGATCAAGGACCGCACCCGATGGCGCCAGCACCCGCTCCGCGCCTTCTAGAAATCTCGCGGACCGGGCACGCCATTCCTCGATCGACAGATTGCCGGGCGCCGGGCGATGCGCCAGGCAGGCCCGGCAACCGGAGACATCCGGTTCGCCACAATAGCGATGCTGCCGGTCCTGCAGATGCTTCTGCGGGCAATAGAAGTAGAAGTCGTGGAGAGTCACGTCATAGGGCACGCCAAGTCGAGCAGGCAGATCACGGATCGCCTCGGGCAACCCCAGCACATGATGAAAATGCACACGATCCACCCCCACGGCGCTGAGCGTCTCGATAAGGAGCTCGTAATCTCGGCCGGGAGAAAAACTGATGTCCAACCCCTCGCTAGGGTCTGGGCGGAACAACCGAATCCGCTCCTCGCCATCCCGGGCCGGCTCGAGTGCAAGCGCGCGGACCGCACCGTCAACTGCTGCACCCAAGTCCTGCACATGACGAGCCGTCCCGCCACCGAGGGCATGCGATACATGCAACACCACCGGCACGGACGTGCTCGCCAAGCGTGCAAGATCGACGGCCAGACGCAAGGGTCTGGGCGGATCATTGCGCACGAAGCGAGCAACCACCGCGTCGTATTCCGGATACATGGTCCGCAGCACATCGCCGGCGACTTTCTGGCGATCGGACGCGGACTCACCGAAACTCACCCCGCCGGCATGACGGACAAAGCAATCACCGGCCAATACGTGCCGCCAACCCGCTTGTGCGGTACGCATGCAAAACTCGTTTTCTTCGCCGTACCCCTTGCCGAAACGCTCGACGTCAAACAAGCCCACCGCATCGAGCGCCGCGCGACAGATGTACATGCAAAAGCCAACCGCCGTCGGAATATCCACCTGCCTGCCCGCATTGGTCTGGGCGAACAACCGGTCCAACTCGGCAACACTCCAGCCGGGTACCAGCGCCCCACCTTCGGGAAAGCGTGGATAGCTGCAAATGGTCGCGTTATTGGAAAAGGGCGTCACGCTTGCCGTGTGCGACTCCCGGAGGGCCGCGGCATGCAGACGATCGAGCCAGTCGTTGGCCACCTCGGCGTCGCTGTTCAACAGCACCACGTCCCGCTCGGGATGTTGCTCCATGCCGCGATTCACGGTCGCGACAAAACCGAGGTTTTCGTCATTCTCGAGGAGCGTGAACCCATGCCGGGCGGCCGCCTCCCGCAACCATTGAGAAACCTCCGGTTCCGGACTGGCATCATTGATTACAAAAAGCTCGAAAGGTGTCTGGCATTCGCTGGCCAGCACGCTTTCAATGCAGCAGCGCGTGTCTTCCAGGCCCCGGTACACCGGCACGATGACATCGACACGAGGGCGTTTTACTGCAGGAGGCGTTTTTTCTTCAGTCATTGGGACCAATAAACGGTAGGCGTTTGAGAAGGCGGAAGGCTCGAGACCGGTCATGCCGTTCGAGGCGGAGCCGCGCCGATCGTTCCGAGACAGCCAATTGGTCCAGTTCCTCGCGGCACTGGGCCAATTCATGGTCCCGGGTTTCAATCACCCCCAATGCCTTCGAGTGATTCCCGCCCAAGGTTTGCAGATGATCGTTCGTGGCAGTCAATCGCTCTTCCAGAGCCCCGAGGCGAGACTGCAGACGGTCACGTTCGCCCAACAGGCGGACGCGTTCACCCAACGCGTGAAAGCGGCGTTGCAAGTCGTCCCACGTCGCCTCATCCGCGTCCATCCAGGGCGCGATGCCGACCGGAACCTCCCCGACGCAAAGCACACCCAACCCGTGGGAAAATGGAAACTCACGGCCGGGATAACGAGCAGAAAGTTCTTGCCAGAGGCGCCACACGCCAAAGCCGTGCTCACGCACGTTGGTGTCATGAAACAACACCACTCCCGTGGCGCTCATCTTGGGGAGCCAGGTTTCGAAGTCGTGACGCACGGCCTCTTCGGTGTGCAACCCGTCAATGTGAAGCAAGTCTATGCTGCCATCCGGGAAATGCTCCAAGGCATCGTCGAAGGTGGAGCGAACCAGCCGGGAAAAGTGACCGAACCGCGGATCATGCCAGCGGCGAACGGCGTCATACACGGACTCATCGTAACGTCCGGCATGCTCGTCACCTTGCCAGGTATCCACCGCATACGCCCTGACGGGCCGATCAAGGCGGTCGAGCGCCTGGCAAAACGCCGAGTACGAATCCCCCTGATGCGTGCCCAGCTCGACGAAACAGCCCGGACGCAGCAACTCCACCAGCGCGAAGGCCAATGGAACCAGCCCGTGCCAGGAATCGATATCCGTAAGGCGCTCGGGGGTATCGAACGCTCTTAGAGGAATTGGTGGGTCATTCCTGTCCATCGGGGCAGCCTCTCCTTCACACGACAGTCCCGAGCCACAGGCCACTTGAGCAACCGAACGTGAAACCGGGAACAATGCGCGGATGATATCATCCGACACAAGAGTCGCCGGCCTCTCAGCAACCCGCGCCACTTCAGCATCGCGTTCGCGCCCATTTTCCTCAGGACCCGCCCTTAACCATGCCCGAGTTGCGCCTCACCGTCAGCATCGTGCAATACGACACCCCGACCGACGTTCTGGCGCAAACCCTCCGGTCCTTGACTCATGCCTTGGAACGCGCGGAACTGACACCCGAATCGGCCCGAATCCGCCTGATCGACAACGGTGACAGGCTCAAGGCCAGCTGGCTGGAGGAGACGACCCAATGGCCCATCGACCTGCATCAAGGGCACGGCAACATCGGCTATGGGCGAGGGCACAACCTGGCACTGGACGAGGCCGGCACATTCCACCTCGTTCTCAACCCGGATGTGCATATCGAACTGGATGCCATCGCGAGCGCCCTAGCATTTCTTGATGAACACCCGGACTGCGGACTGATCACCCCCAAGGCGTATACCCCGCAAGGGGTTCGCCAACGGCTGGCACGGCGCTACCCCAATGTTCTCGACATGGCCCTGCGCGGATTCGCGCCGCGGTGGCTGAAGGAGCGCTTTGCGCAACGGCTTGATTATAACGACTTCGTCGGAGAGCTCGAGGAGGAAGTCGCCTGGGATCCGCCTCTGGCAAGCGGCTGTTTCATGTTGTTTCGAGGCGATGTGCTGAGCAAACTTGGCGGGTTCGACCCTCGGTTCTTTCTCTACTTCGAAGATTCGGACCTGTCTCTTCGCTGCGGCAAGATAAGCCGTTGCGCCTACGTCCCGTCAGTGCAGATCATCCACCACGGCGGTGGCGCGGCAGAAAAGGGGATGCAACACATCTGGCTATACATCCGTTCCGCAGCGAAGTTCTTCAACAAGCATGGATGGCGGCTGAAATAGTGGTGTGAGGGTGACGGGTGACGGGTGACGGGTGACGGCGAATATCGTGGCCAACACAATGTCATTTGTCACTCGCAACCTTGTCACCTGTCACCTACTACTTGTCACCTGTCACTCGTAACCTGTCACCTGCCCACCCCTACAACCGCGACCCGTCCACGATGGCCCGGAACTCTGCCGGCGACCGCCAATGCTGCCCGCAAACAAACCGCGGGATACGGTAAGGGTTGCTCTCGAGGGTGACGTACTCGGGTTCCGTGGTGAACGCCGCCCGCGTACCGCGGTCGTTCGGCAACCATTCATCCGCCAACCAGTCCGGCACGTCACCGTAGGGGTAGGCAAACAGATCGTCGGCGGGGTTGGGCGCCTTCGATTGGATGTATTGCCGTGCCTGACGGACCTGACGGTCCGCCTCGTCCGCGGTGTCCACCCCCAGAAACGTGCCGGGGCGCCGCTTGGGGCGCATCCCCTCCGGCAACGCATCGTGACGGTGATCCCAACTGTGGCTGCCGATGTGCATGTGGCCGCTGGCGACCACCCTGCTCCACCAACCATCGTTCCACTGACCACGCCCCCCCATGCAGGCAATATCCAGCGCGGCACGCCCCTGGGGTGAGGCAATAACAAAGCTGGTCATGTGTGCCCGAGCATATCGGCCGGCAAACCGCCACCAGGGCCGCTTTACCGACCGCTTCAGCAAACCGAGGAAACCGGCGTGACGCCCGAAACGGGGATGCACGATCTCCCCGGCATCATAATCCGAACCATCGTCACAGGTAAGCACGACCACCTTGCGCCCAAGCAAGCCATCAGGCACTTGCCCCCCGAGAAGAATATCCACCAGTTCATGCGCCGGCAGAAAAAGGAATCCGTTCCGCGAGAGGTAGCGCAGATCCGCCGCCAGTGCCACGTGATCGTTACGGTCATATTCCACGCCATCGATATTCATCGAGTGGTACGTCAACACCACCAACTGCATCACTCTTCCCCCGGCTTTCGCGCCAGCTAACCAATAACCAAAAAAAGCCGGCCCTCCCGAGCCGACCATCTTTCTCATTCACGTCCTTGCACCAAATCATTCCACGGCCGAGGACCCTTCCTTGCGCTCTATAGCGTCTCTAGGATCAGGTAACGGCTTGATCAAGGAGTTGATGACATCTTGATCCGCCTGAATATCCTCTCCAGAACGAATTTCAGCCAAGTACGCCTCCTTGGCTCTGTTCTCAACTTTCTGTCGAATATGATCCATCAATTTCGTCTCGACAACCTCGAAAGGCCGCTTACCCTCACCTTTTTTATCATCGAGGCGTATGATATGGAAGCCAAACCGCGTTTTCACCGGGCCGGCAAGATCACCCGGCTTCTCCAACTCGAATGCGGCTTCTTCAAAGGGCTTGACCATCCGGCCCTTTGAAAAGAAACCCAGGTCACCGCCTTTCCCAGCGCTGCCGTCATCATCGGAGTATTTACTCGCCAAGGCGGAAAACTGTGATGGGTCAGCTTTTAATTCGGCATAAAGTTCATCGGCCAGCTCGCGCGCCTCCGCCTCATCACGCTCATCAAGTCCGATAAGGATATGAGAAACGCGCACCTTCTCCGGCCGAGTGAACTCTTCGGGATTGGCCTGATAATATTCTTGTGCCATGAGATCAAGGTCGACTTCAGCAATACGCTCTTCCGTTACCTGACGAAGCCGAAGGTTCATCAAGGCACGGTCAGCAAAATAATCGACGGCCCAACGCATCTCTTCGTCCAGTCCTTCCTGACGAGCATCCGACGCAATTCGCCGGACCATGTACAGGTCTGCCACCGTGTTGCGCACTGCCTTCTCGTCACTCCAAAAAAAGGCAGCCCGGTTTTCTGGAATTTGCAGCTCGACCAGATTTTTCAGGTCATTAGTATCAATCCGGACCTCGCCATCGTCGACGATGACAGGATCGCTCGCCCACGACGCCATGACTGGCAAGGTGAGGCCCACTGCCAAGGAGATCATCCGCATTTTCTGCACGTACACAAAACCTCCATCCATTCTTAACTGTGTGCAAATACAAAAAGGCCACCCCTGGTTTTCTGGGGGGCGGCCTTCCAATATTGCAATGTAAACTACCGGATCGTTAATGAATCTTGGGTATAAAACTACAGTTCGTAGCCGAGCACGTGGAGACCGAAGGCTCGTCCTTATCCGCATTCATGACATTGAAATAGTATCTATCTCCATTGATCAAACTACTCGAGCCCTCGGACGAGGTGCCCTCATACCATAGGTTCGCGGTCTGATAGCCGTCCGTGTACATCCTCCCGGCGATCGGCTGCCCGCCCGGGCACTTCGAAACCCAGACCGTCTTGACGACCGGGTTTGTAGATGAATAACTTGCCTTTACCGACTGCCAGGCAGACCTGGCCGTGAACGCAAACGTCTTGACCTGATCCTGAAGGTCCATGAATTCGTTCGCGTAAGCCGTCTGAACCACTTCTCTCGTGGGCACCCACAGGTCGCAGGAGGTACCGCCAGTCGTCCCACCATCCGTCGTGGTTCCACCATCCGTCGTGGTCCCACCATCCGTTGTGGACCCGTCGGCTGTAGTGACCTGCACGTCACCGGTGGAACTAATCACGATTGAATCCCACGGCACACCGGCCTGCCCGTCGACCAACACATCCCCCGCTGTCATTGTCATGACTACGCCGCCAATCGAGACGGTAGCGGCGGAAGCCAGCCCGATAGGCAAAGAAGCCAGCCCAACACCGATCAAGGCGTTCCGGACGCCACACGTTACTTTACTGTTCATACGCTCTGTAACCTCGTTACAAAAGTGGGGGAGGGTCTGACCGATTCAGCCCCATTCCGTTACATGACCAATCATAACTCGCAAAGTTCCAACCAACAAAAAAACCCCCCAAGTTGGGGGGTTTGAACTAGGAAGAATCAACCCGGCTTACTGAGCAAGCGAGGGAGTTTCCTTGTGAGTGCTGGCGCCCATGTAGTTGCGCACCACACCACCGATCGAGCCGTTGGTATACTTCACGACCGAGTAACCGATCGCCGGCAACCCGTTGAAGGTCAGATTCGAGGCGTCCGGGTTAGTGGCGAACGCTTGACCAGTGGCATCAAACGCCATGTCCATCCAGCCGGCGGTGTAGGCCACGTCGACGTTCTGCGTGTTCGAGGAACCGATGACATTCGAATCGTTGAAGGTCATCACGTTGGCCTCGTAGCAGAGAGCGGCGCCCGGGCCGGACGGCGGCGGCGGGGAGAACTCGACGCTGCTCTGGATCTGCTGCTCTTCACGATCCCAGTAGCTCAGGCTGACCGGCTCACACGCGTCGGAGGCCGTAGAATCCCAAGCGACCGTAAACGGAGCGAGGGCCGGATCCTGGTTGACGTACAGCCCCTTGGTCGGGAAGGTCACGACCCAGTCGGTACCGGCGTTGATGGCCGGGTCAACCACGTAGCTGTTCAGGATGTTCTGCGTCATGAGGACAGCAGACACCGGGTCACCTTCACCGCCGTTGGTGTCCTGGAAATCCGGGAACGGAACGATGGTGCCATCAGAGAGCACGGCACTGGTGTTGGCATCGGTCAGGTCCGGCTGAACGCTGCCCGGGCCACTCCAGAGGTTGTTGGTGCTGAAGTCCGCAAGGGCGGTGGCATCCATAGTGGCGGCCACGCCGTCCTCAACATTCACCAGCTGGGAGAAGCCGTACAGGCCACCCGTTGAGCCAGTGACATTACCACCTGCGTTAGCACCGCCGACAGCGAAGTCCTTGCCATTGGTGAAGGAGCAGTCCGCCGGCACGCCTTGCGAGGTGTGCGTGATGGCATTATCCAGATCGCTGGCCGGAACGATATCGGCCATGCCGATGATCTCGATGTGGCCTTCAGCAGTACGCTCGATGCTGCTGTCGCCGTCACCGTCGTACTGGTAGTTGACGAACGGCTGGCCGCCCGACGGGATGGTGCCGTCGGTACAGGAGTTGTCGCTGGTCACGATCTTCGCGCCGCCGTTACCGGTGGCGGTAACTGCACCAGCCCACACGTCGTTGGGCGACAGGTACAGGTTGAAGTCAAGCACTTCCTGACTGTTCTTGGACTCCAGGAAACGGACCTTGACGACCTTGCCGATATCACTGGTGTTGACCACCTGGACATAGGTGTCGTTGCCGTTCTCTGCCGAGTAGTACGGGTACAGCAGCGCTTGGCCGGTGCCTTGAGCATTAACGTACACCGCTTGCGCCGCGGTGCTCATCATGCCCATACCCAGGCCCGCGGCAATCGCGGTCGAGAGAAGTTTCTTTTTCATCACACACTTCCTTTGGGTTGAAGAGATTTCCAAAATTCCTGGCCGTGAAGGCCGTCGGATCACGGATACATTGCCATACCAGTCCGTGTCCCGCAAGCTCCATTCGTTAAGCCGCGCTTGAATGGTAGCAAACGGCGCTAGGCTGTAAAGGCAGGTATCGCTGTTTTGTGTCATTGACGCCTAAACTGACACCCGAATCGTTGTGGGAAAACCACAAGGATCCATCCCGGCGTCAGTCCTGATAGTAATACCATTCGTCCTTGATGCGAATCCATACCTCCTTTTTTACCTTGTCGACATCGCCCACGGCCTTGCCCATGGGGGAATCCAATTGATAGACCCAACGTTTTTTCACTTCACAGCGCTCACCCGAATCGTCACAGGTCACGTCCAGCACCTCGCTGTCTTTCAGATCGACGCTGAACGGCAGCTGGCTGCGATAGCGATCGTAGCTCATGGTCTGCTTGTAACCAGGGCTGAAGTAGCCGTACACCGCTTCGAGGTCACCTTCCTGGTAGGCACCATCCCGGGCCAGGCTGCGCTCACTCACCTGCGCCTCGGCGCTCTGCGGCTCGCCACCCGGCAGACTGGCGCAGCCGTTGAGCAGCATGACGGCAGCCGCCATGCCCAGTACGGTGCTGAGGGTCTTTTCTGGCATTTTCCCGTGTTTCTCCAGTCGTGATGGTTAAGCGGGGTTCAGTATAGATGTCGACAGGATGCCTCGCGGAAAGTTTCCGTTCACGGATCAGTCGACGCTTTCTACCGTGTCCGCCCCGTCCTGCGTCTCTGCGTCTCCCCAGCCGGGCAGGCGCTTGAGGTTGCTCATGCGATCGCGCATTTCGTTGGTGACCGCCTGCAGGTCCTGCTGGTTGCGCAGGACGCGCGGGGTGATCATCACGAGCAGTTCCGTGCGATCCGAACTTTTCGTGGTGGTGGAGAACAGGTTCCCGACGCCGGGGATATCGCCGAGGAACGGGAGCCCGCTCTTGCCCTGGCTGGCGTTATTCTTGATCAGCCCACCCAGCACCACGGTCTGTCCGGAACGCACGGCCACCTGGCTATCGATCTCGCGCTGCAGGAAGCTGCGCTGACCGGTGGCGGAATCCACCTGGCCGACGTCGGTAACCACCTGGTGGACCTGCATACGCACCAGGTCGCCGGCATTGGCCGACGGCGTGACCGAAAGCGATACGCCGGTGTCCTTGTACTGGATGTTGTTGCTGACGAAACCGTTGGAGGTGATGGTCTCGCCGGACCGGACCGGCTGCTGGTCGCCCACCTGGATGGTGGCGGTCTGGTTGTCCAGCACCATCAGCGAGGGCGAGGAGATCACTTGCACTAGGGACTTCTCCGCCAGCGCGTTGAGCACGGCACGGATGGTGCCCACGCCGTTGGCAATGGAGTAAGAGAAGCCTGGTTGGCTGGGGCTAATGCCACCTTGATCGCTGAAGTTCAGCTGGGCCGAGCCTTCGTAGCCGCCACCCAGGCCGCCTTGGAGGTACCACTGCAAGCCGTAGCGCAAATCCCCGCTGAGACTGACCTCTATGATGCTCGCCTCGATGAGGATCTGCGCGGGGGTGACGTCGAGGGTCCGCAGCGCATCCTTAATATCGCGATAATCGGTGCGTCGCGCATAAATCAGCAGGGCGTTGTTGGAATCGTCGGCGACCACCTTGATGCCATCGCCCAGCGAGACGGCGCTCGTGCCCCCGCCATCGCCACTCGCGCCACCGCCCGTGCCGGCACCGATGCCACTGACACTCGAGCCACCTGAACCGAGTGTGCCGCCGGCAGAGGACGAGCCGGAAAGCCCGCCGCGGGACGAGGTGCCGGCAGAGGTGCTGGTATTGCCCAGCTCGTCCTCGTCATCCGTCCGGCTGCCGGTCGTGGAGGTCGACGAACCGCTACCGATGGATGACCCGCCACCGGCGGAGTCACTGATGGTGGAGGTGGCCATGCCCGGCGCGATGCCGCTGTCGGAGCCCCCCGAACCGCCGCCGGAGCCAAACTCTCCACCGAAAATCTGGTTGAGCATATCGGCCAGATGGGCGGCCGAACCGTTCTGCACGGGGTAGACGTAAAGTGAGCGCTGGTAGTTGTTTTCCGGCTCACGATCGAGGCGCCTGATCCAGGTTTCGATGGTGTCGAGGTAGTGGGCGCGCGGGGTAACCACCAGCAGGCTGTTGAGCCGCTCGATGGGCATCACCTTGACCAGCCCAGTCAGACTCTGCGCCTGCTCGCCACCCTCGCTGAGCAGCGTGCTGACGGCGGAGCCCACTTCATCGACCGAGGCATATTCAAGCGGGAAGATGCCCACGGACATGCCTTCGAGCATGTCGATATCGAAGGTGTCGATCAGTTGCACCCAGTCACGCAACTGATCACGGGTGCCGGCAAGCATGAGGATGTTGCGACTGTCGTCGACTCGAACGAAGGCTTCCTGAGGGGCTACCGGCTGGAGTATGTCGGCCATTTGCCCGGCACCGATGTAGTGCAGGGGGACAATGACGGTCGAGTAACCCGCCTGGATTCGATCGGCGCGCTGCAGCCCGCGTGGAATCTTGCGCATGGCCTCGGCCGGGCCGACGTGGTAGATGCCGTCGCTCCCCTTGACCATGAGTGCGCCGTTGACCTGCAGGAACGATTGCAGGATGGGAATCAGCTCGGAGCGCGGCACCGGCTCGCCGGTGTGCAAGGTGGCCTCGCCTTCGATGGGCTTGTCGATGCTGTAGTCGACCTCCAGAAGGTCGCCGAGGATCGACTGAACCAGTCCGCGCAGGGGAACGCGCTCGAAGTTCAACGAGACTCGACCGCCTTCAAGCTCATCGACCTGGGCTTCGCCTTCCTCGGTATCGGGCATGCGGACGGTGCGGTCGTTGCCGCGGAAGATGGTCGGCTCCGGGCGGGCTTCCTCGCCGGTTTCCTGGACACCGCCGTTCTTGTCCGTGGCTCGATCGCCATTGGTCGCGACAGGGCTAGGAAAGAATTGGCTGTCGCCTTCCATCGAAAGGCCGTTAGAGGCGCAACCGGTGACAAGCAGAGCGGCGGCGAATGCCGCGCCCAGACGCGCTGTGATTGCTGTGGTCATTAATTCGTCCTTTCCGTTGATCGGACCGGGCTCACGCCCCGTCCGACGGCTTCCCACCGATACGTGAGCTATGTATTTAATCGACGGGCAGGCTATCGATTTCTATCCGCTCGATCTCGAGCGGCAGGTTATATCTTTCCCCGTCAATATCCTCGAACTCCACGGCAACAGGGGAGACATTGGTCAGCGTGAGCCCAGAGTAAGACTCTCCAACAGTTACCCGTTCCATGCTGGGCGCTCCCTCATCGGACTCGATGGAGAGCACCACCCCACCCTGCCCACGCGCCGTGAAGGCACCAAGCAGGCGAACCCCCTCAAGCGGGTTCTCTTTCGGCGGCGATTCTACCGGCTCTTGCGGTTTATCGGGAGGGGGCCGACGCGAGGGCCAGAAAAGCGGCGCTTCCTCCAGCGCGTTGAGCGTGGCCAAGGCCCCCAGACGAGACTCCTCGGCAACCGTGGGCGGCAGGCCGACCGTTTTCACCGCCGCCGGCTCAACGGCAGCCGGCGCCCGCCAGTGGGCATCCAGGTTGGCCGCCTGCCAGGCCACGACGGCTGCCAGCGCCAACACGATCACGAGCAGCGCGGGACGAAGGGAGAGCTTCATTTCGGCCCCTCCAAGAACAGGCTCTCAAAGCGCATTTCCAAGGAGAGTACCTGATCTCCCTCCTCGGCCTGACCCAACGATTGCGCCTGCATGCGAGCATCGACCGGGTAAACGACCGGGCGCATTTCCGCGATGGCGAAGAAAGCCGCCCGCACCGCATCAAGGGTGCCACTCATCGTCAGGCTGACCGTAATCCGGCCGAAAGGCTCACCGTCCTCGGGCTGGGCCACCGAGACGCTGCTACCGCGAACCTCGGCCCCGGCGTCACCCACCCGGCCGCGAATCCCCTGTTGCAGGTCGGCGCCGATCCGGTTCGGATCCCTTCCCTGCGGGTAGACCATATCCTTTACGGCACGGCTCTGTTCTTCCAGGTCGGCGAGGATGCGGCCCTGTTCATCCAGCAAGCCGGCAAGCCGGGCATGACGGGGCTCGAGATCGGAGAGTGACTCTTCAGCGGCACTCTCCACCTGCGAGAACATCAACCCGCCCACCAGCCAGAGGCCTAACAGCAGGATGATGCTGGTGCCGACGCTGAACCAGGGCAACCACGAGGCGCGCATCAGGACCCTCCCTCTGGGTGGAAGTCGAACTCGATCACAAAGCGATCCTTTCCAGTGGCACGACTGCGGGTGATCGCGGTGGGGGCGCGCACATTCTCGAAGCCAGGCTCATCACCCAACCGCCCCAGCAAGGCCGAGGCATTGTCGGACTGCCCAGTCACGCGAGCGTGCTGCCCGGCGACGGTGAGCTGCTCGACATAAGTGGTGCGCGGCAGCAGGGCAGAAAGACGGTCGACCAACCTCAGGGGCTCGGAGGCGCCTTCCAGGTGTTGAGCGACTCGCTCGGCCTGTTTGGCCTGCAACACGAACCGCTCACGGGCAGCCTGCACCTCGCGCGCCTTTTCCTGGAGCACGGCCATCGATGCCTGCGCCTCGGAAAGGCGAGCCTTCGCCTCGAACGCGGGGACGGCGAGGATCAGCAGCGACAGCGCCAGCACGAATGCCGCCAGCAGGATTGCCTGAATCAGTTTCCCGCGGCGCTGGCGATAACGACGTTGCTCGCCGTAGCCGAGAAGCACGACCGGCGGGCCTTCCGTCGTCGGCGCCCAGACTTCGGTGGTCTGGGCATCCCCAGGTGCCTCCTTGAGCCGGATCGCCACATCTCGGGCATTGGCGAGCGCCACGGTGACGAGGCGTTGGTCGCCATGCTGCTGGCCACCCGGAGACTCCCGCGTAAAGCCCCAGGCTGTCTCGTCGACACCGAACGGGGTCAGGCCGCTAATGCGGAACGCAACGGCACGCTCGAGATCCCGACCGGAGAGGGGCGGCATTTCGAGGCGACGCGTCAGGACGCCTTTCTCGTCAAGAAGCACCGCCCGGAAGCGCCCCGGCCGCCCTCGACATTCACTCCACTCACCACCACGGTAGCGTCGGCGCTCACCGTCGGGTCGCTGCACATCCACCGCCTCGGCCGGAACCAGCCGGGCGAACCAGGTCGAGGACAGGGCTTCGCGCCAGCCGTCCAGCCACAGGCGCGGCAGGCGCGAAAGATCCACCCCGAGAAACACCCAGGGATTCTGCCCTTCCTCGGGTTGACTTCCATGAGACCGATTTTCCTGGGACCGGGATTCAGTCACGCGCCACACTCCTCAACGGTTCGACCTGCCAGACGTGCCAAGGGGTGACGCCCCGGCTGCGAGGCGATAGGTTGACCCAGGCGGTACGGCGATATTCACGGCCACTCGGGAAAGCCAGCCGTACGTCAAGACGAAAGGCCGAGGCGCCCTGCCTGCCGATGAACTCGCCATTGAGCATCGAGGTGTCCGGCTCGCCGGCTTCCTCGGCGCGACCGGCAATCAATCGATCGACGCCGGCCGGGTCACCGCCCGACAGCACCAACAGCACGTCCCGGCGGGCCGCAACGGGGCTCACCACGCTTCGATAAACGCTCCAGTGAGCGACCAAAAGACGAGAAACCCTATCATAAATCGCCGGCGTCACCCCAGGCACCTGACGAAGATCCTCGACTGTGTAGAACGGGCCACGGCGTGGCGGGCGGGCAACGGGAGGCCAGCCGACATCCTCGGTCATCTCGTCCTGGCCCCGCCAGACGACAATGCGCTCGGCCAGTCGCCCGGCCTGGGGAGCGGGAAGCCCGGCGGCCACGACGAACACCTGCTCGAGAAGCGCGGGCTTGGCGTGGTTGAGGTCGATCAGGCCAGTGACAGGCGTGATATCGATTTCCACATCGTGTTCGCCGATGGCCGCCGTGACTGTCGCGGGGCGCTGCGCCTCGGCGCCGTTGAGCATCAGCCATCGCCCGCCGACCTGCACCGCGCCATCGGCCACGCTCCGTGCAATGACCCGCTCCTTGTAAACCTGCACCACGCGCGTGTCTGTGCGGGTGGTTTCACTCAGCGACATGACCAGAATGGCCAGCGCCGCGGTGATCCAAAGCACCGCGACCAGCGCAAGACCACCTTGGGCATGTACGCCTGCTGGGCGACAACGCCCGCGCGACCCCCGGAAGGCGTTAAGGTGATGCACGACGCCCCCTCAGCCAGAACACCTGCTCGGGCCAGTGTCTGTCGTCCACCTTCATGCTCAGCCGGACGGCCTGCGGGTAGGCTTCAGCGTCGTCCCAACGAGTGCGCCAGTCCTGCTCGCCCTCCGGCGAGAGGTAGGCCAGCTCGAACGCCTGCACCTCGTCGAGCAGCACCAGTCGCTCGGCCTGCGGCCAGCGCGGAGTGGCCTCGGGGTCTTCGTCCCACGGGAGGATGTCCAGCACCAATTCCTGCGACTCTCGGCTGATCCGCACCCAGTGAATACCGCCCGGCCCTTGATAGCCGGAGAAGTTGCCGATGAACACCAGGCTCTCTGCACCGCCGTCGAAATAAGGATTGCCGTCGACAGCCGCCGCATCGCGCGGAAAGACCTGCAAGGGCTGGCCGACCATGCGACGCAGGAAATCACTGACGATGCGCAAGTCCGAGCTGGCGTCGAGACGCTCAGTGGTGCGCTCCCAGGTTTTGCCGATGGTGCTCATCGCGGTGACCAACGCCAGCGAGATGAACGAGAACAGGACGAGCGAAAGGATCAGCTCGACCAACGTGAAGCCGCCGGCGCTTTTCCGGCCAACACGCATCATGGCGCCCCCTGCGGAAGCACGCTGAACAGCGTCACCCCGGCGCCACCATCCCAGTCCACCTGCACGTGCACATCGTACAGGGGTACGGCCGTGAGATTGCGCTGCTCCTCCGGCACGGGCCGCAGGGTGGCGTCGAATTGCCAGCGATACCCGTTTTCCAGCTCTCCCGAGCGCGCCATGCCGCCTTCCGGCACGGTGCGGTAGTTGTTGAGCACCGACTCAGCGAGCGTGAGCGCGTAGGTCTGCTGCTCGCCCTTGATGGTGCCGCGCACGCTCCCGCCGGCAGCCTGGTAGATGATCGCGAGTGTGAACGCGAGGATGACGAAGGCGACCAACACTTCGAGCAGGGTAAAACCCTGCTGCGAACGGCCCGGGGCCCGACTGATTGCCTCGCGTTGTTCAATCATCGATGGCCAGTGGCTCCTGGGTGATTCGTCCGGTAAGCCAGTCGATGCGGAGGCGCACGCCTTCGCCGTTGGGGCGCATCACCCGAATGGAGCCGCCGGTGGAGGAGCCATCCGGGTAGTAGCGGATGCGGGCGGTGCGCGAGTCGGTCACTTCCTGCCTGGCGACCACGGCTTCGAGGCGATAGTCCTCCGGCCAGTCACCCCCGCGGGTTTCGGGGGGCACGGCGAAGCGGCGGTTCTCGAAATCCAGCTCAAGCGCCGCCGGGGTGCCGGTCGACATGGCCTGCAATCTGGCCGCGGCGTTCTGTTCGATCAAACCACGCACCAGCCCGGTGTAGGTCACGCTCTCATGCAGCTTCTGGTAGGCGACCGGCACGATGGCGAGCATCAGGCCGATGAGCGCGAACACGACGAGCAATTCGAGGAGCGTGAAGCCCCTTTGCGGGCTAGCTGGGCCAACTCGTCTGTTCATCGGTCCTGTCGGGCGCCACGACGTCACGCGGCCAGGTCACTGATCCCGGAGCATGACGTCGGCGTTCTCGCCTTCGCCACCTTCGGCCCCGTCGGCCCCGAGGGAATAAATCTGCAGATCGCCGTTCTCGTCCGGATACTTGTACAGGTAGCCGTTCCCCCAAGGATCCTTGGGCACCTTGCGCTCCTTGAGATACGGGCCATTCCAACCGGAGGCGGAGGCGGGCTTTTCCACCAGCGCCGCGAGGCCTTCCTGCTCGTTGGGGAAGCGTCCGACGTCCAGCTTGAAGAGCTCCATGCCCTGCTCAAGGTCATTGATCTGCACGGCGGCGGTCTTGCTCTTCGCGCCGCCGAGTTGGTCGAGCACGCGCGGGCCGACCAGACCAGCGATCAGACCGAGAATGACGAGCACGACGAGGAGCTCGACCAGCGTCATGCCGGCCTGCCGCGAAAGTCGGTGAGAGGGATTCGATTGCATGGGTAATCTCTAAATTGCCAGATTGTTGACGGATATGATGCCGAGAAGAATGGCGGTGATGATCGCACCGATCACCGTGCCCAGCCCGAGAATGAGAATCGGCTCAACCAGTGTCAGACCCCGCTTGATCACCAGTTGCACGTCGCTGTCGCTGATCTCGGCAATGTCGAGCAGCATTTCGTCGCTGCGGCCGGTTTCCTCCCCGACCTTCAGCATCTGAATGGCCATGTCGGAGAACATGCCAGACTCGGCCAGGGTGGCGCTCAACGGCTCACCCTGCTTGACGCGGGCATGCACGTCGGCCATGGAGCGACTGATCTGACGATTGCCGATGGTGTCGACCGAAATGGGGATGGCCCGCACGATGGGCACGCCACTCTTGAGCAACGTACCCAGCGTGCGCGAGAACACGGCGTTCTCGTACTTGGAGACCAACTCGCCGAAGATGGGCAAGGCAAGCACCTGCCGATCCCGCCATGCCTTGACCTTCGGCACGGTCCGCACACGTCGCCAGAGGGCGACACTTCCAACCAGCAGAATCACCCCGAGCCAGCCGTATTCGGCTACGGCGTCACCCATCGCGATGACCACCTGGGTGGGCGTGGGCAGGGCGTCGCCCATGTCCGCGAACAGGGACTCGAACTGCGGCACCACGTAACCGAGCAGCAGGAAAACGGAAATGACCGAGATCGCCAGCAGGATAGCAGGATAGATCAGTGCCGAGATCACGCTCGAGCGCAACGCCTTGCTTCGTTCGAGCAATTCGGCCAGCTCGCCAAGCACCTCGTCGAGGGTGCCGCCATGCTCGCCGGCCCGCACCATGTTGACATACAGGTCGCCGAAAAGTTCACGGTGCTCGGCAAGCGCACCGCTGAGCGGCGAACCGGCCCGCACCCGTTCGAAAACCTGTTCTCGGACCCGGCTCATCTCGGGGTTGGCGATCATGCCCTTCATGACGTCCATGGCCTTGGCCAGCGGCAGACCAGAGCGGAGCAGTAACGCAAGGTTCCGCGTGAAGAACAGCACGTCCCCCGCCCCGGCCCGCTTCTTGCCGCCGAACGATAACCGTCGACGCGCTGGCTTCGACGAGGCGGCGGACCTCTTCGCCGCGGCGTTTCCCCCGCCGGCCACGATGTCGATGGGGTGGAGCCCCTGGCGCAACAGGTGCCGCCGTGCTGACTCGAAGTCCGGCTGGTCGGTCGCGCCGCTCACGATCCGCCCTGCCGAGTCGGCTGCTCGATATCGGAATCTTGCCACCGGCCTACTCCTGGCTCACGCGGAGCACCTCGTCGAGCGTGGTCGCCCCCTTGGCCACCAGGCGCAGACCGTCCTCGTAGACTGTGCGCATGCCGCCGGCGCGGGCCGCTTCGTGCAGGCCGGAGGCATCCATGCCGTCGAGTACGTGCTTCCGCAGGTCGTTGTCCATCACCAGCAATTCGTGGATGGCCAGACGCCCCCGATACCCCGTGTGGGAACAGGCCTCGCAGCCGACCGGCTCGAAGTATGTGCCACCGTCCGGGGCGATGCGATCAAGTCCGGCGCTTTCCCGGACGCTGCCAGGCAAGTCCACCGCGCGCTTGCACGACGGGCACAGGCGGCGGACCAGTCGCTGGCCCATAACCCCGCTGACCGTGGAGGTGATCAGGTAGGGCTCGACGCCCATGTCCTTGAGGCGCACGACCGCACTCGCCGCGGTGTTGGTGTGCAGGGTGGAAAGCACCAGGTGACCGGTCAGCGAGGACTGCACCGCGATCTGGGCGGTTTCGGTGTCACGCATCTCGCCGATCATGATGATGTCCGGATCCTGACGCAGGATGGAGCGGAGCGCCCGCGCGAAGGTCAGGCCGATCTGGGCATGCACCTGGATCTGGTTGATCCCACCGATCTGGTATTCGACCGGATCCTCGACGGTGAGAATCTTGGTGGAGTCCTCGTTGAGCCGGGAGAGCGCCGCATACAGCGTCGTGGTCTTGCCCGAGCCGGTCGGCCCGGTGACGAGAAAGATCCCGTGCGGGCGGGAGAGCAGATCCTTGACCCGAGCGAGGTTGTCCGGGGAAAAGCCCATGTCTTCCAGGGAGAGGCGCACACTTTCCCTGTCCAGCAGACGGATGACCACGCTTTCCCCGTGCACGGTGGGCACGGTGGACACGCGCAAGTCCAACTCGCGGCCCTTCGCGCGGATCATGATCCGGCCGTCCTGCGGCAAGCGGCGCTCGGCAATGTTCATGTGGGCGAGCAGCTTGATCCGCGAGGCGATGGCAGGGGCCAGTTCCGGTGGCGGCGACGTGCCGCTTTGCAGCACGCCGTCGACCCGGTAGCGAATCTGCACGCCGGCCTCGCCCGGCTCGACGTGGATGTCCGATGCCCCGAGGTCCGCAGCGCGACCCAGCACCTGGTTGACCAGGCTGATGACCGGCGCTTCGGTGGCCAGTTCCCTGAGGTGTTCGACGAATTCGTCGTCGACTTCGCCCATCGGCAACGAGTCGTCCAACGACTCGTCTTCTTCCGATTCGGCATAGAGGTGCTGAAGCCGGTTGTCGATTTCGCTTTCGGTGCCGATGGAAATCGCCAGTTCCAGCCCTGAGGCAAGGACGAGCCCGCGACGACAGAAGGCATCCTGCGGCGACTTCATCGCGACGTGGAGGACGTCGTCTTCGATACGCAGCGGCAGGATGCCGTGCTCCCGAAGGAAGTCGGTCGAGACTCCTGCCACCATTACCGGCATCTCTGGCACGTCCGCGGCGGCCATAACCGGTAGATCGAGCTGTTCCGCGAGCGCCTGGATGAGATCCGTCTCCGATACCAGGCCCAGCCGGACAAGCACCTGTCCCAGGAGATCACCGATTTCCTGCTGAGCGACCAGTGCGCGCTCCAGATCTCGCGCACCGAGCCGCCTTTTTGCAACCAGGATCTCTCCGATTTTTTGGGTCGTCATGATTCCCGCCAGACACACTCTTTTTTGCCGTTGACCCGAGCTGACCCCGAGGGCCGTCGGTAACAGTTCAATGTACCATACGCTAACCGGTAGCCTTGCTTTCTGATGAAACATCAACCTGAAGCCTGGCCGCGCAACGCTGACCCTCCCGCAAGACTTCGACCAGGGGCCGCATGTCGCCTCCCGAGACCCGAACGGATTGAAGAGCCTGACCCAATCTCCCCCGAACGCCGAGCGATCCATCGAGCAGCACCATTTCCTCCCCCGCCCGTTCCATCTCCCGATTGAGCAGGGCCAGGGCAACCCGTCCATTGCCGTCGGCAAAGGGGTGGATGTCGCTGATCCCCATGAACAGCAACGCCCCTCTCGCCATGCCGGCCGGCACGGCGGGCAGCAGGCGTTCGAAAAGGTGACGCATGGACTCGGCCACCCGCTCGGGGCGCGCCTTGGGGAAACGGGGGTCACCCGACTTGTTGCGGGCAAGCTTGAACTGGCCGGGAAGCATGGCCGGGAACGCCGCGCAAGCAAGGGCATGACAAATCCGTAGAAGCGCTTCATCCCGACTCGCCGAGCCTACCAGCCCGCCGTGACGGACCGCGGCGCGGACAGCGGCATGCATGCCGCGGGTTTCCTCCCATTCTTCACTGTCGGCGACATCCATGGTGGCCATGGCGTTTCGACAACTTGGTCCATCTTCGGCTATCGGGATCATCATCAGAGCCTCGAGCCGATTCCGCTCGAATCCGCCGAGGCGCTGATCACCCACCTGCGGCCGAATCGGCTCACCCACATCCTCGGCGTGGTCACGTAGCGATCGGGCACAGCGTTGCAAGCGCTCGATTGGCACACGATCGAGCAAGCCGGCGGGCCGCCCCTCTGCCACCTCCACCAGCGACTCCAGCGCCCCCCCAGCCATTGCACGCGCCAGGGGCGCCTCCCAGCGGGCGTACTCCTCGAGCGCCCCGTGACTGGCCTCGAGTTCCTCGCGCTGGGCCGGCGGCAGCGATCGTTTCAGCAACGCATCGATACGCTCACGGGCCTCGCCGAACTGCAGATCGATCAACAAGGAAGTGGCCAGGTTGGTCGCCGGCAGGGTGGCATCGGGGTCGATCTGACAAGCCTCCCGGTAACAGGCCGTGGCCTCGCTTATCCGCTGTTGGTCGCGCAGGGCGGAGCCGAGGTCATTGAGAATCTCGGCGCTGTGCTCGCGCTGCAGCGCGTTCCGGAATGCCTCCTCGGCCTCCTCGGCCCGATGCTGGTGTCCGAGTGCTCGCCCCAGCCCCAACCAGACCATCGCAAGATCCGGTCGCCGCTGGACAGCTTGCCGCCAGGCGCGCTCGGCATCGGCCGGCCGCCCCGCGGCCAACAACACGGCCCCCAGGTTGCACCAGGCCTCTACTCGCCCCGGCCGCAGCCGCGTCGCCCTTGCATACAATGCCGCGGCTTCGTCGTGGCGTTGCTCGCCGAATGCCCCGGCGGCCTGCTGCATCACCCGTTCCCAACTTGCCAAACCGTTCCCCCTGCCTGTTGTCTCCGATTATCGAACCGCCGGCATGGCAAATGGCACACATCGTGGTTAAATCACTCAGTCTGTCACCCTCGGAACCTGAAGTGGTTCACTGATCTTGGACACCGCGATAGGTGGTAATTTGCCACCACAACCACGAGGTGTGCCGAGATGGGACGACGTCATTTTTCCGAAGAGTTCAAGCTCGAGGCTGCGAGCTTGGTGCTGGACCAAGGCTATACCGTGCCCGAGGCGTGCGCCTCGCTCAACGTGGGCGATACGGCGCTGCGCCGCTGGGTTAAGCAGGCCCGAGCCGAGCGGGGTGGCGAGGTCCCGTCGGGGCATGCCCCGTTGACCAACGAGCATCGGCGGATCGCCGAGCTGGAAGCCAAGGTCAAGCGCCTCGAGCAGGAGAAAGCGATCTTAAAAAAAGCGACGGCTCTCTTCGTCGAGGACGAGACGCGACATTCGCGGTGATCGACCGACTGAGAGAGCCTGTCAACGTGGCGTTCGCCTGCCAGACACTGGGCGTCGCCCGGTCGAGTTATTACCACTACCGCGAACAGAAACAACGCGACGTGGACGCCGACCGGCTCGTGCTTCGAGCCCAGGCGACCCGGTACTTCAACGAGAGCCGGGGATCAGCCGGCAGCCGGACACTGCGAGCGCGATTCGCCGCCAATGGCGTGTCCGTTGGACGGTTCAAGGCCCGGCGGCTGATGCAGGAGGCCAACCTCGTCAGCCGACAACCACGCCGCGCTCCGTACAAGCACGCTCGGCAGGAGAAGCCCGAAGTGCCGAACCGACTGAATCGCGAGTTCGCGGTCGAACGCCCCGACCAGGTCTGGTGTGGCGACATCACCTACCTCTGGGTGGCTGGGCGCTGG